>JBITAJ010000018.1:0-181232 GCA_044440125.1 Sedimentisphaeraceae bacterium JB056 | reverse complement strand
GCCCTTGAGCATGCGCGAAAATATCAGAACAAGCATTCGATATCCAACTTCCAACACTTTACAGATTGAAATACAATGCAACCACGATATAATTAACCATTGTAAATAAGATTTAGCAAATGGGGTGCCGAACAGTATTGGACCTGCCCCCTTTAACTCTTCCTAGTATTTCCAGTCATGCTCACCGCCTTTGCTACAGCCGCTCACTAAAGGATGGCTATTTGAGTGCACTCCACTACCACATTTTATACATTTGTAACTTTTTGCAACTCCATCTTCCAAAACCCAGTTGTGCCCATTACCTTTGCTACAGTTACCAATCATTGGATGTGACGAACAAGACATTCCACTACCACATTTGATACATTTGTATTTTGCCATCGGTTAGTCCTTTCATTAATATATACTTGCCTTTGAAATCGCAAGACCAATTAAAGGGTCCAGGTTTCTTTTCCTTACTCTTTAACACCATTATTAACAACCACTTACACACAAAACACTACCTACAGCCGGCACTTGCAGATAACTGTTAATTGATAACTGATAACTATAACTGATCATTGTTAACTGGTTACTGAATAAACATTCTATCCTCAGAAAATCTATTTACAATAAATTTCTTTGAATTTCATCCCTTAACCACCACTACCTCCCAACTTTTCCCAACCTTTCCAACTTTTCTAACCTTTAACACCTTCCCCGCAGCTAATCACTAATCGCCGCCCCCAAGCATTTTCAATTAATTTCGTGCCTTCCGTGTGATTCGTGGTAAAAAAATACAGGCAAAAGATTTGCATTTTTTTCGGCTTGTGATATATTAATATTGTGGTATTATAAAATAAACATAAACACTTTATCTGTCATAAGGTTTGCAAAATGGAAAACAAAAATTTCATAAACGACGAGTTTTGCCTCGAAACCAAATCGGCCCAAACTCTTTATCACGAATACGCCAAAGAGATGCCGATAATCGATTATCATTGCCACCTCAACCCATCAGAAGTAGCCTCCGATAAGAGCTGGGACAACATAACCCAGGTCTGGCTTTACGGTGACCACTATAAATGGCGTGCAATGAGAAGCAACGGCATAAACGAAGAATACTGTACCGGCAAAGCAAGCGATCGAGATAAATTCGAAAAATTCGCAGAGACAATGCCCTACCTTCTGAGAAACCCAATGTATCACTGGAGCCATCTTGAACTCAAAAGATATTTCGGAATAGACGAGTTGCTCTCGCCAAAAACATCAGATAAAATCTGGACCGAAACCGGCCAAATGTTCAAAAGCGGCCAAATCAGTGCAAGAAAACTGATGAAACAAAGCAATGTAAAGCTTGTCTGCACTACCGACGACCCAACTGACGACCTTGAAGACCATATTGCAGTAGCCAAAGACAGCAGCTTTGATGTCAAAATGCTGCCGACATGGCGGCCTGATAAAGCCATGACCGTTGACCATCAGTCAATGTTCAATGAATGGGTTGACAAACTCGGCTACCGTGTAAACATTGACATTGCCACATACAGGAATTTTATCGATGCCTTAGAAAGACGTCAGGATTTTTTCCATGATTGCGGCTGCCGTCTAAGCGATCACGGCATTGAAACTGTTTACGCCGAAGACTACACTGACTCAGATATAGTTGCCATATTTAACAAAATCCGCGGCGGAAGCAATCTTGACCATGAAGAAAAACTCAAATTCAAATCAGCAATGCTTTTTGAATTCTGCCGCATGAACCACCGAAAAGGCTGGACACAGCAGATACACTACGGCGTAATGAGAAACAACAACTCAAGAATGTTGAAAAAGTTAGGTCCTGATACGGGCTTTGATTCTATCGGAGATTTTAACGCAGCAAGCGCAATGTCAAAACTCTTCAACAGACTTGACCAGGCAGGAAAACTTACAAAAACGATCATATACAACATAAACCCAAGCCATAACGAGATAATAGCAACGATGCTTGGGAATTTCCAGGATGGTGAGACAGCGGGCAAGATGCAATTCGGCAGCGGATGGTGGTTCCTTGACCAGAAAGACGGCATGGAAAAACAGATAGAAGCTCTCTCACAACTGGGCCTCCTGAGTCGATTCGTCGGTATGTTGACCGACAGCCGTTCATTCCTCTCGTACACCAGACACGAGTATTTCAGACGCATACTCTGCAATATACTCGGAAACGACATGGAAAAAGGACTTATCCCACAAGACTTCCAGCTTGTAGGCCGGATGGTTCAGGATATCTGCTATAACAACGCAAATAAATATTTCGGCTTTGACCTTTGATTACTCATAACACAGTATAAAAGAAACAGGCGGGGTCTTACATATAATGCCCCGCCTGTTTTTATTTTGTAAGCATCTTGAATTTCAGCTCCTCTATAGCACAGTATAATACGGGTACTATAAGCATAGTCAAGAACTCAATAGCCATACCGCCAAAGACCGGTATTGCCATTGGCACCATAACATCGCTTCCTCTGCCCTGAGATGTCAATACAGGCAGAAGAGCAAGCAGCGTTGTAGCCGTAGTCATCAGGCATGCCCTGACGCGCCGTTGTCCTGCAGAAATAGTCAGCTCCCTTATTTTGGAAAGAGAAGTTTGTTTTTTATCACGAAATGACTGCGTAAGATAAGTTGCCATTACAACTCCATCATCGGAAGCAATTCCGAAAAGAGCTAAGAAACCAACCCAAACGGCAACACTCAGATTTATAGGTTTGATTTGAAGGAAGTCACGAATATTCGTTCCGAATAATTCAAAGTTCATGAACCAACCCTGCCCGTATAACCACACAAGCAGAAAACCTCCGCTCCACGCGACCAATATGCCGCTGAAAACAAGAAGCGTAGTACTAACAGATCGGAACTGCATGTATAATATCAGGAAGATAACAAATAGCGACAGGGGCAAGACTATTGCAAGTGTCTTTTGAGAACGTATCTGATTTTGATAGTTTCCGGCAAATGAATAGCTCACGCCGGCAGGCAAGAGAAGTCTGCCTTCTTCAATAGCCGTTTCAAGATAGGCCTTGCAGTTTTCTACAACATCTACCTCTGCACCACCTTCAATCATGTCAAACAAGACATAACCGGTTAGAAACGTATCCTCACTCTTTATGACCTGCGGGCCGCGTACATAACGTATTTCCGCAAGCTGTCCCAATGGGATATGCACACCATCATTGGAAGTCACCAGTATCTTTGGCAACGCCTCAATACTGTCTCGCAGCTCTCTTTGATACCGAACCCTGACCGCAAATCTCTCTCGCCCTTCAACTGTCGAAGTAGCCGTACTGCCTCCTATGGCAATCTCTACAACATCCTGAAAAGAACGAATGCTTACACCATAGCGGGCCAATGCTTTTCTGTCAGGTACAATCTCAAGATATGGCTTACCGACTATCCTGTCGGCAATAACTGTCTGAGGACGAACCGTTTCTACCTGCTTTAAGAGTGATTCTATCTGAAGCGAAGCATCTTCTATTGTTTCAAGCGAAGGCCCTTTAACCTTCACTCCCATCGGAGCACGCATGCCGCTTTGAAGCATCACTATCCTTGCTGCTATCGGCTGAAGTTTTGGCGCAGAAGTAGTACCCTCGATAGTTGCCGCTTCAACTATTTTCTCCCATATATCATCTGGATTCTTGATCTCATCTCGCCATTGCCGATAAGGCTGGCCGGCGTCATCAACAATCAACTCACCAAAATCATCGCGAACAAATTCATACTTTTTTCTGTCATATCTGAATTTGACACGCCTACCGTTCTTGTCCGTAATATACTCCGGCTTGTAGTTTATCACCGTCTCAACCATCGAAATTGGAGCAGGGTCAAGCGGTGTCTGTGCACGCCCTATCTTACCAACAACTGAATCAACCTCTGGTATATCCTGCAAGGCCATGTCCTGTTTACTGAGAACATCCATTGCCTCACCAATTGACGCGTGAGCCATTGTAGTAGGCATGTAAAGAAATGATCCCTCATCAAGAGACGGCATGAATTCCTTACCCAGCCCAGGAAAAACATTATCCGCCGAAGCCCAGAAATCAGTTTGTTTCATACCACCTATTTCTCCGACAGGAGCAAAGACCTTATCAAAACCAAGCCATATGCACCCTCCTAAAATAAGAAAAAGAACCGGTAATGACAGAAAACAAACCTTATGTCGTAGGCAAAGAGACAGTATTCGCGGATAGAAAACCCTGAACAGCCAGAAAGCAAACAAGACGGCTCCGACCACTATAGCCACAAAAATAAAGTTTAGAAACAACCCTTTCTGAGGGCCTATAGGCTCCCAATGCGAAGAAAGCAATACTCCTACAAAGATGACTGCAACAATATTCACAACCCAGTTGAGAATGCTTGAGAGTTTTCCCGTAACAGAGTTACTTGAGCAATAATAAAGTCCAAGCAAAAGCAATATCACGCCAAAGATCAGGTTAAATGATAACGCAATGGCTATTGAGATTAAAAATACAATCGCGTAAAACATCATCCTCGATACTTTTTTAAGCTGCGGACGTTTGTGGCAAAACAGGATATGCGCCGCCGGAGGTATTACCATCAAGGCAACTATCACAGAGGCTATAAGAGCAAACGTCTTTGTAAAAGCCAGAGGTTTGAACAATTTCCCCTCAGAGCCAGTCATGGCAAATACCGGAAGGAAACTGACAACAGTCGTTGCAACTGCCGTAAGCACCGCACTGCCAACCTCACTTGATGCGCGATGCACTATATTCAACTTACTTTCCTGAGGGCTTGCCTTACCAAGCTGCCTCAGAATATTTTCACATATCACAATCCCCATATCAACCATTGTTCCGATGGCAATCGCAATACCTGATAGAGCCACTATGTTGGCATCTACCCCAAATATTTTCATAGCTATAAAACACATCAATACAGCAAGCGGCAGAAGCCCGCTTATCAGCAGAGAACTTCTCAGATGCATTACCATCAAGAGCACAACAATGATAGTAATTAAGATTTCTTCACTCAAGGCAGAATTCAGAGTACCGAGAGTTTCATATATCAGCTCAGACCTGTCATAAAATGGAACTAAAGTAACCTTACTTATGGAAGCCCATTGAGGACGTTTGTCTTCTGGGAGAGAACGAATATATTGAAGCCATTGCTCATTATCAAGGCTTCCATCCTTGTATGCATTAAAACCGTTAGACTCTGCAAATTCCCTGACAGACTTATCACTGACTTGCGTAAAATCTATATGAACCTTTGAAGGCAATGAATGCGATATCTCGTCTATTTTCGCCTGAACATTCTTTATAACCCTCAGCGGATTATCACCGTAACGAGCGACTACTACACCACCCACCGCTTCAGCACCGCCCTTATCAAGCCCGCCGCGTCTTAGAGCAGGCCCGGTGCTGACAATCGCTATATTTTTAACAAGAACAGGAATATTGTCTACTACTTTCACTACCGTATCTTCGATATCAGAAGTATTCTTTATAAAGCCAACACCACGAATAATATACTCAACATTATTAAGCTCAAGATTCTTTGCACCAACATCAATATTAGAATTCTTAACGGCATTGTATACCTCCGAAAGACTCACACCGTAAGCACGCATTGCATCAGGATCAACATCAACCTGATATTCGCGAACAAATCCTCCAACAGAGGCAACCTCACTGACTCCCGACACAGAGTTTAAAGCATACCTTACCTGCCAGTCCTGTATTGTCCTAAGCTCCTCAAGATTCCAGCCTCCGGCCGGATTTCCCTGACTATCTCGCCCCTCAAGTGTATACCAGAATATCTGACCGAGAGCGGTAGCATCCGGCCCCATCGACGGCCTGACACCATCGGGCAAAGTGCCAGACGGCAAACTGCTGAGCTTCTCAAGAACTCTTGACCGCGACCAATAGAAGTCGATGCCTTCTTCAAAAATTATATATACTGAAGAGAAACCAAAAGAAGAATAGCTTCGCACAGTCTTGACACCGGGCACACCAAGCAGACTCACTGTTAGCGGATATGATATCTGATCCTCAATATCCTGCGGCGAACGTCCCGGCCATTCCGTAAACACTATCTGCTGATTTTCTCCGATATCCGGTATCGCATCAACTGCAACAGGTCGCCGTTCTATGCCGCTTATATCCCAATCGAAAGGAGCAACAATTACACCCCAACCGATAAAGAATATCACAAGCATAGCTATTACCAGTTTGTTTGTAAGGCAAAACAGTATAACACGGCCAACAAGAGAGCTCTGCTCTTTTATCTGACCGGAAAATGATTCTTTCTCAAAACTCATTTATCTTCCTCTTGCCAAATATCTTTAGCTTCGATCTGCTCCTCCATTGATCCGCACCTTAGCATTTTGTCACCAAAGTAGGGATTTAATACCTGTTTATCCTTTTGCAGCCAGTCGGCGCCTTTGTTATCGAAAGCCATAGGACAATGCATCCTGTATATGGGTTCTTTTACAGGCGGGCCAAAATATCGAACCAAGGCAGTAAACTGCTGCGAAATCTTATAAAATTCTTCACGAAGTTCTTTAATATTTTTTGCATCAGCTGCCAAGCCCAAAGTTTTCTTCAAAGGAATAGAAAGTTCTCCCCAATGGCTTCTATATTCTTCGGCAAGTAGGCTGGCATTTATCTTCTCCAGATCGGCAAGAGCCAATTCAACAGCTTTTATCGAACTTTCAAGGTCATCAAGAGTCAGAGCCTTTTGAAGCTTAAAATAATCATCATTCAACTTTTTAAACCTCATCCTGAAATGACCGTCAACCTTTGCTTTCATCACAGAAGGCATTTCTATCGGCTTGATCTCATTTTCGCTCATCTGGTCATGATGCATGTGTTTCATGTCTGACGAAACATCATCCGCACCGCCATGTGGACTCATCATTCCTCCGGCAGCTTTGATCTGCAAGCTGCTGTCTATCTTGAAATTACCCTTCGTAACTACAAGCTCACCCTCAGAGAGTCCGCTGCGTACTATGTAATAATCGCCTGCTCTTGGCCCAAGCTCAACCTCTCTGCCTTCAAAGACACTCTCGCCTGCATCATCTTCAAGAACTTTGATATACACAATCGCACGCTTACCCGTCACCAGAGCCGCGGAAACCGGTATCACCAGTGGTTTATCCACAGAGCCAGTCTCCTCGCTTACATATCCAAGCGATTCGGTAGTAACAAGCGGCATACCGCAAATATCACAATCTCCTAAAGATTCCTTTACAACGCCGGGATGCATCGGACATATCCATTTGCCGGCCATATTCATATCCATCACTCTTCCGCCTGCCGCAATATTCGATTCAACAACCGCCTTGATGAACATGCCGGGCTTGAGTCTGCCGTCCGAATTATCAACATCAAGCCTGAGCTTAACGGTTCTCGTCCGCTCATCAAGTATCGGATCAATAAAGCTTACGACACCTTCAAATTCCTGCCCCGGATATGAGACTGTTGTAAACTTTACTTTCTGACCGTACCTGAGCCACTCCATGTCTGATTCATAAGCATCAAGCTTTGCCCAGACTTTTGTCATATCAGCAACCGTATAGATGCGAGTACCTGTTTTTACATACATCCCCTCTACAGCATTCTTATCTATAACTATTCCGGAAGAAGGAGAATATATCGTAACATGATCACTGACTTTCCCCTCAGCCTCAATTTCATCTATTTGTTCTTCTTTGAGCCCGAGCAAAAGCAGCTTATCACGTGCTGCTTTTAACGACTCTTTATTTATGCGTTGGAAAGCACCGTTTGAACCGGCTTCTACCGCTGAGAGCAACTGCAAATACTCTTCCTGAGCACTTAAAAGGGCGGGACTGTACATATAAACCATATGATCACCCCTGGACACCGGCACTCCTGTATAATCAACAAAAAGCCTGTCAAGCCTGCCGTCAATCCACGCTGTTATATAAGAGACACGCGTCTCATCATAATCTATCTTACCACTCATCCTTATTTCAGCGGTAACAAACTGCCTTACAACCGGCACTGTCTCCACCTCCATCAAGGCAATCGCATTCTCGCCAAGCGTAAGAGTAGGTGTTTTCACTCCAGAAACATTCGGCGAACTTTTGGCAACTATAAGATCCATACCACATATAGGGCATTTTCCCGGCTCAGGCAGTTGAATCTGGGGATGCATGGAGCAGGTCCAGATTTGCTGGGAATGCTCAGAAGCGGAATGGTCCTTATGTGAATCTGATTGTAATGATTCTGCAGACGAGCCGAAACGGTAGCCAATCAAAATAGACACTACTGCCACCGAAAGAATTATCAAAGTCATCTTAACTCTATTTTTCATCTTCAGTTCCTTTCTCTGCACTGTTGAAAGAACTTTCAAATTCATCAATTCCTGTTATCTGCGGCAGTTCGTACTCACTCATTGGAAGCTTGCCTCCTGTAAGCATCTTGATTTTTGAAACGGCTATAGCTTTATCCGCTACAGACCTGTAATATGAAAGCAGGAATTCCAGCATCAGCCTCTGCGAATTTGCAAATTCAGTAAAATCACGTTCACCAGCTCTGAAGCCCTGTTCAAGTACTTTGACTGATTGAAATGCCTGAGGAAGAAGCGACTGGCCGTAAAGTTCAATTTTTCTCGTTGAATTCCGGTAATCAAACAACGCTTCTTTAATATCATATTCAAGCCTATTAACCGAATCATTGTGCATGTTTACTGCAGCGTAATATCTTTTCTTGGCCTCCCTTACTCCCGAAGCGTACTTATCCTGCCAAAGAGGTATTGTCAGAGAGATTGAAGCGATTACCGGATCTTTACCGTTGTCAGAGGGATCGGAGTATATAGAATCACCGGTATCAATATAACTCAACCCAAGTTTGAAATCAGGGTAATAAGATCTTTTCGCTAACTCTATTCCTTCACGTTTGCCTGATATGTTGCTGGCAAGTGAAGCTATCTGCGGATTACTACTCTGGGCGATAGCTATTATCTGGTCTTCAGATATATCTATATTGTAAAACGCAGGCGACTTCTCTATAAAAATATCCTGCTGAATATCCCTGTCAAGCAATGTATTAAACTTCGCTTTGACCAGATCATTCTTTTCTTGAAGTTCACTGAGCATATCATCAAGTTTAAGTGTTTCAACCTGAGACTGGATAAGATTTGCCCTGCTCTTGCTACCAACTCTGTAAAGGTTGAGGGCAACATTCTCTATATATTTGAGCAGCTTAGTATTAGCTTCGGTAATCTCAAGAGCTTTCTGAATATAAAAGTACTCAAAATACGCACTGCTTACCTGATGCTCAAGTTCAAATCTGAAAGCTTCATATTTTTGAGCGTAAGCCTGCGATATTTTAGAAGCAATATTACTCTTAATTTCAAGCTCACCAAACCATGGAAAAGCCTGAGAGACTCCTATACTTTGCTTTTGCGGACCTACACGCGTCTCTACCTCCTCAATGAAATATTTGTATTCAATCATAGGGTCAGGTAGATAACCAGCCTGCTCTACGGTTTCAGTCTGCGCCATCCATTCATTGTAGGCAACCTTCAAAGATGGACTTTTAGCAACGGCATAGGCAACATAGTCAGCAAGCGTCGGCTGGTTCGGTAATTCAATTGCCTCATTACCTGGAAAAACTTCTGTGCCTGCCATTGAATGAAAAGAAAATAGACTGAACAGCAATACACTGAACACTGTCATTTGTTTAAACTTCATACTCTCAACCATTCTCGTATTCCCTCGTATAAAACCTCTTCTCAATATTCACAACGCAACATATTCATTCTAACAAAAAGATAGGAATATACAAAGATTAATTATTCAACATCTCCAATGTAGAATAATTAGGACAAAAGGATTCAGACAAGCAGAATTAAGGAGAGAGTCAATACTCACACGCTCTGTTAACACTGCCTGTCTAAAACATTATTTGAAACTATAGCAAAGAACCTTACTCACGTACTTTATCGAGAGCTTCCTGTTTCTCTGCATCAGTCATTTTGTCCCATCTTGCCGGACATCCACCACAACAGAATGCAACCTTTTCACCTTTAAACTCGCGCACAAGATTATCGGCAACATGCTCAGGATTTATAGGTGAGCCCATTATCGGACACCGTACATTAGCAAATTGAGGAGTAGCCTCTTTCTTTACAACTTCAGTTATGACGGTGGTAAGTTTGCTAGCCTTCTGAAGTTGCTCAAGTGCAGTTTCCTTGTCGCCGGATTCAACAGCCTTCATCGCCTTATCAATAGCTGCGGAAAGTGCCGGCAGTTCTTTTGCGTTGATATCCTCAAGAGTTAGAGTCTTTTCTGCCTTATCCGAAGCTTTGGAAGCAGCGCAGGCCGCCGGAATGGTGATAGCTGCTAACAATACTGCCAACAAGCCCAAAACTGTGAATAGTTTTACGTTCTTCATTTTAGTTCTCCCATATAAAATATTATCTTCTCGTTTTATCGATAAGCTTGAGAATTTCCTGAATCTTCGTTTCTTTCTCCTCTTCAGAGGTTCCATTCATCGCATCTGAAACACAATGATGGAAATGCTTCGCAAGTATCTTCTTCTCGATACTCCCAAGTGCACCTTTGACGGCCTGTATCTGGGTAAGAATGTCTATACAATATTTGGATTCTTCAATCATACGCTGCAGGCCACGTATTTGCCCTTCAATCCGTTTTAGTGCAACTATATTTTCTGTGTGATCAGGATTCATTTTCTTACCTTTCAAGCTGTATCACTCTCATTAACATATACCCCATAGGGGTATGTGGTGTTCTGATACATTTTAAAATTTGTGAAAATTAATCAAGATTCTATTTACTATTCAAGCATAATATCCCATTTGGGGCGTTTGTAAGAATCCCTGAAGGCCTGAACATCTGCTTCTATAACCTGCCCATCCTTTATATCAAGGAAAAGCACAAACTCTACGGGAAAATCCTCATCATCTGCGAGTAAGTCGTATTTTCTTGCGATTTCATTGGGTGAAAGAAGAAAACGGCCGTTTTGCTTTTGCGGTTCAATAGGAAATTCAAGGAAATTGTACGCCTTATATACAACCTCTGAGCATACAAGCGAGCTTTCAGTAGCGAAATCAAAGTTGTAATCGTACGGCCTTCCAAGAAACGAAAACGCCCTTTTTACTGCCATAAATTTCTTTTCGGGTGTCGTCTTTGGCCTCAAAACCGCAATATAATCGGCATGGCAGGCATCTTCAAGCGAATGCTGGAGAACACCCTGCTCTATCGCCTCAATACAACACAATTGACTGCCGTGATCGTCAACGCTTTTGATTGCTATATCGGGATTGAGCTGTTTTATTTGTTCAAATGGCGGCAATTCATCCGTTTCAGTCGCGAAGAATTCGTTTATCTGCTGCCGGGTACCGGCATATATTACCGAGTGCGTCCAGAATCCCGGAATGCCTACATTGCTCAGATGCCATTTACGGCGGGTTATTATCACATCGCCCGGTTCAAACCTGTCGGCATAGTTCTTGATAATATCACCAGTTATATAGTATGGTCTGCTCGAAGGATGAACCCGTCCCATCATTATTGCGATATTCTTCTGAGCCGGCAGCCAGTTTTCAAACGTCTTCTTTTCAAGCATATCTATCGGATTCTTGATGAAAATATCCATATCACGGCCAAGAAGATCGCTTATCCTTGCAAGTCTCTGCTCAAGCTCTGCCACTGCCGCGGCGGGAAAGCTTATGTTCTTTTTGACAAGTTTCAGATACGCCTTACCAGCATTGAGCCTAAGCAGCACATCGGGATTAGTCAAACGCTGTTTTATATAGAAATAGCCGTCTTTGGGGAATCCTGCAGCTTCATCGCCTTCGTTTAGTACTGCTGCAACAACCTCATTGCCGCCAACCATCCGCACAACTTTGAGCGAAGCCTCATATTGACCTGCATACGCCCAGAATACGAGAAAGAAGGCATCGCTGTGCAGAGCCGGTTTTGAGAGATAGTCAATGAGATAGTAGCCCTTGTATTTTTCCTTAAAAAAGCTGTATTCGAGAAACATATCGCCGAATACTCTTCGCTGGTCTCGGATGTCAGTGACCTCATCAGGACGCAAGGCTCTGTTTATTGCCGCCCAGTTGCCCGTCTGCAAATTGTCAAAGAAATCATCACACTGGCCTTGCAGGGTTACAAGAGTATTATAATCGGCAGCATATTCTTCGGAAAGCTGCTCAGGAGTCATCTCCGTCAAAAAGCTGTCCTGCACGGGAATGAGTACGTTGCATACATACATTACAATGAGAATTACAATAAACGCAAGAATATGATACCTGTATGGCCTTAGCTTATCCTTAAGCTTTGGCTTGTACTCACTGTAGACCCTGTGCCGTTTTACTGTAAGGGCAACACGAATAATACTTGCAATAAACAGTGCCGCGGCAATATACCGATGAAACGGACTGCCAATCTTCAAGACAAGCACAAAAAAAGCAAGTATCAAAAACAAATTCGGGAGTATTACATTCTTAAATATCTTCATTGTTAACTCTTAATTTCATGGACAGTATGGACTAAATGGACTTTATGGATAAACTTGCATCATCAGTTCATTATCGATTCTTTTTTCTTTTCCTAAATTCACGCAAACGCTCTGAAAACCCACCTTCTTTTTCAAGATCATTTGCCTGGGCCGAAATTTGTCGGTTCAAAAGACTGCAAGTTACTCCAATTAGAAGAAGAACAGTATTACAGGTAATCTCAGCATAAGTTTCTTTACACGATTGTCGCTCATAAACATCTCTAACCCAAACAGCTACTTCATCAGCAGTTTTCGGCTTCATTAAAACGAGTTCTTTTCTTCTTGGGTCATCAATTTCCCAAAGTTTCAATTTTCGCTGTCTTAAATAATCCTCATAATCTAATCTTAATTCTTCAAGACTTGCCCTTGCAACATTAGTCAAAAACAACTCTGTTTTCTTTGATGTTCCTGAAGCCTGAGAACCTTCAGCTATATTCTGGACGCCACTTCTTGCCGCCTGTACCATTTGATCTCGAGTACGGCTGAATTTATCAATGTAACGCTCTGAAAAACGAACAGTAATATCGTATACAAGTTGAGCTATCTGAAAAGTTTTAAGTTTGCGGTATCCACCGTGCTTAGATATCAAATCTCCCAAAGCCTATCTCCTGTCCATACAAGTCCATTTAGTCCATATATGTCCATACCAATTTCATCCCTTCTCCTGCTCTTCTTTCATCTTCATATCTATTCTCCAGAGTTTCCTTGCTGTTGAATAGACAGTAACGAATAGCCCGAAAGCTGATGCCGCCATTATGTAAGGCAGGCATGGTGCTATGTATGTTTTATCGCAAAATACGAGCAGCGTATTTACGATTATGAAAACCAGGCGTATTTCTGTCGGGCCTATTCCGAGGTAGCTAATGCGAAATTCATTCGTTGCGGCAAAATCCAGAAAAGAATTGACCATAAACGAACCAAAGAGAGCGAGCAGGAAAAACAGCATGAAATTATAGTGATCTGGCAATAGAAACGAATAGCTTATCAGAATACTGCAAAGGAAAATATAATCGAGAAAATGGTCCATGTAAAAGCCCCATTTTATCAGACCGGTATCACGTTTGCGGCCTATTGCACCATCAAGTAAGTCTGTGATGTACTGCATGAAAATCATTAGTGACGAGCCGCAAAGCCAAATCATATTGTAACGGGCAAGGAAACCGAAAAGCAGTATTAAAACGCTCCACAGAATCGTGGTAAGTGTAAGGTGGTATGTCTCGATGCCTTGCGGCACCTTCGGTACAAGAAAAGCCTTAAGTTTTTCTTCGGGGCGGTGTAAAAGAGAATGCCCCTTTTTCTTATCTCCGGCAAACGCCATAAAAGCCCTCCATTCAGTGTGGGCGTCACCCACAATCAAGAAGTTAGTAGTGAGTAGATAGTAGTTGGAAGTAATATTGAATTGGCTTACGCCATATTTTCTACTTGCTACTATCTACTAACTTCTATATTCTTGTTTCAATTATTGTTTTTAATCATCTACAAGTATCTCATCAGCAAGATCGCCGAATACGGCACGTGAATTCTCACTTAGGACACGAAGTATCTCTTTTGCCGCAGCACGAATCTCCCACTGCGCTTTATGCGAAGTACGCATTCTTATCACATGACGCCATTCACGGAAGTTGGCAGATACTACAATCTCAGAACAGCATGCATTCGGAAGAACGAAACGAGCATCCTCACGCTTAAGGCCGCGATCTTTCCACTTCTCATACATCTTCTGGATTATCTGCATATCATTCTTATAATCATCAAGGTGTTCAGCAGGCATCGCTTCAGGGACGACGTAATCAAACGCGTCCTCATTCACATAACGCTGCGACTGCTGCGAAATACCCATAAGCCTGTGACGTACCAATTGATGCGTCATAGCACGTGAACAGCCTCGTATCCTAAAAGTAGCATAAGCATGTTCAAGCACACTCTCATGACCGGCTCTAACTATACGCCTTATGAAATCCTCAGCCGAAGAGGCATTCATTTTTTCAAAGCTCATATAGCATGTACGTCCGGCCTGTTCGATTACTTTGTCGGCCTCAGGGGTTATTGCAAGCAGTTTAATTTCCATATCAAATCCAATTTTCAGTTATCGGTTATCAGTTATCAATCGCAACACTTTTTTCTCAAGCCTCACATCACGCCCAAGATCAAGCCATTTAGCCTGGCCTTCTTCAAGAGCGAGCTCCTGAAATCCACCGGAAACATCGGTAAAAGCTTCATTCATATCAGAAACTCCCGTGATTTCTTTGCCGATGTATGAAAGCTTTTTCACATCAGCAACACATCCGACTTTGATGCCACCATCAGACGCATTGAAATCCATTTCTACAATACGGACAATACTGTTTATATTCGACATCGCGGCATTAGATGCCCCGACATTGTCATCACGCCAGAACTGCCAGTATTGGGCTCCACTAAGCGGCTTTGTCCGCAAAATGCCAAGCTCCGTATCATATTTATCAAGCTTGAAGCCCATCGCGGAAAGTTGTTTACGGGCAGTATTCATGACCTGCTCAATATCTTTCTGAGCAATCATTCCGGATGTCGGTTCTTTAGTTTCGTTGTCGTACACATAACTCTGTTCAACAGAAGATGTGCAGCCTGCAACTGTCAAAACAGCAGAAATGATTAATACTTTCAGTATTGTCCGCATATTATTCACCTTATGGTCATTATCCAATATAAACACAATCGCCGGCATTAATCTGCGGCAACTGATCTTTCTTATCTGCAACATCTGCGGCTTCAACCGCAAAAAGAGGGCTCATTTCGATAACACAGTCAACGCTGCCGTCAGCCTTACGCGGCACGCTCACACCGGCCACCTCTATCCACTTAGCTGCCCTGTCGGTCATCATCTGCTTTGTCACGGCAGGACTGTCAAGCCCCTCAGCATTCTTTACGGGCGCAAACTCTTCTTCCCTGAGTGTTTCGAGAATAACAGATTTTTCGCTGAGCGGCAAGGCATCGAAAACAAATGTCTCGAGCTTGACACCATTGGTATTTTCCGGCTGAACATCATTGCCATTGCCGTCAATATAAGGAATCTTCTTGATCGCCTTGTGGAATGGAAGAGCAAAGCCCTCTGCATTCAAGTCTTCAATGAACTTGCGGCTGATAATATGAATGGCGATAGAACCAAGCTGGAAAACAAGCGAGCCATCGGCATTAGTTTTTTCAGCCTGCTCATCCGGCAGATCGCTATACTCAATAACAGTAACTCTGTCATCAACCAGGCAGAAATTACCAACTTTTTCTTTCGGATAGGCTTTGATAAGAGTTTTTGAAGACATCCCCGCCTCATCCATCGCATGAAGCCCTATAAATAACGGGTCGACTATCTTTATCAGCGGATTATCAACCTGGAAATAGCTAAGGTGTTCTACGCCGCGTTTCTGCATATCCGCAACAGCTCCGCTGTCGTAAAGAGCCTTTAGGCTGCCGCCGTGGCCATCTGGAGATTTAGCAACTTCATCCTTAGCTGAAAGGAATATCTTGCCGTCAAAATCAAAATTCGGCATTGTACCTTGAATAAAAATAAATACATCTTCTTCTTTAAGCCCGAAATAATTGTTAGCCTTTAGAGTATCGGCTGTTTCCTGATAGTTCAGTGGGCTTGTCATAATATACCACGGTATAGTGGTGTTATATTTGTGAGAAGAAGCCAGTATTGTTTCTGCAAATATCTGGAAAAGAGTCTTATTCTTTATAGGACTTGTGGGAAAATTGCCTTTAGGGCCGCCGAAACCAAGACGTGTGCCCTGACCGCCTGCAACAACAAAAGCACCGACCTTACCATCTTTTATAAGCTTCTCACCCAGCGAATAGGCTTTTGCGTAAAGCTCTGATGTCTCATCAGTGGCCTCTGCCTTAAAATATGGGGCAGGTGCAAATTCAGTCGGTATTTCAAGCGGATTTTCTTTTTTTACATAATCATCAACCCACTTAGGCACTCGGGCAAAATCTATTTTTTCAAGCTGAGACAAAAGATTTTCTTTTTTGTTTTCATCAAGTTCAGCCCAGAACCTCAGCAAATGTTCCTGACCGGCATTTTCAAGCAACAACTGCATCTTTTCGAAACGTTCCTGTAAAGTCATACAATTCCTCTGTTTATATCAAATCTAACGAACATATCTTCTAAGTAATCAACCTGTAAGCCCACGCAAATCAACATTAATGACTGGCTGTGAGTCTACAAAAGGATAATCCATACGCTACACTAAAAGTATATAGTTTTTGAGGAAAGTTGAAAGAAAATTTTACCAATCAATTGCGGTAAAACCTGTGAGACAGCAGTATGTCACAAGAAATGATATCTGGGGCCAGTTCCAGCCGGCGGCATAGTCCAGCCGATATTCTCATAAGGGCATTTTCGATAACATGTTTTGCAGTGAAAACAATCCGGCGAACTTTTGGGCTGGATATGCTCAAGAACCTTCTCGAATGCTCCGCTTGGACAGAATTTAAGGCAAGGACAGTCATAAGTCCGCATGCAATCCCACTTACAAATATCCAAATCCTTGATAAAGACATGTCCTTCTGAATCATTTTTGACAATACCGGCCTTTTTGATAAAAAGTTCATCAGGCATCACAGATGAAGGTTCGTAGTTATACTTAAGACCTGTCATCGCTTTTCTATCACTCCGTGCAGGCTTAAATGGCAAAACAGAGACCAACGACCCCATTACAACACCAGCACCAACGCCGGCTCTTGAAGCTAACTGCCTATAATGTGATGTTTTACGGATATCACTAAGCAATCCATTACTTTGCAGGATTTTCGTATACTGATCAGCAAACTGGTGCTTATTGTTAATATTACCAATAGCCACACCCGCACTCATACCTGAAATAATGGCATTACCGATCCCTTTTTGTCGCCTGACACTGAACAGAGATGCACTGTCACCAATAATTACAACATTTTCTTTGCCGATAGATAATTTATCAGGCTCAAACGGTATTGAATTATAGCCTCCCTGCGGCATCATTTTCAAACCGTTCTCAACAACTTCACCTCCAACAGTGAATTTTGATACAATTGGATGCTCTTTGATCAGTTCAAGGATATTTCTCGGCGAAAGGTCAGCATATTTCCAATCAAGCGAGGTGACGGCGACAACTGCCAGACGATTTGTTCCAGCTGGATATATAGCACTATAGCCAAGGATTGAGGGACCTCGCAACGGTCTCCAAAAAGGATACCCCATAAGTTTCATAAAGCTACTCACCCCGAAGGCTTTATATTGATTGGATGACACATTAACAACCTGCTTGACACCTATCGAAAAAATCGGCTCTTGTTTCCGAACCAAACCGTTTCTGCTTATAAACTTTTCAGTAACAAAGCCGTCACACCCCTCTGAAAGAACTATAAAGTCAGCATTAATAATCATTCCACAATCAGGCCTTTCAAGAGAATCCTTCTTATTCTTATCAGAATGATCTACAGCCCTGATCCCAACAACACCACATCCATTGTATTCCATGTCCTCTACGGCAAGATTCCACAGCAATTCGACACCCAGATTCTTTGCTATGCAGGCAAGAAGACGTGTCAGCTTGGTAATGGAAACCGCATAATTACCTGAAGAAAACGGATCCGCAGATAGAAAGTGCGTTTTTTTAGCCACTCGAAGCGTGCTGGTAAGATTAATTCCGCTTTTATCCGAAATCATATAGATATGGTCGGCAGTAAATTTATCACCCAAAGCATCCTTGACAATAGGCGTTTTTTGCCAGTCCTTGACAGTCATGTTGAGCAAATTCTCTATCGGTTTACATGCAAGAGATGCGCCTGAAAGGTTATGCCCTCCGGCAAATGGAGATTTATCAACAACACAAACTTTCAGCTTAGGATACTCTTTTTTAGCCGTAATAGCACACGAAAGGCCCGCAGGGCCTGCCCCGACAATCAGAAGATCGGTCTTTTTCTGGTCTGCCATACTCATCTGTAAACCCTCCAATAGCTAATCTCGCAGAAATATACTAACAGAGAAGGCATAAGACACCTTAAAACGACAAGGAGCTTAAATCTACAGTAAATGTCCTACCATCATATTTGATTATAACACAAATATCCAGAATTCCAACAATATGTTTGCATTACACGAAAAAACATCACACAACTTAAGCCTTCTAAACAATTAGAGACTAAATTTTAATTGACAATTTATTTATTGAAGTAGGAGGGCATATCCCTATAATCTGGGCACCGAAACGGATGTAAACAAACAACTTTACGAGAAACTCAGCCCAACTGTGGTTAATATGGATAAAAAGCAAGAAAAGAATAAAATTGAGCTGACAAATATTCAAAAGGTTATAGGTAAGCGAATGGTTTATTCCAAACGCAACCAACCCTGCTTTTACATCAATATGAAGGCTGACATCACCAATCTTAGTAAATTTCGCAGAAAAGCATCGAGAAAATTAAAGGCTCGGCTAACCACCAATGACTTCTTTTTCATGGCAATGAGTAATGCGACTTGTGAATACCCGCTTCTGGCAGGACGAATCAAAAATCAGACGATAGAAATATCGAAAAATGTGAATATAGGGTTTGCTGTGGCCGGACCCGACGATAAACTTTTTGTACCTGTTGTAAAAGCAACCGATAAGAAAAATATCGCCGAGATAGCCAATGACAGCGCACTGCTGACACAGCAGGCCAAAGCTGGCAAATTAACACTGCAGCAGATGAGCGATGCCACTATTGCACTCAGCGGCCTTGGCATGTTCGGAATCGAAGCGTTCATAGCGATACTGCCCCCAGATATGCCGAGTATTCTTGCGATAGGAAAACCAGAAGATGAGCTTGTGGTCATTGACGGAGACATAAAGGTACGCAAGCTGATATCACTGACGTTAGCGGTGGATAGAAGAATAGTATCGCCCGACTACGCCGCAAAATTCCTGAACTGCATAAAAACCCAACTCGAAAACCCAGAAACGCTTATATAGCAGATGTAACATGAACAAAAGGCCGCGAAAACATTATCCCGCAATGATCGCCAGAATGATCCGCCTTTTCCTTATCAGGCCGACCGACTGCAGCTCGCTCGTCGAGAAAAGCTATGACCGAATAAGCAGCGGCTACGACCACACCTGGACCAGCCATATGCGGGAACTCACCGAAGCTCTTATCGGAAAAACGCCGTTAAGAGAGGGGCATATATGCCTCGATCTCACCTGCGGCACCGGCTTTGCGACCAACCTTCTCGCTCAAAAAGTAAAAACGAAAGTTACCGGCGTGGACCGTTCAGCAGGAATGCTGCACCAGGCGAGGCTCAACTATGGCGACAGGTGCGAATTCATACAGTCGGATGTATTGGAATATCTCAAAAAATGCGAGCCATCGAGCATCGACGTAATAACCTGCTGCTGGGGAATGGGCTATTCGAAACCGCTTGCCCTTCTCCGCCAGATTAAGCGGGTACTAAAACCCGGCGGCTGCATCGCCATCATCGACAACTCGCTGTTTTCGATCAAAGAGATAATCCGCTGCTCGTTCCTCACTTTCGCCGAACAGCCCGGTAAACTTCGCAACCTGATGCGGTTCAGGTTTCTGCCTGGCTCATTCTCGCTCAGAATGTTTTTCCGCCTTCTCAATATGAAAACCCTCTACAGCGATGACGGCAGTAAATCCTACACCGTCGCCTCCGGCACCGAAGCCATCGAACGGCTCAGGGCAACCGGCGCCGCGGCAGGTTTTGAGTACGCCGCAGCCGACGAAGACGAAGAGCTCATATTCAACAGATTCGCCGAGATCGTGGAAGAAAAATGTATGACGCCCCAGGGCATTAAAATAACTCATCGCTATCTTGCAGGCATAGCACGAAAATGATGATCTCTCTGCTGAAACTAATGCGGCTATATTACGCCCTGCCCCTGACGGCAGGCTTCGTAGTGATCCTCTACTACCTCACGGCAGGAAATCTCTCCCTAATAACAGGCAAGCTCGCCCTATCCTGCATTTCGCTGGCCTCGGTCATTTCAGCCGGGTATTGCCTCAACGATATTTGCGACATCGAGATCGACAGAATAAACTGCCCCAGGCGCGTACTTGCCGCGGGAAAGCTGGGCAGAAAGCCGGCCGTGCGGTTCTCTGTATTCCTTTTTCTGATAGGATTGACAGCGGGAGCATTTTGCGGACTGCCGTTTTTTTTCGCAATTTCGACTATTGCCTTTATGCTTGTGCTCTACGACCTGCGATCAAAACGCATAGGAATATTCAAGGATATACTCGTTGCCTCTCTTATGACCTCGCTTTATCCGCTGGCCCTCACGCTGACAAGCCCCGTATCCTCACCCCGTCTCAATGTGCTTTTGATTCACCCCTTCTGGATTTTTCTCTCATCGCTGGGATATGAAATGCTTAAAGACATCCGCGACATGCACGGCGACAGCAGGATACGCGGATTAGACTGCAACTACTGCGACAGCAGGGCATTTTCCGTATTCGCACGAACATCAATACTGACCGCCGGCCTGCTAACGCTGCTTCCCTTCATACTCGGATACTGCGACCTTATCTATCTGGCCGCTTCTGCCGCGGCGATTATTCTTGCCGTACTCTCAACATTCCGCAAGCCCGAAATCGCCATACGCTTTATCTATGCGGAAATATTCATCATCACGGCCGGTTCAATGGCTGATATGATGGTTTACGGCCCTTGAAAAGGTTCCGGTAAACCTTCGGCAGCTCCTGCTTGCCCAAAGTGCTGCACAGACGCTGGCTTTCTTGCGGACTAAGCGGAAACTCTGCTGCATTGGCAAGACAGTTGCTCTTGCCGCATACCTCTTTCATAAGACACTCACTTCTCGGCAGACCGAAAAACGCCCCCATCTGCCGCCAGATATCTTCCAGCGGCTCGCTGACAGCATTACCGAACGAAAGCGGCGTAAGATCACACGGGCAGACATTCCCCAGCGCATCGATGAACAAATGATGAAACCCTGCCCCGCAGCCGAACATCTCGCCCGACTCCAGGTATGAAAAGCTTGATATAGCAGTATCGCCATTTCTGCGGTTCCAGTTTTTATGCAGTTCCGAGAGCTGCCTTGATTCTTCGTCGGTTAATATCTCATCGGCACAATCATGAAAGCTGCCGGTCGGCACAGGCTCGAGAATACGGAACTCATGCACCCCGTTCTCTTCGGCAAGCCCGGCAAGCTTCCCGATCTCGCCGCTGCTTATCTTCTCCCTGGTCGCCACGGTCGATATCGCCGTATAAAGCCCTGCCTTTTGAGAAATCCCGATCGCCTCCATCGCCCTCTCGAACGAGCCGGCAACCCCTCTGACCGTGTCATGGCCTTTCGCATCTGCAGCTTCCATCCCGATCATCAGCGAATCGAGACCGGCATCCTTAAGCTCGGCCGCTTTATCATCATCGAGCGAAAACCCGGTAGTAAAGATTATCGACGCCGCATCGTCGCCGACAATTCGAACAAGCCGGGCTATATCATCGCGCAAAAGCGGTTCGCCTCCGGTAAAACCTATCGTGCATGCTCCCAGTTTTTTTATTTGCTCGACGACCCGGGCCGCATCCTCGGTGGAAAGTCTGCCGCTTTTATGCCGTCCGTAGCTGCAATGACGGCAGTTGTAGGGACACGCGTCCGTAACAGCAAAATACGTCGAGAACGGTATGCGGTTTCTGCATATCACGGCATCGAGAAAACGATCAAACGCCTTGGAAGGATACGGCGGGAAAAAAGTATTGATAAAAAGTTTCCCCCCATGCCGATGTGGATTTTCATTCCTGAACTGCCCTGCAAGATACAGCAAATGCGAAGCAGGAAGCCGCAGCAAGCATCTGCCAAACACAGGCAGCAACCTGATCCAGTCACGAACTCTCATTTGCACACTCCCCACCACTCTCGTCCACTGCATGCGCCGCGGCAAGTCTCTTTCTGCACGATAATGTAACCAGCCAGCTGCCTAAGAATCCGAGTACAATTCCAGCAACAGCACCAAAACCAATACCTATACCAAGATAAGCAAGGTTAAACTCTTCGTAAAAAACCATCAGGTACCCATGCGTAACGGCCGCACATATAACACCCGCCGGCACTCCCGACATTGTTCCATAGCCAATTAGGCCGATATCGGGCAGACATTTTTCCGCCTTTCTTGCAAGCAAAAGCATATAACAAACCGCAACCATAGCTCCTGAAATTGCCCCGATAATCCAGCCGGAATTAGTAAAATCATCCAATGAATATATCCGGTACAAAGCGTCCTCGGCAGCAAATCCAAGATATGCCCCAAGCCCCATTGAAGCTGCGGTAATCAGCAGGCAGGATAAAGCGTATTTCCTGAAATAGCGGATACACCCTGAAAGAATAAACAAAAACGGTACAAGACATGTAATGCTCAATATAGTACTTGAACGCCCAATATTACTCTCATTCGGTTCAATATTTCTATCAAGACCCCACCGCAGATAAGAAGCCTTTGATTTACGCACCCATTTTCTGTCGTAATTCACGAACAAAATATGTGAGCGGCTCCATTTGTTTTTCTGCATAAGTTCCAATCCGCCCGATACATTTTCACCCTCAGGCGTTATGCTGAAAAGGAGAACCATATCATCCGGTGCATCAGGGCCAAGCCTTACAGCTTCAGGATTAATAGCATAATCCTCAAACCCAAACGAACCAGATGATGTATCCTCGTCTTCAAGAAGTACGTCGTTCCAGCTATCCGCAGGCGGAAATTGGCCGTTATGCTTGTGTGCATAATCCTGAATATCGTGGCCAACAAACTCTAAATCATAGCTTCCAACAAATTGTTTGTCGATAACGAATCCAAGCGATTTCAGACCAATAAACCCCGCTCCAAACAGCAAAAAGACAAAGAAAATGAGCATCAATTTATTGAATAAGGGCAACCTCTTTGAGGGCTTCATCTTTATTCTTTTCTCCGGTGCATAAGCCTGCATATCTTTAGCTTCTTGATTAACTGTCGCTGTCTTTTCCTGCTCATCCATAATTCAATCCCTTGCATAATTAACAAATGAATAACTATGGTAAAATAATAACAACAGAAAATATAAATACAACACCTAATCATAAATTCCTTCACATAAGAACCAGCCTGATCAAACTGGCTACGCTGCTAATAGAATTCGGGGCGTACGATCTCTACTCTACATTGCGGGATTGATGAGATGAATTTTTTGCCGTAGTATTTTGTTACTACTCGGCTGTCGAGTACGGCAACTATGCCTGTATCAAGACGATTCCTTATCAAACGCCCAAACCCCTGCTTGAATTTAATGATAGCCGATGGCAATTGATACTGCACGAACGGATTACCGCCGGCTTTTCGTATCTTCTCGATCTTGCCTTGAATGAGCGGGTGATTGGGTACGGCAAACGGCAAACGCAGGATTATCACATTAGACAACGCCTCTCCCGGCACATCAACACCCTGCCAGAAACTATCGGTGCCGAAAAGCACACTGTTGGTATCCTCCACAAACTCGCTCAAAAGCTCTGAACGGCTTATACCGCTGCCCTGCTCAAGCAACGTAAACCCATTTTCAGCAAGCCATGGAGCCATTTGGTCGGCAAATGCCCTAAGCATTGTATAGCTGGTAAAAAGGACGAATGCCTTGCCTTCTGTCTGCATGAGATATTTTTCAATAGCCTCAATCGCACGCTCCTGAAAATCGGGGCTGTTCGGCTCGGGCAGGCCTGCCTCAACATACATAGTAACCTGATTGTAATAATCGAACGGCGAGCCGAGAATAAGCGTGTTGTAATCGCTGAGACCAACACGAGATGCAAAGAACTTGAATTCCTGATCATCACTGCCGCAACTAAGAGTGGCACTTGTAAGAATGACAGAATTGAAACGATCGAAGAGGCAATTCTTTATGTCTTTGCCTGCCTCTATAGGTGCACTTCTTAGATAGTATCGCCTGCTGAAATTGCTGCCGGAAACCTCAACCCAATAAATATACTCATTATCCTCCTGTTGCGGCTGATTTACGAAAGCTTTTATATTCTCCTCTACCTCATGAAGTCTGTCGACATTTCGTTGAATCTCAAGCTGATAGTCGCCAGCTTCAATATCGTCTGCATCATCTTTAATACGCCTGCTTACGGCCAGACGCAGTTTACGAATTGACTCAGAAAGACTGTCATTTACAAAACCAGGATAACACCTGCCGTTAGTTGAGGAATAGTTGTCCTGATACCACTGCCCAACCTGCTCAAAGAAAAGTTTTGACTGCTCCTTGACCTGATCCATCAGCTCAACAACATCCTCGATATTCTTTCCGGCGAGAAGGCCTTTGTGTGTCTTATCGTTGTAGAGGCTTCGCAATACATATGATATCGTCCAACTTGAAAGATTTATGCCAAAGTGCTCTTCTGCTACATGCTCTATGTTGTGTGCCTCATCAATGATAACCGCATCATAATCCGGCAGAACGCCAAGCCCCGCCGCCTTCATCGACAGATCGCTGAAAAGCAGAGCATGATTAGCCACAATTATATCGGCAGTTTCCAGGCTGCGGCGAGCCTTCCAATAGAAACATTGATTATAATACGGGCATCTTCGACCGCTGCAATTTCCGTGCTCACTCTTGATGGTATCCCAGATATCGCCTCGCGGGGTTGTGGGAATACTTGAAAGTGTGCCGTCCTTTGTCTCAAGCGACCATGTGCGTATGTCTCTGAGATTAATATCAGCCTCTTCAAAAAGGCTGCGGGAGTTGTCAAGGGTGTATTTCAAACGTCTCTGACAAAGATAATTGCCGCGACCTTTAGCAAGTACGGCCTTGAAGCTGCCATCAACCGCCTTAGCCAGAAGCGGCAAATCCTTATTGATCAACTGTTCCTGAAGGTTAATGGTATGGGTACTTATAACAATCTTGCAATTGTTGTTCACAGCAAAATCAATTGCCGGAACCAGATAAGCAAAGCTTTTGCCAGTTCCAGTGCCTGCCTCAACAGCCAGATGGTATCCCTTTTCAAACGAACGTGAAACGGCCATCGCCATCTTGATCTGATCATCCCTAAGCTCAAACCTGCTCGAAACCTCAGAAAGTTTGCCTCCGGAACTGAAAAACGCTTCTATATCTATTTTATTGTTGTCGAGTGAGTCCAAGTTTATGCCGAATCTGTCAGAATTTTAAATATAGGCAAGAAAAAAGGCCGGCATCTTTTGGATACCGGCCTTGTTGAGACAATTCAAAAATTTTATTAATAACTAAGATATAAACATTCGTCTCAACATCTTAACCACTTCGAAGAAAAAAGAATATTTATTACATATCGATATTAACTTATTTCAGGGATTTGTCAAGCTGTTTTTAAATAATTTTATATTTTTCCCGGTTAATCGGTCATTTTTCTAAAAATCAGCCTTAATCATACCAAAACAACGCTAAATATCCATGTTTTTCTTAGTCATTCTCACTGCCAAGAGCAACTATTACATCATAAAGCGACTGCGTACCGTCACGGCCTCTCCCCTTTGCCTGAAGCGAAGCCATCATCTGCTTGACAAGAGCCACTCCTGGCAGAGGCTGGTTTATCCTGTCTGCGTATTCGAGAACAAGGCGAAGATCCTTCATCTGGAGATCGACCATGAAGGACGGTTTCATATCGCCATCAATTATTTTCTGACCAAGAATATTGAGAGAGTGGCTGCCTGCTGCTCCTTTACTGGTGGCGTTGTGAGTAGTTTGGAGATCAAGACCGGCCTTTTTAGCAAACGCCAGCCCTTCACATGCACTCATTAGCGTATGAACTACCATAACTTGATTAACGAGCTTTGTGCGCTGCCCGCTGCCGCTTTTGCCGCAGTATGTTATCTGACGCCCCATAGCCTCGAACACAGGCATAACCTTATCAAAGACCGCCTTTTCGCCGCCAGCCATTATAGAAAGCTTCGCTTTTTCCGCTCCAATCTGCCCTCCGCTTATAGGGGCATCGATAAGACTAACACCCTTCTCTGCAAGGGTTCCTGCCATTTTTTCAGTAGCAAAGGGTGAAATCGTAGACATGTCAACGCAAATCAGACCAACGCGAGCCTGCTCAATCACGCCGCCGCTGCCCAGAAGCACTTTTTCAACATCTGGAGTATCGGTAACACAGCATATAACCAAGTCAGCCCATTTTGCAGCCTGGGCAGGAGTATCAACCCATGCCGCACCCGCCTCAATGACTGGGTAGGCCTTGGACTTCGTACGAGTAGTGACGGTTAGCTGAAAGCCTGCCTTAATAAGATTTATGGCCATCGGGGCACCCATTATACCCATTCCAATAAATCCAATCCTTTTTATATTCACGATATCATCTCCTGTTTTAATTTTGATAACTGCTTTATCATTTTAACTCTAAACCGGACTGTCCTTCCTAATCTGCGAAGGTGTTTTCCCTGTATTTTTACGAAACGTTCTCGAAAAATAGTAACTATTCTCATAGCCTGTAAGCTCGGCTACCTGAGATATCGGCAAGTCGGTCGTTGTGAGCAAGTGCTTGGCTTTGTTCAGCCTTTTTTTAAGCATATACTCATACGGGGTAACGCCAAGTATCTTTTTGCATGCCCTATGAAAATAGTTAGGTGTAAGATTAGCGATTTCAGCAAGATTTTCAAGTGGCGTATTATCAATAAAATACTTATCCATATGTTCAATGGCAGGTTTTATACGGCTAAATGCCGCCGACCACTCACGATACTCACCTTCGCTGCACCCATCCAAAAGTTCAGCAAGTACAAAATTAGCCGTGCTGCGAACCCTGAAATCTGCACCAATCCCAGCAAGACCTGACAGATTATCACAATAAACGCCTTTTACTCCCGCCTCAAATGACTCTGTATCAATATCTTCTGCTTTCCATTGATGGAATGCAGGAAGAGGCGAATATATAACACTCGGATTTATAGCCCATGGAATAAAGTGAACCCAATAAATATCCATCAATTGCTCACTCCACTGTTGTGACAGCTTATAACCGTTTATGAAGTAAAAGTTTCCGCCTTTAATTTCACAAACCTCATCGCCGAATACCATCCACCCCACGCCGCTTTTGACATAGTAAAGCTTAAAGCAAAGGTCAATAGCACCGGCCTGCATATTCCACCAGCTTCCGCAGAAACTCTGCCCACCCGTCGTTAATTTTATATCAACAGATAAATCCATAATTATACTACGCGTAAGTTCATCAGAATCAATCAAGATAATATTGTACATATTTTAGCTATTATAATTCATTTAATCAAGGTTTAAAGCTGATAAAATACTATTATCGAAATTTGAGCGATGTTTTAACAGAAACACAACGTAAAAAGGGGATATTATGACTTCTCGCGAAAGACTTCTAAATGCACTAAACAATGAAAAGGCCGATCGGCTGCCCTGTCAGGTGCATGGATGGATGCAATACTATCTTGATAATTATCTTGACGGCATGGATCAATGGCAGGCTTATGAAAAATTCGATATGGATTTCGTAATCTACAATCATATAAAGCATGAATTTGATCAACGCGATCTAGCGAACTGGAGAGTTGAAAAAACTCCGCTTCCAGCCCCCTCTCCTGATTCAATAAGCTGGCGGGAGGTTATAACTACACCAGAAGGCACTCTTTCACAAGTTCTTGTTAAAAATCCTATAACATTTTATGAAACAGAACATCTTGTCAAAACCAAAGAAGATTTCGAGCTGTTCAACAAATACTGGCCGGTACCAAACGGCATTGATATCACTGGCGTTCAAGCAGACAAAGAGAAACTTGGCAACCGTGGTCTGATACGAACATACGGGTACATCTACTATCCCGGTCAAGGAAGCCCATGGCAGGCATTGTGTTACCTGATGGGAACAGAACCAACAATAATGAACGCATTCGATGATGAAAGCTGGATGCATTATGCTCTCGAAAGTCTTCTGGAGAAATCACAGCGAACACTGTCGCTTTGTTCAAAAGAGCAGATGCTTTCGGATGTAATAGAGACAGGCGGCGGAGCAGGCTCCAATACCGTAATAAGTCCTTCAATGTTCGAGAAATTCTGTCTGCCTTATGACAAAAAACAAAACCAGACACTGCAAGAGCTTGGAACAAAAGTTGTATATCATCTTTGCGGCGGAATGATGGCAATGGGCGATATGGTTGTTGAATCAGGAGCAGACGGCTTTGAAACAATGACTCCGCCGGCAATGGGAGGTGACTGTGATCTCGCTCTTGCATCAGAAAAATGGGGTGACAAACTCTTCTTCATTGGCGGCTTCGACCAGAACGCCGGTTTTGAAAGCGGCAACCCCGAAGATGCCCGCAGACTCGTGAGAGAGTGCTTTGAGGCGACAAAGGATCACGGCGGTTATATCGTGAGTCCATCTGATCATTTCTTTAACGGCAGCCCTGATAATATACAAGCGTTCGTTGATGAAGCAAAAAAATGCTATTACTAAATCCTGGAAACCAACCAAATGGAATATAAAAACTTACCACAAACAGATATTGATGTACTACGCTCTCTTGGCGAAAAGAAGGCAGAGATAGCCGCTCTTGATATTCAAAAGAAAAAGGCACAGCTCTGGACTAACCTAAACGACAAAAAAGGCACCCGTCCACTGCTATGGATGGATGAAGTACCCTGGCATGAAGTGAACTATAATGATGAGCTTACCAATCAATGCCAGAATGATTGGGCTCGCAATCTCGAAACAAAACTCCTTCGCGAAATATATCAATGGAAGCACATGCCATGCGATATGGTAATAGCCAATTACATAAGCTGCCCTATGGTTATAGAAGACCCCCAGTTTGGAATAATTGAAAATGTCGAAACTGTAGGCACAGACCCGGAAAGCAATGTGGTTTCACGTCACTTCAACGTACAAATCACTAACCCGGAGGACATAGAAAAGATCACTATGCCTGAGGTGATACATCATAGCGATCAGACTGAAGAAAATTATAACTGTATGAAGAAAATATTCGATGGTATAATACCCGTCAGAAAAGAAGGCATAAGCTGGCTGTGGTATACTCCATGGGATATGCTCATCCGCTGGTGGGGTGTTGAGCAAGCAATGATGGACATGGTACTTCGTCCCGAAATGGTACATGCCGCGGTAGAACGAATGGTCGATAATTATATCCACCGTATAGATCAATACGAGAGGCTTGGCCTTCTAACACTCGACAATACAAATCATCGCGTAGGCTCAGGCGGCTACGCATATACGAGCGAGTTAGCCAGCGGCGAACCGGACTGGCCGCAGGCCAAAACAAAACAGCTCTGGGGATGCTCAAATGCACAGATATTCTCAGAGATTTCGCCTGAGATGCATTGGGAATTCGCCGTTAAACATGATCTACGCTGGCTTGAAAAATGGGGGATGAACTATTACGGCTGCTGTGAACCACTTGACAAAAAGATTGATGTACTGCGTAATATCCCAAATCTGCGTAAGATATCAATGAGTCCCTGGATTGATGTTGATAACGCCGCAAAGCAAATGGGAACCGATTACGTGTTCTCGTATAAGTTCAATCCGGCTTTTATGGCTGAGAGCCAATGGGATTCGACAAGAGTAGAAAAAGAGCTCTCGGATATCCTTGAAAGAACAAAGGGGTGCCATGTTGAAGTAATATTAAAGGATATTTCCACGGTTCGTTATGAACCTAAACGCTTATGGGATTACGCCGCTATTGCAGCAAGACTCTCAGAAAAATATACCTAAAAAATAAAGGGCCGGATGAACAAATCATTCCGGCCCTTTATAGTATCATATTCAAAATGTTTACTCAGTACATTTGCACTGATCTTTAGGCATGCTGCATTTAGGGCAAACCATCTTCTGAGCGTCAGTCTTCATCTCTTCCGCCGCATCTTTTGCTTCATCCATAGCTTCTTCTGCCACGTCCTTTGTTTCTTCCATGGCTTCTCCAGCAGCGTCGCCTGCCTCATCAGCCATCTTCATCAATGATGATTCTTCACCACCAGATGTACTTGGGGTAGAATCCTCTTTCTTGCAGCCAATCATGAGAGCTGCCATAGCGATAGTACAAACGATCAACAAATTCCTTAACATCATTGCTTTCCCTTTCTTCTATTAATATAATTTATCACCAAATCCAACATAAGTCAGTTTAGCAAAATACTCACATTTGTCAATTAAATAATTAACACTGGTGCCTCACTAAAAATACATGCAAACTGGACTACTGCCTTAAAACCTGCAATTTCGACCAATAGAACAGCTGTTACTAATTATTATATTGACTTTTAGAAGCTATGATTTACAATCATAATTAGGTATACAATTAAAGGAGAGCCAATTTCAATAGCAAAAAAAACGTAGACAACGTAATTGGATGAAACTTTAATCATAGGAGAAGTATATGGCAACAAAAATCATAAGCAGTCCCAGTAAATACGTCCAAGGCCCCGGAGAACTTGGAAAACTGGAAAACTACTCACGCAACTTTGGTGAAAAACCATTTATCATTGCCGATTCATTTGTCATGAATATGACCAAGGATACCATCAAAGAAAGCTACGCGGCAACCAACACAGAATTCATTCCGGAATTGTTCAATGGGGAATGCTCAAAAAACGAAGTCTAGAGATTACGCAAGCTTGCCGGAAATAGTGGTTGTGATGTAATAATAGGCGTTGGCGGCGGCAAAACGCTCGATACCGCAAAAGCAATGGGCTACTATATGAAGAGACCTGTAATAATCGTCCCAACGATTGCATCGACAGATGCGCCCTGTTCGGCACTGTCGGTTCTATATACAGATGATGGAATCTTTGATCGATATCTTATTCTGCCTACAAACCCGGCTGTTGTACTGATGGACACGCAAATAATTGCTGCCGCACCGGTTCGGCTTCTTGTGTCAGGAATGGGCGATGCAATGGCAACCTATTTTGAGGCACGTGCGTCATACCGCGCAAACGCTGATACAATGGCTGGAGCAAAGGCAACTGAAACAGCTATGGCTTTAGCTGAGTTATGTTACCGGACTCTAATTTCCGATGGACTGAAAGCCAAGCTCGCGGCAGAAAGCAAAGTATCCAACGCGGCTGTAGAGAAGATCATAGAGGCAAACACTTTCCTCAGTGGCATTGGTTTTGAAAGCGGCGGATTGGCTGCCGCTCATGCAATCCATAATGGGTTAACTGTGCTTTCAGAATGTCACGACCGTACTCATGGTGAGAAAGTAGCCTTCGGAACCATTACTCAGCTTGCTCTGGAAAACGCTCCTCTTGAGGAAATACGGGAAGTAGTGCAATTCTGCAAAAGTGTAGGGTTGCCGACAACACTATCGGATCTTAATGCCGGCAAAGTCAGCGAAGAAAAGCTTAGGGCAGTAGCCAAAGCAGCTACAGCAGAAGGCGAAACCATTCATAACATGCCGTTCAAAGTAACAGCAGATGATGTATACGCCGCAATAGTAACAGCAGACAAACTCGGCGAAATTCTATAAACAAAAATTACGGGTCTCTTTTCGTCTCTACTTTACAGCACACAGAAAGAGACCCGCAAACTTCAATCAATACCATATTGCAGTACCAATTTGGTAAACTGCGAATGTTATGACATACGCTACAAAAGTCAGCATTGAAAACTGGAACAGTGCCCATTTCCACGAACCGCTTTCCCTCATACAAACAGCAACGGTTCCTACACAAGGAGCACTGATCAGACAAAACAGCATTACACAAAAACCTTGCAAAGGCGTATAAGCCTCTTTAAGTTTTTTTCTAAGCGCCTCGGAACCTTCATCGGCCTCTCCAAGAGAAAACACGATACCCATCTGCGCAACAAACACCTCTTTTGCCGCAAGAGCGCCTATTAGTGCAGTACCGATTCTGCTGTCAAATCCTATAGGCTTTATTACCGGTTCCATCGCGTTTCCTATTTTTCCAGCTATGGAATACTCGAGCTCCTTTGAATTCAATTGCTCCGCAGTCAATCCCTGAGCCTTTTGTTCGGGCAGTTTTGGATAACTCGACAAAGCCCACAATACGATAGATATGCCGAGAATAACTGTTCCGGCCTTCTTTAGATAAAGCCAGCTTCTTTCCCATACATGCAACAGCAATCCTTTTACCGTCGGCATGCGATATGGCGGCAGTTCCATAACGAATGGAACAGTTTCACCTTTGAATACAGTTTTACGAAGCAGGAAAGCACAAACTATGGCAAGCAGGATACCAATAAAATATATCAGGCACATCATCAAGCCATGCAGTTTTGCAGGGAAGAATGCAGGTATTATCAGAGCGTATATCGGAAACCTTGCTCCGCAGCTCATCAGAGGCACCACCATCATTGTAGTAAGCCTGTTTCGTCGGTTTTCAAGTATCCTTGTCGCCATTATAGCGGGTACCGAACAACCAAATCCAATAAGCATCGGTATGAAGCTTTTGCCGTGAAGCCCTATTTTGTGCATAATCCGATCCATAACAAAAGCCGCCCTTGCCATATAGCCGGTGTCCTCAAGTACGGATATCGCGAGGAACAGGAACATAATGTTCGGCAAGAACACAATAACTCCGCCAACGCCGCCTATTATGCCGTCAATAATGAGTGATCTTAATACACTGTCGCTGCCGGCAGGCCAGAAACCTGATATAAGATTCGCGAGCCAGCTAAATAACAACTCTATGCCGCCCATAAAAGGTTCACCGGCCCAGAATGTGAGCTTAAAGGTAACATACATCAGTAAAAGGAATATGGGCAGACCGAATACTTTATTTAGTATAAAAGTATCAACCATATCGCTTATATCATGGCGTCTTTCGACAGTATTGTGAACAGTCTCTTCGCAGGCACCTGAAATAAAACCATAACGTCTGTCGGCAATCAGAATCTCAGCATCATCACCATATACTTTTTTAATATGCTTCAATCCCAAGTCTACTTCTTTACGTACTGCCTCCGGGATATTAAGCTTAACAATCTCGCTATCCTGCTCAAGCAGTTTTATAGCCATCCATCTCGGCGATATGACAATATCTTTACAACTCGCCTCTATAGCAGCAGCAATCTCCGTTATTCTGCCCTCTATCTCACTTCCGTAATTCAGCATGCAAAGAGGTGAGCCGCCCTGCTTATCAATCATATCAACAATGCTCTCAAGAAGCTCGTCAAGCCCCTGGCCTTTACTGCCTACGGTATTAACGATAGGAGCATTCAGGAAACGTGAAAGCTGACGGGTATCAAATGTCAACCCTCTATTCTTTGCAACATCATACATATTGAATGCAAGCAATAGAGGCACCTTCATTTCAATAAGCTGAGTCGTAAGATATAAATTTCGTTCAATATTAGATGAATCTATTATATTCACAACCAGATCAGGCTTGTTTTTTATAATAAAATCTCTTGATACTATCTCCTCAATAGAATATGCGGTAAGGCTATAGATACCAGGAAGATCAACAATCTTTATTTCATAATCTTTATAATTTAGTTTGCCTTCCTTTTTTTCAACCGTAACACCTGGATAATTGCCCACCTGCTGCCTTGCCCCAGTCAAAGCATTGAAAAGAGTCGTTTTGCCACTGTTAGGGTTTCCGGCAAACGCTATTGTGATTTTTTTATTCATTGATGAAAATCCGAAGAAAAAAAATTAATCGTAAAGCATTAATGCTGGGCCTTGAACTTATCGAATACGTCGTTCAGATTATTCTTCTCAACAAAATCCATAAAGTCGACCATGCGTTCCATTATGATTTTAGGAATTGTATGTTCCACATTACATGCCCCCTCATCTGCGACATCTTCATCTATACCAAGAATTTCAACAAAAAACTGCTTGAGAAATCTATGCCTTCTTACAACTTTCTTTGCTTCATACTTACCAGCTTCTGTAAGTGTTATATACTCGTAGGGAGTATAATTAATCAGCTCTTTCTCAGAAAGCGACTGAAGTGCACCTGTAACAGATGCGGCTCTGACATTGAGCCGTGATGCGATGTCCTTTACACGAGAAACATTTTTCTCCTGTTCAATCATAAATATAGCCTCAAGATAATCCTCAAGACCTGGAGTCAATACCATATCAGTATTCTTTGCCATTTCTTCCCTTTCACAAATAAGTTTTTTAGCTAAAGCTAAAATTATAACACTATGCAATATTTTTTCAATAAGAATAATAAACCATTAACCACCCCATTACTTTTTTAGCTCTAACTAAAAACTGATTCACAAAAAAAGCGACAGCCTTGAAGACCGCCGCTTTCGTAGTAGAGTGTGCTTTTATTAACCTAATATTTCCTTGAGATCGCTTTCCGGATCAGTAACCGGTGCTATCTTGAATTTTTCAACAAGAACATTCAGTACCGCAGGCGTAACAAATGCAGGTAGAGTTGGTCCAAGTTTCATATTTTCTATTCCCAGATAAAGCAGAGTCAGCAAAATACATACGGCTTTCTGCTCATACCAGCTCAATATCAAAGACAGAGGCAGGTCATTAACTCCGCATTCGAATGCATCGGACAGAGCCAGTGCAATCTGTATAGCAGAATAGGCATCATTACATTGGCCGCAGTCAAGCAGTCTTGGAATACCTCCTATATCACCGAAATCAAGCTTGTTGAACCGATACTTACCGCATGCAAGTGTCAGAATAACGCAATCATCGGGTACGGCCTGAGCAAACTCTGTGTAATAATTACGACCGCTCTTTGCGCCATCACATCCGCCAATCAGGAAGAAATGCTTAATCTTTCCAGCCTTAACCGCATCAATTACATCACCGGCTACGCCCATAACAGCATTTCTTGCAAAACCTATCGTTATAAGCTTTTCTTCGGCATCTTCAGTGAAACCAGGCTCTGCAAGCGCGGCTTCTATCACGTGAGTGAAATCCTTATTATCATCGATATGCTTTACGCCAGGCCACTGAACAAGTCCTGTAGTAAATATTCTATCCATATATTTAGCGGGATTCTGTATACAGTTGGTTGTCATAAGTATAGAGCCTGGGAATTCAGCGAATTCTTTTTTCTGATCCTGCCATGCCCCTCCATAGTTACCCACAAGATGCTTATATTTTTTAAGGCCCGGATAAGCAAGACACGGCAACATCTCACCATGAGTATACACATTAACCCCTTTGCCCTCTGTCTGCTGAAGAAGCAGATCCAAGTCCTTAAGGTCGTGCCCTGATACAAGTATCGCTTTGCCTTTAACCGGTGTAACACGAACAGTAGTTGGCTCGGGGTGTCCGTATGCATCCGTATTAGCCTTATCGAGCATTTCCATCACTTTCAGATTCACTTCACCAACCTTAAGCACCATTGGAACAAGTTTGTCAGGATCTTTGGCATCATGCTCAGTAAGGAAGTTCAACGCCTCATGGAAAAATGCCATAACAGACTCGTCAGTCACCCCTAAAACTCTCGCGTGATCTGCATAGGCAGCCATTCCCTTAAGGCCGTAAGTAATCAACTCCTGAAGCCCGGTTACATCTTCGCCAAGAGCTTCAAGTTTAGCCGCGATTCCAATAGCCTTAGACTCCTTGTGCATTTGTTCAGAACTCTTTGGCATATCCCAATCTTCAAGGGCATTAATAACTTCCGGTTCCTGCCCCTTAGCCCTGGCAGCGTCTTCATAGAGTTTCTTTGCACGAAGAATGCCTTCCTGTCCACAGAGTATCAACTTCTCAATCGTTTCCGGATCAAAATTCACATTGGTAACAGTAGTAAAGAGTGCTTCAAGGACAAAGTTGTCTATCTTTGAATCTTTGGCTCCAAGCAATCTCGCTCTGTGAGCATACATTGAAACCGCCTTTGCCGTATAAACTAACAAATCCTGCAATTCTGCGGTCTCTCCAGTTTTTCCACAAACTCCCTGTACTGTACACCCTTGTCCTTTTGCTGTTTGTTCACATTGATAACAAAACATAATTTACTCCTTTAACTATTAATTTCTAAAATTCTATATACTATTGCTAATCCACATCTAATCTTTTCCTGCAAGCATAGCAAGTGTCTTGGCGGCAAGATGATCATTCATTTCTGCCTGCATTTTTGCCAGATGACCGCTCACCGGACACCCTTGAGAGAGAGGACACTCAAAACCATCAGTCAAACATTGATTAAAAATGACCGGTCCTTGTATGGCTTCAACAATCTGCTTTAAATTTATACTTTCAGGTTCACAAGCAAGCTTATAACCGCCTTTAGGCCCCATCTTACTTGCAACAAGACCTGCCGAGCTGAGCTTCTGCAAAAGTTTGCAAGAAAGCTGGTAAGGCACACAACTTTCCTTGGCAAGCTGCCGAACAGAGACACAATGGTCGTGGTACTTAGCAAGTGTCGCCATTAACCTGAATGAATAATCTGTATTTCTTCTTATAACTTCCATAATTCTCTCATTACTATATAGGACTATTTTAGTCCTACTAATGTCGATGTCAAGTTTTTTTTATTTTTTTTAATAAACAGGCTCAGATGCAAGCAAAGACAGGTATATCTCTTCATCTGAATTACTAAAACAGCAAAATATTACATCCGGTTGAAAACCTATATCAGCACAATAGGCACTAACCGTTGCTATAGCTATTTGGGCAGCTTCGCGTGATGGATATCGATACGCACCAGTACTTATACATGGGAATGCAATTGATCGGAGATCATTTTGCTGGGCAAGACGCAGAGAGTTTCTGTAGCAATCAGCAAGAAGTTCTTTTTCATTCATGCTGCCACCATAATAGACAGGACCAACCGTATGTATTATATATCGCGAGGGCAAAGAGAAAGCTGGTGTAATTTTCGCGCCGCCCGTATGGCAACCGCCAAGTTTCCTGCAATCCTCAAGCAATTTTGGGCCAGCCGCTCTATGAATCGCACCATCAACACCACCGCCGCCAAGCAAAGTTCGATTCGCGGCATTAACAATTGCATCGACTTGGAGCTTTGTAATATCTCCCTTAATAACTCGCATAAAATCCTCCAGAACATTCCTTTAACATCCCACGCCAAAGTGATTTTAGACAACTTCCCACAAACTCACTATGACAATCATATACTATTAATAAGTATTTGTCAAATAACAAAGAGCCGCCCATTATCTAAACAGGCGGCTCCGGAATTGGAAAACGTTTATGCATTCATTATTTTTTACGAACAACCCATTGAGTTGCCGCAGTTATGACATCTGTAACAAGTTCCGTTACGAACGGTTATTGAGCCACATACATCACATGCCGGAGCATCGTCCTGGAAGTGCTCAAACTGTCCGTTGAATTGCTGAATAATACTTACCTGCTCAGCAGAATCTCCTGAAGCAACAGAGCTTACAACGGCTACCGCCTTTTCTGCTATAGCTTCCGTTTCACCGGAGCCACTTTTGGGCTTTACAGACTTAGCACTAACAACCGCTTTAGCCACAGGTTTGTCGCCTCCTTTTGAAGAGCTTGATTTTGAAGCTCCTCTATTTGGCGTATTTGTTTCTGCGTAACCAGGCAGGAACTGGCATCCAAGCCAGCAGAAGATATAGTCAATAAGACTCTTTGCGAACGGAATCTCTCTGTTTGAAGTCATTCCGGCAGGCTCAAATCTCGCATGCCTGAATTTATCGACAAGAGTAACAAGAGGCACACCATACTGCAGTGACATTGAAACACACGTTCCAATAGCATCCATTAGGCCGCCTATAGTACTGCCTTCTTTAGCCATTGTTATGAACAGTTCACCCGGCTGGCCGTCATCATAAAGACCTACTGTGAGGTATCCCTCGTGACCGGCAACACTAAACTTATGAGTTATACTGCTGCGAGTTTCAGGAAGCCTTTTTCTGTAAGGTTTGCTTACAACAACTGTTTCCTTTTTCGCCTTCTTTGACTCTTTCTGTTCCGAACTTGAGGTATTGACCGGTTGAGTCCTCTTGGAACCATCACGATAGATAGCTACTGCCTTGAGACCGAGTTTCCAACCTTCCATATATGCCTGCATAATATCCTCACGGGTACTTTCATTCGGCATATTGATTGTCTTGCTTATCGCTCCTGAAAGGAACGGCTGAGCAGCAGCCATCATCTTAAGATGCGCCTTCCAGTGTATATGACGAGTACCCTTCCTTGCCTTGAAAGCACAATCAAATATTGGCAAGTGCTCTTCAAGAATAATGTCGGATGTTTCGATTGTATCATCCTTATCAATAGTTTCGCATATCGCTTTTATCTGCTCTTTTGTATAATCAAGACGTTCAAGAGCCATAGGAACAGTCTGGTTTACAATCTTAAGCATTCCACCACCGGCAAGCATCTTATACTTGACAAGGGCAATATCAGGCTCAATACCTGTCGTATCACAATCCATCATAAAGCCGATAGTACCTGTTGGAGCAAGGACTGTCGTCTGGGCATTCCTGTAACCATATTTTGCCCCAAGATCGTAAGCTTTATCCCAAGAATCCTTAGCTTCACTGAGCAAATAATCTGGGCAAATACCTTCAGGTATCTCATGGGCACAATTACGATGCATTGAGATAACGTTGAGCATCGGTTCCTTGTTCGCATCATACTCAGAGAATGTTCCGCTAATATTTGCCATCTCAGCACTTACACAATAAGCCGTACCTGTAAGTATAGCTGTAATAGCAGATGTCAAAGCCCTTGTTTCTTCTGAATCGTAAGGTAAAGCAAGGCTCATCATCAAGCAGCCCAGATTGGCGTAACCAAGTCCTAACGGACGGAATTTATGGCTGTTTTCGGTTATTCTGGCTTCAGGATAGCTTCCGTTATCTACAAGTATATCCTGTGCAATAATAAAAATTCTGATAGCATGCTTAAATGATTCAACATCAAAAGTACCATCTTTCTTGCGGAACTTCATCAAATTGAGCGATGCGAGATTACAGGCAGAGTCATTGATAAACATGTACTCACTGCAAGGATTCGATGCATTTATCGGAGCCGCATTTGGACAGGTATGCCATTTATTTATGGTACTGTGATACTGCAGACCGGGATCACCGCATATCCTTGTTCCCTCACAGATTTCATCCATAAGCTCGCGTGCTTTATGTCCCTCAATATCTTCGCCAGTAGTAACAGATTTAGTTACCCATTTACCATCTTTCTCAACCTTGTCCATAAAGTCATCAGTAACACGAACTGAAAGATTTGCATTCTGGAACATAACACTGCCGTAAGCATCGCCGTTAAAGTCGCCACTGAAACCCTCTTCTATGAGGGCCCAGGCCTTTTTCTCTTCTTCGGTCTTGCAATTTATAAATTCCCTGATATCAGGGTGAGTAACCATCAAAGACTGCATCTTAGCGGCACGTCTTGTCTTACCGCCGCTCTTAATAACACCGGCTATTTGATCGAAAACCTTCATGAAGCTTAGAGGACCTGACGGCACGCCGCCACCAGAGAGCTTCTCACGAGAACTTCTAAGAGTCGAAAGGTCTGTACCTGTACCAGAACCATGCTTAAAAAGCATTGCTTCGCTGGTAGCAAGACGCATGATATCCTCCATAGTATCCTGAACAGACTGGATGAAACATGCAGATGCCTGCGGATAAGAATAAGTATCCTCACCAGGAACGGCCTTGCCCTTCTCTGAATCCCAACGGAAATTATGAGCACTTCCGGCAACGCCGTAAGCTTCCTTAAGCCCTACATTGAACCATACCGGAGAGTTAAATGCACCATACTGGTGGGCACAAAGCCAGGCAAGCTCCTTGTAAAACTTGTCAGCATTTTCTTTATCGCCAAAATACCCATCTTTAAGCCCACGATCAGCGATAGTCCTTGCAACACGCTGAACAAGCTGTTTTACTGAATATTCACGCTCTTTGGTATGCGCTTCACCATAAAAATACTTGCTCACAACAATTTTTGTAGCAAGCTGGCTCCATTTTTCAGGTACTTCAACATTATTTTGCTCGAAAATAACGTTGCCCTTATCATCTGTAATACTCGCCTGACGAGTTTCCCATTTAATATCATCAAACGGAGAAGCATTTTTATCGCAGAAATAGCTTTCAACCTTGAGTTTTGATTTTGAAACTGACTTTTGTGCCATTATTATCTCCAACTATGGGCGCAAAAATGCCCTCATTAAAACATACAATATATAGTGATTAATTCCTCGTAAAAACCAACATCTTGTTAGATATGTAATATGTTAAACTTTATTCAAACAGTTTCAACCAAAAAAAACAGCAAAAAAAAACAGCTTTCAGTAAGTCGTTGAAATAGAAGCATCTACGAAATAAAAAAAAATTTGAAGCCGTGTTTCAAGGTGCAATATATAGTGCTCTCAAACCGCAAAAACAACTACCTGTAGTATAAATAGAGCAAAAACCACTATATATAGTCATATTGATACTACATACAGAATCGTATACAGAGATTCCACAAACCAACAATGGATAAGATTAATTCGATCAAGAACTTACATTAATAAAACGTTCGTTTTCTTAAATCGCAGGGTAATACGATGCCGCTATTTTAACGGTAACCCAAGGTTACGCAGATAGCATTAATTACTGTCACAAATATCTAAAACAATATCAGCAACAGCATTGCATGTCTTGAAATCAGCAAGAGGCTTTACAAGTTCCACAAGGGCCTCACTTGTCGTCTTGAGCGAGTTTTTGTCTGATAAAAGCAGACAGGCTTCATCAGAAATCGGCTCAACAGAATCAAAGTAAGGCATATACTCGGGTACAAGCCTTTTCGAAGCGAGAATATTAACAAGTGAAAGATGCTTTATATTAATAAGCCACCTACCGAGAAGATGCCATAAAAGCTTATTTGACTGATACATAACGGTCATCGGACAAGCAGCAGAAGCTACCTGTAATGTGGCACTGCCACTTGCCACAAAAGCGTAATCAACCTGACGACAGGTATCAATCACTTTATCCAACCTATATTCACACTCAAAACCAGATATCTGGCTGGCTCGCAAAATATCGAGTTTCTCCTCATCAGACCCAACAGCAACAAATCTTATAGCAGGGTATCGCTTTTTAAGATTAACTGCTATCTGCTGCATTGGCTTCCATAAAGAATCTATCTCGGCTTTTCTTGAACCAGGCAACAATGCGATTTTAGCAGACTCAGGTTTATACAAATCATAACTCTTCAAGCATTGATCGATGTTCACATCTATCTCGTCAAAAAGTGGATTGCCAACAAATTCAGCTTTAACACCCCTATCAGAAAACCATTTCTCTTCAAACGGCAGTATGCAAGCAAGTCTGTCGCAGCATCTCTTAAGCTTGTGTATTCGCCATGGAGCCCATGCCCAAAGTTGCGGTGCGACATAAAAGAGAACTTTTGTATTAGCTTTCTTAGCGGCCTTAGCAATATGAAAATTAAATGCAGGTGAATCGCATACAACAACAACGTCCTGCGGATTTTCCTGCAAAAAACACTTAACTTTCTTTATAAGCTTATAATAATACCCTACCTGCCCAAATGCATTGTAGATCATGGCAGCCCTGCTGACAGTATCTGCAATAATCTCACAGCCTGCCTCCTGCATCTTTTTACCACCAATGCCACTAAAAGAAACCTGACCGCCTTCTCTGGCAACCTTATCTTTGATAGAGGTCATTAATTCAAGACAATGTTTTTCGGCACTTGCCTCACAAGCACTTAAGAATATTTTATACTGAGCCATAAACCGTATAACCCTTTAATTGATTGGTACAGAACTGACACCGCCAATGCCGGTCTTCATGCTTCCGGTCTTAATATTGTATTCTATGGCATCAACGAGTGTACTGTTAAGTACGCAAGGGTTAGACTCTGTGCCGTTTATTTTTACTAAACCTGTATAACCATTATATTCAAGGTTGTCACCGATCAATTGATATTTGTCAGGTTCGTAATAATAAACCTTATCCGTTGCCTTCAAAGAAGAAACAATACTCTTACCATTGTGCTCCGTGTAAGAAAGCTCAAGCCTGCCTGCATCAACAAGACGCTGAGTTCCCATGTGTCCATCAGGCAGAATGGGTATATAACCTATATGAAGCATCTTTTCACCTCTCTCAGCGACTATCTGATTCTCAAAGGTATTGAAAGTCAGTGATGAAAAGTTTTCGATCAAAGCATAACACGGGCCATTGAACGACACCGAATTCTGACTTGAATTGCCAACCACATTCCGATTGTTTACTTTGATGTTTCCGGGACCTGAAGCCCTCATAATACCGTTTACAGCTTCATATTCAAAACCACTACATTCAAGATCAACAACACTTATAACGGCTTCAGGAGTAAATCTCTTATTTTCAAGCACTACTTTGGAGCCTTCAAGCAGAATGCTTTTCAATGAAGGCTTAACGGATTCATTAGAGAGATAAACCCTTAATTTATCACAAGTGAATTTTGACTGCTGCTGAACGCCATCCTGCGTAATCACAGATATGCCGCGAACATTGTCATTAAACTCAATATAACCATCGCCAGCTTTATATACCACATTACGGTCCGCATTTATCGTAAGCGGCATGCTGACGTTGCCATCCTTAGATGGAACTACAAAATCAAGCTTGATATTACCAGATGCTACCGCAACCTGATCATCAAAACTATATTCAATAGTATCGGCAAACATAACCGGATCGTATTCCTTGGATTCTTCACCGGAAGCGACAAGCTTTGCGCTGCCAGTGGCCAAGGCATTTTGAGGCTGAGGTTTGCCGTTTTCATCAGTAGCAAAATCTACACTAACCCTATCTGACTGAACACCACCCTGCAATGAAGTAATCTTGACATTATCAGAAAGCTCGATATTTTTAAGCAGATTGTCCCCTTCAAATTCCATAAAAGCCTTGCCACTGTTGATTTGGGCAAAATTAGAACCTGTTATATCAGCATTGAAACCGCCTGAAACCTGAACGTTTCTAACCTTACGCTGAGAAAGTTTCATCTTTATGGTATCAGAAAAGTTCAGCTTAGTTCTTGTTTCATCTTTATCGTCGGCAACAAAAATATGTCCTGGCCCTTTAACTGTCGCGACAGAATCCCCCTGACTCCAGAAAAGTGATTTTTCTGTAACAAGAGATGCCTTGCCATCAGGAGTTGTAAGCTTGACCTGCCCCTGCTGTCTGGAATAGAGCCTCAGAGTCTCACTATCAAGACCACACCAGAGATAAGGACTTTCTGTGACAAAACTCTCACTTTCTACCTTCACAGGAGAACCGATAAGATCAAGAGTCCGCTCTATATCTTTATCCCTATCCTGATTGTCAAGAGGTCTGAATATCAAACCTCCATCACAAGTAACATAAAGCACTCTGACAATCTCATAATTAGGACCTTCAATATTTACCTTATCCTGCTTGGCTATGGGCTTAGGCAGGTCTGTATCGGGCTGCCAATACTCAAAACCATCTTCGCTCTTTACCGGCAAAGACTTGATCTTCTGTTCAGCATCAGTAACTTTTTCCTGCTCCTCAGTTTTTTGCTCAGAGAAATCCTCACTCTGCCCCCAAAGAATATTGCTTATTCGAACATTAGATGCATTTATAGTCTCATTTTCAGTCAATATCTTAACATTCTCGTCAAGAATAAACTCATACAAAACACCTTCTTGAGGATTTAATTTTCCAGAACCGGCAGCTTTGCGAGCAAGACTGTCAGAACGACTTTCAACCGTACCATCTTCCAACTTAAGTCTTCTTTCTTTTATCTCAATATAATCAAGATCCGGAATCTTCAAAAGCTCAATACGGTTATTTTCGGGATTATAAACAAGAGTCATACCCTTGCCGACCATCTCCATATCATCGGCAATCAAACGCAACTGATCATCACTTTCAAACCTGTTTCGCACTATATCATAGACAAGGCTGTCGAGATGTATCTCAAAATCTCTACCACCATCTTCGGTTTTGAGAATTATAACAACATCTTCATTAAGCTTGGCACTAACAGGAACCGGTTTACCAGCTACCATTTCAATATTTATAAGACCACCCTTAGCACGTACCCTGCAAGTATATTTAGGGTCATACATGTCAACATAAGGCTTCTCAAGCTCCCACTCAGTGCCTTCACTGTGAACAAGTTTATCGAAGCCAAACCGGCTTTTCAAGTTTCCATCTGCATCCAAAAGATTGAATTCAGAAACTTCTGTCTGGCCGATAACAGTGTCACCAATACTACCCTGACTATCATCAAGTATCTGGGCAGGCTTCTCCGTTTTGACTACAGTATAGCCTCCGCCAACCTCAATAGCCGGCGGCTTGGTAACGAGTTGATAAGCAAAATATGCTCCTATACCAACAACGAGTGCGATAATGAATAAAATTATTTTTCTTAAAACGGCCATATAAAATTAACTAACTGCAAGTAAGAGGCTTGCATAAAACACGATATATTTCTGAATCTCAGTTTATATCAAATACCTTTCCATCAAGGCATCCCATTTGCCGGTAGTTTTCAGGACTATCTCGATAACTTCGCGTATGGCACCCTGACCACCGGATTTCTTTGTGACATAATCAGCATATTCTTTCAATTCATCAACAGCATTCTCAACTGCAACTCCCAAACCCGCTCTTCTTACAATAGGAAGATCTATGATCTCATCACCAATAAATATAGTTTCATCAGCCGAAACGCGTGCATCTTCAAGCAACTGCTCATAAACAGGCAGTTTTTTCTTACACCCCTGAAATACGTATTCTATACCAAGCTGTTCAGCTCTTATACTTGTTGCCTTTGCCGCCCTGCCACTTATGATCGCAGTCTTGAATCCAGCTCTTTGCCAAAGCTTTATGCCGTGGCCGTCAATAACACTGTATCGCTTTGATTCACTTCCATCGCCATTTATTATAATAGTACCGTCTGTAAAGACCCCATCAAGGTCTAAAACGAGCATTTTGAGTTTTGAAAGATTTTCCTTGCTGAGCTTATCCATTATCCCACTACCTTAATAGAAACAATATCCTGAACATCAATCATACCTACCGGCTTGCCATCTTCATCAACAACCGGAAGATCATCAATTCTGAATTTATGGAATATAGCCATAGCTTCTGCTGCAAGAGTAGTCTCTTTTACACTCTTACAACCGGCTGTCATAACATCAGAAACTTTCTTACTGAAAGCGTTCTGTCCTTCATTTGAAAGCAAACGCCTTAAATCAGCATCGGTTACAATACCAACAAGAACGCCGGAAGAGTCAATCACCATCGTAGCTCCGCGCCGCTTGGTATTTTTTGTCAGTTCAAGCATCTCACCAATGGTTTTCTCCTGCTCAACAATAGGAAGAAGATCGCCCTTGCCGAATTCCATGGACTGCTCTACTGTTATAAGCTTAGCACCAAGTGAACCGCCTGGGTGATACCGTGCATAATCTTCTTTAGAGAATTGACGAGCTTTCATAACTGTTAATGCAAGAGCATCACCAAGAGCCAACATGCAAGTTGTTGAAACTGTAGGCGCAACTCCAAGAGGACAAGCTTCCTGCAACTTACCTATACACAAGACAATATCACTATGTTTGGCAAGTCTTGACTGGACATTACCAGTCATTGCTATAGTCGTTATTTCCTGCTGTTTCAGAAGAGTTATGAGCCTTATTATCTCATCAGTCTCACCACCAAAACTCATCAACAACACTACATCCTGAGGCCTTACACGACCAAGGTCACCATGAACAGCCTCTACAGGATGGAGAAATATACTCGGCGTTCCCACAGAAGCCATCGTCGCAGATATTTTTTCCCCAACAATCCCGGCTTTACCTACACCAGTAACAACAAGATTGCCTGTGCAATTATATATAGCATCCAGTGCCTGGATAAAAGTCTCATCAGTTATGAGAGCCTCAAGAGAGCTGACAGCCTTAGCTTCGCCATCTATAACGCCCCTTGCATATTCAAGATCAAAAGTCATTACAAATCCTTTTCTATTTATTCATGCATGCATTAAAAAGCATGCCACAGCTACCCAATCAAATCTAAACAGCCGACTATCATATCCAAAAATAACTTTTAATCAAGCAGCAATAAAAGATGTGAACATCAATGTTCTACTATACGACCTCTCTCATCGTAGCTCGTAATCGTGTAGTTTTCACCGGTCATTGAACTATCAGGCTGAACAGTAATACTTTTCTCATGCTCACTCTCTGCCTGAGCAAGATCCATACGCTTGTTATTAAGCAGATAATCAGAGACCTGAACCGGTGAAATTATATGTATGTCTTTTACACCCTCTTTGGCGAGTTCTATCTGCAGCAATCGCAGTATTTGTATAGCTATAGATTCATAACTCTTTACTATTCCAGCACCTCCGCACTTAGGACACTGCTGAAAAACACTTCGCTCAAGCGATGGACGCATTCTTTGACGAGTCATTTCGATGAGACAGAATCCGCTCATCCTGAGTATGCGATATTTTGCTCTGTCAGGCTTGACGGCCTCACGAAAGGCCTTTTCTATCTCTCTGCGATTCTCAGCCCGCTCCATATCAATAAAATCACATACAATTATACCCCCTAAATCCCGAAGACGCAACTGGCGGGCAATCTCTTTGGCGGCTTCAATATTTGTCTTAAAAGCCGTCTTCTCAATATCACCATACTGGCGCATCTTACCACTGTTAACATCAATAGCGACAAGTGCTTCAGTCTGCTCAATAACGATGGACCCACCACCCTTAAGCATTACACGGCTTTCATTTATCTTTTCAACTTCAGATTCTATACCATATTTGTGAAACAAAGGCTCAACACCATCATAATAACTAATTCGCCTCTTATAACGAGGCTGAACAGCATTCATCAATTCGTGTATTTTAACCGAGACTTCTTTAGAATCGCAAATTATCCTTCGAATAGAACTGTTGAAAATATCCCTTATTGCTCTAAAAGCAAGGTTTGTTTCCTGATACAACTCGCAAGGAGCCGCCTTTGACTTCTGTTTCTTCAGTATTGAATTCCAAAGCCGAACCAAATATGAAAGATCACTTTCAATATCTCTTTTCGTAGCCTTTTCACCTGCCGTTCTTACAATAAATCCGGCATCCTTGGGGCGTTCGACTTCATTTATCATAGTTTTCAGGCGTGCTCTTTGCTCCTCATCCTCAATCTTTTGAGAGACACCTATTTTCTTAAGCCATGGCATAAGAACAACATATTTTCCGGGAAGCGAGATGTAGGTAGTAAGAGCAGGTCCCTTTGTGCCTATCCCCTCTTTGCGAACCTGGACAATTATCTTCTGTCCACGCTTAATGCAATGCTGAATCGGCGGCCTCTCGCGCATAGCCTTTCGCTGTCCGACTTTTTCAGTATTGCTATCATTAGTATAATACCGCGGATGAATATCGCTTATGTGCAGAAATCCATGCCTTGGCATACCGAAATCCACAAAAGCAGCCTGAATACCAGACTCAATACCTACAACAACACCTACATAAATATTATTTACGTGAGACTCACAGCTCACACGTTCCATATAGAGTTCTTCAAGAACTCCATTATCAACAACAGCAACCCTGCATTCATCTCGCTGGGCTACATTAATAAGCATTTCTTTTGACATATATCTTATCCCCCTTATAGGGTGTATAAACTTTAAATTTGCAGAACAAACAGTATAGCAGACACCATGTCTGTTACTTTATATTCCATTCTACATTTTCGCGTACGATCGGACCATTGAGATCAGATTCTTCAATTCCAAACATTTTTGTAAGTTCTTCAAGCTTAACTGATGTCCCATTCAATATTCGAGCCACCACTGTTACATCTTTGTCTGAAATCTCCATTTTCTCAATAAAATCGGCAAGATCTACGCACTTACTTTTTCCAGTTTTATGACTAACCCGCTCTAAAATCAAAGAAGATCCCGAATCCAGCTGCTCCTTAATATCCGTAATCTTCTTCTTAATATTTTCTTCCTGTCGCACAGGAATGGAATAGGTGACATCGGCAGGATTAAACTTCACCTTATCCTCATAAATCTCAACATTTGCAATCTCTATGTCTTCCGGCATCTGAGGTTCAAGCAAACTTCTTACTTGATCTGCAGTCGGAAATTTGCCAAACTCATCCGCTACAATACTTAATTGCAACAACTCACACTCAGAAGCCATTGAAACACTTCTGGGTAACGGAAGACTCATTTTAGGATGCGGATTAAATCCCTGACTGTAATGCAGCCGCACCCCTGATCTTGCTATGGCTCGTTTGAACATTCTGGCGGTTTCCTGATGAGAGAGAAAACGCAATAAACCCTTAACTTCAAATATAACTTTTACAGTTCGTGTGTCGATCTTGTTTGGATCCATCAAAGAGCCTCTGGTATTGTTTTCATAGCTGCATCACGCAAATAATTTGTCACTTGTCTACGAGATTCCATAGCTAATATATCTGCAGCACATTTCTCACTATGACTGATATCAATAGATCGAACTATCATTTTGATCTCCGGTATCATTGATGGGCCCATAGAAAGGTTACGCACCCCCATACCAAGAAGTAAAAGAATAAATTCCGGTTCAGAAGCCATTTCACCACAAATACTTAAATGTATATTCTCTCTTTGAGCAACGTCAATAACCATTTTAAGCAGTTTGAGAACAGCAGGCTCACCGGGAGAATAAAGAGTTATAACCTTTTCATTCGAACGGTCAACAGCAAGAGTATACTGTATCAAATCATTAGTACCAACGCTAAAGAAATCGGCTTCACGAGCCAGAAGTCCCGACATCAACGCAGCACTTGGTGTCTCGATCATGATACCAACCTTCATATCAGGATCATACTTAATACCCTCATCATCCAGATCCTCCATGACATCACGAAGAATCATCTTAGCCTGACGTATCTCCTGGACATTGGTTATCAATGGAAACATAACTCGAACATCACCAAGAGCAGAAGCCCTTAAAACAGCACGAAGCTGTTTTTTAAACATCGGAAGATTCTGGAGACAGTAACGTATCGAACGCAACCCCAGAACAGGATTGCTCTCATGGTGAAAATTCTCATCATCAACAACCTTGTCAGCTCCAAGATCCATTGTCCTGATAACCATTGGCTTGCCATCGAGCTTGTCAAGCACCTCCTTGTATGCTGCAAAATGATCTTCCTCTGTCGGTTCAGTTCGGCTCTCAAGGTAAAGAAACTCAGTTCGGTAAAGCCCTATACCATCAGCACCTCTGCTTTTAACCATATCGACCTCAGCAGGAAACTCGATATTGGCGGTAATATTTATCTTTGTACCATCACGCGTAACAGCTTCAACATCTCGAAGTGAATCAAGCTTGTTTTCAAAGGCATGAAAATTAATATATTGCTCTCGATACCTCTTTAAGGTATCTTCATCAGGCTCAATTATAACAATTCCCTGATTGCCATCAATAATAACTGTTTGTCCCTGCTGCGCAGAAGCAGTGACATCTTCGAGAGCAACAACAGCAGGAATCCCCAAAGACCTTGCAACTATTGCCGTATGGCTCGTACGTCCACCAGCATTGGTCGCAAAACCTTTTATATAATTCCTGTCAAATGAAGCTGTTTGGGTTGGAGAAAGATCGTGAGAAACAATGACAACCTCTTCGCTTAACTTTGTAGTATCAAAGATGTCGTCATTATTCATCGTTCGGAGAATACGCCGCTCAATATCGTAAATGTCAGCAGCACGTTCATTCACATACTTACTGGGAGATCTTTTGAAATGTGTAGCAATCTCTCTGAGAACAACGGAAACAGCATACTCGGCACTTACAAGATCTTTTTCGATTAAATTCTCGATCTTCATCCAGAGCTTACGATCGCGCATAAAACTCATGTGAACAGCAAAAATATCCTTAATGCTGCCTTCTTCTATTTTTTGCGAAGACTCAGCCTCGCTAAGCTGATACACTGCCGTGGCAAATGCGTCTCGAACTCGCTTTTGCTGGTCATTGACATCAGCAGCACTAATGGTTTTGCGTTGAAGACGCAAATCTTCAACATCAATCACCATGCATTTGGCAATGACTATTCCGGGCGATACCGCAATGCCTTTTTTGGTTTCCATTTTTTAGTTCAGTGATTACTTAAGTAATTCTCAGGGAGCACTGTCTTCATCAAACAGTCGGATCTCAACGAGGTCCTTTATAGCCTCAATAGCTCTTGACGCATCTTCACCCTGCGCAACAACCTGCATTCTGGCTCCGCTGGGAAGCCCGAGGGTCATTACTTCAGCAACGCTTTTTCCGTCAACTTCCATGTCGCCAGACCTGACTTTAATGTCACAGTCAAACTCAGCTGCAAGCTCAGCGAACATCATTGCCGGACGCATATGCAGACCATAAATGTTACGGATCTCTAAAAAAGTTTCGCATAGTTCGTCAACCATCCAAACTCCTGTCACAGGGTTAATAGAACAGGCTATATTTCGTCACTATCTGCTTCTTTGAGCAGAGAAACAACATCATCTACTTTTTTCGCCTGTTTGAGGAAGCTTCTAAAATCATCTTTTTGGAGATTTTTGAAAATAACTTCCATCGCGGAAATATGAGCATCGGCCGCATCATCAGGACTTATCAATAAAAATATCGAATAAACCGGCTGCTTGTCAAGAGATGAAAAATCCAAGCCATCGGGACAAAGTCCGAAGGCAGCAACCGGAGCAGCAACCTTATTGGTCTTTACGTGAGGTACTGCCACACCCTTGCCTATACCCGTACTGGCTTCATTTTCACGACTAATTACAGCCTCAATGACTGACTCTACATCATTTTCCGCTATTTTACCTGCCTTGCCCAGCGAGATAACTAATTCTTTAATAACGTCATCTCGTTCATTTGCATTAAGCTCTATTAAAATTGCCTCAGGACAAACCAGATCGGTCAATTTCATCGTATTACTCCCAGATAAAATCTATATAATAACAATCTATTCTGATACACTATGTATCGGATTACGTTCTTTCTCTTTAGCTTTTCGAAGCTGGCGTTCCATTTTATGGAATACCGTGTCCATTACTGAATAAAAATCAGCGTTGTTATCAACGAGTTCTTTAACTACGAAAAGTTGATTATGACCACCTTTAGCGATGATCTCTATACACTGTTTTCCACCCTCTGCTCCGTCAACAATTACTTCTACAAGATCAACATTGTTGTTGTAGCGTGGCAGTTTTTCAGCCTTTTCCTCTATCTGAGTTTTCAGGGCATTGGTTATATCCATATGCCTTCCGGTGATTTTAAGTTCCATAGTCTTTCTCCTATTAATTAAAGGCTACAACTTTTAATTTATGAGACATCCGTCAGCTTATCCTTCTCGGATTCTTGCAAACTCTTCCAGTGTGCAGGAGTTATCACACCTCCGCTGACTGTAAATCTCAACGCTTCTTCAACTGACAGCTCCAAAGCTATCGTTTCCGACTCTTTTACCATAAGTACATATCCGGTAAATGGCGTAGGTGAACTTGGCACGAATATTGTAACCATATCCTCATCTACGCTCTCTACCACTCGCCTGAGTCCTGAGCCGGTAACAAGACCCAGCGACCACGTCCCCTTACGGGGATATTCTATAGCTACTACGCGTTTGAATGCGAGATTGTTTTCCTTGTTAAATAAAGCATCAGTAACCTGCTTGATATAGGGATAAACCCTACTGACAAGCGGTATACTCGTCAACATTTTTTCAACTGATTTCCATATACTACGTCCAACAACGCTTGCAAGAATCGCACCGATAAAGCAGACAAGTATCAATACAATAATAAAGCCGACTACCTGCCCTTTACCGTCAACCCAAAATTGGCTAAGCTCCTCCTGAGTCGAAGAACTTCCAAGCCATAAGATTATGTTAACAATAAACTTATTTATATAGCTGCTGACGTTCTTTTGGATGAACTGATAGAACTGCACGAATAGCCATACAGTAAGAATGGTCGGCAAAAGAGCCGCCATTCCGCGAAGAAAATAACTTCTGAATGTTTTAACTATGTGCATATACTATATAAAAAGTGTCTACAATCACTATTATTCTTACAAACTACTAATATAGTGTAGTTTATACGGTAAGAGTAGTCAATAAAAAATGTCCGCAATTTCAAAAAGATTATGTTGGTAAACCGAAGCCCTTTGTTACTTTTGGCATGAACATCTCGGGCAACTTTTTTTCAGTTGCCGCTGGAAGGTTTTTTAATATTTGATATAATAACCCCAAACAGGTCTTACGGATTTGACCTTCAGTTATTTATATTTGAAAGCCGCTATTCTTAAATATCAAGGCGGTGAATTAATTGAGGTATGATATGTATAAAAAACTATTGCTTGTATCAGCTGCAATGCTGGTTCTTACGTTTGCAGGATGTAAAACTAAAACCGAAGAAAAGCTGGATTACAACCGTGAGCTTCTTCCGGGTGAAGAGGCACTTGTAAAGATTACTGACCCTGCAATGATGCCTGATTTCACAAAAGCCTGCAATAATCTTTATGGACTTGAAGAGGCAATAAACAACAGCCTTAATTATATGGGCAAACCTTCAAGTCACAATTTTTTCCCAATTAACGGTATTTCGCATCAGAGAGTAGTAGACAGTCTCAGAGCTTTTCGTGATCTAATTAATCAAGGCTACGGACCATCTCAACTGAATGATCAAATTGCACAAAAATTCGATGTCTACATGTCTGTAGGTTGCGATAAACAAGGAACAGTACTCTTCACCGGTTACTACACGCCTATTTTTAATGGGTCCCAAACCAGAAGCGAAAGATTCAAATACCCGCTTTACGGAATGCCTGATGGATTAGTGAAGAACGAATCAGGAGAAACGATTGGCATCGAAGGAGCAGGCGGACAACTAATGAAATGTCCTCCACGAAGTCAGATAGAAAGTTCCGGCATCCTTAACGGCAAAGAAATAATATGGCTGGAGGATCCATTCGAAGTCTATATAGCTCATGTTCAAGGCTCTGCCAAGATACGCATTGAAGACGGGTCTCTTGTAACGGTAGGTTATGCAGCAACAAATGGTTACGAGTATAAAAGCATCACAAAGGATTTAAGTGCAAACGCAGGAATCCCACTTGATAAGATGAGTCTGTCTGCTATGATCGACTATTTCAGCCGTAATAAAGATCAGGTGCCGAGGTACGTTAATACGAATCCTCGCTTTGTATTCTTCCGAATCACACAAGGTAATCCGACCGGCAGTATTAACGAACCGGTAATGCGACTGCGAACTATAGCTACAGACAAAACAATCTTCCCACGTGCGGCGCTAACATTCATAGACACAAAGCTGCCCAGGAATATAGGAAATGAAGTCGTAATATATCCATATAAAGGATTCTTCCTTGATCAGGACACTGGGGGAGCGATAAGAGCTCCCGGCAGATGCGATATCTATATGGGTCAAGGCGATGAAGCCGGACTGGTTGCAGGAAAAACCTACGAGGAAGGCAAACTTTACTACCTTGTACTAAAGTAATCAGTACTTATCTAAGAACTTAACGAACACCGGTTTGGCAATCGCAATCCGGTGTTCTGTTCGTTTTAGCAGACCTACTTTCTGATCAATTGCAAAAACAACAACACTGTCGCCTTTCTGATTTGCCACCAAGCAAAACTTTCCGCTTGGATCCAGCCTGAAACCACGTGGAAAATCAATGTCTCCCGTGCAGCAGTCTAAGAAACTAAGCTTTCCGTCATCTGGATTTATGCGAAAAGCAGCAATAGTATCATGTCCTCTATTAGAGGCATAAAGATATTTTTTACAAGGACTTATAAGCACTTCCGCACAAGCATTGCGACCTTCATAATCAGTCGGTAATGTTGAAATTGTCTGCGCAGGAGCCAGCATTTTCGAAGAATTCTCGGGAAAATATGCCAAAACCGCTATTGTAGATGCAAGCTCATTAATACAGTACAAAACCTCGCCAGTATCATTGAAAACAAGATGCCGAGGTCCACTGCCCTTTTCAAGCTGAAGAAATGGTTGAGATGCAGATTTAATTTGGCCTGACTCAATATCAAAGTCATATATCATTATTCTGTCAAGGCCAAGATCCGCAGAAAAAAGATGCTTATTGTAAATATCCGGTATCATGCTATGCGCTCTTGGACTCACAGCATTGCCCGCCTCATCTTTTCCAGTTTCGTGCTGAACAAGGCATGTCATTTCTTTCAAGCTATGGTCTTTCGCAATACTAAACACGGCGACAGTGCCGCTGCTGTAATTAGCTGCAAAGAGATATCTCTCTGTTTTGTCAAAACTCAAATAACACGCAGAGCTGCCACCCGAAGGTAATTTATTGATAAGTCTCAGCGACATATCATCCTCTATCTTAAATGCAGCAATCTCGCTGCTTGGGCCTGACTCGCTGACTGAATATAGGAAACTCCTCTCGCTATCAATAACAAAATAAGATGCACCATTAAGCCGCCCCGCCAACACCGGATTGCTCAGCTTGCCATTCTCATCATCAAATACACTTCGGTATATACCTTCTGAATAAGTGCCAAAGTAGACCGGAATAGTTCTTGCATTGGCCATGTTAATCATCACTCCGACAATAAAAATACTCAAATTTAATCTCATCTAAAACTCCTGAAAAATTAAGAAATCCATCTTAGCCTTTCCACCTTTACATTCAAGCTATATTTCCAAAAAGACAATATAGCGATTAAAATCTGAAGTTTTTTTGTTTTGCAATCCACAGGCTTACTGTTATCTTGCTTTGCACGTTCAAATCTGTTATAATTCGCCATTCATTCTTGATTAAGGTATCAGGAATGCAGTTAGTATACGACAAATAGCCCATTTAGGCATCAATAATACAAGAAAGGCAAAACTGTGGCAGTACCAACAGTTGCTATAATAGGACGACCAAACGTAGGCAAAAGTTCGCTGCTTAATGCACTTGCCGGCTCGATGATAAGTATTGTAGAGCCAACACCCGGCATCACCCGCGACAGGGTGAGTGTAATGGTGCGTTATGGCGACACGCATATAGAAATGCTTGATACAGGTGGATACGGCATCGTTGACAAAGAGGCCTTAAGCGATCAAATTGAATCGCAGATAGATGTAGCAATACGCTCTGCCGATCTTATTCTATTCGTTGTAGATATCCGTGAAGGAATCACTCCTCTTGAAAACAAGATAGCCCGTCTACTGCGGAAACACAATCCTAATGTCATGGTCATAGCCAATAAGGCAGACAAGGCAAGTCTATTTCCACGAGCTGCTGAATTTGTGAGATTGGGCTTTGGTGAAGCTTTATGCGTATCTGCCACAAGCAATTTGAATAAGTCTAAAATGATGGATGCTGTCATTGAAAGACTTAAACATATAGAATGGGAGAACCCCCAGGAAGCAATCATGAAACTTGCCATTGTCGGCAAAAGAAACGCCGGTAAAAGCAGTTTCGTGAATTCAATTGTTGGTCAGGAAAGAATGATTGTAAGCGAGATCGCCGGCACAACCAGAGATGCCGTGGATATCCGATTTGAAAGAGATGGGCAAACCTTCATCGCTATAGATACTGCCGGTATTTATAAAAAGAACAAGATGAAGGAAAATGTTGAATACTACAGTTATACGAGAGCTACAAAATCTATAACTCGCGCAGATGTAGTACTGTTCATGATTGACGCTACCCTGCCGATATCTCAGGTAGATAAGAAACTCGCAAAATTCATCTCTGATGAATTCAAGCCATGCATTCTTGTGGTCAACAAATGGGACCTTGTAAAAGACGATGCAGATACCGATGATTACGCTGATTATCTATCAGAAGTACTTCCGGGTTTAAGATATGCACCAATAGCATTCACGACAGCCAAAGACGGCAAAAACCTGCAAAGTACACTTGACTTGGCCACAGAACTTTATAAACAAAGTATCTGCGAGATACCAACATCCATACTAAATAAGGCTATGGATGAAATCAAGAACGAAAAAGTAGGAACAGCCAAAAAAGGTGGGTTCCCTCGCATATACTACGCAACACAAGTCGGCGTTCAACCGATTTCCCTTCTTGTTTTCGTGAATCGTCCTGATTATTTCGACGAGAATTATCAGAGATTTATGATAAACAGGCTAAGAGACCTTTTACCTGTAAGTGAAGTTCCAATACGACTTATGTTCAGAAAGCATAACGAAAACAGAGGGCTGTAAAGCTATATAAGCAAATTGTTAAAACAAATTAAATTGGTTTGATTGTTAGAAGAATACGAAATGAAAAAATTTATAGGAATCGATTTTGGCGGCACCAATATTAAGTTAGGTCTTTTTGATAAGGATCTTAATCTAATCGTCAAAGATTCAATACCAACGTATGCCGACAAAGGGCCTGAAGTATGTATTGAAGCAATAGTTCAAGCATGCGAGAAGATACTTTCAGAAAACTCTATAGACAAGATTGATATTGGATATATGGGCATTGGGCTTCCAGGCCCTGTCAACCTCAAGGAAGGCATTCTTGTTTCTCCTCCCAATCTTCCGTTATTCCATGGGTGCCCTATAAGAGACATGTTAGCAGAGGCTATGGGTGTACCAGTGGTTATGGAAAACGATGCAAATGCAGCGGGATGGGCCGAACATGTTTGCGGAGTCGCTGAAGATGCGGACGATATGGCGTTCCTAACCCTGGGTACGGGCATAGGTGGAGCAGTAATAACCGGCGGCAAACTTGCACACGGCAGCACTGACGCATGCGGGGAACTCGGACACATAATCATCTATCCGGACGGGCGTAAATGCGGATGCGGGCAACTTGGATGCGCAGAAACATACGCATCGGCATCTTCAACAGCAAGAAGAGCCAATGAACTTCTTGCTGAAGGTATCGAATCCAGCCTTCAAGCAATATACAAGGAAAAGGGTGAAGTGACATGTAAAGATATCTATCTGCATGCTGCTGACGGAGACGATCTTTCGGTAAACATAACGGAAGGCACTGCAAAGGTGCTCGGACTTTTATGCGTTAATATAATGAATTTTATGGATCCGAAAAAAATAGTTTTTGCCGGCGGTATGATTGCTGCAGGCGAACAACTTCTGAGCAGAATAAAATACTATTTCGCAAAATATGCATGGCCCGGCCGAGAAAAAAATATAGAAATAATGTTTGCAAGCTTGGGTGAAGATGCCGGCATTATCGGTAATGCATCGCTTGCGATTCTGGAGTACAAAGCAAAAAATTAGAAAAAGAACACATCAATGGTAACAGAGCATATTATTAAGATAGCCAATGAACTTGGCGTCAGATTAAATCAAGTAGAATCAGTCTATAAACTTTTAGATGAAGGTTCGACCGTTCCCTTTATCGCACGTTATCGTAAAGAAATGACAGGCAGCCTTGATGAGGTTGCGATATCGGCAATACGCGACAGGCTTGCCCAGCTTGATGAACTTGACAAGAGAAGAGAAGCAATAATAGCTTCGATTAAAGAACAAGGAAAACTTACCGAAAAGCTGCACAAACAACTGCTTGTAGCTGAAACTATGGCAAAACTTGAAGACATTTATCTGCCATACCGTCCTAAGAGACGTACCCGTGCAACAATTGCCAAAGAAAAAGGACTCGAGCCTCTTGCTGAGAAACTACTTGAACAAACCGATCTTGATATTACCGCAGAAGCCGCAAAGTATATCAGCAAAGAAAAAGAAGTTGATACGGCTGAGGATGCACTTGCCGGTGCAAGAGATATCATTGCTGAAATGATAAATGAAGATGCTGAAATACGTGAAAAAATGCGTAAGCATTACAGCGAAAAAGGTATGTTCATTACCAAAGTCTTGAAGGACAAGGAAGAAGAAGCAGTCAAGTATAAGGACTATTATGAATGGCAGGAACCTGTAGCTACCGCACCATCACACCGAATACTCGCAATAAGACGCGGCGCAAATGAAAAGATGCTTTCAATGCGTATAGAAGCTCCGGTAGAAGAAGCCATTGAAGTTATTGTTTCAAAATACATAGCAGCATCAAATGACTCTGCTACCCAAGTAAAACTTGCAATAGCAGACTGTTATAAGAGGCTTCTTTCCTTATCCATGGAGACAGAGATAAGGATGGAGACAAAGAAGCGAGCTGATGAAGAGGCAATCAAGGTGTTCGCGGATAATCTTCGCGAGCTTCTTCTAGCCGCCCCACTTGGCCAAAAGAGGGTTATGGCTATTGACCCCGGCTTTAGAACCGGTTGCAAGCTTGTAACACTTGACAGCCAGGGACAACTTCTGTTTGATGATGTTGTATACCCGCATACAGGCCAGGCAAAAGCTGATGCTGACGGCATGAAAATCATGGCACTATGCCAAAAGTATGATATTGAAGCTATAGCGATTGGTAATGGTACGGCAGGCAGAGAAACAGAAGGCTACCTGAGAAAGCTTGGTTTGCCATCAAGTATCAATATTGTAATGGTCAATGAGAGCGGCGCAAGTGTTTATTCAGCATCGGAAGTAGCCAGAGAAGAATTCCCAGATAAAGACCTCACAGTAAGAGGAGCTGTATCTATCGGCCGCAGACTCATGGACCCATTGGCTGAACTGGTAAAAATCGACCCAAAATCAATTGGCGTCGGCCAATACCAGCATGATGTTGACCAGAAAAAGCTGAAAAACAAACTGGATGACGTTGTTGTGAGCTGCGTTAACAGCGTTGGTGTTGACATCAATACTGCAAGTAAGCAGCTTCTGACTTATGTTTCAGGTGTAGGCCCAACTCTTGCTGAAAGAATCATCAATTACCGAAATGAAAATGGCGCTTTCAATAGTCGTGAAAGCATAAAGAAAGTTTCCGGTCTTGGTGACAAATGCTTCGAGCAATGCGCAGGCTTCCTTCGCGTACGTAATTCAGACAATCCGCTTGATATAAGTGCTGTACACCCCGAATCATATCCAATTGTAAATAAGATGGCTTCTGACATTGGATGCAATATTGAAGAGCTTATCAAAAACAAAGCCCTGCAGGACAAAATAAAACTTACTGATTATGTTACTGAAACGGTAGGTCTTCCAACTCTTACAGATATCAAGGAAGAACTTGCCAAACCGGGCCGAGATCCACGTGAAAAATTTGATGCTTTCAGCTTCGCGGAAGGCATTAACGAAATCACAGATCTTAACCCTGGAATGAAACTGCCAGGCATAGTTACCAATGTAACGGCATTCGGTGCGTTTGTGGACATAGGCGTGCATCAAGACGGACTTGTGCATATCAGCGAACTATGCGACCACTTCGTCTCCGATCCTACTGAAGTAACCAAGGTGCAGCAAAGAGTCACTGTCACTGTAATGGAAGTTGATGTACCAAGAAAGCGAATAGGACTAAGCATGAGGACAAATGCCGACCCTTCCGATCTCACAACAAAAAAACGTGTTACAGGTGAGAGTAAGGGTAATGACAGACCTCAAAACAATCGTCCGCAAAACAGAAAAGACAATAGAGGCAGAAATCAGGAAAAACCACGCCGAGGCGGAACCGGCGGAACTTTCGGTGAATCCTTAGGCCTTCAAATAAAGCTATAAATGATGAAACAATAAAAAAAGCCCGCGTCTTTTAATTAAGATGCGGGCTTTTTAACTGGGGTACAGGGATTCGAACCCCAACTAACTGAGCCAGAGTCAGTCGTGCTACCGTTACACTATACCCCAAGCACGAGTGAGAAATATTAGCAATTTATTGAATTATTTCAAGGGGAAAAATGCTATTTTCTCTTTTTTTTTCATTATGATGTGAATGTTATATGTGACCAGTGAAAACTTCTGTCGCCGGCCCGGTCATATACACACAGTTATCCTCCTGGCACCAATTAAGCGTAAGATCGCCACCAGGCAAATGAGCTAAAACAGCCCTTTGGCATTTTCCGTTGAGAACCGCAGCAACGCAGCATGCACAAGCACCTGTTCCACATGCCAAAGTTATACCGGAGCCCCGCTCCCAAGTCCGCATAACAAACTCATCAGGAGCCAGAACCTTTACAAAATGAGCATTAATCCTTTCTGGAAATAAAGGATGATTTTCTATCGCAGGGCCTATTTTATCAAGATCAAGTCCTTCGACATCATCACAAAAGAATACAACATGAGGATTTCCCATAGAAACGCAAGTCATCGGTGAAGCAAAATCATCTGTACCAAATTCAACATCAACAACCGGATTTGATTCGATTGCAACCGGAATATCAGGGCCATTTAATACAGGTTGCCCCATATTAACGCATATCTGCTCTGCCATTCCATCTTCACCAGGCATAATACCAACCTTAAGGATGCCATTACCTGTTTCAATATTAAGCGAATGAGGGAATGAAGGCTGGCCAGGTATACTGAAAGTAGTTCCAGGCTCAGCAAGCTTATGATCAAATGTATACTTTGACACACATCTCAAGCCATTTCCGCACATCTGTGATTCACTTCCATCTGCATTGAACATACGCATTTTAGCATCTGCAATATCTGATGGACAGATAAGAATAAGCCCATCGCCGCCAATACCAAAATGGCGATCACTGAGCTCTATCGCCAAAGCTGAAGGATCTTCAATATTTTCTTCAAAACAATTTACATAAACATAGTCATTTCCAAGACCATGCATCTTTGTGAACTTCATAATTCTTTTCCCTATTAGAGTTTAACGCATAATTCGGATAAAAGTTCAGATAGTAACAAAAAATCTGGATACAGGCAAGTCTTTTTTAATCATTGACTCTCAACAGAAAATCTTTCCTGCTGATTAACAGAAGCAAGCTTAATTTCTTCAAGCTTATCAGCCCAGTAACCTTGTTTCCAATTAGAATCAGCCTGCAATACCTCAATAGAATGCAGTAGATCCTCGTCTGAAACTTTATCGCTTTTTAAGCTGCATTCAATCTGATAATATTTAGCTCTCTGCCATCTCCACAGAGGTAAAGGAGATGCCGAAACCAATGCCCTTGATATTTTACCCCACACAAAAGCAGCTTCATGATTTTGCCCATCTAAAGACATGTACCTCGCTTTTGATCTTGAGTATTGCAGCGTATCAAATTGATCATTATATTCAGGCATTGGTCCTATTGAATCAATATCGCGACCGGCCAAAACTTGAGTCTCTATACACACAATTTGTATTGAAGGCTTTTGCTGTTGATCACTGATTATCTTATCGGAGATGAAGACTGCTGTATTAGCAAGATCACCACTTGCCTGAAGTATATAGTACTCTGCCTTCTCAAGGAATTTTTCAAGTACATAAAGTCCACAGCCGCTATCAAAATCAAGTCCTTGCTCATATCCTTCAGCAACCAATTGCACTGCCTTTGGCAATCTTTCCTTGGAAGCAAGATATCTGCAATATAAATCTGTTACATCGGTAAGAAAAACAATATCAGCCGTTTGGCTTCTACTATAAAGCTGCTCAATACTGCCAGAAATATCCTTATCATCATTAAATTGACTGACAAGAATTTCGAAAAGTGCCTTATCCGCAAACTCTCCACCATTTTCATGTATCTCATTCAACAATGCTGTCGCTTTTTGCCCCCTGAGATTCTTCATCTTCACAGAATAAGCGAACACCAACTCCTCAATTGCATTATCACCTGCAAGCTTCTTATATCGATCGAATATATCAATGATCTTATCAGTGTAGTCCTTTTTATCGATAAGCAGAAAGCCAGCTTTTGTCGCAATTTTCAGCACTTCAAGATCATTAATATCTGAAAATACATTCCTGTCATATGCAGGCTTTGACAATGCGTTCATTGCTGCCTCTACCGCTAATTCTGGATTATCCTCGGCATTTTTAACAGCAGCAACATAACTTATGACTCTATCGGCACGATCCTGACCAATACCGAAGGAAGCAATCAAAACGTCAAGCTTAGGATTGTCTTTATCCAAAGAGGCCCATGCAAGCAACTGCTTCTCATAATGAGTCAAAGAACTTATATGATTTGTAGCATTAGCTTTATCAAGTTCTGAATCAGCCTTTTCGTAAAGCATGCTTGCAACTAAAGCCGCAAGCTGAGGCCATTTCTCGAGATTATATTCAAGTAATGAAGTTTGGCCTGCTTTTTTCTGCAGAAAAGCAAGTCTCATCGCAAGAACCATATTGTCAACTTGATCAGAATCTTTGAAATTATCAATTATCCTATTTAACTGCGTAAGACTAAAAGGTTTGAGAAGTTCAAGCCTGCACATCCACATTTCATAATAAAGTGCAGTATCAGAGCTCATTTCCATTTCGACTTTGTCGAGCCTTTTAAATATCTGGTCGTAATAACCTTCATCACTTTCGCGTATAAGCATGTAGACACGCGCCTCAAGCATATCACGAAACAAGTCATTAATTCCGCCCTCTATTGTGCCGCATTTTTCGAGGATAGCTTGAGCCAAATCTTCAAACTGATCACTTTCAACACATAATAGTCTGTAATACAAGCACTTGGCAATAAGATACAATGTTTGATTTTCAAGAGAATTGAATTTTCGCCATAATGCATTTTTACCAAAACGCAGATCCCAGTCATCCCCTTCATATTCTTCTATTCGACTGGTATAACTTGCCTGCTCATTATATATATCAGTAAGGATACTTTCATATTCTACAGTAAGGTTTTCGAGCTCTTTCCGATGCTGCTGCTGACTGAAACTTGAATAAAAATAATAATCAACTAAAGGTAAAAATGATTTAGACTCAAACCGTGCCCAAGCATCAGAAGCCCTGTCACGGAGAATGCCAAGGGTATTTTCATTAGGTAATTTTGTATTTTCAGCCTTATCAGCAAAGACAGAGATACTCAAAAGACAAAAAAGTAAAAGCAGTATTTTCCTCATCACTTAATCCGTAACGAATGTTATATTCGTAATTCCCATACCATACATAAGGTTATAAAATTTAACAAGATGTTCCCAGGAAAGTTCAGCACCACAATCAAGTTCTACAGGATCAGCGGTATTTCTTTTTTGCGATTCATAGATATCCGCCAGCTGCTCACCAAAATTAATGAAAGAAGCAGGGTCTGCGTTTTGGTATGCAAACTCTGTCCCTTCTATAGTTATCATAAGCCCCTGGCCCTGAGAATCTATATTGATAGTCAAAGGTTCAACAAGTGAGAAACTGGCTAATTGACCTCCTTGAGGAGCCGGCAACTGCAAAGGTAATTTTGATTCCAAGGGTCGAAATCTCGCTGTGGCAAGAAAAAACACAAGCAACAGGAAAACAATATCAATCATCGGTGTCATATTGAATTTGATAGAATTCGACCTGGTCTTGAGCCTTTCAATAATCTTCGCTCTAATGCTTTGCTGTGAAAATTCGCTCAACGGATACCTCCATTACCCTTTCTATTAATCTCTCGGCTTCTTAAGTTCATCCGCTTTTGGCAAATCGCGAAGTGAATTCAACCCAAAATTTTCAAGAAATTTCCGCGTTGTGCCGTACTGCATAGGGCGACCAAGAACTTCCGCTCTTCCCGCAATCTTAACCAAACCCTTACTCATAAGCCCCCTGATCATCTCACCCGATGAAACTCCTCGTATAGCTTCAACATCAGCTCTAATAACTGGCTGCTTATAAGCAATAATAGCAAGAGTCTCCAATGATGCCTGAGTAAGTTTCGTTTCTGTTCTGACCCTGATTAATCTACGAAGCCAATTATTATAGATCTTATGAGTCAGCATTTGATAGCCACCAGCTATTTTCTCAATTCGGAATGCTGAATTAGCCTGTTCATATCTTTCATTTAGAAGTTTTACAGCATCAGTAACTTGTTTTGCACTGCTAAGGTCCGCTATCTTAACCATTCTAACCGGCGTTACCGGTTCATCAGTAGTGAAAAGTATGGCCTCAATCACCGACTCTATTGTAGGTTCAGGACTATCTTCTTCAAGAAACTCTTCATCTATTTCCGGCACCCATTCGGGAATTTGTTCTTCCTGATCAGAAGAAGCATCTATCTCAGATTCTTCAGTCGCAGTATCCTCAATAGGCGAGTCTTCCTGCCCTTCTAAATCATCTTCATCAACAGTCACATTGAGACCGGTCTCAGAACTCATATCCTGAGCGTCAACTTCAGTCTCAACAGGCTGCTGCCGGTTATCTATGTCGTCTTTAATATTTTCCATTACTATAGCTAAACCCGATACTTAGAACGGTCATAACATTAATGCAAACCAATAGTATAAATAAGTTACCTGAAAACGTTCAACATATTGTATTTGAAGTTAAGTAAAATTCAAGGACAATATGATTTAGCGTCATATTATATGCCACAAATGTGCTATTTTCACCTTGACAAAGAGTTTTGTCATATCTATAATGCTCCGGGTTTGTAGTGTTTAAGTTATGAATGGTACATTTTTGTGAGGCGTATGGACAATCACCGAATATTAATAGCTGAGGACAGCATAACTCAAGCAACTGAGCTTAAGTACATACTTGAAGAGAATAACTATGTTGTCGCTTGCGCTCAGAATGGCGCTAAGGCTTTTGAAATGCTGAATGAATTCAAGCCAGATGTAGTAATAACTGATATTGTTATGCCTGGTATGAATGGCTACGAGTTATGCCGGAACATTCGTAAATATCCAGAATTCAGCCACCTGCCTGTTGTATTAGTATCTTCGCTGAGTGACCCTGATGATATAATAGAGGGATTGAATTGCGGAGCCGACAATTTCATTCCTAAGCCATTTGAACAAGAGTTTCTTCTCAGCCGACTTGCAAGCATAATTTCTAACTCAAAATTCCGTACTATAACGCCTACAGTAGGCTTCACTATGGTGATGGGTGGAAAACAATACAATATTAATGCAGAACAATCGCAAATATTGGGTTTATTTTTATCTTCATATGAGCTTGCACTAACGAAGAAAAGACAATTAGAAAAAAACTTAGAGACATTACGAAAAACAGAAAGAAATCTCAGAAAAGCCAAAGAGGAAGCAGAAGATGCTCAAATAAAAATGCAGCAGGCATCAAGGTCTAAAGACGAATTTCTTTCAACTGTAAGCCACGAAATAAGAACGCCGATGAGCGGGCTTAGAGGGACAATCGAACTGATAAAAAAGACAGGTCTGAGCAGCGAACAAACAAGATATATTGATATCATGAATGCCTGCACAAAATCGCTTGACAGGATAGTAAATGATATCCTTGACATCTCTAAGATAGAATCTGGTTCTCTGACACTCGAAAAAGTTCCAATGAATTTAAGGGAAGTGATTTACGAAGTTGTTGAACTCAATAAAAACTCAGCAACAGAAAAAGATATCTCTTTCTGTTTCTTTTTTGACGAGAAACTCAGAGAACATGTCAGAAGTGACGATGTCCGATTGACACAAATCATAAACAATCTGGTAAATAATGCTGTTAAATTCACCGAAAAAGGCACGATTTCAGTGTCGGTAAAGGCTGATCCCGCAGGCAAAAACATGAATATTTACCATTTTTGTGTCTCAGATACGGGCATAGGAATGGAGCCTGAACATATTAACAAAATATTTGACAGGTTTGCACAAATAGGGAAAGCTACAAGCAATTCGACACAAGGAACAGGACTCGGATTGGCCATAAGCAAACAACTTGTCGAACTTATGGGCGGCAACCTTCAAGTCGTCAGCGAACCTGGCAAAGGTACACGTTTTTTCTTCACACTTAATCTTGAGCATTCAAACGAAGTAGAGCTGTCAGACTTTAACACAACCCCAACTCTTGATGTTAAAAACGCAGCCAAGGGGATTAAAATCCTTCTTGCGGAAGACAACCAAGTTAACCAGATGGTAGCCACAAAGAACCTTGAAATCCTCGGCTGTGAAGTATCTCTTGCTGCTAACGGGCAGGAAGCTCTTGAAAAGATCGAGAAGGATCGCTTTAACATGGTCTTGATGGATTGTGTAATGCCAATAATGGATGGTTACGAAGCTACAAGAAGAATACGTAACCATCATGACCCCATAGTCTCGTCAATACCAATAATCGCTACTTCTGCAAGTACTACAGAAAATACCATAAAAGATTGCATCAAGGCCGGAATGAATGATTGCATACCAAAACCATTCACCGGTGAGCAACTACTAACTTTCATAAAAAAATATATTCAGTAACAACTTTGCGGTTATAATATGAGCAGTAAAGATCTATTAGCATTTGACGTTATATCCGGAAAATTCGCACTGAACACACTTTTTGTGCATAGAGTGATTCAGGCTGTAGAGCTTGTGATATATCCAGAAATGCCTTCATCTTTGTTGGGGCTTGCAAACTACGGCGGACAAATCCTTCCTGTAGTAGATATCGGATATATTACCGACAAAACCAAAACCTCGATCAAACAAAGTGATTTTCTTATTATATTTAACTGCAATAATCATTTAGCTGCTATTGCCTGCAACAGTCTGCCTGAAATAGCCAATCAGTATAAAAAAAGCAATTCGGTCTTCGAACAGATAAAGATTAAACCTGAGCTAGTTGAAGATGCAGTAATAATAAACAATCAAATCGTAATAGAATTGGCTATCGAAACCATACTGTCAAAAGAAATGTTGGACTTCATTGAAGACAAAGAAGCTCAAAGCAATTAACAGATGAACACCAAACAGCAAATAACATCAAATTCCTCATATAATGTACTTATAAGGCATATTGAAGATGAACTTGGGGCTACCTTTTCCAAAATACGCGAGAAACATTTAGTTGAAATACTAAATAATATCGCAGAAGATGCAGGGTTCAAAAACATAGATGAATATGCCAATTGGCTGCTTGAAACATCTGATTCGTCACATATAGAGGAATTTGCCAAGCATTTGACTATTGGAGAATCATACTTCTTCCGACACTACAAAACTTTTGTCTCACTCAAAAACAAGATAATACCTGATATTACAAAGCGCGGCAGCAAAAAGATCAAGGTCTGGTGTGCCGGATGTTCTTGCGGTCAAGAACCATACACTATCGCAATGGTTCTTGATGAATTGGGGCTAACTTTGAAAAATCAGGTATCAATAACCGGCTCTGATATAAACAACGATTTCCTTAAGCAAGCAAAAAATGCTGAATATACAGAATGGTCTTTCCGTGAAATGCCTCCAAAATACCTGGAAAAATATTTCACAAAAGCGCCAAATGAAAATCACAAACTGACTGCCAAAATTAGAAACATAGTTGATTTTCAAAATATCAATCTGCATAACTCAACGTACCCGTTTAATGATCTTGATATAATATTCTGCCGTAATGTACTTATCTATTTCAGCCAGAGTCAAATCGACAAGATCACAGAACGATTGTTAAATATTCTGAAACCTGGCGGCTGGCTAATAACCGCCCCATCAGAAGTTCCTTTAATAAACGATACAAATCTTGAGTTAGTGCAGGATAATGGTCTATTTTTTTTCAGGAAAAGAAATAACACTTTATATTCAGAAGATCTATTCATATCTGCAGTAGAACATCTTTCTGTAGACACTACACCTATAAAAACTCCAACTATATCATCAGAAAAGAAGTTTGATTATCAAATTTCACAAAACAATCTTAAGAAGCTTTCTGCTGAGAAAAAAAACAATGAAAATATTAGCAACCATAGTTCTCTTAAGGAAATAATTGACCTTTTGATTTCGGGTAAATATGAAGATGCCGTATCAAAACTAACCACTGCTAAGAACATAAAAATCAAAAGCGGCGAATATCTTGAGCTGGCAATAAAACTCGCAGACTGTGGACAATTCAAAAATGCTTTGAAATGCATTGAAACAGCATTAAAAGAAGACAAGCTAAATACTGACATTATCTATCAGAAAGCTGTCATACTCAATGCAATGAATAGAAACGATCAGGCTAAAAAGAGCTTTGAACAGGTTTTATTTTTATCCCCAGACCATATTGCAGCTTACTTCTCTCTGGGAACAATGCTGTTAAAAAGTGACAAAAAATCAGCAGAAAAGAAACTGCAAGTAGCAATTAAATTATCTCAGAGGCTTAACGATGATGAAATAATCTCAGGCACACGCGATCTGACAAAACAAGACTTGAAACTTTTCGTCCAGAATTGTTGTAATATTGGAGAAAACTATGAGTGTTGATAAAAACGATATTCTAAAAGAACGCGCCAGAAAATTAGCATTACGAAAACACGATGAAATTTCTGACTCAAAGCAATTCATGAATGCCGTTTTATTCAAAATTAACGGGCAATTATATGGAATAGACAGTCAATACGTAATCAATATAACCAAGACAGCAAGATGCTTTCCCATTCCATGCACACCACCACATGTACTTGGAATTTCAAGTATACGCGGCAAAATAGTAGCTGTAATCAACTTTGCATCACTTAACGGAATCAGTTCTGTTCAGACAAATGAACACTCAACAATTATCGTTGCAGGCAATAGCGAGATAGAGTTTGCTTTTTATGTTGATAAGATAGAGTCAAATAAGCAGCTATTCGAATCGGAAATACAAAATAACACAGCCAACCTGGAAAAAATGAATAAAAAAGGCTGGATAAAAGCAATAACGACTGACGGTATAATCCTATTTGATATAAAGAAAATACTGTCAGATGAAACATTAATTGTAGATATAAATTGAATTAGAAAACATTAATAGCATATGGAGTTTTAGCATGCAATTTAACCAAAAAATACGAAACAGATTAATATTGATACTTTTACTTGTCGCTATAATACCAATGGCAACAACCACTATTATAAATACGCTTGAACTTAGCAAAGCTCTTAAAGCAGACGTAGAAAACAAATTAAAATCGGAATTGGACATAAAAACCGATGAGATAATAGAAACGCTGACAGACCTGAGCAAGGATGCCAGCTTAATAAGCTGGACTCAAAACAACTTTCTCGACCATATGCAAAACACTACCACCCAGAGCGAAAAGGATGCATTAAAAACATCAGCAAATGTTTTTTTGACCAAAGTTGCTTCTACTTTAAACTTTACAGCAATGTCTATAGTTGATACATCAACTAAAGAAGCGTCCTACATGTATGGGCTCAAAAAATCAGAAGTAACGTCACTACTCAACATACCGGAAATTGAAGAAGCATGTAAAAAAACGTTAAAAAGCAACAAAACTGAATATACGAACTTTGTGAGCACTGATTTAATTAAAGATAAGTGCATGTATCTTGCGTCCCCTTGCAATGGGCTTAAGAGCAACAGCAATGTACTCTTGATTGCAATTAACAATCATCTTGTCAATCATATTATCACAGAAGGATTAAGTGAGACATTAGAAGAAAAAATATATATTATAGATAACACTAATACTGTAATAGCATCTACCTATAAAAAAGCCTCAAATGATCTTATAGGCAATGTTCTAAATGAGATGGAATCTTCCTCTGTTGACACTGTAGAGCTCAACAACAAATTCTATATACATTTGGATTTTGGAAAGCCACTCGGATTAAGCTGGTTTATGATTGCAGAATTTGATAAAGAAAAAATAAATGCCGAGATTAATGCAATAATATTAAAAAATCTCAAAGTAGGCTTATTTATGTGTATCATTGCAATAATCGCAGCCATAGTGATTTCCAACAGCTTTGCAAAACCAATAGTTGAGCTTACTGAAAAATTCCAGATAATGTCACAAGGTGACCTTACTGTTGAAAAAATAGACATATCTCACAAGAATGAAATAGGCAAGCTCATGCAAGCATTTAACGATATGCTTGACAGCTTCAGGATACAGGTAACGACACAGCAAAAGACATCACTGGAGCTATCAAGTGCTCTGGCTCAGATATCGGCAACAATATCTCAACTTTCAACAAATTCCACCGAAACATCTTCCGCAATAAGTGAGATATCAACAACAATGGAAGAGGTTAAGCAAACATCACAGGTCGCGTCTGACAAAGCAATTGACGTTGCCGATAAATCTAAACAAGTTGACAGTATCTCAAAAGAAGGTTTCTCTTCTACAATGAAAACTATTGAAGGAATAAGCAATATCAAAGAAGAAATGACGATATTGGCAGATTCGATAGTCAAACTCAGTAATCAGTCACAAAGCATAGCAGAGATAATTGATGCCGTCAGTAATATTGCAGAACAATCCAATCTTCTTTCGGTTAACGCAGCTATTGAAGCAGCAAAAGCCGGTGAATTCGGCAAAGGCTTCTCTGTTGTTGCACAGGAAGTCAAATCACTTGCCGAACAATCAAAAGGATCAACAAAACAAGTCCGCCAAATACTTGATGAAATACAAAAGGCAACAGCTGACGCTGTTATGGCTACCGAAAGAGGCGCTAAGGCCGTTGACAGCGGCGTAGAACTTTCACAGTCCACAGGATCGGCCATAAGAACCCTTGAACAGAATATAAGCGAATCAGCAAGAGCGGCATCTCAAATATCAGCTTCAAGCAAGCAGCAGTTAGTAGGAATCGAGCAACTTTCTGTAGCACTTCAAAATATCAAAGAAGCGACAGATCAAAACCTTGAAGGCATTATGCAACTTGAAGAAGCCGCTACTTCCATACGTGGACTTGGCGAAAAAGTCAAGACCCTTACATCTGAATTCAAAGTTTAATATTAACTAAATTTAGTCTTATTGTCATTTGTGAATTCTTAAAATGGAAAACAAGGAACTCCTGAACAAACTAAGAGACGCTTTTCGGCTTGAAGCCGAGGAACGCCTTCGATCAATGGGGAATGAACTTCTTAAGTTAGAACAACCTGATACAGAAAGAGATGTCGAAAGCGTCCTTGAAGTATTGTTTCGAGATGCTCACAGCCTTAAGGGAGCTTCAAGATCAGTCAGTTTGCAAACAATTGAATATTTCTTCCAATCAGTCGAAGAAGTGTTTGAAATGTTAAAAAATAAAAAGTTAAATTTTGACAGCGATATCGCAGATATATTCCAAAAGGGTTTTGATCTTGTCAACGATTATATTGAAGATACCGACAATATTGGCAAAGCCGACAAAATAGATGATATACGCGAGAAGATAAACGAACACCTTGATAATAAAAAAGAGGCATCATCTAAGCCCCAAAAAGAAATAAAGGCAGAGCATCGGACAGCAGAGACAATAAGCAATGAAATTACTTCAGAACCAGATACTGTTGAAAAAAATAATTTAAATTCGGAGAAAGAAATCACTGCAGAAGAACCAACTGACGCAGTGAAGCAACAACCTCAAATTAAAGACAAGAAGAATATCAAAAAACAATCGTCTGTCAGAATAAGCAGTGAAAAACTTGATAATCTGATGTTCAGTATAGAAGAGAGTTCATCTGTAAGATCAATACTTAATGAACATACAAAGTCTCTTGATACCCTCAGTGATGAGATAAATGCAGCTATCAAATTAAGCAAACCCCTATCAGATAAGCTTAATTACCTATACTCGGTAATAAAACGCCTTGATGGCTATGACAGCAATCAAGAGGATATTGACGAACGCATTATGATATTAAAAGATCTCTGCGATGAAGTTACTCAACGAATAAAATATCTTGATTATCAAGTTTTAACTCATAAAAAAAGGTCTGTCACAAATAACTATGATATTCATAGACTTATAAATGAGAATCTCGAGAACGTACGCGATATTGCCCTTCAACCTTTCTCTTCCGTTGTAAATGTATATCCAAGAATGATGCGTGATGTAGCAAGAGAAACAGGCAAGGATTTTGAGTTTATAATAGAAGGTGCTGATATAGAGATTGACCGCAGAATACTGGAAGAACTCAACTATCCACTAATCCATCTACTTAGAAACGCTGCAGACCACGGAATCGAAACGCCATATAAACGAAAAGGGTTGGGGAAACCATTAAAAGGTACCATAAAACTATCAGCTTCCTTGTCAACGGGAAAGAAAGTTGAGATTATCGTATCTGACAATGGAAGCGGAATCGATGCTGACAAAATCAGGCGAAAACTTGTCGAAAAAAAGAACTTGTCTGCAGAACAAGCAAACCAGATAAGCGATCAGGAAGTTTTAACCAGCATATTCCAATCGGGCTTTTCTACAAGTAAAATCATCACATCAATCTCCGGACGCGGTCTTGGGATGAGCATAGTCAGAGATACGGTTGAAAATATCGGCGGTACTATCAGGATAGAAAACAGACCTGGCGAAGGAAGCTCCTTTATAATTGAGATCCCCATTTCAATGTCATCTTTCAAAGGGGTACTGGTTGAATCAGATTCCAGACAATATGCAATACCTATAACATTCATAAAACATGTTTGCCTGATAGCACCATCGGATATAAGCTCTCTCAACGGCCACTCCACATGGCTGCATAACAGCAAGACCATACCCGTTGTAAGTCTTGAGTCAATGCTAAACAAAACAAAAAAACCTATTGAAGATAAGCCTCTTTGTGGACTGATATTGAGTAATGGCGGCAACCAAGCTGTTATAACCGTTGATAAAATAATTGCACAAATGGAAATGACAGTCAAAACATTAGGTTCTGTATTAAGAAAGGTCCGAAATGTTTCGGGAGCTGCAATAATAGGAACATCTCAAATAGTGCCAGTTCTAAATACAAGAGACATCATCAAAGACGTACTCGAAAGCCAAAGTACTATAAATATCAATAACAAAGTCTCAGATGACAGAAAAAGTGTACTCGTTGTGGAAGATTCTATAACCACAAGGATGCTTATAGTTAATATTCTCGAAGCAGCGGGCTTTAATGTCAGTTCCGCTGTTGACGGCCAACAAGGATACGAAATGCTTAATGAAGGCGATTTTTCCCTGGTTGTCAGCGACATTGAGATGCCAAGGCTGTCCGGATTTGAGCTCACAAAGAAAATCAGAAAGCATAAAAAATTCGACGATATACCTGTAATATTATGCACAACACTTAGCAAGCGTGAAGATATGGAAAAAGGCATAGATGCCGGTGCCAATGCATATATAACAAAAGGTAATTTTGACCAAAATAATCTACTTGAAACAGTAAACCGACTTATTTAGCAACATTGATTATGGCAAACAAAAAAATACGTGTAATTATAGTAGATGGTTCACAGGAAAGAAGGCTTCGATACAGAAGCATTCTTGAAGAATCAGATTTAATGACAGTTGTAAGCGAGTTTAGAAAAGGTAAAGATGCTGCAGCACAAACGAAAGCTCTATGCGCAGATATAATAATTATGGGCCCAGAATTATCTGATATGGATGGCTATCAGGCTACTGCCCATATACTTGAAACATTGGCAACCCCAATCGTTATGGTATCAGATTTATCAGATACTCAAATAGAAAATAAAGCGATTGCATCAGGAGCTCTTGCCGCAATTGAGAATATAAATCCACAGTCATTAGAATATGAAAAACAGAAAAAAAATCTTATTGATACCATCATCTGCATGTCAGAAGTCAAGGTGGTAACAAGAAGGATGAACAGGTTTTTCAAAAATATCAAAAACAATAACAGCAATACAGAAAACTTGGCTGAAATTGAAAAAATTGCTTCTTTAACAAACCAAAAGAAAAAACAAACAGTCGTAGCTATAGGTGTTTCAACCGGTGGTCCGCCACTAATTGGCGCCATTCTTAGTGAAATAAAGAAAGAATTCAGTCATCCTATATGCCTCATACAGCATATTTCCAAGGACTTCACAGACTCAATGGTCTCCTGGCTGTCAAGCCAAAGCATTCTGCCTGTTCATAAAATTAAAACCGGCATGAAGATATCAGGCGGCAATGTTTATGTCGCACCCGGAGGAAGCAATACAATTGTTAATACTGATGAATCATTCAGTATTGTACCAATTTCAAACCCCATCAAACCGACCCCATCTGTTGATCACTTTTTCATGTCTCTACAGAAAAACTACGGCAAAAATGTAATAGCCATACTGATGACAGGAATGGGAAATGATGGAGCAGAAGGTCTTAAACTTCTAAAAGATTCAGGTGCTCAGACTATTGTACAAAACAAAGAATCATGCATCGTTTACGGCATGCCCGAAGCAGCGATAAAAATGGGGGCAGCTATGAACGAAATGACACCACAGCAAATAGTAAAACTTCTCAATTCCTTATGACAACCTATCTGATATGTGACTGAGCAGAAGTAAGATCAAGGGCAGATATAACAAGATCATTATACTTCTGCCACATATATTCGCCATCTTTTCCACGAACTTCAGGAGGAAATTCAACTGTTATGGTCTTTATACCAAGCGTTTCTCCCGCATATGCTCCAAGTGAACCCGGTCTGGCGCCTAATTTTTTTACAGGAATATCCGTATGCAAACCAAGATATTCGGCATATTCTTTTGCCGGACCATCATAGTCAATGCAGTTCAACGCTTCATGGAAAACAAGTATAACCTGCGGTCTATAAATATCTATAAGATTAGCAATAGCTCTCGACTCCGGTTCAGAGAACGCCCAAAGACCATTAATTGGATTGTTTTCCCTATTCTCAGCGGAGAAATTGCGATTTAAATCAATATTATTGGCATTATGGCGTGTTTTAGCATCAAAACCATCAGGATTAATTTTGGGAACTACAATTACTTTCTGGTTAGGTGTAAGTTCGCAGCCAGCATTACGACTCAGATACTCAATGAACTTCTCCATCAAAGGAGTACCGGCTCTCTCTGTGCCGTGAATCGATGCAATATATAAAATAGACTGATGGCCAGAACCAAATACATAAGAATGTATATCCCTACCCTGAACACTTCGGCCGCATACATCACGGTCATAGTTCATATAACATTTGCTTTTTGTTATATTTATCTCACGCTTTTGTCCACAACCACACAGAGCAACAGCTATTATTGATATTACAGTAACAAAAATCTTCAATCTCATCATTCACCCAATATATTCTGAATTTCATAAAACATATTTCTATAAATAGGGTAAAGAGTATAACATCTAAGAGACAAAATACAAGACCTAACAAAAAACAGGCCTTAAATGAAACAATCAAATAAGGCCTGATATAATGCATATTTATGTTAGACTATCTAACAATCGGCACGGTTTTTGAGTGACGATATGACATACTCTCCTTTGTATTGATCCAGAAAACAGGAATATTCGTAGTTTGAGCCGCACTTGGCAGGAATAATACATGCTCACCCCATGAAGCAATCTCACTGCCGTAGTCTGTGGATGTAAAATTTTCCACATTATCATAATCAGTCAATGCAGTATCAACAACAAGATTGCCAACATCAATTGCGTTTGCCCTCACTCCTAATATACTGCTGTCATACGTTTTAAAATAATCTGAACTGCCCGGAGCAAAGAAACTTACATGATAATACCAGTATCCTGCAAGAGCTATTTCATCGCCATCGCTGCTGTAATCAAGATCACCGGCGGCGATATCCGCTATAGTATAATCCTGATTTGTCGCGGCAGAACTGTAATATCCCGAACCAGAAACTTTATAAAGCCTGACAGGTCTTTTACCACTAACCGGAGTGTTGGATATACCGGCAACCTCATCACCCGAAGCATTCGTATCAAAATCGCCGCCGGCAATAGCAAAAGTATCTACCGCTACAGAAGTAGTCGAATCAGACCATGATGTATCAGTAGGTTTGTAATAATTTATAGTAGTTGAACCTGTTTTTATACCGGCAACCTCATCATAATCATCACCATCGGTCTTGAAGTTACCTGCCGTAATATCAGACCACTGGGTTGTATTTGTTGACTGAAGCGTAACCGCCGGATCCTTAAACCCTTTCCTGAATATATAGATAGGGTAGTAACCTGAGTTATATTTAGTAGCCGCTATTTCATAATTATCATTTATGAGTATATATCCGGTATCAGAAACAAAGTTACCCGCTGTTATTTTAAGCCATTTATCACTGCTGCGTCCGCAACGATCCAGCTCTAAACCATCCTGATCATAAATAATGATAGAATAATAATCAGTACCATCAATATTTGAAACAGGTTCATCCCATATCACGGCAAATTCATCACCGGGAACACTTGTAGCAAAATCACCAACAGCTATATCTATCGGAGTGCAACCACTGCTGTAAACATCATCGAAACTACCGTCTATTAGCAAATTATCAGCAATCAGAAGCCTTGCACCGGGTTCTGCCACATCTGCCAAAGTGGTACCATACTTCAGTTCATCAAAAATACCAGAAAAATCAGTACCGGAATTATCATAAACCATCAGTAGAACACGTTCGGTTGTTCCGAATATCTGCTGTGAATGAGCATCAACGGCAGACATAACCTTGTTGTTGTCGAGCTCTGTCTCTGTAATACCACCGCTTTTGATATTATCGTAGCCAGTTTCATTTATAACCCACATTTTTGCGCTGCCGCCGCTTGCGTCACCCACATCTTCAAACTTAGTAATTATCAGATAGGTATTGCCGTCCTGAATACTCACGGTACCATTTGCAGTTGTAATATTATCGTAACCAACTGCTATCCCCTGCGAATCACTGTTTTTGGCACGCATTCTGAATGTCAGGTCTTCACAGCGAACTTCTGCCATTCTTCCGGCGTTTGCCGCCAATGGCGCACCTGGCTGTTTATACAGAAAACTAACCCATAGATCATCCGCTGAAGATGGGAAATCCACTCCCACATATCTCGCTGCTATCGTTGATTTAAAACTCCCGCTGGTATCAGTCATCTGTATCTCAGCTGCATTACCAGAAACCGAATAGTCTGAGAACGTAAGTCCATCAACAACATAAGCATCACCATCGGAGTCGTTCTCAACCCATGCACCATTCCAACCGGCACCGCCGTTACAGGAATTAAGATAGCCGCTTTCATAATCGAAAGATTCCACAAGCAGCATCTGTGCAAAAACACCGGATGCTAACACACATAGACAAATTAATATCGTTAAATATATTTTGTTATTCATAATTATTCTCCATATATGATTTATAATCTGTTCAAATTACGGCATAATGAAATACGGCGGATTGGTTGAAGCAATGACATGTATGAATTTCTCTTCTTCTCCAATACTATCGCCAAGACCATTCAGATAAGGTAGATAGTCGCCATAATCTGCTGAATAATCTGATTCAACTTTCCATACCCATGCCGTATCACCGCTTTGATTTCTTATCTCATTACCAATAAGACTATAGAAAACACAGTGGAGAACTATCTCACGCTCAACATTATCAAAGGTGTTGTTATCAACCAGATTGTTATTTGAAGCGATTTTTACACCAATAGTGCAATCCTTGAAATAATTCGCTTCCAGAGTATTGTTGGACACATAACATCTGGCCTCATCAGAAACATCATTCAAGCTGTCACTGCCTTGTCTTGCACTGATATCAACCGCAAGATATCTGCCTTCAATATAATTATCATATACCGTCACATCATGTGCATGATGCTCACGTATATCACTGCCCTCGCCCCTGTTGCGATAGAATGAAATCGCAGGTTGATAATCACGCGTGTAATATGACGGGCTGTCAAAATCGTTGCCGGTAATAGTATAGTCATAGCAGGCATCTATTACTATGTCAGCGTAGCTGTCAGCACCTCTTATATTATTATCATAGAAACAGCAAGTATCAAAGGTGTAATTATGAGAGTTGTATTCACAATAAGCTCCGCCAAGCCAGTTATTGGCAAACGTACAATTCTCAATACTCACATTAGCACCTCGCGGAAATACACCCCATACATTTGTGGAAAATGTACAGTTATCAACGGTGAATGTTCTCTGGTGGCTGTGATCAAAACTGATACCATTAAGAAATCCCATCAGGGTAATATCTCGTATCTTGGCTCCGGCAGTTATCGTTGTACCTGATTGTCTTATATGGAATCCAACCCATTCACCAAAATCTGTCGAAGTGCTAACGCCATTGGACGGATTATAATAATAGTAAGTACTCCAGCTTCTGGTATAATCCTTTCTGGCATCAATAGTAATGTTATTTCCGTTTATATCGTAATTAGAATTATTGGTAATAGTAAAAAGTCTTTTCATATCTGCCAAACCGGAAAGATCAACTTCCCACGCACCTGTTCGCGTAGCAAAAGTAAGCGATGTATCAAGATCAAAAGACCTGACAATATCACCATCTTCATACCAACTGTCCCACTTTGATGCTGTCCATGGATCGAAATCACTATTGTAATATTCGAGCACATCGGAAACTTTAGGTAAAGCCACATCTTCAAGAGATGTCCCATATTTCAGCTCATCAAATACCGCAGCAAAATCAGTACCGGAATTATCATAAACCATCAGCAATATACGATCAGTAGTACCGAAGGTCTGCTCAGAGTGAGCATCTACAGCAGACATAACCTTATTGTTATCAAGTTCGGTTTCTGTGATTCCGCCGCTCTTTATATTATCATAGTCAGTTTCATCAAGTACCCACATCTTTGCACTGCCGCCGCTGGATTGTCCAACATCTTCAAACTTGGTGATAATCATATATGTTTCACCATCCTGTATACTGACAGATCCATTGGCTGTTGTAATATTATCATACCCCACGGCAATTCCCTGTGAATCACTGTTTTTAGCCCTCATTCTGAAAGTCAGATCTTCACAACGAATCTCAGCCATCCTTCCGGCATTAGCCGCCAATGGTGCACCGGGCTGTTTGTAAAGAAAACTCACCCATAAATCATCTGCCCAGGATGGAATGCTTGCCCCAACATATCTTGCGGCAATTGTTGACTTATAAGTGCCGCTGGTGTCAGTCATTTGTATTTGGGCAGCATTGCCAAAAACAGGATAATCGGTAAAGGTAAGTCCTGAAACGACAGTAGCATCACCATCCGCATCATTCTCAGACCAACTACCGCTCCAACCGCTTCCGCCACTGCAGGAATTCAAGGCACCAAGGGAGTAGTCAAAAGATTCTGTAATAATTCGCTGAGCATAGACATGAATCGAAAGCAGCAATAAAAATATACAGGCGCATAAGCTATTTTTCTTAAACATAGCAATCTCCTTAACATTAAATTTAATAATCCAACCGGGTATATAATACCCACTAAACAACAAAGCGCACTTCATCTGTAGTAATCTGTTTATCGAAACAGAAAACCTGCTATCTGACAGCTTTTAGCATGACGATGCCGCAAGAACCATGATTGAAATCAGGAACCAAAGACATCTGTTATAGAATGGCCACTCTTTGCCGCATGAAAACCAAACCTCCATAGCGGCAAATATCTATTTATAATTTATCTTAAGACCGGAACTGTTCTATGGTATGTACTCGAAGATGTATTGCAATTAAGCCAATAGAGCGGTCTGTAGGAATCAATTTCCGGGTTTGAGGGAAACACAAGAAGGAAATCTCCCCAACTGTTTACAGTATCACAATCTTCTCCCTGACAGCTTTCATATACAGTCAATTCTTCACTCACAGTAAAATCACCATTATCAAACGCTAACGGCTTTATATTCATTGCGTTATAAGAACCTACCTTAAACGGGCTTGAAGCACCCGCAGAATAATACCTGATCGGATACACACCGTCTTCGGCAACTGCCGCTGCTACGGCTATCTCATCTTTTGGCAATCCTCCGCCATCAAAATTGCCGCCGCTTACTGCTGCCAGAGGAATATCATTCGCCGAAGCCGTAACACCGTAACTTCCGCTTGCTCCAACTTTATACATATAAATCGGATAAGAAGTAATTGCAACATTCTGCGGCTGAGACGGCTCTATATCAGCAAGCTCTTCAACAGTCAAGGCGTCATTATAAATCCTCACCTCATCATAATCAATAGTTGCCAGAGGATTATCAAGATTGAGATTATTACCGATATAAAGATCAACACTGCTGTTGAAAATAGACTCAACATTTTCATTGTAAGTCTCTTCATTAACAACCTGCCACTGCGAAGAATCCGAAGGATCAGATACAGTAGAAGCAAGCCACTTCACATGAAGATCGCCTCTCGCCTCACACAGCATTACCAATTCAACCATCACTCCTGTCTGAATCATTTCGCTGCCGTCAGTATCTGCAAAGGAATTATCTCCATTATCTCCATCCTCACTTATCTGTCCTCCAATACCAAAGAATCCCGGTACAGAACCACTCGCTGTAGTCGATGGATGATTGATAAGGAACACATAAGATCTCTGCTCAGGTGATGAAAACTGTCTTTTATCAACCAGCGACACATAACCAACAGGTTCATTTACAACCTTAGCCCTTACCCATATAGTAAAGCTCTTTTTCAAATCAAGGTCCTGTGAATCAGCAGCCCTCAAAGCCGCCTGATTTTGATAACTGATTGTAGCAACACCATCTGCTATGGCAATCTGTCCTAAAATCTCAAGATCATCAGCCGCATCACCGGCAGGCGCTTTATCTTTAAGCACACCGCCGAGAGTATCTTCAAAATCCCACGCTGCTACAAGTTTTGTAGAAGGATCGGCTCTCAAGTCAGCAGCCACTTCATCAACACCCGTTATCCAATCAAAATTACCGGCAGCTATAGAGTTAAGAAAAACGCTGTTTGTCGTTTGACTGCTCCATTGGGTCGAAGAAGGTTTGACAAATTCAATATTAGTATCTGTATTTGCAAATATAACGGCAAGCTCATCATAATCATCAATAGATGTTTCAAAATTACCCGATGTAATATCTGCGACCGGATAGATATTTGAAGTAAGCATACTCACAGAAGGATCAAGCCAACCTTTACGAAAAACATACACAGGGTAGTAACCGTTTTCATCTGCCTCCGAAGAAACCGCGGCAATTTCATAATTCTCATCAACCTGAATATATCCTGTGTCTTCTATAAAATTACCGGCAGCAATTTTCGACCATCTTTTTGTTGATCTGCCGCACCTGTCAAGTTCAAGTCCCTTTGCATCGTAAATTATAATAGAATAATATTCAGTGCCATTGATATCTGATATAGGCTGATCCCATATTACAGCAATTTCATCTCCTTCAAGATAATAAGCAAAATCACCAACTGCAACATCAACAGGTTCACCTCCTGCGGAATAAGCATTTTGCAAATCATTGCCAAGTCCCCATCTGCCTGCAAAATTTGAATAATCAAAAATATTTATCAAATTATTTTTGTCAATATCAGCAAACACACATTGCGGACTATTAACACAATCTTCGTTGAGCCAATAACTGCAGAAACTCTCAAGATCGGTTTCATCTATTGCCATATCCTCATTAAAATCTCCAGGATCAGGTATAAGTAGAGAATCAGAAACTATCACTTGCTCCAGATCACCGCCATTAATCGCAGCACTACCGTCAGAAATAATGAAATACAATTTATCTGACTCACCAATTGCACTGCCTACTCCCATACCGTAAGGGACATAATCTTCATAGCCTGAATAATCACTTGCTTTAGACCACAAATAAACATTAGTACCAGGCTGATTTGTAATAGCATTATTTATCAGCTTATAAAACAAATTGAACAGAACAATATCTTTTTCAACATTCGTGAACGTATTGCTGTCAAAGATATTGAAATGACTGCGAACACAGATTCCTATATTACAATCAGTAAAAGTACAATCCTTAACTGTATTATCATTTGTATAGCATCTATATTCACCTGACTGATCGTTATTGCCTTCCATCGCTTCTCTTGGACTGAAATCTATCGCGATATGATAGGAGTCGAAAGTATTACGCTCCATAACATGATCTTTACTTGCATATTCACGAATATCTCCACTTTCACCTCTATTACGGTAAAGAGAGATTGCAGTATGATAATCTCTGGGCGTATATGAAGAAGCAAGAAACTGGTTGTCTGATATAGTATTGCCGTAACAGGCGTCAAGAACTATATCACCATAAGAGACCGCACCTCTTATATTGTTATCTTTAAACGTATTATTACTTATCGTCCAGTTATGGGAATTATATTCACAATAAAACCCGCCAAGATGGTTTTCACTCAATGTACAGTTTGTAACACTGCCATTGGCTCCTCTCGGGAATACACCCCATACATTTCTTATCAGATTACAGTTGTTTATTGTCACCTTCCTGTTATGAGAATGATCATATTCTATCGCATTAAGAAAACCTTTAAGCGTTATATCATAAAGCAAAGAGCCTTCATCACCTTCGGGGGTATCTCCATTCTGTCTGAATAGGAATGCACGCCATGAGCCAAAATCTTCAGTTGTACTCACATAGTTAGTATATAGATACTGTAAAGACCATGACTTTGTATGCTCCAATCTCGCATCAATAACAACACCATTACCATTGATTATAATAGACTCATTATCATCTATTATAAATAATCTTGGCAACGAACCTTCAAGCTCTGAAAGATCAACTTCCCAGTCAGTTGTTCGGGATGCAAATGTTAGAGAGCAGTCGATTTCAAAATAATGAACGATTTTGCCGTTTTCATACCAGGCAGACCACCGAGTCTGATTCCATGGATCAAAATCACCCTGCCCATCATTCAACACATCTGAAACAGGCAGGGCAAAAACAAACCCTGCTGCAGTGAATAAAAACATCAAAATTGTTAAAAACATTTTTCTATTCATAGCAGTCTTTCTTAATTCACCGACAAGAAATTTAAACGCTTCCAATCATTCTCAATATTCAGCGTAAACATTTTATCGGTATTATCTTAAAATTCAAAATTATATACTTTTACTCATTCAGGCATGAGTAGATAAGGTCATCGAGTTTTGCTGTTGCCAGACACTGCACCTGATCTGCTCCGCCGTAGTAGATTTTCACTGTGCCGTCATCTTCAAGTACTGCACCGTTGGTAAACACGACATTCATGCTTTGTCCCATCAGTTCATAAGGCTCTTCAGGGGCTATTATCGCCCTCTTACTTACACCGACAACTCTTGATGGATCTTCCAGATCAAGAAGCATCACACCGATACTGTAAACTTCATCGGTGCATTGTCTTCTCACGCCGTGAATAAGACACAGCCAGCCTTTATCTGTTTTGATAGGCACAGCACCGGGACCGATTTTCTTTTCACCCCAGCCCAGAGGACTCTTATCAAGTACGCGTCTTGGATTGCCCCAGTGAACCAAGTCCGGACTTGAACAACACCAGATATCAAACCCGCCGTTATCGTTTGGACGGTCAAGACGATAATAAAGACCGCTTATCTTTTCTGGAAACAATAAGCCGTTGCGGTTATCCGGTTCACTGATAATTCCCATCCAGTCGAGTTTCTCAAAATTATCATCAATCTTGAACAGACCTATCTGGCAACTTGCACCATTGGTAACATCAGCGGCATGAACGATATAATACTGATCTTCAATTTTTGTAATGCGAGGATCCCAATAGGATTTGGTAGGATGAACATACTGATTGAAAATCGGATTATCAGTAGGCATAGCAAGAGGTTTTGGACGCGGAGTAAATTTTATTCCGTCAGTGCTGTCTGCAACCCACATATATCTGCCGAATGATGAATCCTCACAACGGCAAACCATCACGTATTCATTATCACTTTTCTTTACAACACAACTGTTGAAAACAGAAACAATGTCATTCGGAAAATCATCCTTTGTCAGAATAGGATTGCCCTTGTATCTCTCAACTATATATTTCTTTTCGCAAAGCATAAAAACTCCATTTCGTCATTTTTTATATATCGAATAATTATCAAGCTGCCGCTAATTCAATCTCACTCTCAGGAGATGAGATAAAAGAGACAAGCAATGAAACCACAATAAGAACGGCATTAACAATAAGCACCGTAGCATAAGCATGTACATTTACACTTAACGTCTGCGGCAGCCAACCGAAATAATTCATCATCAGATAAATATTAACAATTATAGCTGAAGCAGTTCCGATAAGTATGGCTTTATAACCAACTCTTTTAGCAAAGAAACCAAGCATATAAATTCCAAGCACACAACCGCCAAACACCGAGTTAAGTATAAAACCTAAATCAACCATGCTTTCACGAGGTATGTTGTCAAAGGCAATTGCACCGAGAATCATCAGAACACCGGCAGCCATAGAAACCAATTTAGCCTTTGCAAGATAATAAGCATCATCGGCATTTTTCGCAAGGTAACGCTTAAGAACGTCAACTGTAAATATCGTAGCGATTGAATTTATCGACGAATCAAGCGAAGACATCGCTGCCGCCAGACAAGCCGCTACTATAAGACCGGCCACACCTGCCGGAATCTTCGTGAGTATAAAATAAGGCAATATCTGGTCAGCATTCATCTCAGTCACTGCCTGTGAAGGGTAAACCTTATAGTAAACAAACAGACATGTACCGAGAAAGAAAAACAACAGCCACATCGGAACACTCATAACCGCACACAACAAAGTTGCCTTTCTCGCTTCTTTCATTGTTTTTGCGGCAAGATATCGTTGTATAACATTCTGATTGCTTGAATATTCTGTAGTGAAACTTATAAGCCCCATGATTGCCATAACAAAGAACGTTCTCTGGTTGAGACCCCATTCAATCGGACCTATGCTGAATTTATCGTATTCTCGGCCTATTTCAAATATCTGCGGCAAACCTTCAGGAAGAGCGGTCATTATTGAAATAAAACAAAGTATGCCGCCGAGAAGCAGAATAAGTGTCTGAACAACATCCGTCCAGATAACAGCTTCGAAACCTCCAAGCACGGTGTAGAAGCCAATGAATACACCACCAACTATTACGACAAGTATTATAGACTGACCTGTCAAAATCGAAATAGGTATTGATACAAGATAAAGAACCGTACTTAGCCTGAGAAGCTGCAAGACAATAAAACTTAAAGAAGCGTAAAGACGTATTAAATGCCCAAACCTTCCTTCAAGATATTCAAAAGCCGAAGTAATTCGACCTTTCCTGAAAATAGGTATAAAAATCAATATAGCCGCAACCGCTACAAAAGGCAGCATAAGATTGGGCACAATATTTCTATAATCAAGAACAAACGCAGCAGCGGGCAAAGCAAGAAAAGTTACGGAGCTTATCGACGTTCCAAGCATTGAAAGACCGATAGCCCATCCCGGAAACGAGCGATTACCGAGAAAATAATCCTCAGTACTTTTGTTACGGGTCGCAAAATATACACCTACTGCCGCCATTCCTACCAAAAACAAAAGAATGACAGCAATATCCAAAGGACGAATTATAAGTGATAGCATCAGCAAAATTATCCATTAAACAAATTATATATTCACGGCAAAATTAAATTCAGTAATACGCACTGATATAATTTATACCGCACAGCAATATGTATTGAAGCTTTCTCTAATATGGACTATTTTTTCAGCCAATTGCTGTAATTGTTCACATGCAATCTTATCAAGCTTACCTGTTTTAATTCTGCAATAATCCTCTATATCAATACCACGATTTTTCAGCAATTCCTTAGCTGTGGCCGGATAGGCATCGCAAAGATCATAGTAAGATTCAGAATCCTTGGCAAAATCGTAAACTTTCTTCACAAGTGCCGGATCAGCAGAATTGTAATTTTCAAAAAGCCAACTGAAAATTTCAGGATAATAGTTTGTACCAACACCGCAATAGCCATTACCACCGCAAGCTAAAGAGTCGAGCAATGTTGCACAATGAGCATTGAAAAATTTCATCTTTGTACCGGCCGAAAGCGTAAGTTTTTCTTTGATACCATCAATGTTGCAACAGGTATCTTTATGAAACACAAAGCGTCCTGTCTTGGCAAGCCACAAATAAGTTTCCGGCGAAAGAATCCTGTGATAAGGGAATGGACACTCATACATACCCAAAGGAATATCTCCTGTCTCATCCATTAATTTTGTGATGTTAGCCTTGAATGTATCAACACTGTCATTTTTGCCGCACAATTGACTTGCCGCAACGACAACAGCATGAGCACCACAATCATAAACATGTTTTACAAGTTCTATCTGTCTTTCAACATTTTCAAAAAGTATCGCACCACCTACAACCTGCAAGCGTCCACTCGCAGATTTGACAGTTGCCTTGACAAGTTCGAGTATCTCATCATACGACAGATCCGCTACCTCACTTGTAAGACACGTAGCAAAAACACCTGCACATCCGTTGTTATAATAAAAATCAACAATATGATCCACTGTATCATAAACAACATTCATTCCTTCATCAAAAGGTGTAACCATCACAGGCCAAATGCCGTCTTTAATTTCACTATTCATCATAATATCTTTCAATTGCTGTTAACAAGTATAAACTTATTCAATATCCATAGGTATATTCACAAACCGTGATTTATCTTCAAATAGGCTGCGATTATAGCAGCAAACCCAACCGGTCTCTTCTCCAATCATTAAATCATCCCAGCCATCACCATCAAAATCATATACTGCAGGAGCACATGAGTGCGTTCCAAAATATATATTTTCTCCATTAGCAAGCTTTAATGTTTGGGCTGTTTTATAAACAGGAACATCATTGCTGCCGCTGTTAATCAAAACAGCCACTGTAGCACGCGGTTCTCTGGGCATATCAAATTTCAAATTCTTGCTTATGCCGCTTCTTCCTGCCTGCCCGCAAACAATATCCATCACTCCATCTCTGTTCCAGTCGATTGAGTAAAGTTTGTTTCTGCCGTTATATCCACCAGGCCCGTCTATCTTTATCTCATTGCCCGCTTCATCAAGCAATCGTTGAGCTTTTTTAAGATTCGATTTACCCATAATCGGATTCCGCTCATACAGAGCAAGATAACCGTCTTCATCTGTTGTTATCATATTAAGTGAAGACTCACCTTGAATTACGCATGGACGAGTTCGCCACCTAACTTTAAGCGGCCAGCTTCCAACTTCGAGAGCAATAGGATCACTAAACTTATATTCACCTTTTTCTTCTGCCATATTACAGAGCCAGTAAACATAGCCGGTTATATCACTTGTTAAGATATCAATATCACCATCACCATCCCAATCGCATGCATTAGGAGCAAGATAACCCCATCTTGCTTCACTTGGTCCCTGAATAGAACCGCTGTATGCCGCTATCGGATGAAATTCTCTGCCGCCGGCATACAATTTTTCACGAGATGCAAATAACGGCTCTGAGTTTGTTCCGACATTGGCGAAGTAACTCAAATAACCGGAAGCATCCCCTGTTATCACATCCCACTTACCATCCTGATTAAGGTCGGCAATACTTGGAACAACAAGAGAATCTGCCCAAAGATTCCCACCTCTGCATTTCAGGATTTTATCTTCTGAGAGTTTGCCATTGTCAATACTGCATTTTACTACAACTCCGGGGTTAGAACACATAATAATATCTGTATTATTATCATTGTCCCAATCAGTTATCTCAAAACGACTGTCAAAATAACTCCACTTTGAAACAGCAGTTTCTTTCAATGCATTAACCGGCATAGTAAGCTTGAGCGTATTTTTGTCTTTGCTGAAATTCTCATACAACAATATTTTGTCAACACCAACAGCCAAAAGTAAATCAAGACTTCCATCACCATTCATATCAACAAACGATGGAGACATTTGCGTAGTCGGCATTGTTATAGGTTCATCATCAACTTTCAGCAACTGAGCTTCTGTAAACTGAGGAGAAACGTTACTTCCATTATTTACGGCAATATAAACAGAACCTATCGGGGGCTTACCAAGCCATTTATTCGTCTTATCATACCCCTTGCCGTACCCAACTTTGGGATTACCGATACCGCCATTCCATGGAGTAAGTCCATCCGGCCACCACCATATACCTTCAAGCACACCCATTACAAGATCGTTAACACCATCACCGTTAATATCCTGCATCGATATCTCAAAAACATTTGCTGCCGCCGGTAATCCAAAAACTTTCACGGAATTTATATCTTTTAAAACTGCTTCTCCAAATTCTTCAACACTTTTGGATATTTGCAGTTCTATAAAAGGCTTCTGTTCGCTTTCCCATAACAAGCCGGCATTTTTCTTCTTTACCGTAAAGGCATATATTCCACCGTCAGGCTCTTGAGAAACATCAAAAGTCAACAGTGATTTGCCTTGCCATATCATTACAGGAGCATCAAATACCGGTTCACAATTAATATCATCAGCGATATTTTCAAAAAGAAAAATTCTCCTTGGTATCACAAACGACACTATCAAATCCATATCCTTGTCACCATCCCAGTCAAGCACAATAGGATAGCCGGCAAGTCCCTGACCAAGATCAGCATAGAAATCATTACTGCCAACGGAAATTGGCTCACCAGCTCCTATCATTGGTATATTTTGTTTGAGACTTTCCTGTTCAAAACTATACTCGCTTATCTCCACCGCAAAATTGAAATATTGTTCTGTGTTCCAGTAAATAATTGCGGAAGAATTTTGCAAATCATAAGTTCTGCGAAAATCAACTTCTTTAAGTGGAAGATTATCAGTTTTATTCCACTTAACCAATTTGATTGTTTCAGGGTCAAGATTTATCGATTCACCGAGAACGGCTTCAAGATAATTAAAGTCAAGCTTGAGCCTTGATGGTCCATCAGGAAATCTCGGATCTTTTTCAGGAACTTTGAAACTGAAATAATGAGTTTTCCCAACGCTTTTGATTCCCAGAAAATCAGAAGATATTTCCGAATACTCTTGAGCAATGGAACGATCACTCTCGGCAGAAGATATCAATTTCAATTCACCAATCATACCATTAAGACTTCGCTGCAATCGGCTTCCGCTATTTTCCTGACCAATATAAAGAACATCCGCATCAAGCAAATGTGCATCAATAGTTCTTGTTGCCTTGAGTGAACCGTTAACAAAAAGCTTCATCTCGCTGTCACTTTTAACGGCACACACATATACCCACTTATCAAGTGGTAAAGAGGCAGTAGTCTGAACACCTTTATAGCTGAACCCTTCAGCTTTCTTGAAACGCATTACAAATTGCAGACAACCATCAGTCAACCGCAACCCATATTGCAGTGTATCAGGTGCTTTACTGCTGCATGCAGAAATTATATAGTTGCCTATGCCATCAACAGATTTTTCGATTTTTATCAAAGCTTCAATAGTAAGCTGATTATCAATATTCAACTCATCCAGTGAAACTTTAAGAAATGATTCTCCGCCAAACTTTGCTGCAGTTTTGCCGCCAAAACCTTCTGCAAAATCAACATTTCTTTCAGCAATTACGCTGCACAAGCCTTCACAATCAGTACTGTTATCAAAATTCCAGACAACTTCTGATGCAATGCTGCTGTGACATGTAAGTGCTGCGATAAATAAAATTAAAAATGTGAATTGGAATCTGCGCAATACTAAATACATTAATAAACTTCCGTATACTGATATCTTGTTTTTTTTATCGTCTTGTACTGATTTCTGGAAAATAAAACCTGTTATAATCAGAATTTGGTGTGGTAGCCAGCCAATCAGTGTCATTACCTTTAACTGACTCAACATGGCCGTCAAGGAAAACATAATCAGTCTTAAAATTCGAAGATGTTATAGCATCAACACCAGTTCTAACTGAACTTGATTTCCAGATTCCCGCTGAATTACTCTCTGTACCACCATCAAATTTATGGGTTGCACTTACCTCAGAGTCTCTCGCTGTATATGTTATATCTGCACATAAAATATCAGTTGGTTTGCTACTAAGATTTTTTGCATAAACTATTTCTTTTGTACTATCCTGAGTATAGAAAGTATATCCACCCCAGTATATGCCATATGAACAGGTATAAGAACCGAAACCAGAAGTATTAGGATAATTAATATCATCATACAGGTTTACAATATATTCTCTGTGTGATGGAGGAGATAGCGGACAATAGAATATCTCGCCATCACCAACTCGTTCTCCAAGATAATTTGAAAGTATCCTCTGTTCTGGATTTGTTAGCGGATGATTTTCAGGAAAAGTTGATGTTGGCTGATAAGCCATAAATGAGGGCCAGTTAAAGCTGCTCTGGTCCTGTCTCAAAACTATACTTGGCGGAAACTTGCCATCCATCTCAGATGCATAAAGTATCGCCGCCTGTGCTATCTGTTTAAGGTTGGACTGACATATAGTCAGTTTAGCCATTTGCCTTACCTTTTGTAATGAAGGCATTAAAATGGACATAAGTACCGCAATTATAGATATTACTACCAGCAACTCGATTAGTGTGAAACCTTTTTTATTTCCCATTTTAGCCCTCGCTATACCTGTTAAAGAAGCCATCATATTGTATTTTAACATTTCTTGCAAACAATGCCTATAAATTTCAGCACCATATAAATTCATTTTTATGGTTGGGGAAGTAGACTTCCCCAACCGACAATATTCTTTTATTGCTTACAGTCACTATCGTTAATAATAGTGCAATTAAGCCACTGCTCTGCCATCATAGCCAGATCAGCAGTATTTGTGATGCAGTTACCATCAAAATCAGCAACCAGCGTACCATCACAATCAATAGTAGGATCAACTGTAAAGCTCCATACAGAACTCTCAATTACATCTACACCATCATCATAAACTACTTGCCAGTAGTAAGTCTGTCCCCAATCAAGGAAATCAGGAGAGAAGCTTGTCCCCGTTGACATACCAACATAACTTAATGTCTCGGCAGAATCACCCATGTAGACTTGATAGTTACCGGTAAGTGTAATCTCTGAATCCCAACTGAGAGTCACATTTCTCGCCTGATCGACAGCACCATCTTCCGGAGCAACTGGGAATATAGGCGGGATTGTTGAAAAACTTACAATATTACCAACGATAACATTTGTTCCGTCAACAATATCAACTCTCCAATAATAATCAGTATTGATATCCAAACTTGCCGGTCCGTAAGTGGTCTCTGTCAGAGTAACAGGTGCAATATCCGGTGTAACATCGTTAGGGTCAACTTCACCAAGAGTGCTGCTGTAATACAATTTATATGTAGGAGTTTCAATAGCTGCAGGTCCCTGCCATGTGAAAGTAACAGGAGTTACTGCCTCGGCTGAATTCTGAGGAGTAAGATAAACAATGCTTCCATCCTTCGCAGGTGCCACAGCATCAGCCCATGTTGTAGTAAGACGAAATTCATCATATCCAACAAGATAACCCGAAGCACTGCCCGCTCTTACTGTAAATCTTTCAGAAAGAAGGCTTTCATCCTCTGCTCCACCGGAAATCATCCAGTCTTCAGGCTCAACTGTAGGGATTGAATCTGCTGAAGTGTAAACCTGAAGGAATATTTCATCATTTCCGCTTGCCTTGGTAATAAGTTTGCCTACAAGGAAAAGAACCTCACTTGTATCGCCACCTGGATAAGATTGTGTAGCTCCAAGTTGTGATGTCTGGAAATTTTCAGCACTTGATATTCCCCAACTTGCCAGATAAGCATAGTCAGTTGTACGTAATACTATTTCTGCCCACTCACCTGAAGAAGCTGATGTCCAGCCTGTTCTTTTGCAAAGATAGCTTAAATAATAAATGCCATCAGAAGAAAAGTCTACACCAGGATACATTCTGTTCATATCGCTGTAACCTTCTGCCGAACCTCCAACAGGAGTAAATAACAGGTTAGGCATATCCAAAGATGTTTCTACAACATTATATGTGTTGGCCCACCACTGGCCATTCCATCCATCGCCACCGTTATTACCCGTAAGAGTACCTGCGGAATAATCAAAACCGTCATAGAGAAGTGTATCAGCCATCAAACTCATAGGTACAACGGCCAAAGTAAGTAATATGATAAAACTCATTTTTTTCATTATTAAATCCTTTCAGATATTATTTCTGTTAGTAATTCTAATTGATTAATGACTTACTGACAATCATCAGCATTTGTTGCCGTACAATTCATCCATTCTGCAGCAATTACCGCGAAATCAGATAGGTCTGTCAGACAATCTTCATTAAAATCACCTAAAAGTGTACCATCACATACAGGTCCGTCAGCTACTGTAAAGCTCCAGGCAACACTCTGTATAACATCTACACCGTCATCATAAACAACCTGCCAGTAGTAAGTCTGTCCCCACTGAAGACCAGACGGTGTATAGCTTTCCGCTGTAGATTCACCAACATAAGATAATGTCGCCTCTGAATCACCCATATAGACATCGTAGTTTCCTGTTATAGGCAAGAGAGAATCCCATGTAAGAGTCACGTTACGTGCAACACTGATAGCCTCGTCAACAGGATCAACAGGGTAAATCGGAACGATCGTATCGAAAGAAGCTATATCACCAACTATAACATCGGCACCGTCAACTACATCAACACGCCAGTAGTAAGTAACAGGAGAGTCAAGAGTTACTGAACCGTAACTTGATTCTGTCAAAGTGACAGGAGACACATCCGGAGTTGCATCGTTAGGGTCAACTTCTCCAAGAGTACTGCTGTAATAAAGTTTATAAGTTGGTGATTCTATATCAGCCGGAGCATGCCAGTCAAAATCCACTGGTGAAATATTCTCAGAACCTTCACTTGGCTCAAGATAAACAACTCTGCCGTCAACTGCCGGTGCAACAACATCTGCCCATTGAGTACCTACACGGATTTCATCAACATAAAAAGTAAACGCTTCAGAACTTCCAGGCCATATAGTGAACATTGAAGCAACTTCACTGTTGTCTTCTACGCCGCCGGAAACCGTCCAGGCTAAAGGTTCAACAGTTGATATACTGTCTGCTTCTTCATATACCTTCAAATATATTTCATCATTTCCAACTTCACGAGTAACCAATTTGCCAATCATAAAAATGACTTCTGAAGTATCTGCACCAGAAACTTTAACAGTACCGCCAATATTATCTGTAGCAAATTCTTCGTTACTTGTATTGCTCCATGTAGCAACTCTTGCCCAACCTGAAGACCTGAAATGAATATCACCCCACTCACCTGATGTAGCCTCTGTCCAACCTGTCTTTTTACACAGGAAACTTACATAATAAGTACCATCTGCAGCAAGATCAATAGCAGGGAAATTACGGTTTGCTGTATTAGAACCAACACTGTAAACACTGCCGCCCTTAGGACTGAACAAAAGATTGCTCATGTCAAGACTTTCAGCGGCTATAATATGTGGATTGGTATTCCAGGAGCTTGTCCAGCCTGTTCCTCCACTTTTACCGCCCAGTGTTTCGCCGGCGGTATACTCAAAACCTTCATACATCAGCAAGTCTGCCATAAGCATGGACGGCACGACCAACGTTGCTATTAAAATGATAAATAGACTACTTTTTTTCATTACAACATTCCTTTCGTTAAGTTACACAATAAATTGCCTCGAAAACCAACATTCATTAAAATATTTTAACTCTATAAAACTTAATGTGCGAATCAACCACACACTTATCCTTCCATATAAAGTTTATATTTTAAACTTGCATTGCCGGTTATAAATCTTAAAATCAGCGCATACAAAGGCCCTAAATATAAACTTAATGGGTTTTTGTATCTTTTAGGCAGACTGGGTGTAATTTTAGCGGATTCACCAGTTTGCCTTTTTCAGTCTTGTCCCTATAAAAATAAAGCCCCTAAATATATTAAAGACATTCACAGAGCTCTCTTGATGAAGAAGCTTCTAATGTTTCCCCATCTATCAGCTCGGGTACCACAGAAATGCAAACCCGCTTGGCTTCATCTGGATTCATAATTCTCCAAAGAAGAAGCTCTACAGCCTGCCTGCCCATTGCATCGGCACCTACATCAATCGTTGCCGGACGTGGATAAAGCCCCATAAGTGCAACTTTATCATTTTCACATCCAACTATCTCAACATCTCTTCCAACCTCAATACCATGCTTCTTAAACAATCTGTAAACTATTGCCACCTGCATATCCATAGGTATAAAAATACCAGTAGGCCGCTCTTTAAGTGCAATAAATTTTATAACCAAATCCTCAAGATAATCTTCAAGATCCTTAAAATCTGCTGGCAGCATATCATTAGATGATGTTATCACATCAACTTCCAAGCCATCTTTCTTTGCTGCAAATTCAAAAAAAGAACCTCTTGCAATAAGTGCAGGATGATTAACTGTAGCGCAAAGAAAAGCAAGATGTCGGTGTCCCCTTCCAACCAAATAATCCTTGGCCATCTGACCTATAACCTCATTACCAACCAACGCGGTATCGCCGCCCTGATCATGCCTTGAGGAAATCCATACCTGCGGATAATCTTTCAATTCTTCCAGAACTTCCGGCTGAGGACTGGTACCACCAAGGATTACACCCGCAACATGCCCATTTTTAACGGCAGGAGGTATTTGATCTTTAGTGAAAACAAAAGTCTGAATAGCATTGAGACCCTGCTCACTCAATGAATGGCTAATAGATCTCAAAAGTGAATTGAAAATATGGGAATAATCTTGAAATATGTCATACGAGAGTATCATGACTGCAACATTTACAGAACTCGCAGAAAGCCCATTAACTCGCTTTCCTCCTCTACGACGAGGATTGTAACCCAGCAGATCCATTGCATGCTCAACTTTCGCAACATTTTCACTGCTGACCTTACTGTTACCGTTTATTACACGGGAAACAGTCGCCTGGGAAACCCCAGCTTCCTTCGCTATGTCTATTACTGAAGCCATATACAGATAGTATCACGACCGTGAATAGAAGTCAAGAATATTTTCAGGAAATTATTCAAGAAAACTTTTCTTGGCAATAATCACATTCAGAACAATGGCTTTCCCAAGGACTATTTCCCCTTAATTTTACAAAATCTTACTCATTCAGGCATGAGTAGATGAGATCATCGAGTTTTGCTGTCGCAAGACACTGTACCTGATCCGCTCCTCCGTAGTAGATTTTCACTGTGCCGTCATCTTCGAGTACTGCACCATTGGTAAATACCACGTTCATACTTTGTCCCATCAGTTCATAAGGTTCTTCAGGAGCTATTATCGCCCTCTTACTTACGCCAACAACCTTTGACGGGTCTTGAAGATCAAGAAGCATCACGCCGATACTGTAAACTTCATCAGTACATTGTCTTCTCACGCCGTGAATAAGACACAGCCAGCCTTTATCTGTTTTAATAGGCACTGCACCGGGACCAATCTTCTTTTCACCCCAGCCCAGAGGGCTCTTGTCAAGCACACGTCTGGGATTGCCCCAATGAATCAGATCTGGGCTTGAACAGCACCAGATATCAAACCCGCCGTTATCGTTTGGACGGTCGAGACGATAGTAAAGGCCGTTTATCTTTTCAGGAAACAATAAGCCGTTGCGGTTATCCGGTTCACTGATAATTCCCATCCAGTCGAGTTTCTCAAAATCATCATCAATCTTGAACAGGCCTATTTGACAGCTTGCACCATTGGTAACATCAGCGGCATGAACAATATAGTACTGACCTTCAAGTCTGGTAACTCGCGGATCCCAATATGACTTCGTAGGATGAACATAATGGTCAAAAACAGGATTATCTGTAGGCATAGCAAGAGGTTTGGGACGCGGAGTAAATTTTATTCCGTCAGTGCTGTCTGCAACCCACATATATCTGCCGAATGATGAATCCTCACAACGGCAAATCATCACGTATTCGTTATCACTTTTCTTTACAACACAACTGTTGAAAACAGAAACGATATCATTAGGAAAATCATCCTTGGTCAGAATAGGATTGTCCTTGTATCTCTCAACTATATATTTCTTTTCGCAAAGCATAAAAACTCCATAATTAATATTTAATTTTATCATAACCGCCCAAACAATCTTTTAAGCGTATAATGCGTCAGCAACGACATCTTATCAAACTGCATAAAATTAAGGCCCAAGAGAATATAGTAACTCTTAGGCCTTAATTAAATTTTGTACTAATCTTCTGATAAACAAACAGCAAAACGAAAATACAACTATTTTGCTATAAACACACTCTCCTGAACAGTCTTATATTTCTGTATAAACATATCCACAAGTTTAAGATCTGTATCATTAAAAAACTCAACACCAGTACGACAACAATCCGTAATGATACCAGCATTTCTATTAATGAACATTTTAGCGCTTCTCGGATATTTATTTCTAACAACTTCATCAGCGGAAGAAATAAAATCCATTACAGCCTGATCGATCTGCTGCGTCTCAAAATAATTCTCACAAATATAAGCCAGCAAATCAGGAAAGAAATTAGTAACCACACCACAATACCCATCACCACCGCATTTCAGTGAATGTTCCAATGTAGGGAAATGTGCATTCAAAAATATAGTATTTGAATTTATAGTTGATTTTACTTTCGCACTTATACCTTCTGCCTCACAGCAGGTATCCTTGTGAAAATAAAATCTTCCGGTATTAATCAAATAGTCAAATTTATCAGAAGAAAATGTTCTCCTGTAAGGATGCGGACACTCATAGAGACCAAGTCTTATGCCTTCGGTCTCACTGATTAAAGAATCAATTCGAGATATTATTGTATCTTCACTCTCATCTTCTCTGGCAAATTGTGACATACCGATAACAACCGTATCAACACCGCTTTGAGCCATTCTCTTAACCATGTCAATCTGTTTCGGCAATTCATCAATTATTATTGCACCTGCCACAACAGGTACACGCCCTCCCGCGAACTCAACAGCCTTAGCTGCCAATTCGAACAGTTCGTCTCCGCTAAGCATATCCATCTCGCTCGATCCACAGCTTGCAAACAAACCAGCAGCAGAATTATCTATATAATAATTAATCAGGCTCTCATACTCTCTATAGTTAATGCTTTTATCCTCATTGAAAGGAGTAAGCATTACAGGCCACAACCCCTTTGGTAATTTGTGAGTTTCCATGGTGTTTCTTTTCTGTAAAAGTTATTATTCTTGTCCAAATTTCTCTGATTTTATATCTGGACTCTTTATCAGTATAGGCTCAATAAAAGCCTTGAAGTTACGTTCTTCTTCCTGGTTATTTATTCGCCACAAGAGCTGCTCAACGGCTCTCTCTGCCATAAGCTTAGGACCTATATCAATAGTCGTTGGAATCGGGTATAAGGAAGCAAGTATAAGCAAATCATTGCCGCACGAGATCACCTCGAAGTCTTTACCTGGTATAACACCATTTTCATAAAGACCTCGATAAAAAGAACCTGTTATCATATCACTCGGTATAAAAACACTTGTAGGTCTATTCTCAAGTCCGAGGAATTTCTTGGCTAAATCATACGCCACACTATTAAACCAATTCATATCAAGTATTTCATTTTTACCCGGCATTTTGAAATTACAGTTCATACGTGAAACTTCTATATTGTTTCGCATGCAGGTATATTCAAAGAAATCACAACGGCTGTTATAAGGTTCCGAACGGAAAGGACTGACAAGCAAAGCGCTTTTATGTCCTCGTGAAAGTACATATTGAGCTGCTACTCTTCCAACTGCTTCATTACCTGCCAGAGCAATATCCTTACCTTCTGAATAGTGTGATGTCACCCATACCTGCGGGATATCCTTTATCTGACTCAATACCTTCTCGCTCTTTATATCACCAGAAAGTATCATTCCCGCTACACTTGATGTCGTAAAGATTCTTGGCAGCTCCTTGCCTTCTGATATATCGGCAAGAATAGTGTTGTAACCACGATCAGCAAGCACTTCGGATACTCTATGTATCGTCTCTGTCAATACATAAGAGTAAGACGTTGCTGCATTTCTGTTTGTCACAACGAAAGCTACTGTATTTGCACTTCTAAGCGACTTGCTTCCTCGCGTTATAGCTTTGTTTATATTAAGGTCTTTGATCGCTTTTCTAACCATCTCAACTTTATCATTTGAGACGTTAGGATGATTATTCATCACCCTTGATACCGTCGCGATCGAAACGCCGGCTTTTGATGCTACTTTTTCAACAAGTGCTGCCATAATAGTATATCCAAAATAATTACAATTAATTCAACTAAACAAGTGCATTTGCGGTTATTACATTCTTGTAAAACTCTGCACTGAGCTTAGGTATTCTCTCTAATGTTTTGTAATCAACATATACAATGCCAAATCGATAGTTATATCCATCTGCCCATTCAAAATTATCAATATAGCTCCACAGAAAATATCCGTTAAGCGGATAGCCCTCTTCAATCACTCTCAAAGCACTGTTGAGATGCTCTCTGAGATAGGCAATCCTGTCAACATCGAGAATCTCTCGATTTTCATTGATTTCATCTGTCGCCGCACAGCCGTTTTCGCTTATGTAGATATTGTCAACATCCCATATCTCATTGACATGCCGTACTGCCCAGTATATTATCTGAGGACCAAATTTAATCCAATCAGCTCCCATAGTTGGGTACTCTTTAGGAGCATCTATAATCTCATAACCAAGCTTATTGTCTGCAGGACGGACATACATAGGATAATAAGCATTTATGCCTACAAAATCTATCTTCTCAGAGATTATATTCATCTCTTCATCTGTAAACTCTGGAGAATCAGCCCCTTGCTGCTCGAGATACTCCTGCGGATACGCACCTTCCAGAATGGTTGTCATAAACGGTGCATTCTGTATTCTCATAGCCTTTTGAGCCGCATCAATATACTCCTGGGTCTCTATAGCAGGCACGAATATCCTTGGATTATCAGCCAGACCTACATTAATTTCTGAAACCGCCGCTTCTCGCAGGGCCTTGACCGACTTACCATGAGCCAGAAGAGAATTATGCCGTACCTGGTTGAGGCCTTTACGGTCAAGTTTTATTCCCGGAGCAAATTCACATGTGCCGTAACTCTTATCGGTAAAACAGAAGAACTCATTGAGCGTAAAGTAATTCTTCACCCTGTCAGAATATTTCTCTGCCACAAGGCGAGCATAATCAGCAAAGTAATCAACAACTACCTTAGACTCCCAACCGCCAAAATCTTCCTGCAATGCCTGAGGTAGATCCCAGTGGAACAGTGTTATCCACGGTTCAATATCAGCTTCAAGCAGACTGTCAATCAGACGATTGTAATAATCAACACCCGCCTGATTAATCTCGCCTCTTCCCGTTGGGAGCAATCGAGACCATGACAAAGAAAAACGATAAGCATTGAGACCCATATTCTTCATGATAGCAACATCTTCAGGGTACCTATTGTATTGGTCAACGCTCACATCGCCGTTGTGATTATCCTTGATATTTCCCGGCTGATGAGAGAACACATCCCATATACTCTCACCGCGTCCATCTTGAGCGGCTCCGCCTTCCACCTGATAAGAGGAACTGGCACAACCCCATAAGAAATTTTCAGGAAACATTCTATTCATACTCTATTAACTTTCATATTTTATTATACCAAGTCGGTATCAGATTATTAATCTCACTAAAAATGCAGTATTTTACATTAAACTGTTTAACAATTCAATCAAGCTTTGCCTTATTTGAGGCTCTTTAAGCCACAGATTCTCTTTTTCTTCAATATCTTCAGCAATATTGTAAAGTTGTCCTTCCGGACCGCCTTCTACCTGCTCCTCAGATACCGGTTCAGTAAACCCGCCGGAGCCAAGAGAGGTAACAAGCTTCCAATCACCTTTTCTTATGGCAAAACATCCCCAAAATGAGTGATGTATCAGATTCTTTCTTTCGTAATCACCAGGTTTACCCGATAGTAAAGGCATCATGGAACAACTGTCTTCTGCAACATTCGAAGGTTTATCGATATCTGCCAAATCGAAACAAGTTGCCACAAAATCAGACAAACAAACCATTTTTTCGCATACAGAATCAGCTTCCACCACTGCCGGCCATGTAACTATCAATGGCTCTCGGTGTCCACCTTCCCATATATCGGCCTTCTGACCGCGAAGATTTCCGTTTGGTTTGTGTCCGTAATCCTCACCATTAAAACAGTAACGCCTTGCACCATTATCGCTTGTAACAATCAGCAATGTATTATCCCATTGCCCGTTCTTTTTAAGAGTATCGACCACCTGACCGACTACCCAATCGAACATCGCCACCATATCACCCTTATCACCGGCATCACTTGCACCTTCCATGAAATCGGGCGGCAAGCAAGGTCTATGCGGCGCGGCTGTAGGCAAATAAAGAAAGAATGGATCCTCTGAATCTGCTTTTGCCCGAGAATCAAGATAATCAACAGCTTTCATAGCAAATGTATAATCGCAAAGTTTATCATCCCAATTATCAGACATAAGACCGCGTCTTTGCTGGGGATAATAAATATCCTTTTCCTTCGTTGGAATATCCGCACACTTGTCGTCTTCAAGAAAACAGTATGGAGGCATATCAAGAGAGCCGGCAATCCCAAAAAAGGAATCAAACCCATAATCCAGCGGCCCCTTTTCGAACCCACGCTGATAATCGACATCAAAACCTGTCTCTGTATTCCAACTGTCAAAATAATCACCTTGACCATCACTGTATTTGGGGCTTCCGTCTTTGGTGTACCACTTCAAACCAAGATGCCACTTCCCAATACAGGCTGTGTTGTAACCGGCAGACTCCAATACTGAAGCAGCGGTTGCTCTGCCATCTTCTATGAGAGGAAGTGAGAAACCGCCAAGTACGCCCTCTTTCAACCGGCTTCTCCAGCAATAACGCCCTGTAAGAATACTGTACCGGCTTGGCGTACAGACCGCGGAAGATGAATGCGCATCACTGAAACGCATTCCCTCTTTGGCTATAGCATCAATATTCGGGGTAGGGATTTTTTCTGCTCCGTAGCAGCCTAAATCGCCATAACCCAAATCATCAGCTAATATATATACAATATTCGGTTTCTTTTTCATCTGTTTCTATATCGTTTTATTCAATGTTGTCGTAAAATCCCATTTCTCGTAAAGGTCTTCAAAACCATTCAAAAACCATGGTTGAACGTCAACCTTTTTAGCTCTTCCATCAGATTGAACATATTCTGCGTAACTGATATCATGATGCTTGTCACGGACTGGGAAGTACAATGATTTCTGGGATATCGCCATCCAGTCAAGCAGCCGAGACTTCAGTTCAGACTTTATATCGGCATATGACTTCTTATCCCAAAGATTATCCTGCTCAAGAGGATCCTTATCAAGATTGTAAAGCTCACCATAATCTTTGCCTATGTAGTAAACAAGCTTCCAAGGACCGGTTCTTATCATCTTGCCGAAATAATTTTCGGAAAAGACAGCATCATTATGCACGTAACCTTTTTCTCTCTTGAGCAAAGGCATCAGGCTTTTTGACTGTGCTTCTTTTCCCGGTCTTGCACTGCCCATCTCACAAACGGTGCTGTAGATATCCTTCAGTTCCACTAAATCATTTACACGCCCCGACTCAAAATAAGCAGGAGCATGGATAATTAATGGAACCTTTACACTCTGCTCATAAAAGCACTGCTTGAATATCAATCCATGGTCGCCAAGCAAATCACCATGATCGGAGGTGTATATGATTATAGTATTGTCATAGATGCCTTTTTCCTTAAGGGTATCTATAATCTTTCCGATCCAGTCATCAATCAATGTATTAAGCCCGTAATAGTTGGCTTTTATGCGATGAAGCTGCTCGTCAGAAAACTTATCTGTCGTCACTCCCCAATCCGCACTTAGCACTTCATTTATATAATCATAAGCTTCTCTGGGCTTTTCATTAATCTCATCTTTGCCCATATTTTTAGGCGGAAACTTCGTATCCTTAAAAAGCTTATTATAAGGCTCAGGCGGATCGTACGGATTATGAGGACTTACAAAAGACCCCATACAACAGAACGGAATATCTTCATCAATTCTATTGAGATATTCACAGACACTCTTACCTACAAAAGAGTCTATATGCAGTTCCGCAGGAACATTAGAGTCTATTGCAGTGCATTGTTTAAGAAACTTATCATTCCACGGATACATCTGTTCACGAGTATATCCATGCTTATTTATAAAAGTACCATAATCATCCTGATGCCCTACTTCCATCTTTGGCTCAGCGATGATTCTACCGTCAAAACCAAAGTTATCATACCACGGAGTTAGATGCATCTTTCCTATTGCTGCACTCTGATAACCGGCAGAGCCAAGGACATGAGCAAAACTCTTCAATCCTTCACGCGGCTTATACCAATTCGACATTACTCCATGACTATGAGGATATTGTCCGGTAAGCATGGTATATCGTGATGGACAGCATAGAGGATTTTGCACATAACAGTTTTCAAAGAGCACCCCGCCATTGGCAAGACTGTCAATATTTGGCGTCTTAGCTATTTTTGAACCATAACAACCAAGAGAATCAGGCCTCTGCTGATCTGTCATAAGTATCAATACATTAGGCTTCTTGTGTCTTACAGAAGATTGATTCGCAAACTTCGGCATAGAAGACTTTTCAGTCGAACCTCCCTGTGCCGCAGCAAAAGCTGTTGATGCTGCGGCCAGAGATGTTCCAGCAAAACTTTCTATAAAATCACGTCGGTTCATTGATTCTCCATGTTGGTAAGACTTAGTTCAGAATTAGATGCAGTTAGGATCCGCTGGATCACCGCAATCATTCAGGAAACTTCCTGTTTCAATAAAGTCGAAATAGTCAACTGCATCATCAGAGGTAAGATCAGCAAACGGACGCATGATTCTTGACAATGGAATCTTTGTAACTCCGACACTCTCTTTGTTCTCTGAATATCCTACCCATAGATTATCACCCACAAGAACGGAACCTGGATATTGATATCCAGTACCCTTATGGTCGCCAGTGTTCTTGTATACGATTGCAGGAGGATCATAGCGAAGAGCCCATGCAAGATTAAAATCGTAACCATCAATAGAGCGAGAAATAACGAGTACATCACGGTAGTAAAGTTCCGGCGTATTGTTACCTAAAAGAACAACACTGCCATCAGGCAATACAGTTGCCTCATTCAAACTGTGACTGTCAGGAATAGAGCTTTCCTCTGCAGCTGACCACGCAGAATTATAATCAGCACGCACGGCAGCATAAAGAGACAACGCCTCATCACCTGTCCTGAAAAGAGATATCTGCTGACCGTCTTTACATGTATAAAAAGTCGGCTCAGTCAAGCTGGCGCCATCTGAAGCAGTAACATCATAAGTACTCATATAATGATAAACGCCACTGAGAGCACCATTAATATCTTTTGTATCTTCTACGGCATAGGGATATGTTGCACTGTCAAGAGAGTTCCAGTCTTCCATTGATTCATGTCCGGCAGGAGCATCATCTTTAAGCCAGAAAACAGGTCCGTAAGGATCACCGTTGCTGTCAAGGTTAACACCAACAATTCCAAGATAAGTTGTTACAGGAACAATATCATCACCTGTACCATCCCAGCTTGTTATATCACGCACAGAAGCCAACATATACATCCTGCCATTTTTAACTTCGACTTTTCTGCTGTTAAGAGCTGTACCTGTCGCAGGAGGATCAGCCATTGTACCAATAGAATCTATTATCACTGCTGCAGGACTCCATGTCTGCCCACCATCTATAGATTTTGAATACAGAACTCGCGACCCTGCGGCTCCTTCATAACCATCATGTGAAGTCCATGTAGCAAAGATTATCCCGTTAGCATAACTCATATTTACGCCATGGCTAAATGTGCCAAGAGTCGTCCCAACACTATAAACAGTATAGTCGGTAGTTCCACCAAGCACAGGTAATCCTGCTGCAGTAAGAGAACTGTCAGGAACCGGTGCCGTCCACTGAACCGGCGAAACAGCGAATACTGAAAATGTAAAAATACTTATAGCTGCTAATATTGCAATACTTGTACTTTTCATATTAATTATCCTTTTCATAAAAGTTTGATTCAAATTATCTACCGATTTCAACATCGTACTTTTTCTCCCATGTACGGCTCCATTGAAGCGACCAAAGATCGCTAAGCTTCACAGGTTCGCAATGGCCATCAGCAAATACAATATTAACCTTCATATTATGCCTGTCCATGCATAAACGGCCAATACCATTGTTATTCTCACCAACCTCAACCTCTGAAGGAATCGGGTTGTTGTTCTGTGGAGCAAAGGCCACATATACACAATCAGCGAAAACACCCACTTCGTAAGGATTAGAGATATTCTCCGGTCTTTTCCACCATGAAGTAGGGAACGGTGTAGAAATCATTGTTGCAGGATTATAACCACCCGGATATCGCTCATCACCGCCTTGTGTGTTGAAGAGATAAACATTCATACCAAAACTGCCCTCTTCAGGCTTTCTGTTTGATGCGGTAGTTGCTGAGGCCTGCCATCTCCATGCACTGTTTGTACTTCCATGAATGAAATCAGTATTCCCGCTCCAAAGCCAGTCAGACTGATACCTTACCTTGTTAGCAACAGGGCAAAACCTGATCTCATCCATATCAGAGAGATAAGGAGCCAATGTCGTAATAAATATCTGATCGATATCGTAAGACATAAAAGCACCTCTATCCTGCACATACAACGTATGAGCCATCTCAAGCTGTTTGAGCCTGCTGCCGCAAACAACTCTCTTACCCGCTTCACGTGCCTTTGATAGTGCAGGCATCATAATTGCCATTAACACAGCGATTATTGATATAACAACAAGAAGTTCGATTAATGTGAAGCCGTTTTTCTTTTTCATTTTAAACCTCGTTAAGTTCGTACGCTATATATCAGTTGTCAATGTTGCTGAGCCAATCTGAAGCCATCAACTGAATATCCGGTATGTTTGAAATACAGTCACCATTAAGATCAGGTACCGCACACTCGAATATTTCAAAGGGCTGATCATTAACATTAAAATTATAATAAGTGTCTTCTGTAATTCTAATCAAGCACTCTGTAGAAATGATATCCGGTACAATCCACTGGTAGCTGCCATCGTTTACAGTTGAATCTGCAACAATACTCCAGGTATTACCGTTATCTCTTGAAAATTCAATCTTTACATTACTGCCAGCTGAGCTGTTGGCGTCCCAGAGTATGTCTATTGCGGCGCCAGCCACAACTCTGTCTAATGGAGCAGTAATAGTTACAGGAGGTGCACCCTGAACATAGATATCACCAAACTCCAAACCATTTGCATTAGCTGTTTTATATGCTAAATTGCCTAAATCAGGCGTAGCCAGCAATCTCAATACACCACCAGTTCCGGCATAGACAACTTCGTCATCAGATGTTACTGCTACACAGTCACCATATCCGGGAAAACCTCTATAGCCAACATGAGTACCAAGAGTTTCTCCACCCCTGAGCCTAATAGCAGTTGTACCATCAGACAACCTTCTATATGCTAAAACAAGAGTATCGTCACTCAAAACATCAACATCAAATATATAATAGCCGTTACCAGGGGTATTGCCATCTTTATAGTAAGCCAATCTTGTACTCATATCAGGGCTTATAAGTCTTACTTGCTGATCATCAAGAGCTATCCCCACCCTGTCGTCACTTAATACAACTAAATCAACAGAGTTAGCATCCGTATTTGGAATTACTGCTCCGCCGGCATTTCCGAGTGAGCTTGTAACCCTTTTCAGGTGCTGCGTGTTTCCGTTGTAACATGCAACTACGATATGGTCTGTACTTTGTACGCCCAATGATATAAATGAAAGCGGGCTTACATCTCTGAAACTCACCTGACTAAGTGCATTATCAACGACTGAATATACATACAAATAACCTTCGCTTGTACAAACAGCTACGTTGCCATTATGCATTGCACCAAGATCTGTAATGGTTCCCAGCCCTGAGACCACATCAAGCTGAGCTAAGGAAGGATCATAAAGCCTTAGATTACCTTCAGCAGAACCTGAAAGCATCATCCCTGTCTCAAGCCATAAGACAGCATCAATATTATCATCGATGGTCCAGCTTGCCTGAGTAATAAAATCAAACGCATTAGTGTCACGAATGGCTAAGGGTGACTTGTCAGTAAGAGGATGATAACCAAGCATTACATCATCCAGTGAAGCATAGGCATGCATACCTAAAACCAGAATTGCCGTTGTTAGAATTAACAACCTTGATCTATACATATTGCTCTCCTTTATAAAATGAGTAATAAAAAAAATAGAACACGCTATATTGGTATTGTAAAAAGACTGAAAAATTATTTCAAGAAAATTATCTCGTTTTTTCAGTCTTTTTACAAAATATATTTGATTTCAACAGATTAATTTATAGAATAAACATATAAAGTTGTTAACATTAAACAGTATCTTTAAGAGAGGTAAACAATGACCAGCAAACTATCACTTCTAACTGCACTAACTTTAGTCATAAGCATAAATGCTTACTCAGAAGACACATACAAAGCATGTATAAAATGGACAGCACCTTGGCCTGATGCATCAAAAGCCGATGTCGGTCTTGAAGTACTATCCGGTGTAAAACATTACACACTTTTTACAGGAAATGAAAAATTAGGCATGTTCAACCATGGTCCAATGCTCGCTTTTTACAATGATAGGCTTTACGCAACCTGGTTTTCACATCGCAATTACGAAGATTCACCTGGCACAAGAGCACTTTTTTCATATAGCGAAGAAAAGATCAGACTCGACAACTCTGGGCTTAAACAACACCAGCCTATTAAATGGTCAAAACCACAAGTATTGATAGATTCAATAGGTGAAATGACAGGCCCTGGCAATATAGGTACAGGACTTTGGCCTACATTTGAAGAAATAAACGGCAAACTTTATGCTCTCGCCACTGTAAAAAGAATGATAGACTGGAAAGAAGACGGCAACAATAAAACACCGGTATATAGAGACTTACCTAAAATAGCTAAGCTCGTGAATATAGAAAACCCTGAAAAAGAAGAGCTCTACTGGCTTTCAGAAAACTCACCTGAAGATTACGATTTCATAAAGCCTTACAACATGGCATGCAACGAAGAGCTTCTTAAAGACTTGACTGCCCTCAAAAAGAAAGTAGACGAGAAAAAAAGTAAGTATTTCTTCGCAAAAACAGACGATGATGCCGGTTTTTGTGAACCAACTTACTTCACAAGACCAGACGGCAAGGAAGTCGGTATTTATCGAGACATAAAGAGAAGTTTAAGACTCTATGCCGCACTGAGAGATAAGCCGGGAGCACAATGGAGCAAAGCATACAAAACCAATATACCCGACAGCCCATCAAAATGTGTTGCCGGCTCATTGCCTGACGGCAGAATTTACATTATAGGCAACAACATTGACAAATTATGGCTCAGAGATCCTATAATGATATCACTATCAACCGATGGAGTACATTTCGACAAGTCATACGTTATCCGTTGCGGAGCATCAAATTGCAGGGAAAAGAACCCTGGTGACCATAAAGGCCCCGGATTCCAGTATCCCGATGCCATAGTGATCGGCGATAGCTTATGGGTTTCTTACGCAATCAGCAAAGAACAAATCGGCGTCAGCAGAATTCCGCTTGAATCACTCAAATAGTACTTGTTAAACTGAAAAAAATAGAGGTTTACTATGAAAAAAGCAATCATACCTGCATTGTTAGCAACATTGTTGTTTGCGGGAATATCATTCAGTGAAGAAGTATACAAAGCGTGTGTAAAATGGGATACAACATGGCCTGATCCTGAGAAAACAGATGCCGGACTTGAAATCCTATCAGGAGTTGAACATTTCACAATATTCACAGGCTCAAGAGAGCTTGGAATGTTCAACCATGGGCCGATAGTACACTATTATAATAACAAACTTTTCGTAACATGGTTTTCTCACGATAAGTATGAAGGTGGACCGGGAACAAGGGCCTTATTCGCATTCTCTGAGGACATGAAACACTGGTCAAAAACACAGGTTCTAATTGATTCAATTGGTAAAATGGCGCCCAAAAATCAACCGGGAGTCGGAATTTATCCGATATTCAAGGAAGTTAACGGCCGACTTTATACAACAGCAACAGTAAAAGAAGTTACCGAATGGGTTAAAAGAGAAAGTGGAGCGATAACGCCTGTACATCATGATTTACCAAGGCTAATACGTTACATATCGCCAGAAGGAATACCCGGAAAAGATACATACTGGCTCTCTGAAAGCATACCGCCCGGCCATGAAAAAGACGGCATTCTCCCGTACACAATGGCAAAAAACAAAAAAATATTAAACGACATCACAAAACTCAAAGAAATGAGAAATGAGCACAAAAAGCTCTACAGCTTTCCTGAAAGCAGTGATAAAGGCACAAAGTTTTGTGAACCAACATATTTTTTCCGCCCTGACGGCAAAGAAGTCGGCCTTTATCGTGATGACAGCCGCAGCATGAGACTTTACGCGGCACTACGTAACGAATCCAAAGGCAATTGGTCAATGGCATATAAAACCAATATTCCTGACAGCCCGTCAAAATGTGTTGCCGGAAACCTCCCTGACGGAAGAGCATTTTTAATAGGCAACAACATCGACAGGCTTTGGCTTAGAGACCCTCTCATACTTTCCATCTCAGAAGACGGAATCAATTTCACCAAAGCCTATACTATCAGATGCGGAGCACCGCAATGCATGGAAAAGAATCCAGGCGATCACAAAGGACCAGGATTTCAATATCCAAACGCAATCGTAGTTGATGATACTCTCTGGGTAACATACTCAATCGGCAAAGAACAAATTGGAATCAGTAAAATATCTATTGACTTACTTAAATAAACGGACAAGATCTTATTATGTTTGAAGAAAATTTAATGCGATTAAGCGACATTGTCGCCCTGCTGATATACCTCGGCTTAATGGCGTGTATGGGAGTTTATTTTTCCCGTAAAAACACTACAACCGATGACTACTTTCTTGGCGGCCGTAATTTTCCGGGCTGGGCACTCGGCCTTTCTATGGTTGGAACCTCTGTAAGCTCTGTTACTTTTCTGGCATTCCCTGCAGCAGCATTCGTACTTGACTGGCGGATGGTTGTACCCAACCTAACACTTCCTGTAGTCTCAATAATAGCTATTGTAATCTTTATCCCATTTTTCAGACACGGCAAAACAGCATCGGCGTTTGAATATCTTGAGGATAGATTTGGCCCTATAGTTCGCCTTTATGGGGCTGTAGGATTCATTATAACCCAATTAATACGCATAGCAACAGTCCTATATTTGATGGCAATCCCTATCAACCTTTTGACAGGTATAGATATACTTTGGGCAATCATTATTACAGGTATATTTGTATCCTTTTACACAGTTGCCGGAGGTATTGACGCAGTCATATGGACTGATGTGATTCAAACGATTACACTATGGGTTGGCGGACTATTGTGTCTTGCCATAATGATAATCAAGATGCCGCACGGTCTTGGACAAATTATGGATATAGCCATCGAAGACCATAAATTCGGAATCGGCGAATTCAAATGGGATATGGGAGAAAGAACATTCTACACAATGGTTCTTGCCGGTATTGTCAACTGGATAGGCATGTATGCCAGCGACCAAAATGTTGTACAGCGTTATATAGCGGCAAAATCAATGAAAGAGGCAAGAAAAGCAACCGCAATATGCGCCATTGCAAGCGTACCGACATGGGCATTCTTCTTCTTCATCGGCACGGCAATGTTTGCATTCTACAAAGTGTTTCCTGATGCACAAATCGCCCAACTTGAACCAGATCAGGTGTTCCCAATATTCATCCTCACACAACTTCCGCAATTCTTTGCCGGATTAGTGATTGCCGGTGTACTGGCAGCTGGAATGTCTTCGCTTGATTCAAGTATCAACGCCGTATCAACAATATCAATAGTTGATATACTTCAAAGATTTTCGGTTAAGAAATACACAGAAAAACAGTATCTGATATTTGCTCAGTCAATAGCATTGATAACTTCCGTAATAATGATAATTGGGGCAATAGTATTCGAACGTCTGCCCAAAGAAAGCATGATGGACATGGGGATGATTGCCGGCGGCATTTTCTCCGGAAGTAAAATCGGACTCTACATAGCCGGCTTCTTCACAAAAAGAATCAGCAATAAAGCATCAATCATTGCTCTTGTAATAACTACAATATTCAATCTGTATCTTGGACTTAATACAATAAATGCGTTGCCTGAAAACTGGCAGATGAGGGTACATGCATACTGGATAATGACACTGGTTAACGCGGCATTCTTCTTTATAGCATATCTGTTGAGCTTTATATTCAAGAATGAAAAACAGATTGAAGGACTGACAGTCTGGAATGAAAAGGCATAAACGTCTTAAACACATACAATCTTAATATATATTTAGAAATGTTTGACATTGTGTTATCACAAAATACAATGTCAAACATAACTTAATACTATTTTTGCTAATTTTAAGGACAACAAGTATGAGTCTGACAAGAAGACAATTCTTAAGCCATTCATTAATGATAACTGCAGGAGCAAGCATAAGCGGATGCTATTCGACCAGTAAAAAAGTAAATACCGCCCCCAAAAACCCCAACATCATATACATTCTTGCAGATGATCTTGGATACGGCGATTTGGGTTGCTATGGTCAAAAACAAATCAAAACTCCAAATATTGACAAAATGGCGGCTGAAGGCATGAAATTCACTCAGCATTATGCCGGCAGTACAGTCTGTGCCCCATCAAGATGTACTCTTATGACCGGTCTCCATACCGGACATTGCAGAATAAAAGGTAATGAAGCAGACTCAACCCTCTTTGACACAGACGTCACTGTTGCAGAAATCTGTAAAAAAGCAGGATACAGAACAGCAGCAATCGGCAAATGGGGGCTTGGTGAAGCTGGAAGTCCGGGAATACCTAATAAACAGGGATTCGATTATTTCTACGGCTACCTGAATCAGGTACAGGCTCACAACTACTACCCTGAGTATCTATGGGAAAACCAGAAAAAAGATCACCTTGAAAATATTGTTGAACGACCTGATATAAGTCAGTATGATCAGAATGACCCCGGAGCACTGGAATATGGACATATTACAAGTAAATTTGGCGGAATCTCAACTAATAAAAAAGAGTACAGCCATGACCTTTTTACAGAAAAGGCCATAGAATTCATTGAAAACAGTAATGAACCGTTCTTCCTGTATCTTCCCTACACAATCCCTCACGCAAATAATGAGTTTGATAAAATTGGCATTGAACACGGTATGGAGGTGCCAGATAACGGCATGTATTCAGACAAACCATGGCCCAATGCCCAGAAAAGTTATGCAGCAATGATATCAAAACTCGACTCTGATGTAGGCAGGATAATCGAATTGCTTAAAGAAAAAAATATTGAAGAAAACACACTTGTAATATTTGCCAGCGACAACGGCCCGCATACCGAAGGCGGCTCCTATCCCGAATTTTTCAACAGCAACGGTTCTCTTCGGGGCATGAAAAGAGACCTTTACGAAGGAGGCATACGAATTCCATTTATAGCATACTGGCCAGGTAAAATCGAAAGCGGCACCCAATCAGACCATATATCAGCATTCTGGGACTTCCTACCCACAGTAGCAGATATTACAGGACAGCCTATTGAATCACCAACTGACGGTATATCAATGCTGCCAACATTGCTTGGGCAACCAGAAGAACAGAAACAGCATAAATATCTTTATTGGCAATACAAAGACAAAAGAGCTGTAAGAATGAATAACTGGAAAGCAGTCAAGATTGCAGAGCAGGCATCCATAGAACTGTATGATATATCAAAAGATATTTCTGAGCTAAACGACATAGCTTCACAGCATCCTGATATATGCTCAAATTTGAAAAGTTTACTTGCTACGCCATATTAGAACATAAAACATCTGATTCACTAAACACTATTCAGGTCGCAATTTCGCAATTACGACCTGAATTTCTCGTGTTTTTGAACAGACTATCTTGCACTATTGTAAATTAACACATCATCAATAAGGCCATCAAAATAATTAGATGAGTATCTACCTATATATATGCCTTCATCACCGGCAAGTAAAGCCTCATCATAACCAGATGCAGAACCGACAAGTGTGTCATCAAAATACAGCTTAACGCGGTTACCATCTGAAGCATTTCTGTCGTAAACACCTACTGCCTGATGCCACTGTCCATCAGCATAATAACCAGCACTTTGGCTCTTTGAAGCAGAAACAACTCCGCTTGCCGTTCTCACGTAAAAAATAAGCCCGCCGGAATCACCGGTAAGATACAACAGATACTTATAATTGCTTGCATCATGCATTACAAGCCCTTTGCCGGACTGGTTAACACTTGTCTTGAATCTGCATGACACGGCTATCTCATCACCGGTGTCCCAGATATCACTGTCAGCAATCTTGATATAGTCATCGCTTCCATCAAAATCAGCGGCTGTGCCTGTATAGCCGGAAGCCCATCCTAAACCATTTTGCATAATACCATCATAATTATTCATAAACGAGCTATCCCAGATCACATCCGAACTATTTTCATCAAAATCATAATCACATACAGGCCCATCATACATATATCCAATTTCCTGCGAACTGAATGCACTGCAATATATAGAAACATCATCGATTGCACCATCAAAATAATTAGCAGAATACCGCCCTATATAAATTCCCTGATCACCTTCAAGCAAATCCTCATTGTAGCCGGCTGTATAACCGACAAGAGAACCATCAATATACAATTTTACCCGGTAGCCATCTGATGCATATCTATCATAAACACCCACAGCCTGATGCCAGTTGCCATCTGCATAATAGCCATCTGCATTGTTTACTGACGCAGTTGTTACACCACTGGATGTTCTTGTATAGAAGATCAAGTCGCCTGAGTTACCATTAAGGTAAAGCAGATATTTGTAATTACTCGCATCGTGCATTACAAGCCCTTTACCTGACTGGTTAACATTTGTCTTAAATCGACATGATACGGTAAGTTCACTCCCCGTATCCCATAAACGACTGTCAAAGACCTCAAGATAATCATCATTACCATCAAAATCAGCGGCACTACCCTCATAACCGGAAACTGTGGCAGAATCATTAAAAGCCATAAATGATGTTGCATTACCTGAACAATCACCGTCAAAACCATAGCTGTCATCATCAAATTTCCAGTGAGCAAGAAGCGTATCAGAATAAATATCTGTAACCTGATCCAAACCCAAAGCATAATTATATATTCTTACATCATCAATTTGTCCATCAAAGTAATTTGACAGATATCGGCCAATTTTTATACCTTCATCTCCAGCAAGAATACTTTCATTATAACCGGCAGCATAACCGACAAGAGAACCATCAACATACAATTTAACACGATTCCCATCAGAAGAATTTTTATCATAAACACCTGTAACATGGTGCCATGCACTATCTGCATAGTAACCATCAGAGTTGTTAATAGATGCGGTAACAACACCACTTGAAGTTCTTACATAGAAAATCAAATCTCCTGCATTACCCGTCATATAAAGCATATACTTATAATTGTCATAGTCATGCATAACCAGTCCCTTGACTGACTGATTGGTGTCTGTCTTAAATCTGCATGACACCGTTATCTGATCACCTGTATCCCATAAGATACTGTCGGGAATTGAAACATAATCATCCACGCCGTCAAGTGATACCGCACCGCCAATATAGCCAGCAGCTCTTGCCCCGCCGTTTCTAATCTCGCCAACATAGCTGCACCCTTCAGAACTATCAATAGCAACATTACAGTCACCAGGTTCATCAAATCCCCAATGCCCTATGATTGATGATTCGGGTTGTGTTTCCTCGGTCTCTGTACCATACCACACCTGGCTTCTGGCAGTACCGATTCTTACACTGTCAAAGTAACTGGTATAACTTGACGGATCGCTGTATCGATAGATTCCACATTTAGTCTGGAATGAATCAGTGGGGATACCAGTGCCGCTTCTTGCGGTTGTACCTTCAAACTCCATTTTCTTTATCCCATCAATGTAAAACTTAACATTCCCGTCATAATCAGTCCCAAGAGTATATTCAACAAAATATCTGTGCCAACTGCCCATCTCCGGTATCATAGCTCGATAAAGAGCTGTTGTGGACTCTGTATCATCTACATTCCGTTGAAATATAAAATGTTGTCCATCCGGCTCCATGTTAAGCGCCAACGGAGGTGAACCGCCAGACCATTGCCAGCATTGCCAAAAAATGCTGTGATTTGGAGTTTCGGGAGAATTAACAGGCTGATAATTGGCAAAGGAGCAATACATTGTTGTATCCAACGTTTGCTGACGCAAAAGAAGAAGTTCTGATCTTGCACACTCTCCGGAACTGGCTGAACCAACCGAACAGATCATTCCCTTGCTACCGGAATAATAGTATGAACTTGTAATATCCGGCACATTACCAACATCCTGATTTACTGCCCAATGATCATAACCATCCTCATTGATATAGTAATAGCCGCCGGTGTAATACCTGTAGGCAGGTGAATCAAACTCAAGATCAATCAAGCTCACCTGCGTTGCATCAGGATGAGTTACCGCTAAAAGCGGAACAAACCCCGGTAAAACAACAACCAAACAAACCCACAAGAACCATTTTCTGTTTAAAAACCACATACAAATCTCCTTGAAACAATAAGTAATAAGATATTTTGACAGTGTTTAACCAACCGCTAAACACATGACTGTCAAATAATACACGTACATCTTCTGTGCTGAAAAAATATATGTTTTTTTCAGTTAACAAGGGTAAGTTTACCCTTTGGGGATTTTCGTTATGGGTATAAGACTAAATCACTTTATGTCTTCAATGATTTCGAGTATCCACTGCTTGAAAACATCACGGTGTTCAGGCAGGAATTTGTGATCCATAAGCGGCTCGTTTATAATTTCCTTCTTATTAGGAAATGTATTATACACCGCATAAACACTTGTCGGGCGACATACGTTGTCAATAAATCCAACAGTAAAGATTGCCTGCGCCTTTGACTTGCGTGCAAAATTGACATTGTCAAAGAAACTGCTGGCATCTGCTATCTGCTTGTTGTAACTGCCGTCTCCCTCCGTAGGAATCATTCTCGGCCAGCCGGCAATCTTACCGGCATGATCACTCATGGCCGGAACTGCAGCAGCTATTATATTAACGTCAGGATCAAGACCTGTGGCGGCAAGAGTCTGTGCACCGCCCTGGCTTGAACCGTAAACAACCAGCACCTTACCATCCCACTGAGGTTGAGCCTTGAGAAACTCCAATGCTCGAACAACCCTCAAGTACATTCCTTTGAAATAGCTGGTATAGCGGCTTTCTCTACCCCAGTGAGAATATCCCTGAAGTTCTCCCTTAGCCAATTCACTGTAATATTCCTTACTCTGTCCATTGGACAAACCATGAGCATTTATCTCAAGAGCTATAAAACCCTCGCTTGCATAGTCTTTTACACTTCCGGTTCTTGAACTGTAAACACCCGCGCCCTGAACAAACAATATTGCCGGACAGCTTTTGACCTTCGCATCGATAGGACGAGCATAATAACCGCTGACATTCTTGCCAATACAATCAACCTTTATATCTACGATTTCAACACCATCATCACTACTGTATGGTTCCATAACAATATTAAAAGGTATACAACTTAGCTGACGCTTCATTTCATTCCAGAAGACATCAAAATCTTCGGTAAGTTTATCATAAGCAGGCTTAATCTTCTTCGGATCGAAACCTGCCGCCGCAACGGCTGATTTCATCTTGCCTGTATCTGAATCCTTATACTGCACAGCACATCTCAGAAATCCAGGCTCCTCAACTGAGCCATAGACGACTTCTGCGTCATCAGTTATTTTTAATTCGCCGGTTTTGATCACATCTTTGCCATCAAGAGTCAGTGTGTATTTGCAATCAGTTTCTGTTTCACTGCTTATTACAAAGCCTGCTTTTTCACCGCAAGAATAAAGAGCATCTTCTCTATCTGTAACAACAGTTACATCTGCCGCATATAAACAACATACCGAACATAAAAGGAATACGCAATTTACAACTGATCTTATCATTATCAAAATCTTTCAATCAAATTATTACTCTAACTCAGTTACAACAAAATTGTCAACCCACAAACTGGTCATATACGTTCTTAGTCCAAAATAGCCAGAATTCCAACTATCTTCATCTTCTACCTGACAAAGAATCATCCCATCTACTTTGTAAGAAATATCACCACCCCTTTTTATTATCTCAATTTCCCGGACTTTTCCTGCCTCAGCATTATAGGTATAACTTTCTGCTATCATATTAAATCCAGGACATCTTCGGATACGAACCCTGCCCTGCGGAACACCGTTAACAAACTCTCTCTCTCCGGCAATATCACGCAGATAAGTAAATATGTAGCCATTAAGGTCGTGATACAAGGTATATGCCCCGCTCTCTCGAGCAGAACGGGTCTCATAGATATCCTTGTCTTCAGGATCGGAATAGTTCAGAAAGAAATTAATATTGTTCACGCCTGTCTTGGAATCAAGCACACAGGCATCAAATTTAATATTAACATTCTTGCCCTCAATCTTATTTTTGCACCATATGGTACAATAGATATCACTTCCGCTGCCATCGGGATCATTGGCATCTATATACATTCTTCCGTTTTTAATTGAAACTTTGTCACTTCCTTCAAGCCACCAGTTTCTCATTTTATTTTGAAAGTCATCTTCAAAAACAACCCTTCATTGCGGCTCTAAAGCGTTGTTATTCCATCCGACTACTGAAATATTACAGTAAGTATCAGCCACAGCAAACACACCGTTACCAATCGGAATAATCTTGCATATTTTACCACCAAGATTGCAAGTGTAAAGAATTTTACCATCTGAATTCAAGATAAAGACATCACCCTTTTCGGTACCTGCAGCTATGTATTTATCTGCATAAACAGAAACAGTGTGGACAATACTTCCAAGATGTTTACTCCAATTAAGAGAACCATCGGAAGGATTGAGGCTGTAAATATAACCGGTTTCCGATGCGGCAAGCAATGAATCTTCACCATCACGGTTATTCAATAACTCAACATCATAATAACTGTAGCCAAAGTTGTTGAAACTCCATTTTTCATTGTAGCCATAATAAGGATCCCATGAATCTTTTATGATTATCTTCAAATTATCCGGTCTTTCAAAAGAAGTAAGAACGCCGGCAGTAGAGGCATCAATAAATTCTTTTATGCCGTCATTATCAGCATCTGTGATAGCATGCGATACATCGCCTGTAGCAGTATAACCTTTAATACTGGTCGCAAAATCTTCGCTCTTCCAGTCGAGTACACGAACGGTGCCGTACCTGTCAGATGTAACAATGTCAATCACACCATCATTATCCATATCCTCAAAACTAATCTCCTGAACACCATGATAATTGTAACTGAAATACCATTGCTGCTGGAAATCATGGTCGAATATCTGAACCTGCCATGTTCTCGTGCCAAGCACAAGCTCCATATCGCCATCTAAGTCTATATCAAATATTTTGAGAACGGTTATCCATTGCGGATCGCTTTTTCTCACACCGTAACGCCCTGAAGACTCAATAGGGACAGCAACACGTCTAAGCTCATTACCATCAGCATCAAATACAATCACGCTATGTGAACCTGTACCAAGAAGCACCTCAAATTTGCCATCTTTATCAATGTCTCCGGCTGTCGCGGAATAAAAGCCGCTATCGTTTTTCGCTTTCCAGAGCAGTTTGCCGCCTTCATCATACACAGAAGCATCACCTGTTCTTGAAGTTACGATAATCTCATTGCTGCCGTCACGATTAATATCATATGCAAACATATCAGTGAAGCTATTGTATTCAAAGCCGGTTGCTTTGCCTTTCCCTTCGACTGACAGCTTTCTGACACTATCAAATATATCACCCTGCTTGCTATCATCAGAACTTTGCGAAAGCTTGACAAGAGAAGATTTATTTATACTGAAATCAACTCCGCTTACAGTATATTCGTTGGTACCCCTCTTAAACTCAAAGGTCTTTTCAATACCAGCAAGTTTAAGTTGTCCATCACACTCAGCATCAATGAAAAGCTTTGTACCGTTGAGTGATATATCAACAGCCGCTGAGCTTCTGAATAATTCGTCTCCGGCATAACTGAAAGACTCTACTTTTACGGCGGTAATCGAATCATTGTTTACCGCAACAAACTTACCGCGAAGAGAGATTTGATCAGATATCGCATCATCAACAACAATGAGCTTCCAGTCACTGCCATCAACAAGCATAGCTTTTTCATTTATCTTAACTGGCACATAATCACTATCACGTTTGACATAGAAAACATTCTGGAACGACATATAATCGCCGCTTTTCAGATCAGACTTTACGCTCTGATGTATTCTATGGCTCGGCACTTCTCTTGAGCTGACACGATGATCCCACCAACCGTTATCCGTTGTGCTTCTGAGATAAAAAGTCTGCCCTGGGAAATTACGAAGAGTATCAATTTTCTCTCCACTTGAAAGCTTATTCTCACTGGTGCTTGGCGCCTTACATACCAATGTCTTACCATCATACTCTTCCATATCTCTGTCAAGTATTTTCCAGGTACAGTCAAGTACATATTCAGCAGTCTCTTTGACTCTAACCGTGTCAAGCACAGCAAAGTATTTTTCCTTTTCCCAGTAAATATTTCGAGTCCAGTCAACACCCTTGTAATCGGTAATAGTTGATGCTGTAAAGGCGTCTTCTTCAAATTCACTGCAATGCATCAAACCGGCACATGATGCGATTTGTTCATCACTCCTGCCGTTTCTGCACACATTAAGTATTGAATGATCAGAAGTCTTCTTGCAGAGATAATCCGAATCAAAAAGGAACTTGTAACCTCCGGCAACATAAGCAACAATCGCATTGGTATCATAATGCTGATGCTTACCCCTGCCAAGACCGTCAACAAGCATATATTCTCCTTCCGGTTCAGCTGAAGAACGGAACTGCAGCTTATCGAACGTCATCTCACGCGGAAAGTTCGGTGGAGAAATAGGCTCATATTCAAATGTATAATTATACAACAATTCATACATTCCCTTATCAATAGGTATATGCTTTACTCCAACATACTTTTCAGGAGTAACCGCCGGAGTATCAACATCAAAGAGCGTATATTTTTTAAACCAATGAGATTGATCACGATCAGCCATACACCTGAATATACCATCACGGGTAAGTCTGAATAACAGACTGAATCCACGATTATGACCTGCTATCGGATACATCTGTGCAACATCACCCTGTCCGGCGAAATATCCGTTATTGTCGGTATTTAACATTACCATATCCGCAAATCTCTGCGCTCCGCCGTTTTCTACAAATTCCATCTTATTTTCCATAAGATAGTAATAGAAATTGTATTCACCCGCAAGAAGCGTATATCCAATACTCTCTTCCATTGGTCTATAGTTATCAATCGTAGCCTCAAAACACTGAACAGCCTTTGTATCGAACTCTTCAATGAGAGGATTATTCATTTCGTATCTTTGCTTAAGATATCGACTGATCGTATGAATACCAAGAAGAGGTATGTTAGTATGATTCCATGTCGTGATATAATCTTCATCTATGGCATGATAACCACTACACCTTTTCAGCAGAACATCAACCGAACTTATAAGCATTCGGTCAATATCAAGACGCTGCTTGTCACTCAGGTCATAAAAGCGACAGAAAGCATCCCAATACTGCACTGCTTTATAGAAGTTACGTTCATCCGCCCAACTGACTTTCAACATAAGAGGATCTTCGTTATTCTCCTGTGCTTTTTCAAGAAGCACTTCAACGGCCCTGTCAAGATACTGCTTGTCATTATTTCTCATATAATAATCGAGCAGAGTCATAAAACCGTTAAGCCCGCCCTCCTTTGAGGCTGCATCAAAGTATGACTGGCGATATTCCTGAACCGCCCCGCCATATATCTGATAAAAAGGCGAAAGTCTGTTATTGTCGGAAGAATCAATAAGTTCACAGAAACTATTGAAAGCATTGTTAAATGATGCCGGGTTTGTAATACCTATAACAACCATATCACCCTGCGAATATACACCTATAGGACTGTATATAGTTTGAATCGCATAATAATTACTCAATACACCCGGAGCCATTCGAGTATACCAATTCCAGTACAGGCGATCTATCATAACGTTACTGCCCGTATCACCTACAACAATAAGGTTACCGCTCTGTTGCTTATAAAGCTCATCACTAACAATTTTAACATTCGTAATATTCTTCTTCAAAAGAGAACTTTTAATTTTTTCGGCAAAATCCTGATACGCGTTGCCTTCAGGAATAACAATAGCACTTATCTTGTTCAAATCAATGGTTTTTACAAGCTTATAAGGTTTATCTATTTTAAGCGTATTCTGGACTATAAGGCTTTGAGCAGCATCATCTTTATTGTCCGCAAACACAACACCGCTTAAAAGTGTTATAATTATCGTGATTTTACCTAAAAATCTTAACATATACTCTCCGTGCAAATTGTTTTAATATTTCTCTGGCGTAGGTTTTACTCACAAACCAATGAAGTAATAAGTCTACTCACTACTTACTTCTATATTCTAAAACCACACGCCTTATCCGCTCCCTTACGGTCGCGGCTCTGATTGCGTTACTTCGTTTCTAACTGTTTAACATAACGGCGACCACAAATATAAAGCATGTAGCCTACCACTGCAACTATCAAACCTGTAATCAAAATAGCAACCCTGTCTACCATTGTATTGGGACACAGTGTTATAATCATCAACCCAAAACCGACAATCATCGCAAGAATACCAACAATAAAAAACTGTCTATTGTCTTCGGATCCAACATTTTCTGTTTCATAATCTACAGGCGTATTCATCCGCCTATAAAGCTCTGCGATACGCTTTTTCACCAAATCATCAGTACCAGACCAGAACAATGATGAAAGGAGGAAAATAGTCCCGCCAATTATTATTATTCCGCCAATATTAAACATAAGAGGCCATTCGCTGGAAGGGTCAAGCGAAAACAAACCAGTTGAATTAAGAACATCTGTTGCCCATTCATGCGGGACCTTGAGAAAACCGAAAGTCTTTGACAACGCACTGAAAATACTGCTTGCAAGTACTGATGCAACAGCAGACCAAGGAGGTGTCTTCTTAACCCAATATACGAGTAAGAACGGGAATGCTATCGGCATCGCAATGCTTGATGAGAGCAGAAGCATCAGATCAAAGAGCGCAAGCTCTGTCTGACGTGAGAAAACAAACGCACCGCTAATGACCAGTATTCCCAGAAATACATTCACTATATGAGCAACAATAAACATCTCTCTTTCAGTTGCTTTAGGACGTATCAACGGTTTATAAATATTCATACACACGATAGCCGCATTCTGGTTAACTGCGGTATCCATACTTGAGAGAGTGGCGGCAAATATCACCATAATAAGCAATCCTGCCAGCCCATGGGGAAGAACTTTAAGCCCCATCAGAACGTAGGCCGCATCCTGAGGATGACTGAGCGAAGGAAGAACTGCAGCAATATCAGGGAAATAATGCGAAGCCGCTATAGGAGGAATAAACCAGATAAGCGGTCCAACAATAAACAATGCTGCGGCAAAAAATGCTGCTTTACCCGCACTCTTACCGTCTCTTACGGCAAGAAAACGCTGAGCACCGTTAATCGACGAAAACAGGATAAATGTTTGCAGGAAATATGCAAATATCCAGCTTCTTGGATGCTCAGGATTTATAAAGTTCAACTTTGAAGGCTCAATATTTGCGATCAACGAGCTAAGTCCATCAGCCTTAATCACAGTCAAAGCGGCAATGACTATAGTAAGAGCCATTAAAATAAGCGACTGGAGAAAGTCTGTCGTCATCACACCCCATGATCCGCCAAGAGTTGAATATATCAAGATTATTATACCGCTTATGACAATAGTGTAATCCATTGGGAAACCAAATGCCACAGAAATAAACGTCGCCAAACCTGTAAGCCAGATTGCTCCGCCAAAAAGCATCATTGGAATCTGAATCCATGTAAAAAACTGCTCGGCAACTCTGCCAAAACGGTCGTAAACAATCTGCAAATAAGTTACTTTTCGCGTTTGACGGCATCGCTTAGCGATAAAAAAGCCTACGAATATATACGCTATCGCATTAAAATGGAATAATGACATTATGAGTATACCGTATTTATATGCAAAACCAGCGGCACCGGTAAATGTCCACGCACTGAAGCTCATCATGAAACAACTCGCTCCCGCAAGCCACCATGAAACCCTGTTGCCGCCAATAAAATAATCCTCAACATTGCTGCAAAGCTTTTTCATCAAAAAGCCTACACTGATTAACATAACAAGGTAACCTATGATTACAATATAATCGGCAAGATTGAAGCTGTAACTGAATTGAACTGTTTCCATTTTTTCCTTATTTTTTAACATTAATGCTCTTTTTTATCGCAAAAGCGAAACCAACTAAGTATTTGCATTTTAACAAAAGAGCGAGTTATAGCAATAAAATTTTTGATTTTGAAGCATTGCTTTTAATGAAGTCGATAAGGATCTTTAACGTATATCTGCGGATATAATCGCAGTTTAGACTTAGGTTTTGGATCATTTATACTTTTTGAAAATAATTGCTCTGTACCCAAGAAACGAAGCGAACTGAAATAATCATACATCTTCGCTTCAATTTTATTCGTCTTTGTCTTTTCTGTATCGTAAAGATTTTTTGATTCTGTTGGGTCTGCGGCAAGATTATAATATTCGCCGTAAGGCTGACCGGCATAATTGATGACCTTTTCGGTCTCAGTTCTTGCCATTGTAAGATACTGCTTAAAGCAATAAACTGTATCCGGCACATTTTCATCGCTGCCAGATATAAGCCTATTTTTATTGCTCTTGCCGTCAAGCTTAACAGTAGGCTTAATACGACAAAGGTCAAGCAATGTCGGCCCTACATCAATCTGAGTAAAAAGTCTATCATCAACATCGGTTCTTCTAAGCTTCTTCGGCAACATGACCATCATAGGTACATTAGTCGCCTGATCAGTCATAAGCCATTTATAAACCAGCTTATGGTCAGCGAGATTTTCACCATGATCAGAAGTAAAGACGACTATTGTATTATCCAAAACCCCTTTTTGCTCAAGAGCATCCATAATAAATCCAAGCTGTTCATCAATAGCTGTAACTTTCGCATAATAATGCTTTCTCATTCTTGTTATATCTTCTTCAGACTTGCCTTCAAGATCAATATAACAGCTGCCGTAAATTGGAGGCGTATCAAATCCACGCAAAGGGTCTGCCACTGTTCGCCTGAAACGTTCATACTGCGGCGGCTTATTCTCTCCGCCATCAGCATCAACAGGCTTTGGCACATCAACATCATCATACATCCTCAAGAAACGTTCAGGCACAGTGAATGGATCGTGTGGTCCCTGAAAACCTATATGTAGGAAAAACGGTTCATCTTTCTCATATTTATTTATCCACTCAACAGCTTTTGTCCCAACATAGTTATCGGCATAATATTTTTCCTCAAGCGGATAAACATCACTGCCGCATTTTTCCATCCACTTACCATCTTCGGTAAGCATTTTCAGCGGACGCGGCTGATTGTTTTCTTCAAGATAATTACTGAAATCATCCCACGATTCATAAAGTGGAAAATTCTCCACTATAAGGCGCTCATGATATGCCATAGGAGCATCAAAAGGCATATGATGATTTTTACCAACTGCCGTAAGATAATAACCGGCCTCTCGTATATCATCAAGCCAAGTAGGCTGATCAGCCCAATTCTGGAAGGTATAAATGCCGGTATTTATCGCAAACCTGCCTGTATAAAATGCCGCCCTTGAAACAACGCAAGTTGCCCCGCAACAAAACGCATTGGAAAAAACTACTGAATCAGAAGCAAATTTATCAAGATTAGGTGTAATCATATGCTTATTGCCAAGACAATTAATAGTATCGCCTCTCTGTTGATCTGTCTTGATTATGACGATATTGTATTTGCCTTTTGTTGACTTAAAAGCCTTTCTGACATCAGCTATTTCCGCAGTACCCTTATTTACAGCAGCAGAACCTGAAGCGGCTGCAAAACTTGCTGCTAAAGCACTTGCCGTAAATTGTCGTCTTGTAATATTATTCATATTCAGATACACCCTCTTTTCTTTATCAAATAGATTCAGTACATCCTCTGCAATTCTCAATCACATCTATAAGACGTTTCGATTCAGTTATATCAACAAAAGGCTTATTATCCAATGCAAAATACTCATAACATTTCCCGTAATAATCAACAGGATCGAATTTGTCCAGCTTGAATTCTTTAAGTCTCCAGGGGATTGTCTCTCCATTAGTATAGCTGCGACCTTCTGCGGCAAGTTCTTTGCATATAGGCACATTCTGTAGCTCTTCAGGCACAAAATATTTAACACGCCACATGTTAGAATCATGATCGAGAACAGCGCTTCCACAGTCGCCCAATACCTGCCATGGGCGCATTTCAAATGCACAAGCCATATTTATATCCAAATCGAGGACAAGGCCGTTCTCCGTTTCGAAAACAGCCTTGACCACATCATCAGCATCCCCAAGACATGCTATTTTTTTTGTTATACATTTTGAAGCGGAAATATCGCTGCCGGCAAGATACAAAAGTTGATCGATAAAGTGTGAACCATAATTATTCAGCATCCCACCACCATTGATAAGAAAAGCCTGCCAGTCGCTTCTTCTCGTAAAAGCACTGCAGCTTCTCTTTATCATGTATATCCTGCCTAAGACGCCTAATGACATTATATGCTTCAAAGAAACTATATCATTGTATCCACGATGAGGCTGATAAGCCATAAATTTACGCCCCATACGCTCTTTAGCCTCAATTATTTCATCCATCTCCGCGGCAGTAGAAACCACCGGTTTCTCGCAGAACACATCACAGCCATATTTGAACGAATCAAGCACGTGCTGTTTATGAAATTTAGTCGGCGAGGCAATTACGACAAGATCCGGCTTTTCTTTTTCAAGCATCTCAATATAATCAGTGTAGCCTTTGACGCTATATTCGTCATAAGCTTCCTGAAGACGCTCTGGAAGTTTATCAACCACTGCTGTCAATTCAAATTCTTTATGCGCCTTGAGCTGAGGAAGATGGAATTGCCATCCTATCCTGCCAAGGCCAATAACTGCCGTACGAAGTTGTTTTACTTGCTGCTGCATATTAATATCTTAAGTACCAATTTAACTATCAATCTAATTCTATACTAAATGTATCCGCCTCTACAACCGAACAATTTAATTTGCAAACCCGTTCTGAATCTTTCCTAAAAACATTTAACACTAAACCTTAGTAACCACTGTGAATTCTTGTCATTAGTGCTTTAGCTATTTACCCAAATTCCTGCCCCACCAGACAGGATGCGTCAGAATCGAGATTCTCTGACCTGTTTCACACTTCTGAAGAAAATCAACAAAATTATTACACCCCTTGATTGACGCTGTGAATTTACCACCTATATCATGAGCACGCTGATCAAGCTTGAATTTGTATCCTTCATACTCAAAGCCAAAATCTCTAAATGAATTATCTCCATAGGTATAAATTTTGCCATTATTCTCAAAAATGCCCTTTTTTCCAAACTCTGAAAATATCCATGTATTATTGAGATTGCATTTTGCAACCACCGATGAGCCATGACTTACAACACCTGTAATATCAAATCCTGCTTTAGTATAATAATCAAGTTCTCTTCGCTGGAATATTAAAGGAGAAATATCAGATTGAATCATCAGACCAATAAGGTCATTGTGTACACCAATCTCATGCCCCATTTGAGCTATTTTCTTGTATAAAATATCCATTTGGGCATATCTGCAAACTCCGCTGCTGCTTTGAACACCATAATATCGTGCACTGTGAAGCACATAAAAAGTTGAGCAAATCCCTCTTTGCTTTTCCATTTGAGCCATTTTTAATGCGGCAAAAGGATTTATATCAATATCATGCCGCATATATACGACAATCTTTTCATCGTTTACTGTCGAATTAAAATCTTTGCCAGTTGTGACTATATAACGATCTTTTTTCAGTTCATCAAGAAACTCGGCATATTCATTCCAGGTAAATGCCGCTAATGATTCGGCTTTATTAATCACTTGACTTCTGATATCTTCGATTTTTTTTGTATGATTTACATCAAAACCACTTTTAGCTTGTTCCTGTGCAACGGCTAATCCGCAAAAGAACACAGAAAATATCAAAAAACAAATACCAAATCTCATATATTACTCTCTAACACTTAAAATTAAGTGCTCAAAAAACAAACATAGTAAAATATAATATTAATAACCGTTCACATCACTTATTAAATCTTGTATAAACATGTAAAATTGCTGTTTGGTAGAAACACAAAAACTGTTTCTTAAGAATAAAATCGATGAATTAAGGTAAACGCATAACGACTAACAATATTATAATTAGCGTTATTTTTCAAGGGCAGGATGAAACACCCTGCCCTTGAAACAGTTATTTGTGCTTGTGTTGTTAATTACTTACGAGCCATGATGAAACAAAATCAACGTAATCAGAAATATCTACAAAACCATCATTGTTAAGATCGCCCTGATAGAAAAGCTCACGACTTACGTTAGAAGGTATGTAAATATTAGCTGCAAGCTCTTTAATCTTCGCCGCAGGCATAGCTCCGGCGAATACGCCAAGTTCATCAACCGTGCATCCGAAGAAGTCTGTACCAAGAGTACTTGATGCAACCGCAATAGTCTTTGAACCGGTAGGAGCATACTTCTTACCCGCAGCCTCTGCAACAAGACTTCCATCAACATAAAGCTTACTTGTTCCTGTATAGACACCAGAAGCATCCGGTTCTCCGGCAGGCATATAAGTAAAGGCTATATGGGTCCACTGACCGGCAGTTGTGGCGGCTGATGAAACAACTGAATCATTGTAACCATCAGCGTAAGTGTAACCAATCCATTGACCATTATTAACCATAAGAGCAAAACCACTCTGACCAGTCTTGGCATTAACAAGATTTGAAAGAGCTGAAGGTGCAGAAGCAAGCTTAAACCAACCTGTAACAGTAAATGCACCATCTGTAATTTCCTGTGCCTGATCAAGTGAACCGGCTAACGCAGATGAACCATCAAAATCAGCGGCATTACCTACAAGTCCACTCACAGATACAGGAGCACCATAAGCTGTTGTCAGGCTATTGTCACCACCGGCCATATCATAACCAAGATTTCCACCATCAAAGTTATATACAGCAACCGGCTTGGTATCATCAATAAGACCGTCAGCAAAATCCTGCGTTGTAGCGATTTTCCATGTATCACCGCCGTTATCACTCATGATAATAACAGGATCGTGTGTATAAATCTCTACATCGGGATCTGGCTGTGATGGCCATTTTGCTCTATATTCAGCCTTATCAGCTTCACTCATTGTATCAGCACGATAGTAATACTGGAGGAATAGACGTCCAAGTCTGTCGACAGTCATTGTGTGATAGTAAACACTGTATCCATCATTACCAGGCTGAACCAATGCACCCATATCTTCCCACGGCTGACCTTCAGCCTTACGTGCATAAGCAAGCTGATAGCTGCCCGGTGAAAGAGTAGCACGATAAGCCATATGAACCGTATTCTCTCTGTCTGTGATGAGAGTTGGGTATGTATTGTAAACATTACCGCCAGGGAGATTTGTAACTGGTTCCCACGAATCACCATTATCGGTAGAATAGGTATATTTCGCCTGTGTGCCGTGACCGCCAAGAACTACATGAATAGTCTTATTTCTGTCAACAGTAGCACTTGGGCCATTGTGAGGGTCTACAGGAACATATGGCTCTGCATCTCCATACCATGTTCCCACTGTTGAGCCAAGAAAAGTAGGTGTGCTGACAAAACCTGTGCTTGTATCATAGTAATTGTGATACTGCCTTGTTTCTTCGCCTGGAGCCTGATTAAGCTGATCCATCCAAAAGTAATGAATCCTGTCACCAATAGTCAGTGTATAATTCAAATACCCTGAATGCCCCGGCCCAAACTTACCTTCCTCACCTACAATATTAACCATCTGGTCAAACATAAAATTACCCATAGGGTCTTTAGCAAGCTTACAAAGAAAGAGTTCCTTATTGCCGCTATCTCCGGTTTGTGCATGACATATAGTAGGCAAGCCATATTCTGAAGCAGAGAACGTATCAAATGACTCAACTGAAGTATTATAGATATAGTTCAAGTGCAGGCTTTTCCAAGTCTCCATGCCGTCTTCTGAATAGACAAGTACTGTACCGCTGACATCAGGAGCCTCTGAAATCATTGTAAAACGAATATTATTGTCATCATCGAAAAAGATACGATCTTCCCATTTGTAACCGGCAGTTATCTCAGGACCAGCATACTGAGTATAACTGTATAGCGATCTCATAATATCGTCAGTTATACTGTACGTAACCCAGTTACCATTATCGTCAAGAGTCTGTATAAAGGCTTCTTCTGTTCTTTCACTTCCTGTATAGAAACTGTCAATACTTCCGACAGTATTTCCCGGAGGAACTGCAGTCAGAATAAAAGGACGATTGTCTTTATCAAACACTACCGGCAGCGGCATAAACCTTGGATTATAACCGTATATTTCACGCTCACGAGTAAAAGCCGAAGTGTACGTAATAGGCGAAGTGCCCGGAGTTATAGTAACGCTCTGACTAAGCTCTGAACCCTGATGATCCCATGGTGAGCTTGTTGGTGCAGCATAACTTAACGCAACACACAGCAGCACTATAATATTTATCATCTTAAACATAATAATAATTCTCCATTATTGATTGTTAACTTTTTAGAACGATTCTCGTCAGAGATTACCATCTGCGAGGTCCTGGGAAAATAATTCCTGAACCTGCACCGATATTGCCTCTCTGGCGTTCGTAATCTTCGATGTATTCATCAATTTTTCTGTATTCAACATGGCCGTCAACACAAATATAACTTGAACCCCCGCTATGTCTGTCACCATAGAAATAGAATCCATATTTACCACCGGTATACTGTTCCCATACCTGACCGCCCCAATAATGACGCGGTGCATTTTTTTCAAGTTCGGGATCCTGTCCAAGCGGATTTTCACCAATAATACCGGTTACAGCAGCGCTGGTTATCTGGGATGGTTTTCTCGGCAACCAGTAATTTTTAGCTTTGGGATCAAAATAATCCTTGCACTTATACCCCATGCCGTTCCAGTTCCATCCAAAGGCAAGACCTTTAGTACCGTAATATGTTTTTTTCATTGAAGCACACTGGTATATCTTCGGAGCATCAAGTCCCTTGGTTTCCGCCTGCATCCAACTCTGCTTAACATAAGGGTCTTCTGTCAATCCCAGATATGGCGCAATATCAATATACCACAAATCACGCTGAGGATAAACGCTACCCATATTTACACATTCCTGACAGCCATCTCCGGCGTTTATATCACCAAAGGTAGTACCGTCAGTCATCGGGAACCAGCCATTATTATCATTGGCAAACAAAAACGGCCCTACGCTGACGCTTCTCATGCGTGAACTGCAAACCATCTTGTTGGCCTGTTCCTTTGCCTTGCTTAAAGCAGGCATCATTATAGCCATAAGCAATGCGATGATTGATATCACCACAAGAAGTTCTATTAGAGTAAAAGCCTTTTTCTTCATAATATTTGTCTCTCTGACATGCATTAACATTATACTTTCTTAATTATCATAGCCGTTCACGCGGTTACCTAAAACTGGCATTTTTTGCACTGAATTCTGTTTGGATTTAACGTAAACAGCAACCATAGTGTATTAATGTAAGATTCTAAGCAGCGGTGTGAACACTTACTAATTATCTTAATAACTGCTCTTAAACCAGTTTTCTGCCAAAATACTGAAGTCAAGCAAATCAACGCTGCCGTCAGCATTAAAATCAGATTCTGCAACCTGATAAGCAGGAAGTGTCATAGGTGAATATTCTTCTGTAACCAATCCCAATATCTGCCAGTCACCAAGAGCCTTATCCCATATCGCAAGATCATCAAACTTACCGTTAAATGTGTAAGTTCCTCTTCTGCCTATACAAATACCAAGAGTATCCCCACGGAAACCAGTAGGATGATAAAGCTCACTGCTTGTCCCCTGAAGTATTCCGTTTATATAATATTTCATTTCACCATAATAGTTGCCATACTCATCTGTGCTGCCATCAGTATCAAATGTCATAGCAATATGCATCCACTCATCAGTTGTAGGTGAAATGCCTGAATTTACTACACTATAAGTACCACCAGTTCCAGTGCTTCTGAATATCCAGAATCTTAAAGTATTTGATGCTATAGTAATCTGGAATCCCGCTTCCGTACGGAAAGGCTGGACAATCATAGCGCTGTAGTCTTCGTATTTGATCCATGTGGCAAAAGTAAAATCACCATCAGGGAATATACTTGTATCTATCTGTCTGTATCCCTGAAGAGCATCGCTGAAATCAACGCTTGTGCCGGTTATACCGTCATCAGAAGAATCACCATCATTGTCATACAGTGTAAGATGCTTATTGTTACCAGACTTATCACCCTTCAAGCCTTGAACCGGATCATTAGGGTCATTGAAATTATAGTATGCAACAGGCGTATAAACATTCGAATACCCAACAACATCAGAAGGTACAGCAACCTTCAATGCCAGTGCATTAACTTCTGTAGGATTAAGCACACCACTGAATACTGCGAACTCATCCATCACACCATCATAACTATCTGTAGCTCTTTTGCCGAAACACAAATATGCCGCATTGCCAGGATTGTATTTTGCTCCGGTAAGAGTACCAACTTGATACCCATTAATATATGCGACTATTGTTCCGGTATAATTGCCATCATCATCAGTAGCACCATTACTATTGAAAGTCATTGCAATATGATCCCACTGGCCTGCTTTGGAATAAAGATATGATCTAACGTAAGAATACCCAACCCCGCCAACATGATAAGTATAAAAACGGTACTCACCGCTGACAAGAGTAAGAGCATATCCGTTTCCATTATTATAAGCACGTGTAAGAATCTTGCTCACACCTTCAACATCTGACTTAGACCAGAATGACACACTGAAAGAACCTCCCGGATAAAGAGCAGTATCGCCAAGATACCCCTGAGTCGAACCATCAAATACGGCAGCTCCATCCACTGCTCCTTCTGAGGTGTAGTCTGTAACAAGATAAATACTGTCATTAATCAGGTCATAACCGTTACCTGAATAATCATGAGCCATATTACTTGAATCATCAAAGCTGTAGTATCCAATAAGCTCAGTAGTTTGTTCTGGAACAAAGCCTTCAGCATTCAAAGGAGTACAGAGATTGTTAGCAAGAGAACTGATCTCTACATTATTCAATGCCGTATCAAACATAGCAATATCATCATATTTGCCATTGAAATATGTAGTAGCACGCTTACCAATGCAGATACCGTTATTATGGCCTCTATATCCCAAAGGATGATATAGCTCTGTTGTACTGCTGACAAGCTGTCCATTTATATAGCATTTGAAAGTGCCGCTGTAGTTACCGTTTGCATCGGTCGTTCCATCGGTATCAAAAGTCATAGCAAGATGCGTCCATGTGTCAAGCTGAGGCGATATACCGGAATTAATGGCCGTATAGCTGCCGCTTGTGCCGGTGCTGCTGAATATCCAGAAACGGTAAGTATCCGCCGCTATTGTTATCGCCATGCCGGCCTCTAAATTATAAGGCTGCATAACCATACCGCTTGTCCCCTCTACCTTAACCCATGTAGAGAATGACACATCGCCTGCAGGGAATATGCTGTCATAAATTGCCCTATAACCTTGGGTTGTCGTATTAATATCAACACAACCTCCATTCACTCCTTCTGCAGAGTAATCACCCTCTGCATCATACAACGTGAGAACTTTACCAGTTCCCGAACTATCAAGCTTCAGGTCACTCTGATTATCAAAATCATAATAAGCGACCAGTGATGCCTTCGTGGTATTTGATATCAATACCACAAGAAATGCAACCAGAACAATTCTTATCAACTTCATACTAATCCTTCTTTCAATATTAAGGTTAACACAAAATACCTTACGAAACAGATTATCCTGTCCCATATTACCAATTCACTCAGCTAAGAATCAAATATCTCTTACCATAAAATTTGATACTGAGCCTTCAAAACCTCTACATTATTATCAATGTTATTTTTTTTTACTCTCGTCAAGAGACGGCTCTACCTTCATGACAACACGTTTGTTATCACGATGAGCAAATCGCCATCCAAGATGTCTTACAGCCATAGATCCGATTTCTTCTGCATAGATATCGATATTCAGCGGACAATAGTTCCTTCTGAACGCCGGAACATCCCAGCAGTTACATGTAATTAATTCCACATCCTTGCCCGGTTTGAGTCCTTTATCCAAAAGAGAACTGTATAGACTGAAAGCAGCCATATCAACAACAAATATCCCTGTAGGCATAGACTTACTCTGAAGCATATCCGCTACCCAGTTATCCATTATCTTCTGATCGATATGCTGTTCGAATTTTGTAGTTTGAAGGGCATCAGGATTGTCATAACCCTGTACCTCTACACCCTTAAGCTCAGAATAAAACTTAAAAGTGCCGCACCTTTGCCTGCCGACAACCGGATCAACATTAACATAAGCAACATTCTTGTGGCCTCTGTCAGCGAGAGTCTTGGCAGCTATCTCACCTATCAACTTGTTATTGTAAGAGATATGATCGCCCCACTTCTTATCAGCACCCATTACCCATACAAAAGGCTTACCCCTGAATAAAGACTGCATTCCCGGCAATTCATCACCAAGAGCAAGAAAACCGGCTGCATTATTAAAGGTATCCGTCTTACTGAAATCATCGACACGTTTCATCATGGAAATAACAACATCAAAACCAAGTTTTTCTGCTTCTTTTTCTATTCCATATAAAACACGACTGTAAACAGGTGTGGTAGTGACATGCTGCTCCATACCGGAAAAAAGCATTGTGAGGGTTTTGTTCTTAATATCACAGGCATCTTCTTCTGACCCACTGACATAGACACCAGCACCCCTTCTGCTGTACAAAAGTCCCTCTTCACACAAATGGGTTATTGCTTTTCTGACTGTGATATAAGAAGTGCCATACCTTGCCGCAAGTTCACGAAGAGGCTGCAGCCTCGTGCCCGGTTCAAGATCAAGAGACATTATTTCATCTCTAAGTTTATCAGTTATCTCATCAACCGGATTTATTGTGCTTTCAAGTACTAAACTCATAAGATTTCAATCCCTGCAAATCAAACAAAAATCAATACGTATTTCAATAGTAACAATTTACCAAAAACAAAAATCAATATCAATACGGCACAGTAAAAAAAATCTTAAAAAGCAAACAACAGACAACAAAAATAACACTTAAACAATTTAATTAAAACAACTTATAAAAACAACTAAAAATTTGGATTTTAACCAAATCAGACAAAATCAATTCAGAATCAATTCACAAATCAAGCAAATCAAAACACAATTCCACGTTTTACAATCGAAGCCAGCCCACCAAGAGAAGTTTCCCTGTACTTATCTTTCATATCAAGACCTGTCTGCTTCATAACATCAACTACCTGATCAAAGGTCACAATATGACTGCCATCAGTCTTAGTTGCATACACAGCACACTCCACAGCACGCATCGCAGCAAAAGCATTACGTTCAATACAAGGTATCTGAACCAACCCAAGAACAGGGTCGCATGTAAGGCCAAGAAAATGCTCCATACCCATCTCAGCGGCATATTCTATTTGCTCAATATTGCCCCCAAGCAGATACGCGGCCGCCGCAGAAGCCATTGCACAAGCAGTACCAATTTCACCCTGACATCCCACCTCTGCACCACTTATCGACGCTCTTTGGGCAGTAACAGCACCAAACAAGCCACCAACAGCAAGAGCCGTTATTATCTCAGGATCACTGCTGCCCTTTTTCTTAAAATACATCAACACCCCGGGCACAACACCGCATGAACCGCAAGTAGGTGCAGTAACAATGACAGATCCAGCAGCATTTTCTTCTGAAACAGCCAAGGCATAACCACATATATCAGCCATATCACGATCAAGACCAACACTTGTAATATCTTGAATAAATCCGCTTGCCTTTCGTATCAAATTCAAACCGCCGGGCAAGACTCGCTGCTTACAGGTAAGCCCTCTTCTCACTGAATCACTCATAACAGCCCATACCTCAGCAAGATACCGTTTTAGAGCTTCGCCTTCAGCATTGTTAATATAATCAGCCAACGTTTTATTTTCAGCCTTACATTCTTTTATGACAGCGTCAATACTATTGTAACAAACCGTGTTTTCCGGCGTTTTTATCCTCTCCTCTCCATCCCAGAGTCTGCCTCCGCCAATACTGTACACCTGCCACTTATCGAACAGCTTATCCCCTTGATAAGCCTTAAAAATCATACCATTGGGATGATGAGGCAGCAATTCCTCTTTTTTCCATATAACCCGAACTTTACAAGGTAAGGCCCCTTCACATACAGCAATATCAGTTAAATGGCCTTTACCTGTAGCAGCAAGAGAACCATAAAGTTCTGCCACAATCTCGATGTTTTCGTTACAGTTTTTTGCAAAAATTTCAGCGGCTTTTCTCGGCCCCATACTGTGAGAACTTGACGGACCTGTCCCGATATTATAAATTGAACTTATTGTAGACATCAGACTTTCCTATAGATACAGCGCATAGCTATGCCGACAGAGACTTCTCTCCGCCGGCATGCAGTACAAAAGGTGTTAAAATATTAATATTACTGGATTTAAGCCAGATTTTTATTCATCAAGTTTAGAAACCTTGAAATTTGATATCTCTGCAACAGCTCTTGCTCCTATTGCCCTGAAACCAACCTTACCACTTGTCGGAACAGCACCTTCAAGAGTCTGCGGATCATCAAACTCCGAAGCAAGTTTCCCATCAACATAAAGGCCGCAATAAGGACCTTTCTTGATTATTTTAACATGATACCACTTATGTATCTCTTCGCATGGATCTTTCCCCTGCCCCATAAGATTCAGCCCCGGATTTCTTCGCCAATTCGAAACTCCGGTATGCTCAGCATTGTCGTCATACCTGCTTATTGAAACATGATAACTGCGAGTTGAAGCATCCTTGCCGACATAATCACCAAAAACTCCTGTTCTGGGAGGTACGCCGGTAATACCATCCTGTCCGTCAAGCCCTTCAAGAGCTACGAACGTTATTAAAAGACCATTCTTTTCTTCAACAAACAAATCGTACTCAATGCTTATATTATCAGGAAAATTCAGCTTACAAAAAGACATACATCCCGCACCACCCTGTTTTGATCCATTGCAGTCAAGCCGCATAATACCAGGCTTCGGATTCGTTACACCTTCTGTAAGACCTTCAAAATGCCAGTTTTCAAGACCGCAAAAATCATCCTCAAATAAAATTTGATCTGAACAGACATTCTTACCCTGCATTGAACACCCAAAAATCAAAGCAACAAAGCATACTGCTGCAAAAATCATAGAACCGTTGAACAATCTCATTACATCCTCACTTGCAAAAAAAATCAATATTTCCCGTCCTGAACCTCAAAATGAGTGGGCTTACCCCAATTTTCTCCACCTTGCTCTACCCATTGAGCTGTCCATTTTATCACTTGTGAAATCGGCACACGTGGATTGCCAAATATCCCATTAGCTTTCGAGGCGTTACTGAGATAAGACTTGCCATTTTCAACACCTTCAAAAATCGGCTCTTTCCCAAAACATTGCCCAAATTCACGCGCAGCCTGACGAACAGAAAGAGTTTCCGGACCTGTAATATTCAGAGCTGTACCGGGCCGACCGGCTAAGGAAATTGCCCGTAATATCTGGTCACACGCATCTCCCTGCCATATACCGTTAAAATACCCACTTGTCAAGTCGACAGACTTTTGTTCATAAACCTTTCTGGCAATATCCACAAGCACGCCATAGCGGAGATCAAGTGAATAATTCAAGCGTATATGAACTATATTAAAATTATTCGCCGCCGCGTAATAGTCAAATACACGCTCCCTGCCAAGACAACTCGTAGCATATTCGCCGACAGGAGCAGGTGCATCCATTTCGCTGCTTCCGATGCTCGTAATATCCGCTACCGGATAGACGCAACCTGTTGAAAGGGCAACTATATTGCTACCGGAAAACACCCGCCCTACATTTGAAGGCACAATAGTATTTATCGCCCAAGTCATACCTTCATTTCCTGTAGAACCAAACTTACGACCTACAAGATAAATAATATTCTTAGCCTTAGGGAGCTTCTCGAGCTGTTCAATATCAAGCAAATCGCACTGAAACGTCTTTATTCCCGCAGCTTCAAGTTGAGGCATCGCACTTCTGGCAACCGCGTATATATTACGATCAACTCCGCTAAGTTCTGCTGCCTTCTTAGCCATCATACTGACAGCCGGCCCCATCTTGCCGCTGCCGCCAAGCACCATCACATCACCTTCCAGACTGCGGAAGTATTCAACAAGCTCACTTGAGGGAGTATTTATAAATTCATCTAATTCTTTTTGCGAACTAAAACTCTCAGGAAAATTCTTCATTTCAAAACCATTCATTAAAGTTATATCTAAAACCAACTATAAGGTTTAATGTTATAAAAATATCAAGATAAAAGCAACCAGTTACTTGTATTTATCCTTGTTTTGGTTAATATTCATATTATGAGTACTATGAATGAATTTAAACCAAAACAAAAACGTTCTAAAAAAAGCATGCAGGCAATACTTCTTGCCGCACGACATATTTTCGCCCAAAAAGGCTTTGATGGCGCCAGAATCGACGAAATCGCCGAACTGGCTAATATCAACAAGCAAAGAATATATGCTTATTTCGGTTCAAAATCAGACCTGTACAACAGTGTACTTACCGATGTTTACTCTGAAGCCGCTCATCAGGAAAAGATCATGAATCTTTCCGAGAACGATCTTCCGGATCTCACATTCAAACTCGTCTCAGCGTTCCTTGAATTCCATCACAGCCATCCCGATTTCTGGCGACTGCTTTCATGGGAAAACATCAGTCAGGGTCGCAACCAGAAACAAACAAACTGGTCTGAAATACGAGGCCCATACATATCACATATCGAAAAGCTGTATAACATTGGTGTTGAAAAAGGTTTTTTCAAAAAGGATATAGCCTTCTCAACATACATCATGACCGTTTTCGCATTAACCTATTTCTACTATTCAAACAGATTGACAATTTCTCAATTGCTTAATATCGGGCTTGACACGGAACTTACAAGAAGAAATTTAGCTTCTCAGGTAAGCGAATTACTTGAAAGCGGCCTTAAAAACCCCAAAGCATAAGGCACGAATCAATAGGCATTAGGCAATAGTTTACAGCTTCGTATTTATACCAGCAACAAACTACTACCTAATACCTTTACAATAATCAGTTCTGCCATGCGGCCGGATCATCCTGAACCGGCCAATTAACGGCCTGATTTCTTGCAGCAGACTGATACATTGCCAATATTATTTCAATCGTAGGCCGTACATCTTTAACCGGTATAACAACTTCTTTACCGCTCTTTATCGATTCAATCATATCCTGCACAACTACTGTATGGTCGCTGTGTCCAAAGTCGGCCGCTCCGCCCGCACCTGTAGCTTGCGCAGCGTTGCCGAGGTTAGCAATAGCACCATCTTCCTCACGCTCATCCTTGAATTTCCATGTCTGCATTTTCTCTCCACTCATAACAGCCGTACCTTCAGTACCGTTGATTTCAATCCTGATATCAGTACCCGGCCATATAGCAGTAGAAAGCTGAACAACTCCTCTGGCACCATTAGCGTATTCGATATGAGCAATAACATCATCTTCAAGCGAAATGCCCGGATGAGCAATATTTTCCATCTTCGCTTCAACAGAAACCGCAGGCCCTGCAATGTATTGAAGCAGATCAATATAATGAAAACCCTGAGCTACAGTAACACCGCTGCCCGATTGCTTCTGGCCTCTCCAACCGTCAGAAGTATAATAATCCTGCCCGCGAAACCATTTCATATAAGCATCGGCATGGAGAAGTTTACCGAAACGTCCCTGGTCAACAGCCGCTTTAATCGCCTGTATCGCCTTACGGATTCTGCACTGCACAAAACAGCCGAATTTAACACCGGCCTTTTCACAGGCATCCAACATCTCATCAGTATCACCAAGAGTCATTGCCGGCGGCTTTTCAGTCAGGACATGCTTGCCCTTCTTTGCCGCTTCAATCACAATATCCTTGTGAAGATGATTGGGAGTAGCAACGCAAACTACATCAATCGCCGAATCGTCAAGCATCTCAGCCAAAGAAGAGTAAACCTTCATATCAAATTTATCTGCCATTTCCTGCGCCTTTTCAGTGCATACATCAAAGATGCCCACTGCTTTACCGCCAACAGAATCCTTTATGGCATTGAGGTGAAATGGAGCTATCAAACCCGCACCTACTACACCAAATCCTATTTCATTCATATATAATCTCCTTTCAATTATGGGTGAAAACCTCTACTGGTCAACCCCTGAGCCACTGTTTTAATTGCTATATCCATCGCCGCGTTTCTCATGGTTATTCCCTGCGAAACGCTGTAATCAAATACTTGCTGGAACTTTTGATTCATCCTGTTAAATAGACGCTGTTGAACATCCTCAAGAGCCATCTGCTCTCTTTGTGTTTCCTGTGCATATTCGAGATACGAAACAAATACACCGCCTGCATTGCAGAGGATATCCGGCACAATGAAAACATTCTTTTCATTCAAAATTTCGTCGCCTTGCGGTGTAGTCGGAGCATTGGCTCCTTCAGCTATTATCTTCGCTTTTATTTTATCTGCATTCACTTCATTTATCTGAGATTGTGCGGCTGCAGGTATCAATACGTCGCAATCAAGCTCAAGCATCTGTCGAGAGTCCATTATTTCCGCATTATCAAAGCCTTTTATATTTCCATTAATATCAGAATAATTCAGAAGACTTTCAATATCAATACCATTGGGATCAAACACAGCAGCCGAAATATCACTTACTGCTATTATTTTAGCCCCATGGTCCGCTAAAACAGAAGCGGCTACAGAACCTACATTACCAAACCCCTGAACTACTATACGGCAACCGTTCATATCTATACCAAGTTTGTCACAAGCCGCCTGCACGCTATAAGCAACACCACTGCCCGTCGCCTGTCTACGACCAATTATACCACCAAGTATAACAGGTTTGCCTGTAACATAGCAACCTTCAGTAATAGAAGTTGCCTTGGAATAAGCAACACAGTCTTTTATATGCCCCATATCAGTTTCATTTGTACCCATATCAGGTGCAGGTATATAAATTTCCGGACCTATATGACGTGCTACACCTCGCGTAAATGAACGTAGAACAATTTCTTTATCATCGGCAGTCATATCTGAACTGTCACAGCATATACCTGATTTACCGCCGCCAAATGGTACACCTATCAACGCTGTTTTCCAGGTCATTTCCATTGCAAGGCCGGTAATATCATCAAGTGTAACATCGGGCAGCATTCTAATACCACCCTTCGAAGGACCTAACGCGTCATTATGTCTTACCAGATAGGTTTTTATCTTACAGTGCTTACCATTGGTTAAAATCGGCACAGTAGTGCATTCAATTCTTTCCTTTGGATAAAGCAAGCTGTCATATATCAAAGAATTCAAATTCAGTCGCTTGGCCGAATTTTCAAAATTTGATATAGAAGTCTGAAGTAATCCATTAGTTTTCATACTGAATTTCTATTCAATACTATATTCAAAATTATTAATGAATATAGGAGCGTCAACGAGACGCCCCTACGGAATCAGGACTGCCTTCAATGCTTCAAGGTTCTCAACGGCTTCAAAAGCCTCTTCCCAATCAGCCAAAGGCATTTTATGAGTTACAAGTTTTTCAGCCTCTATACGGCCGGAAGCTATCAGTTTTATAGTTTTTTCCCAAGATGTATAGAATGTTGAAAGATTGAAAATAACATTGGCAACCTTGAAAGCAAATTTATCCCATTCAAGTTCTACTTTCTTTCCGCCTGTCAACCCTATTACACAAACTTTACCCATCTTGCGAAGCATATCAGGACAGCTGTTTATCGCCGCCGGCGCGCCACTGCACTCTACCACAATATCAGCACCTATGCCGCCAGTCATTTCCATAACAACCTCGGCGGGATTTTCTTTCGCTACATTAATAAGCTTATCGAAACCAAGTTCACGGGCCTTATCAAAACGAAGCCCTTCATCACCGGGAGTACCGACAATAACAACATCGCAGGCACCGGCAGTTCTTGCCGCCATTGCCGCCAGAAGGCCTATAGGTCCAGGCCCCATGACAACAACGAAATCACCCGGATCAACCTTCGTTCTCTCAAGAAGGTCTGTCACAACATTAGCTGTAGGTTCAGCCATTACCGCCTGATCCCAAGTCATACTTTCGGGTATCTTGTGAAGAAGCTTTTCCGGATAACAGATATATTCAGTCATGCCGCCATCAATTCCCCAACCTGGAGACCGCTTTTCAGGACAAATTTGAATATTACCTGTACGGCAAAGATAACACTTACCGCAAGCTTTTGTATGAGGCTCAGCAACCACGCGGTCACCTTTGGCAAGCATTGTGCAGTTCTCGCCTACCTTCTCCACAACACCGACAAACTCATGACCAAGTATAACAGGAGGCCAGTACGGAAAATTGTCGTGCTTTACATGTATATCAGTGCCGCAGATACCACACGCTTTTATCTTTATCAGAACTTCACCTTCGGCAGGTGAAGCAGGAGCATCAACATCTTTAAGCTCAATAAAGCCTTTACCTTTTTGTGTTTTAACTAACGCTTTCATTTTTTTGATCTTTCGTTTTTTTTTGCATACTGCCCGCTCCCTCACGGTCGCGGTACTGTTACAGCTTATTGCTTATCGCTAATTGCTAATAGCTCTTCACAAATCGACTAAGCACTTTCGCAGCATCGCATATTTCATCCAGTTTTATCTGTTCATCTTTTGAATGTGCAACACTAAGCGTTCCCGGACCGTAAACTACAGTAGGTATATCAAGCTGATTATTATAGAACCATGCATCGCAACTTGCAGGCATAGCATCTATCTCGATTGGTAAACCCTCTTCGCTGCTTGAAGAAATAATCGAAGCGATAAACTCACTTTCAGTATCAGCTACACTGCAATCGTGGCGATATGTAAAACTGAGCTTGAAATTATCTTCATCAAGCATTGAGCAGCCAAGCAAGGTTTCTTTCATTTCTTTGCATATATCCTCTTTTGCTTTGTTCGGCAGGAATCCAAGTACTCCTTCAACTGTCGCTTTATCAGGCGCTGCGGCAGGCCAGTTACCGGCCTGCAATTTACCAAATGTTATAGGCATAGGATTTTCATACTTATCAAACAGCTCGATTCCTTTTGAAGACGCAAGCAGGTCAGCATGATATTTTATCAAAGCATCTATAGCCTCAACCGCCATAAGCAGAGCACTCTTAGTTTTACCAGCCTGACCACTGTGACCTGCCTTGCCGGTAAAGTCTATCTTAAACCAGACAGCTCCGCGAACAGACGTTAAAAGCCTATAATCAGTCGGTTCAAGAACAACGCAGCAATCAGCTTTTTCGCCATATCTGGCCATCGCAAGACTACCATTGCCGCCATTCTCTTCTTCTACTACAATATGAGCTACAATCTCACCGGGAAAATCAAATCCGCCAGCCTCAAGTTCACGCATCATACCATAGATAGCAGCAACCGACCCCTTATCATCACAAGCACCACGTCCATAAAGAACACCGTCCTCAACTTTCCCTGACCATGGATCAACCATACCTTCAGAAGGTGGAACGACATCCATGTGAGCATTGAAAAGTTTCTTTGTACCGTTTTTGCTGCCTTTTTTTGACACCCTGATATTATACCTGCCGTCATACTCAATTCCCTTTATAGGAGAACTGTAATCAGGATCATCTTTAATAGCATTGCTGAGAGGTATTTTCTCCACTTCAACATCCATAGAAGAGAACCGCTCAAACGCATAATCCATCGCAGCCTGCTCCTGTCCGGGAGTTGAGGGCATACGCACAAGTTCAGTAGCAAAACGTGCTATGTCTTTTTCAATATCAGTCATCATCAAAGCTCCAGCTCAGAGAGTACACTTTCCATTATCGCCAAAGACTCATCGGCTTCTTCTTTCGTGATCACCAGCGGCGGAGCAACACGTATGACATTACCGTACATACCAACTGAACCGACAAGCAATCCTTTCTGTGCGCTCTTATTTATGATTGGCTTTATGAGTTCAGGAGCCGGTTCTTTAGAAACTTTATCTTTTACAAATTCAAGCCCCATCACAAGACCCATACCGCGAACATCTCCAAGATATGGGCACTTATCAGCCATTTCAAGAAGCTTTGATTTTATATACTGCCCCATTTCGGCTGAGTTTTCAACTAAACCTTCATTCTCAAATATCTCAAGAACAGCCGTTACAGCCGCACTTGAAACAGGATTGCCACCATAAGTACTGCTCATCTCACCCTTGGCAAGACAGCCAAATATCTCGCTTCTTGAACAAACCGCAGAAACAGAAACTCCGCTGCCGATACCTTTTCCGAGAGCAAGAATATCCGGTTTAAGGTCTTCGTGTTCCATTGCCCACATTTTGCCTGTACGGCCATAAGATGCCTGAACCTCGTCAAGAGTGAAGAGCAATCCTTTGTCGCTTGCCCACTGCCTAAGCTTTTTAAGCCAACCCTTAGGAGGAAAGACAAACCCACCGGCTCCTTGATACGGCTCTACTATAACCCCGGCCAGCGAACCGGTTGAGTTTGTTGCAACTGTATATTCAAGAAAATCAAAATACTTTTTAAATTCAGGCCCATCATCACAGAAACCAAGCGGATCCCTGTAAGGGTTAGGATATGGGGCTCTTATCGTACCTGGTATAGTCGGCCCGTATTTTTTCTTAGGACCTGCAAGACCGCCAACTGAAGCAGCCCCAGGAGTTCTGCCGTGAAAACCGCCTTCGAAACTTATCACCTCAAAATTGCCGGTATATCTTTTCATCAAACGAAGCGATGCTTCTATAGCCTCTGAACCGGATGACAAGAAGAAACATTTATCAAGATGCTCAGGCAAGGCATTGACAAGTTTTTCCGCAGCCTCAACTCTGTATGTATTGCAGCATTCATAATTGTTGAGCAGATCGTCACTTGCTTTTTTCGTAGCATTAACAAGATGCTGATGACAATGCCCTACATTTGTTACAAGCACACCGCTTGTCCAGTCAAGATATGTGTTTCCATCAACGTCTGTAACAACACATCCTTTTGCTTTCTTCCATGCAACAGGTGCCTGATATCCAACAACATCAGCTTCAAACTTATGCCATTTTTCAAGTATAGCCTTGCCTTTTTCTCCAGGCACTGTTCCATTAATATTTACTATTGCCATAATATAATCACCCTTGCATTTTAATTTCATTAATAACACAACGCGCATCTTTGCCTTCATACGCACTGACAATATCGTTCAAGATACTTTCCCTTATCTCCCAGCCGGCCTCTTCTGATGCCCAGCCGATATGCGGAGTAAGGATTAAGTTTTCGATATTAAACATTTCGTGATCGGCCGCGGGAGGCTCGACATCATAAACATCCAGCGCCGCTCCCGCTATAACTCCGTCCTTGAGAGCTTCAATCAAAGCGTCAAGGTTAACCATTCCGCCTCTTGAAGTATTGATTACATACGCCGTCTTTTTCATCAGCGAAAGCGTCTGCGAATTTACGATATGATGAGTATCTTCTTTAAGCGGCGTATGAATAGTAAGAAAATCTGATTCTTTGAATATCGTATCCTTATCAACCCACTCAACACCTTTAAGAGCAGCTTTTCTCTTGTCACTGAGATATGGATCGTTACCTATTATCCTGAAGCCAAAAGAACTGAGCTTGCTAAGCACACGGCTTCCGATTCTGCCGAGACCAAGAATACCAAGTGTCTTGCCTTCCATACGGTATATAGGGAAAAGCCCAGAAAAGTCCCATTGTCCTCTTGCACTCGATTCTTCAAGCGTTTTCCTGCTCCACAGCACTTTTCTGCCGCACGCAAACATCAGTGATATAGCATGTTCTGCAACATCTATCTTGCAATAGTCAGGCTGATACGCAAACTGAATACCATACTTTGTACAAGCCTCAACATCAACATTATCGTAGCCAATTCCATGACGGATTATCAGCTTGCAGTTTGTCAGCTTGGAGATAATTGCTTCATCAAGCTTCACCATATTGACAACGATCACATCGGCATCAGATATTTTTTCCAAAACCTCTTCTGCAGGACAGAATTTGAGCTGGTAACACTCAAAATCAACACCCATTTTTGTCAGCTTATCCGCTTCCCAGTTCAAGTCGTCTTCAATGTAATCAGTTACGACTGCTTTAAATTTCTTACTCATATTGTTCACCTGTATTTCTTTTATCGCAAACTTTGCCCAAACCAGAAAATCAGTACCGTGACCGTCAGGGAGCGGGCAATTCTTAATTGTTAATTATTAATTATCTTCAAGACCTTTACCCAGCCGCCCTGCGAATCAGATTTATAAATCGCCTCAACTACATCAAGCACATCGGCTGCCTGCTCAATAGTTATGAAAGGCTTCTGAGCCTTTATCAATGAATCAACAAATTCCTCTATATAAGCCCTGCCCATGTAGCCGGAATAACCCGGCGTTCTATCAAGCTGGAACGACATCTTACGAGCAGCAGAACCTGCTAATTTTTCGCTGTCGCTGTATATTTCGAGAACATCATTTTGAGCAGCCCCGCCGCTACCGGCTTCGCCTTCGTAGCCCGGGGCATAACTCAATACACCATTGGTACCTTTGATGCCAATGTAGAGGTCTCGTCCGTTAGGATAGCAATCGGGTACTATGTAGCTGGTATCAAGAATACCTACCACGCCTTTTGCAAATTTCAACATAGCAACAGTGCCATCCTCTATATCATATTTATCACAGACATTCATGTTAACTGCACAAACATCAGTCACCTTATCCTCAAGAACAAAATTAAGCAGATCGAGCCAATGTACTCCAAGATTATAAAGAGGCCCGCCGCCTGAAATATCCTTTTGGAGCATCCATTCAGCGTTTCCGTTTATGTACCTGTCAACCTTTCCTGCCGCAAGTCTTGCCTCAACAGAAACTACCTGCCCAATCGCACCCTGAGATATGAGCTTTTTTATAGCCTTAACCACAGGATGATATCGCCAGCAATAGCCTGTTGTTATTGAAACACCCGCCGCTTCTACCGCTTTAGCAATATTCCTTACTTGTGCGGGAGTTTGAGCGATTGGCTTTTCAACCATTAGATGTACGCCTTTTTGAGCGCATTTTATTGCCGCTTCTTCGCAGTCTATGTGCGGCAGGAATATTGCCGCGATATCAGGTCTGGATTCATCAAGAAGCGTGTCAATATCTGTATAAGCAGCAACACCGTGTCTTTCACTGAATGGAATCAGCAAATTCTTATTCTGCTCACAGACGGCAACTACTTCCGTATTCTCGCACCTCACAAAATGAGGCATATAATTTTCCGGATGCAGATGCTGCAAGCCTATTATCGCAACCTTGAATTTTTTATCAGTCATATAAACCACCTAACTCAAACCTTTGACAACAAGCCAAGATTATAGAATATTGAAGTTAGAAGATAGGAGTTAGAAGAAATGCGGCAAAGCCATTAGCATTCTAACTTCTTTACAAATCACTCCACCGGATTCTCAAGAACACCGACATTTTCTATCTCAACCGAAACAGTATCGCCTTTTTTCAACAGTAACTTAGGCTCACGTGCCCAGCCCACTCCTTCAGGTGTACCGGTTAGTACAACAGTACCCGGCAGAAGAGTTGTATCCTGTGACAGGAAACTAATAAGCTCACCGATTGTTCTTATCATATAAGATGTCCTGCTTTCCTGAACAACCTCGCCATTCAGGATTGTCTTTATCGCAAGATCATCCGGATTTTCTATTTCGTCAGGCGTAACAAGAACCGGACCTAAAGGACCAAATGTATCAAAACTCTTGCCCCTGCACCATTGTCCATCACCCTTCTCAAGTTGCCATATTCTCGCAGAAACATCATTTGAAGCAGTGTATCCAAGTATATAGCCATAAGCTTCCTCAGGACTCACATTACAACAGCTCTTTCCGATCACTGCAGCAAGCTCACCCTCAAAATCAACTTCATCATCGCAAATCGAAGGAATTCGTATCGGCTGTTTGTGCCCGGCTACGCAACCACTGTTTTTCATGAAAATTTTAGGCAGCGGCGGCTCTTCAACGTCACATTCCTCAATATGCAGCTTATAATTGGCCGCTACACAAAGATAAGTCAAAGGCTGAACTGGTGAAAGCCACTGGCTCGCCTCAACTTCACAATTTTCATCTACAGAATACTGCCCGAAAATATTGCCATTTATTCTTAAAAGCCTGCCGTCAGACTGAGCCGCGGCATACATAACTTCGCCAGATTTCTCTAAAATTCGTGCTATACGCATAAAAACCTCATATTCATACATTCCTGATTCAAAATTAAATACCAAATTATTAAATAAGAGTATAGCACACTAAATAAAAAAAACAACCGTTTGTTTTCTTTTTAGAGTAAAAAAAGAACATACAATAAATTAACTATTTGTAAATCAAGTACTTCTAATTATTACAGCAAGCAAAAATTTCAATAAAAATCAGTTAATTAACAATTGGCGTAAGCCTTTGGAGTGCTTAATTAACGACCATTGGGAGGCAATTAAGCTTTGGAAGCTCCCTGCCGGTTGGTGTAAGAGTGAGATTGTTAGGTTTAGTAATATCGACGGGTTTTATTCCAAAGCGGTTTTGCGCTTTGCTTTCACCCGCACTCCACGGGGCAGTCACCTCTATCAAATGACGAGAGCCCATAAAAATCGTAAGCGTCAGCAAACACCAACATTCCTAATTCTTAATTTCTAATTTGTAATTTCCAACCTATCGTCAAATGTAAATTTTAGCGGCATTTGATGCGTATTGCTGTTCGAAAGCATCTCCATCATAACTGATATCTTCATCAAGATGCTCCGTTTCAACACGCTTGCCGTCAGTAAGCAAAGACTGCCTGCATGCAAGCATAACCTCAATGCTCTCAAGCAGCTTATCGACAGAAACGATGTCCGAGGTGCCCTTCTGGATATGATCGTATATATTGGTCAAAAGCGAATCATAGACTTTTGAACTGTCTATCTCAAAATGAAACACGCCTTTAGTTGTCATCACCACAACAACACAAGGCTGCCAAACGCCGCTGGTAACAGTATATGAAGCAGTAACACCATTATCAAAACCAAGCGAATAATTCGAAGCTTCAACGCCCCCCTGCTTTTGACTGTTATTGAATTTACCCCAAACAGACCCGCCGCCTGCTATCTGGCAAATGGCCTCTACAATATGAATAGCATAATTAAACTCATCAACTCCCACCGTCCCATAAATATGCAGAATATCACCCTTCTCATCGGCAGGCATAGAATTAAACTTCTGCACTTCGCTGGCATATCGCATACTGGAACTTCCAAGTATCACTGCACCTGAAGCGACAAGGCCCTTCAATCTGCGGCAATCTTCAAAACTGCCGACTATCGGTTTATCAACAAACACGGGAACGCCTGCTTCAATGAAAGGCACAGCCTTATTCAAATGTTTATCCCAATTGCAGCTATGCACAAATCCAATATCACATATTGAGGCCAGTTCTTCAATGCTGCCGCACTTTTTCTCAATACCAAAGGCTTTGACAAAGGAGTCAACCTCATCATCACCGCGAAAACCATCATTAAACACGCCGACATATTTACCCCTGCCCAATTCTGCCAACCTCTTGGCAAAAACAAGGGGATGGGATGTATCAATGTCAACGCAGCCTATTTTTATTATTTCACTCATATCATCTCGAACAAAATCCAACTGTCTATTTTGTTTTGAATTCTAACACATGTATCAAAACTATTCAACAAAAAGCTCACATAAAGTTTAATCCTGTACGTTTAAGTTCAAAGCAATATCATTTAACGACACTATACACAAAAACAAACCTAAAAATGACTAATTTCTTGCAATAAGCACCGATTTAAGTATCCTATCAGGCGACCATTTCTATATGTTCATATAAATGGGTTAGTATTGTAAAACATAAACAGATTTAATGATATTCTAAACAGGAGTATAAATAATGACAGCTGATAATGCACTGGCTAAAAAGTGTATCGAAACCATCCGCTTTCTGAGCATGGACGGTGTTCAGGCAGCCAAGAGCGGCCACCCCGGTATGCCTATGGGTATGGCTTCAGTGGCCTACGCTATCTGGACCCAACACATGACTCACAACCCTAAGGCCCCTAAATGGCTCAACAGAGATCGCTTCGTCCTTTCAGCAGGACACGGCTCAATGCTGCTCTACTCAATGCTTCACCTTACAGGCTACAACCTTCCGCTCGATGAACTTAAGCAGTTCCGTCAGTGGGGAAGTCTCACACCGGGTCACCCTGAGTACGGCCACACAGAAGGTGTCGAAGTAACAACAGGCCCGCTTGGTCAGGGTATATCAAATGTCGTAGGTATGGCTATCGCTCAGAAATATCTGGCTGAATACTACAACCGCGACAATTTCAACCTCTTCGATTACAATATCTTCACAATCGCAGGTGACGGCTGTCTTCAGGAAGGTGTTTCATCAGAAGCATGTTCACTCGCCGGCCACCTCGGCCTTGACAACATCATCGCAATCTATGATGACAACCACATCACAATCGACGGCGATACAACATTGTCGTTCACAGAAGATGTAGCCAAGAGATTTGAAGCTTACGGCTGGGATGTACAGGTAGTTGACGGTGACGGTAACGACCTTGAAACAATCAATGCCGCTATCGAAAAGGCTAAAGCCGCAAAAGGCAAGCCAAGCATCATTCAGCTCCGCAGCCACATCGGTTTCGGTTCTCCAAACTTCCAGGACACACACACAGCTCACGGCGCTCCTCTTGGCGATGAAGAAATCGCTCTTATCAAGAAGAACTTCGGCTGGGATCCTGAAGCTAAATTCGTTGTACCTGAAGAAGTAAAAGCTTCAATGTGTCAGTGCGAAAAGGGTACAAAAGCAAACTCTGACTGGGATGCAATGTTCGCTGAATACTCAAAGGCATACCCGGAACTGGCTAAAGAGCTCACAGATGCTATCAGCGGCAAGCTTCCTCTCGATATCGATGCAGAGCTTCCTAAGTTTGAAGCGGGTACGGCACTGGCTACAAGAAGCGCTTCAGGCAAGACAATACAGGCTCTTATGCCGAAACTTCCAATGATAATGGGTGGTTCTGCCGACCTTACTCCATCTAACAATACACACTTCAAAGAAGCTGTTGACTTCCAGAAGGACAGTCGCTTGGGACGTTACATCCGCTTTGGCGTACGTGAACACGCAATGGCTGCTATAATGAACGGCATCTCCGTAAGCTCACCTCTTCGCTGCTACGGCGCGACATTCGCGGTATTCAGCGACTATATGAGAGGCGCTATCCGTGTTGCGGCTCTGAGCAAGTATCCGAGCATCTTCGTTCTCACACACGATAGCATCGGTGTTGGCGAAGACGGCCCTACTCACCAGCCGGTTGAGCATATGGCTTCTCACAGAGCTATCCCGAACCTCATCTGTTTCCGCCCTGGCGATGCCAACGAAACAGCACAGGCATGGAAATACGCTCTTACGCATGATGAGCCGGTAGCTATGTTCCTTACACGTCAGAATCTGCCGGTTCTCGATCAGGAAAAATACGCTTGTGCGTGCAACACTGAAAAGGGCGCATACAACCTTAACAAGGTTGAAGATCCTGATGTACTCATCCTCGCGACAGGTTCTGAAGTATCACTGGCTCTTGAGGCTGCTGATACTCTCGCCGCTGAAGGCAAGAAGGCTCGCGTAGTAAGTATGCCGAGTTGGGAACTCTTCGAGCGTCAGAGCGATGAATACAAGGAATCAGTGCTTCCTTCAAACGTTACAGCGAGAGTTGCTGTAGAAGCACAGCTTGAGCAGGGATGGCATAAGTACATCGGCTTAAACGGCGAATTCGTCGGTATGAAGGGCTTCGGTGCTTCTGCTCCTGGAGCAAGATGCTTCAAGGAATTCGGTATCACAACCGAGGCCGTAGTAGCCGCGGCAAAGAAAGTTATGGCATAAACAACGCCTGACTATAAAATTTCAAAAGTCCGCCGAAAGAGAAATCTTACGGCGGACTTTTTTTATTTGCAGGAATAATGCTGCCCCCTAATCCTCTGGTTCTAAAATCGAAACCTGAACTTTCGTTTTAATACCCGGCTTTAACGACATCTTTTACTATCTTCTCTGAAACGGAATCTGTTGTATTCATCGAAATATAAAGAGCTTTTATCTCTTTGCTTGTAAGCGGTTTGGAATAAACAGCAACTTCATCTATAAATCCTTTGAATGCAGCTTCTTCATTTCCTCCTTTTTTCTGTGCTCCAATTGTAATAGAATCCCAATCTTCTAATCTACCAGTATAAGTAGCCTCAGCAACCTTCTCTCCATCAAGATAAAGCTTGTAACCATTTTCTGCACCATTATCCAGCGTAACAGCCATGTGATGCCATTTATCATCATCAATTCCCGCCTCTGGATATGTCAACCTCGTAAACCCAGGTAATAAATGACTTCCCAAATCGTAGCTTGCGTAAAGTTCTATATGAGGATTATTATCATTCTGCCTGAAATTTACTATAAATGGAAATGGTAATTTATTTGTGCTTGTTCTAAACCAAGCTGAAATAGTCAAATCACCCATGCCAAAATCATATATACTTGATCTTGGTATATCTATACAATCGCCATCACCCTCAAAATAATACGCCTGTCCTAAAACTCCTTCAGTCAGTATTGCACCATAAACAGTACCATGATTATTCCCTATTTTATCATTTGCATCACCATCAAAAGGCCAATAACTAATAAGATCTGTTTTGTTATTTTCAGTAAATGTAGTATCACTTTCAACGATTGAATATCTAACAAGTTGAGCAAACTTCCCTTCTGCTTCTTCTATGGAACTATAACGAGAACCATTAGATGTATAAAGCCATTTACCGTTTTCAAATAGATATTCTCGATAATCAAATATCTTTTCAACTATATTACCTTGAAGCATCAGAGGTCTTTTGCCTATAACGGCCGCATTGTTGCCGCAAATCATAACTTTGGCCACTAACGTATCAAGCAGCCAATTTTTCAAATCCAGTGGTATATCTGCATTATCAGCCTCTGTTATATCCTGATGTCTTTCGGCCAAACTTTCAATGCTTACTTCTTTCCATCGGTAATGCTCTCCGCTGGCATAGATACGAACACCCGCAACATACGCACTCTCAGGCGTAGAAAGATCATCTTTCGGATCAAAATCTTTTACGCGGCGATCAACAGTATATTCCCTTATCAGGTTTTCATCACTTGGGGCTAATATTTCATTTTCAGCAGATTGTTTTTCGACATCTGGATTCAGTGCGATATTCTTAAATTCCATCCATTGATAATCCCTAACCTGCAATACAAAAGATTTAACCTTACCCAACGGCACATCAAATGTGAAAAGATAGCTTGCAAATTCTTTCATTGGCATACCCTTCCGATCTACGCTTGGATGCCTTTTACCAGAGTGGTCTACCGCTAAAACTCTAATATCAACTTTGGTACTGCCAAAGGTAAGATTAAGCTTTGTGTTTTCGCCATCAGAATAGGCATCCTGCCAAGTTATACCAACAGCTAAACTGGAACTTAATGTCATCGCTTCGTAAGTTACTGGGTAGGCATCATCCTTCCATTCGCCTGCCGTAATTCCAATCTTTATATCAGTTTTATCGGCCTCTGGAGGTGCCTGAAAAACTATGCTGCGACCATTTAGAACATCCGATTTTAATGGAAAAGTAGTGGCACCTCCAAGTCCTGTAGACAAATCAAGTTCAAATCCTGTACCACGTGCATTAATACCGAAAAATTTCAAAACCACTTCTCTTCCAATATTACCCTTATCAGGAGAAAAAAACGGTATTCCATGTTCCGGCACAGGATTATTGAGTAAACCACCATCGGGCTTCCACCATTGTTTATCACCCTCACTCAAAGGATCACATAAGCCAAGCACTTCAACACTGACGCCATTAGGCAACGCAGCAACAAAATTCTCTGCCTGAAGCGGATTATCTTTTGATGCCTTCTCTTCATGCCTCAATGCCTTTGTATTTTTTGCAGCATTCGAACTGGCAGCACTTGAAAGACACTTGGGTTTTAACGAGATATTACCAAACTCAAGGAACTGGTATGGCCTACGCATAAAATGCAGGGCTTTTATCTCTGATTTAGGAAGACTAAACTGGTATTTACCGGTATTTCTGTCAGTACTTGAACCGTAAGCCTTTATCATATTTCCTTTTATGTCTTCGGCAAATACGATAAAGTCCTGGTCAGATAAGGTGTGTGCCAATTTTACCGAAGCTCTACCGTCTTTTTCAGTGAAATCATCCCAAAAAACTTTACCAGATTCCTCTTTATTCGAAAATATTTCACTCAGAGTAGTATTAACTGTAGAAACTTTAATCCACTTGCCGCTCGCAACACCAATCTTGAATTGATTAAGCTTACTAAACAACCTTGGCACACTGCAAACAACACTTTTCACTAAAACATCAGATTGCATATCATCAGAATCAACGCTGCGTAAAGAGGTTCTAACAGCCGAAGGTACGATCACTTGAACATTAATATCCTCAATATTTGAGTGCAAAATATTTAACGCAAATTGTACTAATTTATAATCTCCATCGGTATTTTCAATGATGTTTTCAATTGATTCATATGGCTGTTCTTCAATTAATTCGCCATCCGGAGTCCACCATAGTCTGTCCGTATCAGGATAATCACAAACACCAATCATCTCAATCGCTACACCATTGGATAATGTCTTATTAAAATCAGTAAGTTTTTTAGTACCCAACGGTTCATCTAACTTCAATGGAATATTTTCAAATTCTACCAATTCAAATGGACGCGTCTGGAAGCGGAATTCTTTAACATTAGCAACATCAAGTCCCTTAAACCAATACGTTATCTGTCTAACTTTACCGGCAGTAGTGCCGCCATGCCGTTGAGAAACATAGATTTTATCTGCCTTGTCAACAGCGATCAATCTGTAATCCATATCGATAAAATCATCGCTAACAGTTACTTCAATTCCATCATCAACTTCATATGTCTTGGAGAAATTAATACCGTGTCCAAAGCTACCCATTCCGCTGTTGCCACTGCCGGGATTAGTGAATTCCGTATTCCACTTGCCCTTTGCGATGCCTACCATTATAGATGTTTTATCATCGCTATTTATATTAAATCTCTGTGCATAAATTCCATCAACACTCTCTTGTCCAATGCCTGAAACCTCAAGTTCGCATGACCCTGTTGCACCTTTCGCTCCCCATTCAATATTAAAATCTCCAGAACCGTTTACTTTTATAGCAATTTCATACGGCTTGCCGCTGGTTGAAACCCGCCCTCTCTGCTTTGTGCTGAAGTTGGGATAATAAGCAGAGCCTTCCGGCCTCCACCACTGCTTACCTTCGCTTGGATGTTTACAAACACCAAGCACTTCAACGCTGACGCCGTTGGATAATGTCTTTTTGAAGTCAGACAATTTGGCTCTGCCGCTATCTGATAATTCAAGAGAAACTTTTTTGAATATATGATATTCATAGCCGCAAGCCTGAAACATAAATTCCGCAATATCGTCCAGTTTAATATTGGAAAAACTGACTGTTCGCTGGCGAAGACCATCTACTGAAGTATCTGTTTTAATCTTTCCGGTTACAATACTGCCATTAGAATTTACCGCTACAATTCGTGTAGCATTTTTATAGTTTTCGATATTTGAGCATGATATAATAACATCATCACCCGCCCGTTCGGCAGCGGCAAGAACTATCGTCTTGCCATTCATCGTTCCACTGACAGAGCCTCCACCGGTAGATCGAACAATTGTTTTCCACTGACCTGAAGGCGATGCTATCTTGATGTCAGTTTTTTTATATCGACTCTTAATATGCCCGCGTTTACCAATAAGAGCCTCCGGCTCTTTTACTGCCAAGCCGCTTATGGTATCGCTGCCCTTTATTTTTTGAATCTTAAAGTCTGCATTTCCGTTCTTTCTGAAAATGAACTCGTAACCGGGATCATCAAATACATAGTTACTCCTATCGTCTGTTTCTATTGCATAACCAATGGGTTTACCGGTTGGAGCCCACCATTGTTTACCCGCACTTGGATAGTCGCAAACCGCTACTAATTCAACCGTTGTGCCATTCTTAAAAGAAACAGAGAACTCATTTTCACCGACTTCTTTTGCTTTTGCCATTGGAAGCAGAATCGCAGCGGTTATAAATACTGCAAGCATTCCCGCGAAGCCTAATTTAGCCGACTTTGGCAAAGGACGACTGAGGATATGCTTAATACGATCTTTAAGAGCCTTCTTTGATTCCACCACGCCCACTAATCGTAAGCTGAAATGAGGTTTCGCAAAAGCAATTTCCGCAACATCAATCAAGGTTGAACTGTAGTTACCTGCTCTTTCGCCAAGCTTGGCAAGCACCATCTCATCAACAGCCTTCTCACGCAATCCACGAACTATAGCATTAGCAAACCACAGCAGCGGATTATAGAAATATACGATTTGCAATAGCGTCTGCAAAAAGTTCAACCACAAATCGCCACGCTTGATATGCGCAAGTTCATGCAGTAATACAGCCTCCAACTTCTCCTTTGAAAGTTTGTCAAGCAATGCGGCAGGCATAAGTATCACGGGATTCAGCAACCCGCATGCCGCCGGACTGAGCATATTTTTAGTCAGTCTAAGCTCAATCGCTCTTTTTACCCCAATCTTACTGCGGCAGGAATTCAAAAGCTCATTTAGATCGCCACAGGCTTTATCGCTTTGGGCAATAAGACTTTTAACAAACAAAAATCGCTGACACAAAAGCACCGTAAGCACCAATACGCCTACCAGCCAAAGCACAAAAACAACAGCCTGCCATGTAATCGCAACAGCAGCAGGCAAAGGTTCTTGAGGCAACGGCTCAGATATATTTTTAGGCATTTGTGTTTTAGAAGCAGCGGTCTCTAATTGGGAAAAATCATTTGAAACTGTATTAGAAGCTCTCTTCTGTGTGTTCTCTCTCTCCAAAACTGCAGGCGGCAACTGATCCTCAATTTGCGGTGTAACTGTCTCCGGCTGCGTAATAGGCTGCGATGTCGCAACATCAGAAGCAATATCAAACTGACACCAATACCCCAAGCCCGTTGGCAAGCAAAGCGTTGGTGAAAGCATGAGCTTCACAAATACAAGCATCCATATACAATACCTGAATACCGCTCTGGTATGCTTTCTGATCAAGACGTCTATCAAGTAGAGAATCAATATCAACACGCAAGACTGCCAAAGCATCCCCCATGCAAAGCCGCAAAAAATCTCACCTGCATTATTCAATAATTCTATAATTGCATTCATTTTTGGCCCCTCCGTTATTTTCCATCCTTCTTCTGATCGTTTTTTTCAACAAGATTGCGAAGCTCATCCAGATCACTTCGCGAGAAATCCTCTTTCTCTACAAGAAACTGCATCATCGGTGTGAGTGCCCCGTCAAAGGCACGTTTGAGCATTCTTTTGAGTTCGCCGCTTCTGGCATCATCACGGCTTATCAATGAACTGAAGAGCTGCAGGTTGCGAATTTTCTGTATCTTCAGCAGCCCCTTAGCCGCCATTCTGTCCATCGTTGTCTTGACTGTGCTGTAAGCCCAATCCTTAGTCTTGGCCAATGCTTCCTGAACAGTTCCCGCTGCACAAGGCTCATTATCCCAAACTACATTCATTATTTCCCACTCAGCATCCGTAAGCTGAGGCCGTGAGGCATCTGTATGTTTTTGTCTCGCCATAATAATCTCCTTAGATTTAACTAATTAGAGACTATTCTACATTTGTCGAATAGTCAAGACAAAAATAGAACATAACTTTAAAAAAAGACAAACACAAAACTTATCTCTTGTACTGGCTTGGATTTATACCGGTGATTTTTTTGAAAACTTTCGAGAAATGATATTGATCTACAAATCCCAATTTATCTGCGGCCTGTTTAACATTCAGCCCATCCTGACGTATCAACCGGAAGCCGTAGAGTACTTTTTCACGATTGATAAACTGGGAAGTAGTTACACCCAGCTCCTTTTTGAACAGGTAGTTGATGTGTTCAGGCGAGTAATTGAACTCACTGGCAATATCGCTTCGACTGATTCTTTTAGTTATATTCTCCCTTATCCAGTTTATCATTGAAACTGTTGTCTCAGATAAGCTTTTTGTGCCGGATTCGTTGTTCCAGTATCGAAGCAGAGATAACCATATGGTCTTTACGATACTGGCTTGAAGCTTATCATTCTGCACCCCGGAGAAACCGAAATAACGTGCCGCAAATGAGAATAGAGATTCAAAATAAGCAAACTCATCCCCCACTTCGGTTACAGGCCGTAGAAGCGTATAGAACACTGAATCGCGGGTCGGTTCCGATATATCGAAAGGGTCGCAGTGTATGCAGCTTATAACACCTCTGCCATGTTCGGGAATATGCGTAAGGCGGTGATCAACAAGCGGCGGGATACAAATAACATCCCCCTTTTGCGCAGTAAAGGCTTCGTTCCTTGTCTGATAAGAAAAACACCCTTCAACTACAAGTATCAGCTCGCTGTCTGGAATAATGCGCCAACCCCAAAAACTGCCACTCTCTACCTCGATATAGTTGCAAAAGCGAACAATCGGCTTGATCTCAAAGATAGACGGTGATTTGCTATTGTCAATATTACTTTCGTACATCATAATATTATAATCATCCATTGCAAAACGGAATTTTTATGATATTTTAAGCATATATTGTAATCAGTGTTAAAAATATTGAAAGAAAATAATCTTACTTTAACCTTAAAAAGGGGCTTCAATGACAAACAGGGAAAGAATTTTAGCGGTATTGAATTACGAATCCTACGACCGTTTACCGGTAGTTCATTTCGGTTTCTGGAACGAAACCTTAGACAAATGGGCCGCTGAGGGGCACATAACAAAAGATGAAGCAAAAAACTGGTTCGACAGCACCCCCGCCGACAAAAGTATAGGCGAAAAACTTGGTTTCGACTCCAACTGGTCGAACTGCTTCAACCCAAAGGTGGATATACACCCACTTTTCGAAGAAAAAGTTGTAAAAGTAAACGATGACGGTTCCAGACACCTGAGGCAGGCCGACGGCGTTATCGTAATGCAGAAGGATGAAGCTGGATCGATACCAACCGAAATCGACCACCTCCTCAAAGACCGCAAAAGCTGGGAAGAACATTACCTGCCAAGGCTCCAGTTTTCACCGGAACGAATCGAAGAAAGCAGGGTAAATACAGGCGAAGAGTTCCTGCAATTCAATCAAGGCGGACTTGAATACCTCAAAACGACAGGAAAGGACACCATGATAGGCCTGTTTTGCGGGAGCCTTTTCGGCAGAATAAGAAACTGGGTAGGCGTTGAAGAAGTAAGCTACCTCTACATGGATGACGAGGCCTTGTACACTGAAATAATCGACACTGTAGCGGATTTGGAGTACAAGTGTGCCGAATATGTACTTAAAACAGGAGCAAAATTTGATTTCGGTCATTTCTGGGAAGACATCTGCTTCAAGAATGGTCCTTTGGTAGTGCCCTCGATCTTCGATCAGAAGGTCGGGCCGCACTACAAACGCATAACCGAACTGCTGGGCAGCTACGGCATAAACATAGTATCACTCGACTGCGACGGCATGATAGATGCCCTGATACCGACATGGTTTGGCAATGGCGTAAACACTATGTTCCCTATTGAAGTAGGAACATGGGACGCAAATATCAAGCCATGGCGTGAGAAATACGGCAAAGAGCTTCGCGGCGTTGGTGGAATGAACAAAACCGTTTTCGCGTTTGACAAATCTGCAATCGATGCTGAAATCGAAAGACTCAAACCGCTGGTAGACCTCGGCGGGTATATCCCCTGCCCCGATCACCGCATTGCCCCAGATGCTAAATGGGAACTTGTGCAATATTACTGTGAAAAAATGAGAAAAACCTTCTCCTGACCTCAAAAAACACGGGATAAGGCGACTTAAATTGAAACTTTCCAAAAAGTCGTCCTATCCCGTTCAACTTAATCTCTTAGGCAGGTATTTTAATTGACAAAACAACCTCTTTACTGATAATATACCCCTCAAAATAATAAAACAGTTGGCACATGCTGCTTGATTTGACTCTTTCGTCGATAACTCTTCTGGAATACGACTTTTAGAGCGTAAAATTGATTTTCTTGCTTTCGTGCCTTCATTATTGGTTATGTTAACAGTAAAATTTGGAGACTATCGTTAAAATGTCTGCTACAATAATAAGCGGTAAGGAAGTTGCTGCACAAATACGACAGGAACTCAAAGACGAGATAACAAGCCTTAGACCCCAGAATATTGTACCTGGTTTGGCAGTAATACTCGTTGGGGCAGACCCTGCCTCTGTATCATATGTTACGGCTAAAGAGCGTGCATGCAAAGAGATAGGTATCTTTTCTGACGACAACAGACTTGACGCCGACACCACTGAACAAGAGCTTCTCGACTTGATACACGAGAAAAACAACGACCCTAAAATCAATGGCATACTCGTCCAGCTTCCGCTTCCCAAGCATATTGATGAAGCCAAAGTATTGATGGCTATTGATCCAGCCAAGGATGTCGATGGGTTCCACCCGGTTAATGTAGGCAAGATGGTCGTTGGCGAGAAAGCATTTCTCCCATGTACTCCTCACGGCGTACTCCAGATGCTCAAACGCTCAGGAATTAAGACAGAAGGCGCGGAAATAGTGATCGTAGGAAGAAGCAATATCGTCGGCAAACCGCTGGCTAATATGCTCATCCAAAAAAGCGAACTTGGAAACGCAACGGTAACCGTCTGTCATACAAGAACTAAAGATATCGCCGCTCACACACTCAAGGCAGACATAGTTATCGCCGCCACCGGATATCCAAACACTATCACACCGGATATGGTCAAGGATGGTGCGGTTATTATTGATGTCGGTGTCAACAGGGTTGAAGATGCGACAAGAGAACGCGGCTACAGGCTTGTAGGAGATGTGGACTTTGAAGGTCTTAAAGAAAAGGCAAGCTTCATCACTCCGGTACCAGGCGGCGTAGGCCCAATGACAATAACAATGCTGCTTTACAATACTGTAGAATCCGCCAAGATAGCAGCAGGAATCAATTAACAATTTTTGGGAATTTTGAACAATGGCACGCATACTTTCAGGCATACAGCCTTCAGGAAGATTACATATAGGAAACTACTTTGGCGCAATGCGTCAGCACCTCGCAATGCAGGACGAAAACGAAGGCTACTATTTTATAGCTGAATACCATGCTTTAACCAGCAATCCTGACCCGGATCTGCTTCACGAATACGTTTACGGCGTTGCTGCAGACTACCTTGCTCTCGGGCTTGACCCTGAAAAGACTGTATTCTGGCGTCAGTCAGATGTACCGGAAGTTGTAGAGCTTGAATGGATTCTCTCCTGTATAACACCGATGGGAATGATGGAGAGATGCGTAAGCTATAAAGACAAACTTGCCAAGGGACTTACTCCAAACCATGGTTTATTCTCGTACCCGCTTTTGCAGGTAGCAGACATTCTTGCATTTGACAGCGAAGTAGTACCTGTTGGTGCCGACCAGAAACAGCATATAGAAATCACAAGAGATATAGCCAATAAATTCAATAATCATTTTGGTGAAACATTTGTTATACCCAAAGATCATATCGTTGAATCTGTAGCTGTTGTACCTGGGCTTGATGGCGCAAAAATGAGCAAAAGCTACAACAACACTATCGAGATCTTCGAACCTGAAAAGAAAATGAAGAAGAAGGTAATGCGGATATTAACGGATTCTGCGGGTGTTGACGAGCCTAAAGATCCGGATAAATGCAACGTGTTTGCATTGCTGAAACTTTTTACAGACGAAAGCGAACTTTCCGACTGGAGAGAAAAATACCAGAAAGGCGGCATGGGTTATGGCGAGGCAAAGAAACGTCTGGCAGAACTTATGATTGAATACTTCCGCCCATACCGCGAAAGACGTGAAGAACTCGGAAAAGACAAAGATTATATTCGTAAAGTGCTTGATGATGGAGCCGAAAGAGCAAGAGCGGTCGCAAAGAAAACTCTTGAACGTGCTAAAAACGCAGTAGGCCTAAGACGCTAATATACGAAACTATATATAAGCAAACGAACAGGAGACAGGATGAAATTGGATCCGACCAAAATGAAAGACTGGCAGATTGCTGAAGCTGCTGAAGAGAATATGTGCTCGGTCAATGAGCTTGCAGAAAAACTCGGCCTTGAAACCGAAGAACTTATCCCTTACGGCAAGAACCTTGCAAAAGTTGACTATCAGAAAGTCTTAGCAAGATGCACGGGGAAGGCAAACGCCAAGTATATTGATGTAACAGCAATCACCCCTACTCCGCTTGGTGAAGGCAAGACGACCACTACCATCGGACTGATTGATGGTCTTGGCAGATTAGGCAAGAATGTTACAGGCGCAATCAGGCAGCCATCAGGCGGCCCAACTTTCAATATCAAAGGTTCAGCTGCTGGCGGCGGATTAGCACAGTGCATACCGTTGGCTCCTTTTTCATTGGGGTTAACAGGCGATATCGATAAGATTACGAACGCGCACAATCTCGCAATGGTAGCCCTTACTGCACGTATGCAGCATGAGAACAATTATGACGATGAGCGTCTGGCGAAAAGCAAGCTTACAAGAATCGATATTGACCCTGAAAAAGTTCAACTTAAATGGGTAATCGATTTCTGCGCTCAATCGCTTCGCAATATCGTTATCGGGCAAGGCGGCAAAATGGACGGCTACGAAATGCAGTCCGGCTTTGCGATAACCGTTTCGAGCGAGATAATGGCTATCCTTGCAATAGCCGAAGACCTTAAAGATCTTAGAGAAAGAATAGGAAAGATAGTCGTAGCTTACGATAAAGAAGGCAAGGAAGTTACAACCGAAAGGCTTGAGGTAGCCGGAGCAATGACTGCGTGGCTTGTGGAAGCAATCAATCCAACGCTGATGCAGACTATCGAAGGCAACCCTGTATTCGTACATGCTGGTCCATTTGCAAACATAGCAATCGGCCAAAGTTCGGTAATTGCTGATAAGCTTGCGTGCAAACTGAGCGACTATCACGTAACTGAAAGCGGATTCGGTGCAGATATCGGATTTGAAAAATTCTGGAACCTCAAATGCCGCTATTCAGGACTTAAACCTGATGCTGTAGTTCTTGTTGCAACAATAAGAGCACTTAAGATGCACGGCGGCGGACCTGAAGTTAAGCCCGGAAAGCCGTTGCCTCAAGAGTATATAACAGAAAACACAAAGCTTGTTGAAGACGGCTGCGAAAATCTCATCGCTCATGTCGAAACAGTGCTTAAAAGCGGTGTTAAGCCTGTGGTATGCATCAACAGCTTCCACACCGATACTGACGCTGAAATACAAGTTGTAAGAGATGCCGCGGCAAAGGCAGGAGCTTATGTTGCAACATCAACGCACTGGCTTGATGGTGGAGCCGGAGCAATAGAGCTGGCAGAAGAAGTAATCAAGGCATGTGATGAGCCTAACAACTTCAAACATCTCTATGAGCTTGATATGCCGATAAAAGAGAGAATCGAACTTATAGCAAAAGAAGTTTACGGCGCAAGCGGAGTAAGCTACACAGAAACAGCAGACAAGAAAATAGAAGAGCTGCAAAAAGACCCTGATGTTTCAAAAATGGGTACCTGCATGGTCAAGACTCACTTGAGCCTCAGCCATGATCCTGATTTCAAAGGCAGACCTAAAGATTTTAATCTGCCGGTAAGCGATATTCTCGTCTACAAGGGGGCAGGATTCATAGTACCTCTTGCCGGCGGCATAAAACTGATGCCCGGCACCGCTTCGAATGCCGCATTCAGAAACATTGATGTGGACACAGAAACAGGAAAAGTCAAAGGGCTGTTTTAATATAGACATAAGACATTAGTATGGAAATCAATTACAATTTAGGTATTCTCGTAATCGCAGCTTATCTTTTAGGATCTGTACCTTTTGGTCTACTCATTGCCAGAACCAAAAGCATAGACCTCAGAAGCATAGGCTCGGGCAATATAGGTGCAACCAATGTAGGAAGAGCACTTGGCAGAAAATGGGCATACGTATGTTTTCTGCTTGACGCATTCAAGGGTGCCCTGCCTATGATAATTGCCGCGAATCTGATAGACAAACCGGTAAGCATATCCGACCTTTGGTTGTGGGTACTCGTAGGGTGCGCGGCAGTTGCCGGGCATATGTATCCAGTGTACATCAACTTCAAAGGCGGCAAAGGTGTTGCGACAAGCCTTGGAATGGTGCTTGGGCTATGGCCTTACTATACAACATCGGGCATCATATGTTTCTCTATCTGGGCTGTAACTCTGTTTATATGGAAATACGTATCACTTTCATCCATAATCGCAGCGTTACTGTTTCCAATAGTATTCAGTCTGATCGTGTGTTTCAATTCCACATGGGAAATGGCAACACTCTGGCCGCTTTTAATAGTGGCGATTATAATGGGCTTACTTGTTGTGATAAAACACCGAGAAAATATAACAAGGCTTAAGAACGGTACAGAAAATAAAGTATTCAATAAAAATAAACAGGCAAAATAATGGCAAAATTATACAAAAGTCTTCAGGAACGATATAAAGCAACCAACGTCTTTACTTTAGAATGCAAAATACTCGACAAACCGGGTATGCTTTCGCAAGCCACTGGCGCAATCAGCTCAGCAGATATCAATATTGATCAGATAAAGACACTTAGGATTGACGGTGAATACCGCATTTGTGCCATTACCGTCTTCTGCCGTAACATGGATGATGTCAATGTTGCGAAGAAAGAAATTGAAGCAATTGATGGTTTAGAGCTCGTAAACGTTATTGACGAAGTTCTCGAAATACATCGCAGAGGCACCATAGAGACAAAGAGCAGAGTAGAGATCAAAGACCTCACCGACCTGCGTATGGTATATACTCCCGGCGTAGCGGCTGCTTGCAAAAAAATTGTAGACAATCCTGAGGCAGCATGGGAAATGACCGGCATATGCGATCGCGTTGCAATTGTAAGCGACGGCACTGCCGTTCTCGGTCTTGGCGATATAGGCCCTTCCGCTTCTCTGCCGGTAATGGAAGGGAAAGCCGCGATATTTGCCGAATTTGTAGGAATCAGCGGCGTACCTATTGTAATAGATTCAAAAGATCCTGATACCATCATAGAGAATATCAGACTTATCAGCAACACATTCGGAGCTATTCAGCTTGAAGATATCGCTGCCCCGGCATGTTTTGAAATAGAAGACAGGCTGCGTAAGATGCTTGATATCCCTGTGTTCCATGACGACCAGCACGCTACTGCAACAGTAGTATTAGCAGCACTTATAAACGCACTTAAGATAGTGGGTAAAAAAGAAGAAAACTGCAAAGCAATAGTAATCGGAGCCGGAGCAGCAGGCTATGCAATAACAAAAATACTGCTGAAATTCGGCATTGAAGATATCGTCGTTTATGATGCAGGCGGAGCAATCTACCGCGGACGCAAAGAAATGATGAATCCTTACATTGAAAAACTCGCTGAGATTACAAACAAAGACAACATCAGCGGCTCACTCGAAGAAGGCTTCAAAGACCGTGATATATTTGTCGGCGTTGCCCGCCCAAATCTTGTTTCAAAGGAAATGATTTCAAGCATGGCTGACAAAGCGATTGTCTTCCCGCTAAGCAACCCTGTTGGTGAAATCACTGTCGAAGAAGCTCAGGAAGCCGGAGCCGCAGTGACGGCTGACGGACGCACAATCAACAATGCGCTTGCTTTCCCAGGCCTCTTCCGCGGTGCATTGGATGTTAAAGCCGGCGACATCACGCCTGAAATGCAGATGGCTGCCGCAGACACTCTTGCCAAAATGGCTAATGAAGGCATGCTGCTTCCTGATATGATGGATAAAGAGGTTCACAAAGCAGTATCTAAAGCAGTTGCATTAGCTGCAAAATAATAGACAAGCACTCAAGAAAAAAAGGCCGCCAGAAGCTGTTTAATGCTTGGGCGGCCTTTTAATTTTTTAACCAATTTTAAATCAGTTACTCATAGCATCCTTGACCGCCTGATAACCCAGGTGTCCAATCATGTGATCAAGAATAACCATTGCAGTATAGTTCTCGGCAACCGGCCAAATGCGGCCTACGATAGTAGGATCACGTCTGGTTATAGCAGCCAAATCAGTAGTCTCATTAGTGTATTTGTCTACAGTATGCTGAGGCTTGTCAATTGTAGGAGTAGGCTTAACAGCAAGTTTAACCTTGATATCCTGACCTGTGGTCAATCCGCCGGTGATACCACCTGCATTGTTAGAATCAAATACAACCTTGCCGTTTTCTGTATGCATCTGGTCGTTACATTCATAACCGGTCATATCTTTAACCGCAAAACCAGCACCTACTTCAACGCCTTTAACAGCGCCAATTCCAAGCATACGGCCAAGCTCTGCATCTAATTTATAGAATACCGGCTCACCAAGACCTACCGGTGCACCAGTTACAACCACTTCAACAATACCACCTGAAGAGTCACCTGTACGTGTTATTTCATTGCACGCATCAACCATAGCATTTGCGGCACCAAGGTCAGGACAACACAAGACATGGTGTACGCCATACTTATCCGCAATCTCTTCTGGCTTAAGCAAAACAGCCTTATCCCTGATATCATCGATTTCTTTCTCTATCTCAGCAAAGACTCTCGTCTTATCAAGGAAACGCATTTCAGGATTAACCCTGCCGCTTACATAAACCTGCTGATAGAAAGGGTCAAGATCATGACGCATCTTTTTGTATTTTTCAGTGAAATCAAATATCTCAGAAGAGCTCATTTCCGGACAAGCTACTCCAGCCGCTTCTTTCACATATGAAAACACTTTGATTCCCATCTTAGCGAGAATCTTCTTTGCCACATAACCAGCCGCTACAATTGTTGATGTGTATCTACCGCTGAAGATACCTGCACCAATAGCGTCATCATCCGCACCATATTTCATAAATGAGGCATATGACGCATGACCAGGACGTGGTGTTCTGTTTGTATCCTGATACTGCTTGATGTGAATAAAATGTCTGTCAAGATTTGGAATTAAAATAGTAAGTGGAGTACCATTAGTATGGTTCCAGTTACCTGCACCCTCAATAGTATCGGCAGAATTGATACCGGTATAGATAATAGGCAAATCAGGCTCTTTTCTTGGGCTGGAAAGTTCATCAGCACCGGGCTTTCTCAAAAGCAGATCGCCATATATTTCCTGCTCTGTAATAAGCATTCCCGGAGGATTTCCGTGTATGATAGCAGTAAGACCGTCCTGGTAGCTGCCGCCAGAAACAGAAACCTGAAAATTGCGTCCTATATTACATCCAAGCATATTTATCTCCGTCTATAAAAACTAATAACTCGTTTACTAACTAATCAATATTTGTGCATTCAGCACATTTCGATATTGCCGCCAATCTGCATCATAAGCGATGTGAAATCAGGAAATGTTATATTCATAGCCTCAGCAGTAGTCACTGTTGTAACGCCCTCTGTAAGCATTCCTGCAACCGCCATCGACATGACTATTCTATGATCATCATTACCATCTACAACTGCTGCCTTGAGCTTGCTTTTGTTGATAACCAACCCGTCAGGGAGTTCATGTATATCAGCACCCATTTTCTTGAGCTCTGCCGCCATACAGGCAATTCGATCTGTCTCTTTCTTTCTTGCCTGAGGAACATTCAAAAGCCTGGTCGTTCCTTCTGCGAAAGCCCCGACAACTGCCATCATAGGCAATGCATCTGGCGTTCTGTTCATGTCAATATCAATGCCATGAAGTGAAGATGTTTTAACGATTGTATCACTTCCATCAAACTCTATATCAGCACCCATTTCCTTAAGATAATCAGCAACCGCCTTATCCGGCTGACTATCGGAATAATCGAGCCCTTCAATTACTACCTTGCCACCAAGCATTGCCGCCGCACAAAGAAAGAAAGTTGCACTTGAAAAGTCAGCAGGTATTTCTCTGTCAAAAGACTTATAGCTCTGAGCACCCCTTATCTTATAATTAAGCGGCCCATTACTTTCATATTCAATAGATTGCCAATCAAGCCAATCGGTAGTTATCTTCACATAATCAGGCTCATTGAGCAACGTAACAACTATCTCTGTGTCGCCCTCAGCCAACGGACAGCACATCAGAAGACTTGAAAGATACTGACTTGTCACGCATTCAATCTCTGTCCTGCCGCCCTTCAAGGTTCCTGTTATCTCTATTGGAGCACATCCATTATCATAAAGAGAACGACATTTAGCACCAAGGTCGTTAAGAGATTTCAGGAGCGGCTCGATAGGACGTCTTTGTATCTGCTTATCACCGGTAAGCAATACCTTTACATCTTGAGATGCTAACGCCGCAGAACCTGCCGCAAGACGCAGTGTCGTTCCAGAATTGCCAATATCAATCATATCACAACTGCATCCGATACGACCGCCGCAACCTTCAATTATCCAGCATTTATCATCATCAAGATTAAGCTTAGCTCCAAACGCAGAATAAGCCGCCGCCGAACTCAATGCATCAGCACTTTTAAGCGGATTTCTTATAAAGCTTTTTCCTTCTGCAAGAGAAGCAATAGCAACCGCCCTTATAGTATGCGACTTTGATGCCGGTATCCGTACACGCCCATTAAGCGTTGATTTTCGAACTTTTAATTCCATATTAACTACAATATCCTATATTCATTTAAGGAAGCATTATAACAGTTTGAATGTTTCTGTAAATAGAAACATTCAAAAATATACATACCTCCATAGTCATTATTGCAATAGAAAACAACCTGATTCTATTTTAATAAAACATCTCCTGACTGCAATAATAATAATCAGACATTCAGACTCCTATTTTAAACAAACTCAATATTTACTCCAAATTTAATCACTTAAAACAAATTTAATTCTTGACTAAATACCTATATTTTTGTATCTTACCTGCTTCTTAAGCCGGAGTGGCGGAATGGCAGACGCGAGGGATTCAAAATCCCTTCCTGGCAACAGGGTGTGGGTTCAAGTCCCACCTCCGGTACTTTAATACCTTCTAAACAGTTCTCAGTTTTTTCGATTGTGGTGAAGGTCTATTTACGATGCGAACGGCAAAATGGCCCCTATATCAAGGACTCTGGCAGTTTTGTCATTGAGTTGAAAACATAGAAGGACATTATAGATTTGGTTAGAGCAAGCAGGAGTGCATTATGCCCGCAAAATTCAAGGTTTACTACAAAAATATAATAAGCGATGGCATAGGCAGTAAACACGGTATTACTCCCCAAGATCTTGAGATGCTTGCTAAAAAAACAGAAAAAGTCATATCCGATTTAAATAAGGATAGAAACAATGGTTTAACACCATTCAGAGACCTCCCATATATTCAGGACAATCTTGAACGCATAACTGATCTCTCTACTCAAATTACTGAGAAATATGAAAATTTCGTTATTATAGGTGTCGGCAGTCCTGCACTCGGAAACAAAGCTATACATTCGGCACTTACGCCTTATATGTATAACATGAATGAAGCTAAATGTAAAAAACCAAAACTCTTCGTTCTTGATTCTATAGCCCCTGCAAAACTTGAAAGTTTTCTCGCCTGGATTGAGCCTAAACTTGAAAAAACAGTTTTTAATGTAATAAGCCAGTCCGGTGAAACCCCTGAAACATTAGAGCTATTTGAGATAATCAAAGAACTCCTTATAGGCAAATTCGGTAAAGATCGCCTCAAAGAGCATGCTATAATTACTACCGGAACCGGTAAAAGCCGTCTTAGCAAAATTGCGGATGATTTTGAGTTAAAAAAACTCATAATACCAGATGATATACCGAGACAACTCAGCATCTTGAGTGATGCCGGTTTACTAAGCGCTGCTGTATGCGGCATTGACATCGAACAAATACTTGCAGGTGCAAGAGCTATGGACATCGAATGCAGCAATGAAGAGTTCCTGCGAAATCCGGCAGCTTTTACTGCTGCGGTAAGCCATTTCTTTTTCCAAAGAGATAAACGAGAAAACGTTATTTTACCCGCAATATCTTCTCTGACAAATTTATGTGACTGGTATTCGCATCTATGGGCCGAAACACCTAACACCACAGACTCCGCGATGCCGGTTAAAGGAATGGGAAGCACAGCAACAGCAAGCCAAATGCAGCTCTATCTTGATAGAAAAAATGATAAGATTTTTACCTTTATAGAGATTGACAACTATAAAAGCCCATCCGAATCAACAGAGAACAACAGCAAAACAGCTCCCGTATGCAGCCTTCTAAAACGAACTATGCATTCAGCTCAAAATGAATTAGCAAAAGAGCAAAGACCTAATATAACAATTGTCATTGACAAGATCAATGCTTACAATATTGGAAAGCTGATTTATATGATGCAGGTAATAGCTCTGATTTGTTCAAAATTATCTAAATATAATGACGACAAAAATCCTAAAGACTTACCAAAAAAAGAATTTATCATAAGCAGCAGCGTAGCTGAAGCAGTCGATGACAATAAGTACGAAATATAAGCAATTCTCATTCTTAAAACAAAGTACACAATAATATGGAAACTCTAACAGAGCAACAGTTTAACGTATTGGCCAAAGAAAATGTCAAAAAATGGGAATTGCATAAACGCCTCTATAATTGGGTCTTAAGTTGGGCTCAAACAAAATATGGTATATTGGCTTTAATTCTGCTTGCGATATTAGAACCAATATGCGTTCCAGTACCTGCGGATGTAATGGTTATGGGAATGAGCCTTGGAAACCCTAAGAAAGCAATACGTTACGGGCTGATCTGCTCTTTGTTTTCAGTGATGGGCGGCACTATTGCACTTCTTCTTGGGATGGCAATAGGCGGCGATAACGTGATAGCTTTTTTCGAACGTATAAGTTCCGGGCCTCTTAATCTTGGTGAAAAGGCAGACACCGCCCTTCAATACTATAATAAATACGATTTCTGGGCAATAGCTGTATCGGCGCTTACACCTGTGCCTTATATGATATTCAGCTGGCTTGGAGGTATGGCCGGGGTTTCAGTAGTTAAATTCATTAGTATAAGCATCGTTTTCAGAACATTGAGATTTGGAACTGAAGGAGTACTCTTCTATATCTTTGGTGCCAAAGCAAGAACAATGATTGAGAAGCATTTCAACACAGTAACTGTAATAGCAATGGTACTACTTATAGCTGCTGTAGTCATTATTAAAATCTTAAGACATTAATTTTCCCCAAAAATAAAACTTAAAAGATTGACAATAATCCTTGAAATACAAGTTCCATATGATATTTTAGAGTTATATTTAATCATATTCGGTAGGGAATAAGCGTATATCTGACTGCTAACTTTTGATTTTGATACATTACGAAGTGCTGCAGCCAACATCTTATCACTATCTTTGCTGAATACTTAATTCAATTACCTATTAATTAATGTTATATAACTTAAGATAATGAGCGAATTAGTTCGTCAATCAAATTTCGAAGACAGAAAACTTTCAGGGCATAGACGTAAATCATTTAAATATGCCTACATGACATCAATAGCCGCATCGATAAGTGCAATGTGCATGCTTTCAAACCCTTTGCAGCTATTTGTGATTAAAATGGGCGCTTCTGAGTTCTATCTGGGTCTACTGTCTTTTTTTGCCGCATACGCCGGTTTTTTCTCAATTCTTTCTCTGACAACAATAGAAACTTCAGGCAAAAGAGTAGTAATGTTGAGGGGTTGGCTGATTACGGCGTTCATAATGCTTCCGATGGTATTCTTACCATTCATAGCTAAGTCTCTTCCTCAAAGCAGCAAAGTCATTTTATGGATAGTTATAGGACTCGTAGCTCTTCGAGGAATCTTTGACGGATACGGCAGTACTGCATGGTTTCCTATACTTCAGGACAACGTGCCTGCCAGAATAACCGGAAAGTTCTTCGCCAGATTCAGACTCGTGTGGCAAAGCTGTCTGCTTGTTCTTGTATGGGGTATGTCATACTATTTGGGAAATGATGCTACTTATGAAAAATTCGCAGTAATATTCGCGATAGGAACGCTATGCCTGTTCAGTCGATCAATAACCGCATACAAAATGTCTGAACTTCCCCCCAAGCCGCCGCAAAAACAGCAAAATACTTTTAGACGAATACTAAATCTGCTGAAATACAAGCAATTGAGAACATATATATGCTATCTTGTGGCAATTAATATAGGATTATTTATGCCTGTGCCTTTTCAAATCAAAATGTTGAAAAATTTTGATTACAGTGATGGTTACATTATGCTTGCAACTTCGATGATACAACTGGCATCAATAATTACTTTACGTTTCTGGGGTAAAATATCAGACCGATACGGCAACCGTGCAGTATTCAGTATATGCGTAATAGGCAATATGATAACAATATCGCTTTGGATTTTGGTAGACATAAACCCATTTTCCAAAATCTTCATATTTGTGCTTTACTTCTTGTGGGGTATGTTCACCGCAGGCAACGGAATTGCTCAAACACGACATATGCTGCATTCCACACCTCGAAACAATCAGGCAGCGATAGTATTGATAACAATTATATCGAGTATTTCATTAGCTTTAGCACCTCTCATAGGAGGAATATTGCTCTCGGCAACCAAAGGCCTAAGCATAAAATCAGGTGCAATAAACTTGAACAATTATCATATATTATTCCTTTTGTCTGCATTGTTATTCACAATACCTTATAATCTAAGAAGAAAGCTCAGAATCACCAAAGAAGATTCTACAAATTACGTAATGAGTTCAATACTTAGGCCTCTTAGGCAGGCTATTGGATCACATATACGAGTAGTTCCTCCCCGCCTCTTTCAAAAAGATGATAACTCGGATAACTAACCCAACTAAAAATGCTACAAAAATGTATTTAATGTTTATTTATGTGCAATATTGAAGTTTTTTTAGATGTTTTTAAAAATGTCAGAACCTAACACTTGGCGCAGTTTTTTTCTTGCTTATAATTCTTTTGTCGATAAGTTGCGTATTCAAAATTGGTACAAATTACTATTTTATTGCGTTAATTTACATTAATATTTATCTGCAAAGTTATTTTAATTGAAAAGGTCATATAATGTCACAGACAGAAGCTTTTCTTGAATATATTTTTGAAAAGTCTAAAACACTTTCCAAGCACATAGTACTGCCCGAAGGTGAAGATCAGAGAACACTTGAAGCAGCAAAGGTTGTTTCTGAAAAATCTATCGCAAAAATAACAATTCTTGGCGATAAGGAAGCTATAACATCTAAGCTTTCTGATTTAGGAGCAGATATGTCTAATATCTGCGTAACAGAGCCTGCAAACTCTGACAAACTCGAAGAATATGCGCAAAAGTTCTACGAGCTCCGCAAATCCAAAGGCATGGAATTGGATAAAGCAACTGAGCTAATGAAAAACCCGATGTTTTACGGTATGATGATGGTCAAGACCGGTGATGCTGACGGTTTTGTAGCAGGTGCTTCTCACTCCTCTGCAGACACTATACGACCAGCCCTTCAGATAATCAAATGCGCCCCTGGCGTTAAAACCGTATCCAGCATGTTCTTCATGTGTCGTGGCGAGGAAACATACCTCTTCAGTGACTGTGGACTTAATGTCAATCCCACACCGGAACAAATTGCAGACATTACAATAGCTACAGCAAACACTGCTAAAAGTTTTGATCTCACACCAAAGATTGCTATACTTAGCTATTCAACCAAAGGATCAGGACTTGGGCCTGATGTTGAAGCCGCATCAAAATCGGCAGAACTTTCCAAAAAGAAAATGTCAGCCGAATTCCAAGGAGAATACACAATTGATGGAGAGTTGCAGTTTGATGCAGCATTCGTACCAAAGGTAGCTGCAAGCAAAGCTCCGGATAGCCCGCTTAAGGGAGAAGCCAATACATTCATCTTCCCCGATCTGAGTGCAGGAAATATTGCATACAAAATGGGCGAAAGACTCGCATCCATGAGTGCTTACGGCCCAATACTCCAGGGAATAGCAAAACCAGTGAATGACCTTTCAAGAGGATGCAGCAGCAGCGACATTGTGGCAACAGTAGCAATAACAGCAATACAGGCAGTAAGCTAAAATATAAAGGTGCGCAAAACGCACCTTTTTTTAATTATACAACAAATTTCTCTTTTCAGGATAATATAGATGAAAATACTTGTAATGAACAGTGGCTCAAGCAGCCTGAAATATCAAATCTTTAATATCGAAAACAGCTTCGATATTCTTGCTAAAGGTCTTGTTGAGCGTATTGGCCTTAAAGGCTCCAAGATAACACACCAGCCAACAGGTAAAGACAACGTAGTAATAGAAAAAGATCTTACAGATCATAAGGCCGCGATGGAAGAGATAGAACCTCTTCTAACTGATTCTGACTACGGCGTAATCGACAATATGTCTGAGATCAACGGTATCGGCCACAGAGTTGTTCACGGTGGAGAATACTTCAATCATTCAGTCGTAATAACCAAGGAAATGATTGATAAGATGAAAGAACTTAGCAAGTTCGCTCCTCTACACAACCCTCCAAACATACTCGGTATAGAAACTTGTATGTCGCTGTTGGATGTACCTAACGTTGCCGTATTTGATACTGCTGTTCACCAGACAATGCCCAAAAAGGCTTATATGTACGGTCTTCCGTTAGAATACTATAAAAAAGACGGCATCAGAAAATACGGTTTCCACGGCACCAGCCATGATTATGTATCACGGGAAACCGCTAAGGTTCTTGGAAAGCCCTTCGAACAGTGCAAAATCATAGTATGCCATCTTGGAAACGGCAGTTCTATTACGGCATTCAAGAACGGCAAGGTAATGGATACATCAATGGGCCTGACTCCTCTGGAAGGATTGGTAATGGGTACTCGCTGCGGCGATATAGACCCTGCCGCAATTCTTTGGATAATGGGTGAATACAACCTCAGTCCTAAGGAGATGGACGATATCCTGAACAAAAAATCAGGGCTCCTTGGCCTTGGCGGAAGCTCTGATCTTCGCGATGTTCTGGCATCAGCCAAGAAAGGTGATAAAGATGCAGATGCTGCCGTTGAAATATTAATCTATAGAATACAGAAATACATAGGCTCATACCTTGCCTCACTCAATGGAGCCGATGCTGTTGTATTTACTGCCGGCATAGGTGAAAACAACTCTTTTATACGCGAAAGAGTACTGGAATGCTTTGAGTTTGCAGGAATCAAAGTTGACAAGAACAAAAATGAGAATAAAGAAACAATTTTCTCAACTGGTGATTCCAAAATAAAAGCAATGATGCTTCCAACCGATGAAGAATATATGATTGCAAAAGATACATATACCCTAATCACCGGCAAAGATATATAATTGATAAACTAAGTGCGTAGGGAAAAAGCCAAAAACTTTCTCCCTACACTTTTTATATCGACACATATGACAAGATTTGTAAAAATACTCATCTCAATTCTTATATTAATATCACCGCTCTTTGCGGCAAGCAAAGATACGTCTGTATTAGCCGTATGGTCTGATACGCACTTCGGTGCTTATGACTATAATGATAAAACTCGAATCGATATCATAAAACAGATTAATGATATAGCTTCCAAGGAACCGCCTGAAGAACTAAAAGAGATACTCAAAAATTCTCCAATTGAAACACTTATACATTGCGGAGATATAACAGAGAAAGGTCTATCCTCGCAATGGAACGACCCTGATATAGCGGATCAGAGAAGTTATATTTCAACGGTTGGTCATCTTGATACGAATATTAAAACTCTTGCAGCACTTGGTAACCACGACAGCCGCAAAGAATTTAACATAAGAAAACAATTTGCAGACTTTTATGGAGCAACATATTACAGCAGAAATATTAATAACCTGCATGTTATTTTTTTAGACCCTTATCCAAATCTAAACAGCGCGGCCCCAATATTAGATAAAGAACAGCTCAAATGGCTCGCAAAAGATCTTCTCGCAATAGAGAAAAACACTCCTATACTCTTCATAATGCACGTTTTACCATGCCATAATGAAAAGCTCGACCGAACATCACGGCTTGATAAAGAAAGCTCCGAAAAATTATACGATATCATATCCGACTACAATATAATTGCATTTTTCCATGGTCACTGGCATAAAAGAGCGATTACTAAATGGAATAATATTGACATAATCGCACCTGCAGGGTTTTCTTATTACCGTAAAGGATGTCCGCAAGGCGAACCCATAATAGCAATAACAACATTAAGCAATGATACTTTGAAAATTTACGGATTCAACTGGCACAAAGATGAATTCGAACCCAATATATTCTTTGCAAAAAAAATTACTCAGAATATTTGCTTTAAGTAACCAAAATAAACATTAAAAGCCTGACATAGTTCCAATCTTGACTGATGCACAAGAAAAAGAAGGAACGTCACTATTTTCTAAGCCAAGTGTTGAATCAAGAACAAGTTGCGTTCTTTTTTGTGCTTATCTGTCTTGTGTCATACAAATGAGGAGGGAAAATTGTATGCACTACAAATTTATATTTGCAAAACAAGCATTTTTCTGTAAAATCCGTTACGTTTAAGTTTATTATGAAACATTCATAGAGGAAATTAATATGAGCATTCTTGACATTGTAAAGCCGGGTGTAGTTTCCGGTAAAGACACACAAAAAGTTTTCGCATACGCGAAAGAAAATGGTTTTGCTCTACCAGCAGTAAACTGTGTTGGTACAGATTCTTGTAATGCAGTTTTAGAAGCTGCTGCAAAGGCAAAATCACCTGTAATCATTCAGTTTTCAAATGGTGGTGCCAACTTTGTTGCTGGTAAAACATGCGACAACGGTAAAGTATTGGGTGCTATCTCTGGTGCAAAGCACGTACATACAGTTGCTGCTGCTTACGGCGTTCCTGTAATTCTGCATACAGACCACGCTGCTAAGAAGCTTCTGCCTTGGATTGATTCTCTTTTAGAGGCGGGCGAAGAGTATTACGCTGAAACAGGCAAACCTCTTTTCTCTTCACACATGCTTGACCTTTCAGAGGAAACTTTGGAAGAAAACATCGAAATCAGTTGTAAGTACTTAGAGCGTATGGCTAAAATCGATATGACTCTTGAAATAGAGTTGGGTTGTACTGGTGGCGAAGAAGACGGTGTAGACAACAGCGATATGGATGAGTCAAAGCTATACACTCAGCCAGCAGATGTTGCATACGCTTACGAAAAAATGATCAAAATCAGTCCTAACTTCACTATTGCCGCATCATTCGGTAATGTTCACGGTGTTTATAAGCCTGGTAACGTAAAGCTTACTCCTACTATCCTTCGTGATTCACAGGCGGAAGTAGCTAAGCAATTCGGTCTTGGTAACAACCCTCTTGATTTCGTATTCCATGGTGGTTCTGGTTCTTCACAGGAAGAAATCAAAGAAGCTATCTCTTATGGCGTAATCAAGATGAACATTGATACTGATACTCAGTGGGCTACATGGAAAGGTGTTCTCGACTTCTATAAGAAGAACGAAGCATACTTGCAGGGTCAGCTTGGTAACCCAGAGGGTGCTGATAAGCCCAATAAGAAATACTATGATCCACGCGTATGGCTGCGTGCCGGTCAGGAGAGCATGGTGGCTCGTATTGTTGAAGCATGTGAAAGCTTGAACGCTACAAACACACTGTAATTTCTTGCTGAAATAAATATTAAAAACGGGACGTTCCTTTACAGGTCGTCCCGTTTTTTTATGGTTCGCTTAAAAGCTCTGCCCTTTGGAGTGCTTTGCTTGCCGCCGTGCGTTTATCTGGCGTACTAAGGTCAGTTATCTGTTTTTATGCGGCCTTCGTTTTTTTGATACGGTTTTCTTTTTAACGGGCGGCTTTGCGGGCTTCTTTTCTTTCTGCATTATGAACAGGTAATTAAATCCACGCAGAAAGAAATTTCCTTCATCGGCTGCTTTGCGGTAATTGCCCATTTGCAGGGTTTTATTATGTCTCACCACAGATATAATATCAACAGGGATAAAATACTCACGCATAATTGAGAATAATTCAAATCCTATCGGAAAAAAGCCCTTTTTCTTCTCGTGTGAATCGCTCACATAAAGCCCCATGTACTTACCCGGCTTAAGCACTCGATGAATCTCACTGATTACCTGCCGCATCGAATCATAATACTCGCCCTCTCCAGCATGAAGCTTGCCTATACATTGGGGACTGTCACTGTAATTGACATGCGTTGAATAAGGCGGATCTACAAATACAAAGTCAGCCTTCTCATCTTCAAGCGGCAATTTTCTTGCATCAACCCTGAAAATATCCTTACGAGTAGGATTTACATCATATCCAAGAGCCCTTCTATTCATATCACGCGCAACATCAAGTGTAGTACCACTGCCGCACATAGGGTCTATGACAAGATCTTTTTCCTTCGTATATCTCTTCAGTAAATTCCAGATAACATAACTTGGGGTAGCCCCAATATAATTAGGATCTCCCTGCAGCGAGTTACCGTAATGCTGTGATGGATACTCCCAAAGCGTTGTAACCTGAGGAACCAACGGAGGCTTCTTTAATTTCGTAAACTTTTTACTCATATATAGACTATCTTCACGTAGTTATTACTTATAATGGATTAATGTCTATAATTATCCATTAACACAAACAATTGTCAACTGTCAATTGCGAGCAAGATATGAGCAAACATCAAGTTTAGTTGGTTTTCTGTCCGTAATAAGCATTTTTACCATGCTTACGCAAATAATGCTTATCCAGCAATACCTGAGGAATAGCCTCAAGCGGCGGATTTATAACTGCCGTATTTATAGCCATCAGTGCTACTTGTTCAAGAACAACCGATGATTCCACGCTTTTTGCAGCATTAGTTCCCCATGTAAAAGGGCCATGTCCGGCTACAAGAACAGCCGGCATCTGTGCAGGTTGAATAGACTTATCACGGAAAGTCTCCACTATCACCTTTCCGGTATTAAGCTCATAATCTCCTCTTATTTCTTCAGGACTCATCATCCTTGTTACCGGCACATCTCCATAGAAATAATCAGCATGCGTCGTGCCAAGCGTAGGTATCGAACGCTTTGCCTGTGCCCATACAGTTGCGTTTGTTGAATGAGTGTGACAGATACCGCCTATCTGCGGAAACTGCCTGTAAAGCTCAAGATGAGTAGGAGTATCAGACGAAGGATTGAGTCGCCCTTCCACAATATTACCCTCAAGATCGACAAGAACAATCATGTCAGGATTAAGATCGTCATAGCTCACACCACTTGGCTTTATTGCGACAATTCCATTATCCCTGTCGATACCACTTACATTACCCCAACTGTATATAACAAGTCCTTGTCGTTGTAATTCGATATTGGCCTGACAAACTTCGATTTTTAAGCTTTCTAACATGCGGACCTCTGCAAAATTAATTAAATATCTCAATTTAATTATATTGCAGTGCTTCAGTTAACCAATACCAAATTGCGTTAAAAACTAACCAAATTGCGAAAGCCCCCCCCCAAAAAAAAATCCGGCTCCCATGTTTTTCATATGAGAGCCGGATTAGAATTTAGAAATTATCTATAATCCTCGGATCTTCATCACCAATATATATCCTGTCAGCCTCAGTGCCGTCCTCTCGAGTTCCGATTATAACATTGTTGCCTCCGGCGGAAAAGCTGAAAGCCGTGCTGTATTTCTGCCATACCCAGTTGGTATCGTCATAGGAAAGATGCCAGTCTGCAAAAGTCATTCCTTGCTGTCGAATATAGAAAGAGTTGTCCGCACCGGTAGGAGCAAAAACCCTCGCCCATACATATAGGCTGGCCGCTTCTTCCAGATCGAAGTTGTATTTGAGCTGGCCGCCTGTACCGTTGCCGGTTCCGTTGGGCGTTACAATAAAATTACCCGCACTGGCCGTCGTATTGGTCTGCACTTCCATCGGCGAGGTTATCTGTCCGTTTTCCGCCTCAATAAAAAAGCCCACTTTGCTTACAGGAGGCGACTGGTAGAACGTGCCCACATGAAGCAGATCTATCTTGGTCCCATCCTCGCGATTACCGATAGTCATCGTGTTTATACCGGCATAGAGGTAAAACGGCCCGACAACGTTCCATCTCCAGAACGTATCTTCACGCAACCCAAACTCCGTATCGCTGTCACTGTTGAAATGAACAAACACAGAATTTGATCCGGCATCCGGTGCATAGGTTCTTGCCCACACGTAATAATAATCATCAGCCGGTATCTCCAGGTGATACGTCGCATCACCGCTGCCGTTACCGGTTCCCTCGGGAACTGATATATACTGGCCTCCGGAAGAGCCGCCGCCCCCACTCACTGCCATAGGAGAAACGATATCGCTGCTGTTCTCTGCCTCGATCGTTATGCCCGAACTTGCAAGGTCATATCGCTCGTCTTCATAGCTGCCGGTAGGTTCCGAATAAGAATTGCTGAGCACGACATCATCGAAGAACACCTGCGTCCGTTTCCATTGTCTCTGCCTGTAAATACCGATAAACGGCTCAAGTTTATTATTCGCACCGGTAATCCCGCCCAGGCTTGCCGGTTTATATCCGCAGTAACCGGTGTAGGCATATCCGCTGTTTACAAGTGAGCTTAACAATTTACCGTTGTGCCATACCTTGATTTCGGCTTTATTTCCCGAGCCGATGTAATTCATCTTCGTTTTGACTATGAAATGCTGCCACTGCCCTATCGGCATATCACCTTCAAAGATCATCCTGGCGGTCTCTGAAGGAGTGCCGCCGGTCTCGTCATCCTTGCAGAAAAACGCGAACTGCGGCGAAGTCGTATCCGGCAAAACGTGCATAGAAAGCGGCGGATTATGCGGGGAGCCCTGCCACCACTGAACGAGAATACAGATACCCTCGGGTATCTCGAAATGACTATCTGAGAGTTTGACATAATAAGACGTATATCGAACCTCATTAAATCCAATCGCGCCGGTATCGCCGCCATATATAATGCGATGATTTATCTTGTCCATCGTCTGCCCGTCATAAAGACCGGAGGTCGGATAGATATCGTATCCAAAGCCGTGCGTGCCCGTATAATACTGCGACGGACTTATCCAGGGAGCCTGGGGCTCTCCCTTGGTTACGGCCAGAAAATCATAGCCGTTATCATGGAGCTCCCAGTCATCTGCATCTATCGAAGCGCTCTCTGCATCCATAGTACGATACACTGTCGCCCCGGCACATGAACAAATCACACCGATTGCCAGCAACCACAGTTGCCATTTCTGTAAACATTTCATTTTACACCTCGCTTAAAGTAATAAAATCATCAACGGAAGCAACATCGCTTCCAATACGTACTTTATGAGTATGCGCACTTCAACCGGGAACACACTGCTCTTTTTTCAGCAGCCTGATCTGTATACCAAGAAAAACCTGACGGAAAAACTATCAGCGGGAGATTTTTTCTATGTAAATATTCCTGTGTCCGACATCAGGACCCGAACGGTATACGCGGGTTCGATAAGTCCCTTTGATGCCCGCCTTGAAATCGTATTTACCGGGCTCTATCGTTACATTGTCGAAAACAAGCTTGCCGTCATTTGGCAGTATCTTTTTGCTCAGAACCCTCTCACCGACGCTAAGCTCGAACACGGATGTATCATCAAACAAATCGTTCTGCATATGGTTGACGGTTATCCTGTAGGGCCCTTTGTCAACAACTACCATCGGCCAGCCGTACTTGGGGTTTTCGTTGCTGTACCGCAGGTTGGTAAGCTGCTGCTTATCGCTGCCCACGATTATAGGATTGATCTGGAACTCGCCGAAATCGACTACATCGGCGGTAACATTCTTAAACCATTTCTCGTATTTGTCGCAAAGCTTGTAAAACTTACCCGGCATCTGCCTTGAGAGGTCGTTCTTTTCGTACGGGTCTTCAGCGAGATTATAAAGCTCGCAGCCGTTAACCAGTTTGTAATCACCCTCGCGGATGTATGAGTTGGGCCAAACGCACGGCACATCGCTTCTATGGAACTGGCCGTAGAAAGTTCGCGGTTTTTTATCTGTCTTTGTGCCGTTAATATACGGCCACAGACTTATTCCGTCTATTTTCTCGGGCAACTCGGCATCTATGCCGCACATATCAAGAACCGTAGGCATAAAATCGATACACGCGCCGACCTGCTTTATATCTTTGTCTGCCGCAAGTACATTGGGCCAGCGGATAAAGCATGGCAGCTTGATGCCGCCTTCATACGTCGAACCCTTGGAGCCGCGAAGGTTCATGTTCCAGCGGGTAGAGGTCGGTGCAAACTGCGGCCCGTTGTCGGAAGTGTAGATAACGATAGTATCGTCAGCAAGGCCGAGACTGTCTACCTTTTTGAGCAGACGCCCGAGGTTATTGTCGAGCCTTTCGATCATAGCGTATATCTCAGCATCGAAATCGTTTATCTCCGGATTATTTTTGAACTTCTCCACGTCTTCGGGCGGTATCTGGTAATCGACCCATGTATGCGGCATGGCACTGGCAACGTACATAAAGAAAGGCTGATCAGAGTTCTTATGTTTCTCAAGATACTCGATCGCGCCGTCAAAGACGATG
>JBITAJ010000017.1:0-166172 GCA_044440125.1 Sedimentisphaeraceae bacterium JB056 | reverse complement strand
AAGCAGGTTATGATCATCATCATAGGTATACGTATTGGTGATGTTTCCAGATGTTCCGGTTATCGGCTTGGTAACACTCACAAGGTCGAAATCAGAATCCCTGTCATAATACCACGTTCTTCCGAAGTTATCGGTAATATGGTCTATCATATTCAGAGAATCATAATAGAAGCGGATATAATTGCCGATATCATTGGTCACCTGATAGAGGTTACCATTGCTGTATGTAAAGGTAATCTGGTTGCCGTTTAAATCTTCTATGGCACTTATCTTCAGATAACTGTTAAATTTATAAATATTTCCGCTCTTGCGATGAAGCTGGAAACCGTTTTCAGTGCTGTAAAGTATCTCACTGGTATCGCTCGGGCATCTATAAACGCTGCTCTCGCCGAACGGGGTCTCGGGCTCCTGCACGAACATAAGCCGCTTGCCGTTACCGCCGCCAAAGGCGTATTTCTTTGGTGCATCTTCGTTCGGATCAAAAATAAAATCGAGGAAGATATTATAATTATGATCCCATTTGTTGCCGAATCTGCATGAATAGCCGTCAAGCTCATATTCAAACGTTCTGCTGTGTACAGTCGATATATCACCTTCAGGATGGCTGTTGAAATATATCAAGGGATTGCCGCCGTTAGGGTCGTTGGTTCCGTAGACGCAGTAATGCGTTGTTACGGTTGTTTCTCCACTGTCATAATCATCGAAAGTTACAATACCTATATTGTTCGGGTCGTTAGGGTCGCCGGTGTCGATATTGAAGCAGTCATTATCGAATTCCCAGTCAACGGAATTTATCTGCATAAATGTATAGGTGTAGGAGTCCAGCGATGTATGAGAAACTGTTCCTCCGGTTGAGCTGGAGAAATCGCCTGCTATAGGGAAATCATATTCTTGCGGCCTGTCCATTACGAAATTAGAGCCGATAAGTATTTTCTGTCCTGCCGCGGGACTGTAGAAAGTATGGGTAAAGCCCGGATCATCCATATCACCGCGATAAGTACGCGTAAGATTGATATCCATCATACGTCCCGGCAGGGTAATATCGGTAATACTCGAATACAGCTTACCGCTGGCTGGTGAGACAGGGTCATTGATTGCCGGCTCAGGTCCTCCTGAATCGTCAGAGTCAGGCTTTATATCTCCCTGATTATCTGCAAGCTCATCTTCAACACCGCAGGCGGGATCAGTATCACAATCGCAATTACATGCATTATCCGGAGAATTCGGGTCGGGCCCCATAGCGGAAAGCATATTTATGTATTCCTCACAACTGCAAAGCCGCGATACAGTAACAGAAAACTTAGGTATATTATCATCCAAATCGGCATCATAGCCGTAGACATCAAAAACAAAACTGCCTTGCCCGCTGTCGCATACAAGGAAATTCGGGTCGGCGTAGCAACCTTGATTTTGAATAATCCCCTCACAGAATATGAGTTCCTCACAGGTGTTTATTGAAAACATTGTCCCAACCTGCAAAAATACCCAAGCTGAATCAAGCGCCGAGAGAATCGGATAAAGAACCTCAGAGCTTGAATATTTCTTGTAAATACCCGCTCCCGTAACCCCTTCGGGGCATCCCTCAACTATCGGAGAATCACACTCACATTCCCCATCAACAGTTATTTTGTAATAACAGGGACTATCTGCAAAAACAAGACTTGAAAAAAGACCTACAACCGCTAAGACAATTAACTTACGCACCATTCTAATTACTCCTCGGTCAGAATAAACATCTAAAAAACTCTCTACACACCTTGAAATACAAGATATCGCTCATAGATTAAACCCATGCCCTTTTAGGAAATCCTTATCTATAACTTAAAATTTTGTTCTGACAGGGTAGACGAGAATGGGCCTCAAATAACGCTCGCCGGAGTCTCTGCCATGAAAAACAGGCCCACTATCGATAATTGATCATTATTAACCGGACAGATATACTATCTGTGTACAAAATATATACTCAAGTAGGAAAAGAATTCCAGTGAACTTAACAACAAATTTACCAAATGTCGACGGCAATCATCGAAAAACTGTGCATTGAGCACATAATAAGGCCCAAAACAGCTTTTGCCGACTACAGCTTATTAAAAAAATATAATACCTCGAAAAACAAAAAAATCAACACCATTCCATGACATTTCAAACATTTCAACCACATCTTAGCCACTGGCAACAGCCATTGTTGCTAAATAGCAGAATTGTGCTAAAACAAGCTTTTCCACTGTTTCCCTCAATATTTTCCCCAATTTTGCACCTTTTAAAACGAAAAAAGCCCCATTCAAAACCGAATGGAGCTTATAACGTACGCCTGAAGGGATTCGAACCCCAAACCTTCGGTTCCGTAGACCGATGCTCTATCCAATTGAGCTACAGGCGCATCAGAGACATATCTGTCTCGCAGAGGTGCAATAATTTAACGAAATTCGCTCTTAATGCAAGCATTTTCTCAAAAAAGCATCCAAAAGATTACCACAAAAGTATCAAAAGAGAAAAATTTGCCAAAGTATGAATTATAAAGCCATTCATCCGCTCAAAAAAATTGATATGTTGTAGCAATATGGTATAATCCCTCTTTAGTTAGTGAATACATCGTTTGATACACTGATCATATGTAGATATCATCAGAGGAGTAAATATGCATAAGTTATTATTATTACTAATATTAGCTACAACAGTAATAGCGGATAAACCACAAGAACAATACAGCCGTGTTACGCCTATAGTTGAGGCATACAAATCGGCCGAGGACTCAATCGTAAACATTTCAGGCAAGCAGCTTGTCAGCGACAGGCCAAGAAACTTGATGGACTTCTACAACCTTTTTGGCCCTCAGCGTCAGAAACAAAGTTACCACGTTCAGAGATTTGAGCTTGGCAGCGGGTTTGTTGTCCACGAAGACGGATATATAATCACAAACGCTCATGTTGTGAAATCCGCAGACAAACTAAGCGTAACATTCATCAACGGCAAAGAATACGAAGCAGATATAATCAGCGTTGATGAGACCAAAGATCTGGCTTTCCTCAAAATTGAAGCCGAAGAAAAATTCAAGGCTCTGAAACTGGGTACAAGCTGCGATTTAATGATCGGCGAAACAGTCATCGCAGTCGGCAATCCATTTGGATACTCCAACTCGGTTACAGAAGGCATAGTCAGCGCGGTAGACCGTAATATACATGTTAGAGATGATTTTTGGCTCCGCGGGCTGCTTCAGACATCCGCACCAATTAATCCAGGTAATTCCGGCGGCCCCCTGCTCAACATAAACGGCGAACTTATCGGCATAAACACAGCCATCAGACAGGAAGCACAGAACATAGGATTTGCCATACCGGTTGACACGCTCACAAACAACCTTATCAGCATGATCATGCCCGAAAAACTGAGACGAGTACGTCTTGGCGTTGTGATAGGAAAGATGTCATGCTCAAAAGATGACAGCCATCACGGCCTGACAGTAACCTCAATATCACCAGAGAGCCCCGCAATGGAGCAAGGACTTGAAGTCGGCGACCTTATAACAGCCATTGACGGGAAAGAGGTTGGAAATTTCATTGATTTCTACGTCAAGATTATGGATAAAGAAGTTGACCAGTCGATAGACATCGAATGTTTCAGGGAGTCTGATCAAAAAACACACAAATTCTCTCTTAAACTGGAACATAGACCAATCCCTGACGGCAACAAGATATTCGACAGATTCTTCCAGACATCAATATCTGAGCTCAACGACCAAATGGCAAAGAAGTTTGACTTCAACAGCCCATATCCTGTATTGATCATAACCGAAGTAACCGAAGGCGGAGTTGGACACAGTTCCGGTCTCAAAGCAGGTGATATCGTATTAACTGTCAATTCAAATCCGGTTGAAAATATGGAAGGTTTTTCACTTGAGATGGAGAAAATTCAAGAAGAAGATGTTATTGAAATCCAGATACTGCGAATAGGATGGTGGGGTAACTCACAGGTCCAAAGACGTTACAAGGTTAAACTAAAAGCACAACAGTACAAGCACATTAAAGACAAGGTAATTCTCTAACCAGATTAAACCAACAAAAATTTGAGGCATTAAATGATAAATTTCAGCAAAGTGATCCTATTGACAACATTGATATTCACTATAAACGCTTTTTGTGAAGAAGTCACCAATTATGAATTGTACAAACCGCAAACCGCTGACTACAAAGTAAGCCCTTCACAAAAAGATGGAGGCTTCGCATATAACGGGCGACCATCAATAGCGTTTTTCGAAGGGCTATTCTACGCCGCATGGCAGGCAAACAATGAAAACAAAGCGGATGTTGCCGGCAGGCGTATATATATCAGTACATCCAAGAACCTTATAAACTGGTCGAAACCTACCGACTTCCTCATAAGACAATCCATCAACCCTACTGTACCTTCAGTTATATCAGAAGAAAAACAGGGATACCCCGTCCTCTACAATTACAACGATAAAGAATTATGGTGCTTCTGGTGCGTTGACGGATTACCGAGCGAGAAAACAAATGCAGGGCTATACAAGAGTGTTCTTGAAGCCGGTTCAAAACTTTGGTACTCAGCGAAAATTTTTCAGGTAATAGAGATTGGCGAAGCTAAATTTTACATGATACCGACTCAAAAACCAGTGGAGCTGAGAAGCGGCAAAATAGTCTTACCGGTAAGACTTTGTCAAGGCGGGATAACAAATGGAACCGAATTCTCTGTACCTGCATTTATGTTCAGCTCAGATGAAGGTCAGAACTGGAGCCTTGGCGGGACTGTATCTCTTCCTGAAAATCCAATGATACAATGCGACACTGCGATTCACCAGCAAAAGAATGGGAAGATAAGAGTATTCTCTCTCCCTGATTACCGTAACAACCTGCCTCCAATGCAAAGACTCTTGACAACTACAGGTTCGGGAACCGAGCTTGAAGACGACATGGATTTCGTTACTGATTTGAGAGCGGCAGGTATTGAGACAACCAGTGGAAATATCGCATCAACACAATTAGCTTCCGATAAATATGCAATGGTTATCGGCGACATATTTGCTGAAGTTAACGGCCCGAATCTCTGTTACAATCCGGCAGTATTCTTTAGCCGTACAGGAGAAAATGATTTTATCGGAGGTTATCCATTTGCAATTGGTGAGGAAATATCACATGCTCAGATAATGGAAAAAGAAAATCGACTGTACATCATTTACTCAAAGAATATCGGTACTGACCAGAATTCCACAATAGGTTTAAGCTGGGTTGAGATGCCCGAAAAAGACAAACACTACATATTTCCACGAAGCAAGGACATCCTGCGTTCATACGATACAAGTTTTGTTCGAACTAATGAAGGAGGCTTCCTCAAACGTAAGAAAACTTTTGACCACTCTCTTGCCACGACCTCTAAAGACGGACAGAAAAACGCACTTATATTTACAGGAAACTCTTCAGCGGCTATTGACATTGAACCTGTGAAACTAAAGGACGATGAAAACCTGGAGATTTCGCTTAGCATGAAGATAACAGAATTGCAGGATACCGGAGAGCTTACACTATTTACAGTCGGCAGTATGTATCCCGCTAAGTTAGTAATGCCTTCAGGCAGAGCAGGCGATATTTATATATCAGCTCCTAACGTCTATAAGAAAATATCTGCGAAAGAAAGCGGTAAATGGTTTACAATAAACATATCTTTCAACAAGGACAGGCTCCAATTCCAGATAGATGATGAAGAAGCAGTTGACATCAACAATGAACTTACAACACAAGTATTTTATATTGGCAATAATTGCATAAAAGAAACAACTGCTATTAATAACGGTTCAAGCTTCTGTATTGATATTGATTCAGTAAAATCGAAAGCAAATCGCAAAGAGTTTTTCATCGAATATTAAATAGATGAGATTAAAATTCACAATTTTAGTATTGACGTTTATGACTACATCTTTATTTTCAAACAATCTTGTTTTATGGTATGACGAGCCTGCGACAGAATGGACAGAAGCTTTGCCCATAGGTAACGGACGTATGGGCGGCATGGTTTACGGCGGAACCAACATAGAGACTATAAAGCTTAACGAAGACACTCTCTGTTCAGATGAACCCGGACAAAGGACAATCGATATTGACATAACAAAAGACAGTAAAAAAGTCTTCGAACTTATTAGAAACGGGCGATACCGCGAAGCCGAAGATATCATGCGAGATAAATGGCTGGGCAGATCACAGGGCTGCTACCAGATGATGGGAGAACTGAAACTTGAATTTGATTCAAAATCACCTGTCAGTAATTATAAACGCTCACTTGATATTTCAAATGCAGTGACTAAAGTTGAATATGAACAAAACGACACTAAATTCACTCGTGAAATTTTTGCCAGCTATCCTGACGATGTAATAGTAGTCAAACTTATCGGATCAAAACCTGGAAAGCTGAGTTTCACAACCGCATTTGATTCCCTGCATCCTACAAAAGAAATTATTTCAGACGCAAATACATCTGCGATAATAATGAATGGCCAGATACCCGGCATTGCAATACGTCGTGAAATCGACTGGATAATTGAACAAAATGATCAGTGGAAATATCCTGAGCTATTCGACAAAGACAACAAACTCAAAGAAAACGTCAAAAACGTAATGTACGGCAAAGAAGCCGACGGGCTGGGTGCTAAATTCCAAGCAAAAGTCGGCATTAAACTTAAAGGCGGTGAACTTAAGTTCGAAAAGGATTGCTGCCGTATAATTAATGCGGACGAAGCAGTACTAATTATTTCAGCCGACACCAGCTACAACGGTTTTGACAAAAGCCCTTCACGTGAAAGTGTCGACCCGACACTCAAAGCTTCATCTGACTTAAATAACGCGATGCAATTAGGGTATGACAAATTATCTGAGAGGCATTTGAAAGACTATAGAAAACTCTTCGATCGTGTAACATTCGAACTCCCGCAGGGTGATAGCCGGCAGATCTTACTGACTACAGACAAACGTATTGATGCCTTCAAGAACGGAAAAGACCCTTCACTTGCCGTTCTGTTATTCCAGTTTGGAAGATATCTTATGATTGCCGGATCACGCGAAGGCACTCAACCGTTAAACTTACAGGGCATCTGGTCCAACAGCGTAATGCCGCCATGGTCAGGAGAATACACGATAAACATCAACACGCAAATGAACTATTGGCCCGCCGAAGTCACTAATCTAAGTGAATGCCACGAGCCTTTATTCAAATTAATTGAAGAGCTGGCAGTGGATGGACGCAGAGTTGCACAAAGCATGTACAATAGGCGAGGCTGGGTAGCTCATCATAATACTGATCACTGGCGATGTGCCCAGCCAATAGATTTCGAACCTCTTTTTGCATCGTGGCCAATGGGCAGCGGCTGGCTATGTTCACACCTATGGCAGCACTACCTTTATACGGCAGACAGAACTTTTCTTGCAAACAAGGCGTATCCATTAATGAGTCAAGCCGCATTGTTTTATGCTGACTGGCTTGTCGAAGATGATAACGGATACCTTGTAACACCGGCATCTACATCTCCTGAAAATAAATTTTACTATAACGATAATGGTGAGAAAAAAATCAGCAGCGTATCAATGGGTTCGACAATGGATATGGCTATAATAAGAGAACTCTTCAAGAGCTGTATTGAAGCCGCTGTGACACTTGATATCGATGCGAAATTCAGGCAAGAGCTTGAAAACAAACTTTCCCGTATACTGCCCTTCCAAATAAGCAAAGATGGCGGCTTGCAGGAATGGAGCAAAGACTTCGAACAGTACGAACCTCATCACAGACATTTTTCACATCTCTACGGCCTGCACCCTTCCAATCAGATAACCGAGCAGACACCTGAGGTTTTTGAAGCTTGTAAGAAAACGCTTGAGCTTCGTGGAGATGAGGCCACAGGCTGGTCGATGGGATGGAAGATGAATGCCTGGGCAAGACTCAAAGATGGCGACAGGGCATACAAAATACTGCAAAATCTTTTCACTTTAGTCAGCAGCAGAGAAAGCAAGGATGAAATCTGCATGACAGGAGGAGCGGGTTTGTACGCTAATATGTTTGATGCGCATCCACCTTTTCAGATAGATGGAAACTTCGGAGCTTGTGCTGGAATCGCCGAGATGCTGATGCAAAGCCATGCGGGCTTTATAGAGCTTCTTCCTGCCCTGCCATCGTACTGGCCAAGCGGCAGCATAAAAGGCCTTCGCGCACGCGGCGGCTTTGAGATAGATATCGAATGGGCTGGCGGTAAACTTACAAAGGCACGTCTGCTCTCACTAAACGGAAACGACTGCAAGGTTGTTTACAATAACCAAGTTCAGACTTTCAGCGGCCCCAAAGGCAGTGAATTCACTTTTACTGCTCAGGATTAAAATGAGTACTCAACCAATAAAGCAATCTGGAATCAGCCCGAAGAATTTCCTTCCAACATCACGGCAGGAAATGAAAAAGCGAGGCTGGCGGCACGCAGATATAATACTGGTTACGGCAGATGCATATGTGGATCACCCATCATTCGGTATCGCTCTTATAGGCAGGTATCTTGAAAGCCTTGGCTACAGAGTAGCAATTCTCGACCAGCCCGACTGGAAGAGCGCCGATGACTTCAAGTCACTTGGCAAACCGAATCTGTTTTTTGCGATAACATCCGGTGCTGTCGACAGTCGGCTGAATAACTACGCCTCTCTTGGGCACAAGAGAAATGAAGACCTTTACTCACCAAGCGGACAAACAGGCAATCGCCCCGACAAACCGCTTCTTACATTCGCAGCAAGAGCGAAGGAAGCATTCAATGATGTACCGATAATTCTCGGCGGGCTTGAGGCCTCTCTTCGCCGACTTGTACATTACGATTATATCGAAGACAAAATAAAACGAAGCGTACTTACTGATGCGAAAGCAGATATACTCGTGCATGGCATGGGTGAGCTGGCAATAGCAGAAATCGCCAGAAGGCTCAAGAATGGAGAACCAGTAGAGAATATCACCGGCATACATGGAACAGCCTTCCCTGTACGCAAAGACACTGCCCTGCCGACAAAATTCATCGTGCTGCCTTCACTTGAAAAACAGCAGAAAAACCCTCAACTTACGTTAGATTCTCAGATCGAATATCAGCGGCAATGCGTACCTAACGGCATGGCTGTTGTTCAGGATCAGGATCCCGGACAAATAGTAGTAATGCCGCCGGCAAGAGCTTTGACCACCGAAGAGATGGATCAGATATACGACCTTCCATTCACGAGATGTTGGCATCCAAAATATAATGACAAAGGCGGAATACCGGCTCTTGAACCGGTGAAGTTTTCAGTAACTACACATCGAGGCTGTTTTGGAGGATGTTCTTTCTGCTCGATATATTTCCATCAGGGCAAGCAGATAAGCAGCCGGTCAATAGAAAACATATTGAAAGAGCTTGATTCCTTCGATGCCCACTCTGACTTCAAAGGTACAGTTCATGATATCGGAGGTCCAAGCGCTAATATGTATGGAATGGGATGTTCAAGAAAGGACATCTGCAACCGCCCAAGCTGCCTGTATCCGAACATATGTAAGCAACTGAAGACCGATCACGGCCAGATGCTTAAGCTAATGACAGAAGTAGTAAGGTGGAAAAAACTCCGCAAGAAGAAAACGCACGCTTTCATAGCATCAGGCGTAAGATTCGATTTGGCCAATCTGAGTCCTGAATATATCTCACTGCTTTGCCGTGAATTTACAGGCGGGCATTTGAAAGTGGCCCCGGAACACTACTGCGATAATGTATTGCAGCAAATGGGCAAGCCTTCGTTCAGCGGTTTTGAAAAGTTTGAGAGAAACTTCGAGAGAGAGAGTAATAAGTGCGGCAAGCAGCAGTATCTTGTACCGTATTTCATCAGCTCGCATCCGGGATGCAGCGATGATGATGCAATTGCTCTTACTGAATATCTTGTCGGAAGAAACTGGCAGCCGCGACAGGTGCAGGATTTTACGCCTTCACCGCTTTCACTGTCGACAGCCATGTATGTTGCCCAGAGCAGTGCCGGCGGTAAGAAGCTGTACACCGCCAAAGGGCATAAAGCGAAGAAGCTTCAGGCCGCACTTCTGCAATATTACAGGCAGGAGAACATAAGGCTCTTCGCAGACCTGCTCAGAAGTAAGGGGAAGCACAAACTGCTGGCGAGGATACAGTCGATAGCAAGACAAAAGCAAGCGTTTGCTCCACAAAAAAGATCCCGCAGAAGACGATAATAAAATGAAGTATTGGGTGATTAGAGGTTATATATGTTCAGTGAACTTACAATAGATAGAGGCTGTGGTCAGCCGGTTAGTTTGCAGATGGCTAAATTTGTAAAAGACAAAATAGCTAACGGCACTCTTGCATCTGGAGAAAAGATTCCTACAACAAAAGAGATTGTTAAAAGTGTTGGTGTTGGCCCACACACGGTTCGTCAGGCAATGAAACGGCTTGAGCAGGAGGATATCGTTAAATGCACTCCGAAACTTGGCACTGTTATTTGCGAAGATGCCGTTGAGATAATTATGGATTCCAATCCTACGGCAGAGGTAGAAAATAAAACATCTTTACCTAAACGATTTGAAACAATTGGCGTTATAGGGCTTGTGCAAAAAGTTGATTCAGGGGTTCGTTACTGCGTTGAAACAGCCGAAGGCATAACTAACGAATGTACCAGACTTGGTGTGGCGGCTGTGGTTTTACCTGATGAAATCATTAACATGACTGCCAGCGAGATATGCGATGTACTCAAGGCATATAGATGTAATGGTCTTATCTGGAGCCATAACAGTTTGCCGCAAGACAAAACTGTTTTTGATGTTCTTGATCAGCATGGAATTAAAACTATATTCAGAAGGCGTGGCCAGTTTAATGATGACAGATCGAGTATTGACACCGATTATGACAGTGCCGGTTATAAGACAGGTCAGTATTTTTCTCAGAACAGCATTAGTAATTTGCTCATTTTCAGCCATTTTGATTTCAATACAGCTCATAATGATTTTGATTGTCAATTTTATCCCAAAATGTTGAGATCAGGTATTCAAAGAGCATTTGAACATAACGATATCGATTCAAATATTGAAGTGGACATCAATCTCAATGAGGACAAAAAGGCAAGTCAACGAATTCACAGCAGGCTATGCCATTTACCAGACAACACCGGAGTGATATTCACCAACGGGTTTCAGCTGCTCAACTACCTTAACCATACAGGACCGGAAGGTTATGAACTTTTACGCAAGTTTAAGGTTGTGTCTATAAGCAACCTTGCAATCAATGTTGAATTGCGAGGTGTTGCAGACGGGCTTGATTTGATGGTGCTTATTGATAATTTCAAAAATACAGGTAAAATGCTCGTAAGTAATCTTATGGGCATGCTGAAGGGATATTACCATAGTGGCACAACAACTCTGACAAGTGTCGATTTTAAGCATTTTGGAGATTTGTTTCAAACTAAAACAACAGCCCAAACCGCAAACACCAAATCAGAGATACACACGAAAGTTAAAGGATAAGTTTTATGTAGATTTAACCTCCGTATGATTATTCTTTCTACAGCGAAAATTGGTCAAGTTTCATTGTCAGGCAGAAAAAGATACTAAAAAACAATTTTATGTTTGTAAATTTAGTATGTTGTTCTGGAAAATATCTCATTAGTTTCTATAATAGAATCATATTCTCAGGGCGGGGTGTAAATCCCCACCGGCGGTAATCTCTATCAGAGAAAGCCCGCGAGCGCCTGCGTAACAGGGTCAGCAGATCTGGTTAGATTCCAGAGCCGACGGTCATAGTCCGGAAGAAAGAGAATCAATTGCCTTAGATACCATTTCTAACGAAGAGGCTTTTGTTTTCTTCGCCCACCAGTTTAATAGAAATCGTTGAAAACTCGGAAAGGTATTTTATCATGGCAGGATTTGAAACAACAGATTCTTTCAAGCGTATTGAAAAAGCAATCTCTTCACTTCGAAGCGGAAGCGGCGTAGTAGTAACAGACGATGCCGGCAGAGAAAATGAAGGCGACTTGATTTTTCCAGCAGAAACATTATCAATAGAACAAATGACAAAACTGATCCGCTACTGCAGCGGGATTGTATGCCTCTGCCTAACTAACGAAAAAGCTGACCAGTTAGAACTGCCGCTAATGGCAAAACACAACACAAATACCCAAGGCACTGCGTTCACGGTTTCCATAGAAGCCGCAGAAGGAGTAACAACGGGAGTATCTGCCGCGGACAGAACGGCAACTGTCAGAGCCGCTTCAAAAGATAAAGCCAAACCATCAGACCTGCGAAGACCGGGACACGTATTCCCTCTCAGAGCACAGGATGGAGGAACGCTTGCTCGTGAAGGGCATACTGAAGCAACTGTCGATTTGATGAAACTATCAGGCCTCAAACCTTGCGGAGTCTTATGTGAACTAACGAATGAAGACGGCACTATGTCAAGACTTGAAACGGTTATTAAATTCGCAAAAGAACATAACTACCCCTGGCTTACAGTAGAAGATATAGTTAAATACAGAAGAAACACAGGCTATTGAAAAAAGCTTCGTAATAACCGTTTGACTATCTTCTGATAAATACTACACTGATATCAAAAGAAAAACTACTTTGAATAAACTCAAGATAACAGATATTTTACGAATTTGAATCAAATGGATTTATTATGTCTACTCGACCTAAATTATTGATAACCGGCGGCAGCGGCTTTTTGGCCTCCGCATTAATCGCCTCTGCATCTGACTGGGATGTGTTTGCTACTTGCCACCAGTCCTGCGTTGAGCAGAGAAGCTTATGCAAAGTCATAGACGTTGACATTACCAATCGATCCCGGATGGAGGAAGTGATATGTTCAGTGTCGCCATCGGCAATTATTCATACCGCGGCAATAGCAGATTTAGCTTTCTGTAGCAGTGACAGGCATCTTGCATCACAGGTCAATATAGTGGGAACGGAGAATGTAGCCCTTGCCGCCCAGAAATGCGGAGCAAAGATGGTGTTCACTTCAACCGATCTGGTTTACAGCGGCAGTGAAAGCAATTACTCCGAAGATGATATCGCCGAACCTTCCTGCTATTATGGGCAAACAAAACTTGAAGCAGAGAAGCTCACCGCCTCATTATGTTCGAATTACAGCATCGCCAGAATTGCTCTGATCTACGGCAGAAGTTTAAGCCGCAAGAAGTGTTTCGCTGAGCTTATGCTGAATCGAATGGCAGAGGGTGGTGAAGCAATGGGTTTGTTTTCAAACGAATACCGCTCGCCTGTATATCTTGAAGATTTGTGCAATGTACTGCTTCAGATGGCAAGTCGTGATGATGCTCAGGGAATATACAATATAGGAGGCCCGCAGCGAATGAGCCGTTATGAATTCGGCCTGTTATTAGCGGAAACATTCAACCTGGACAAAAACAGCATAAAGCCGGTAAATATGGAGCAGGCAATGTTCAACTATCACCGTCCGGAAGATTGCTCTATGTCGATAGAAAAAGCTCTGCACACATTCGGTGATATTTTCCAAACCCCGCGGCAGGGAATTGAAAAAATGAAACAGATCTAATTATTCATTTCCGGCGAGGTGCTTGGAATACGTTAAACAAGCTAAGATACGATTTGGTAGAGTGTAAGTTTAAAATATATCTTTGACTATATTTCTATAAATGTTACACTGTAATTAAGAGAAGAAAATTTTGGGATAAAGGGAGAAAAATGACCGCTCATAATTACAAATACACAAATCGTCTCATAAAAGAGAAAAGCCCGTACTTGCTTCAGCATGCGCATAATCCTGTCGACTGGTATCCGTGGTGTAATGAGGCTTTCGAAAAGGCTTCCAAAGAAGACAAACCCATATTCCTGTCGGTCGGCTATTCTACCTGTCACTGGTGCCATGTAATGGAACGTGAAGACTTTGAGCATGAGGATGTCGCCGAGATACTTAATGAACATTTCGTTTCGATAAAAGTCGATCGTGAGGAAATGCCGGAGATCGATGACATATATATGATGGCTACCTCGTTGATCACTCAAAGAGGCGGCTGGCCGAATTCGTTGTGGTTGACTACCGACAGGAAACCATTCTATGCCGGAACCTATTTTCCCCGTGAGGATTCACAAGGTATGATTGGTTTCAAGAGCATACTTCGCAGAATAGCTGAATTGTGGAATGAAAACCGCAAAGAACTTCTAAAACAGGCTGAAGATTTAACCAATGCCATACAACAAACGGCGGCGGCAAAGCCAGAGATACCAACAGAAGCAAAATTAAACAGAACCCTTGTGGAAACCGGAATCAATAAGATATACGAAAGTTATGACAAAGATAACGGAGGCTTCGGAACCTCACCGAAATTCCCACCTCATCAAATCCTGTCACTTCTTACAGACCAGTACGATAAAACAGGCAATCAAAATATTCTGAAAATATTGACAACAACACTTGACTCAATGGCCAATGGCGGGATATACGATCATATAGGCGGCGGCTTTCATCGATACTCAACTGATGCGAAATGGTTCCTGCCTCACTTTGAAAAGATGCTCTACGACAACGCCCAGCTATCGAAAGTATATGCGGAAGCTTATCTGGTAACAGAAAACAACCGATACAGACAAATAGCAGAAGAGACACTGGACTGGCTGCTTAGAGATATGGTTAGCGATGACGGCGGCTTCTACTCGGCCTTTGATGCCGACAGTGAAGGTCAGGAAGGCAAATATTACCTCTGGAAATTTGATGAGATAATCGAAATCTTAGGTCCTGATAAAGGAAAGCTCTTCGCTGATATCTACGGCATTAAAAAGGAAGGCAATTATTACGAAGAAGCCACGGGAGAGAAAACGGATCAGAACATTGCGTATCTGCCGCAATCAATTGAGAAAATCAAAAGGAGCTATCCAGAGAATCTGGAAAGAGAACTTGAAGACTGCCTCAAGAAACTTCTGGATCGCAGGCACAAGAGGATACCGCCGCATTGCGATGATAAGATACTTGCCAACAGCAACGGACTTACCATCGCTGCCATGGCTTTTTCGGGCAGCAAATTCAAGCAAGACAGATATATTGATGCCGCGATAAATGCCTCAGACTTTATCCTGGACAAGATGAGAAAAGACAACAGCATATTGCACAGTTATAGAGATGGCAGCACATCGGCTCACGGCTACCTTGACGACCACTGCTTTGTCGCTTACGGATTTCTGGAATTACACGATGCAACCGGTGACAAGAAATGGCTTGATGAAGCAATTAAACTGGTGGAGATACTGTTTGAGTATTTCATGGATAACGAGAACGGTACATTTTTCAATACATCCAATTCCCAAACCGACCTGCTGGCAAGAATAAAGGATCCGGCAGACAAATCAATACCTTCGGGAAACGGAATGATGGCAATAGTACTCAATAGGATCGCCAGAATAACCCAGGAAAAATCGTATAGCGAACATTCCAAGAAGATACTGAATTTCTTCCTGCCGTTCATGGAGCATGCACCGGCCCAAACAGCAACCATGATACATGCGATCAAAATATAAATGGAGGTCTCGTAATTATAAGTTACCCCAATTCCGGACCTGCGGAAGCAAAATACTTTTTGCTCGCGGCTATATTTTCGCCCTTGAACATTCTCGCGAAACACCTCGAAGGCTTGAAGCCCATATCGGCAAGCCGCTTGTTCCAGCTTTTGTTTTCATCAAACGTGTCAATAGCGACCGGCTTCTGCGCCGCCTGCATTAAAACGCAGCGTAAAAGACCAGAGGCTGCTGCCTCATCCACGGCCCACAGCGGCCCGATAAATTCATATTTTGCGCCTCTGCGTCCTTGAACAAAGCCTTTTATCCCGCCGTCTTTTTCAAAAACGAATGAATATTCAGACGCCATTTCCAGTAAACCCTCGATCATCGTCTTTCGATCTGCTCCAAACTCACGTGCATCTATCTCAGCTATTCGTGAAACATCTGCCGATGTCATCGGCCTTACTAATTTTTGATCGCATCCTTGCTCACCGCTTATAAGACCGCTGCCGACATAGCGGGTGAGGCTGCATTCGGTTTTGTAGCCTATCCGCTGATAAACCTTCTTCCCCTCCAGCGTAGCATCAAGCTTCACCGACCGGCAGCCGCTTAGTGCCTTTTCGCATGAATTCATCAGATCTGTCGCGATGCCTCTTCGCCGCATATTCGGGTTGACGAGAACCATCCCAATCAAGCCGATTTTCCCGTCATAATTGACTCCCGCGGCAGTACCGACTATTCGCCCGTTGTGCAGAGCCGCGAAGGTCCCATCCGGATTGAGCCGATATATCAATTTCCAGTCCGCCATAAGCTGGTTCCACCCGGCACCCAGGCTCAACTCAAGCCCTTTGTCCAATTCGTTTTCCAGCAGATTATCGACCAGGATTCCCCCGCGTCCGCTGAAACATACGATCTTTTCAAACCATTCCAGACGCGTCTCTATATGCGAAACGATATTGCCGGATATAGATTCGATTATTGCTTTGCCTGCCTGCTCGCTTGCCTTCTGCTGATCGCCCCATTGCCCTGAGGGCCGCAAGGCCCCGACACCGAAATGATTGAGATCGCTTTGAATAGCCCTCTCCAACCCAACCGTATTATTTGCTCCTCGATAATCGCCAACAAGCTCCGGAGCTATCGCGAGCATAACAGAAGTTTCCCACGCACCGGCATGCACCTCTCCTGCCCACAGTTTTCTTCCCTCATCGGAACTATCGTGCTCCCAGAAGTTCACCAGCATCACTTTCACCGCCCTCTCGCTCCTGTTGATATCCCTTACGACCGGGCCGAGTATGTAATTACCCCCGTGAGCATTTACCAATATCACCCGGGTAAAATTCTGCCGCTCCAGCTCATCGACAAGATCATTTATCATGCTTATCATGGTTGTGGGCCGAAATGAAACACTGCCCCTGAAGCCCTGATGCTCAAGGCTCTGGGCTATCGATATCACCGGCAGAAATGCACAGTCAAAATGACGTGCCACAACAGCCGCGAAGAATTCCGCCTCTATAGCATCTGTCCTCAGAGGCAAATAACTGCTGTGCTGTTCAAAGGACCCGACCGGGATCACCGCGATTTTGCTTCTGGACTTCTGCCACTGAACAGTAGTGCAGTTACCATCGACATGATCTTTTCTTTTATACATCCAGCTTGCCTTGCTTTTCTAAATTCAGCCCGAGTATCCTGTCGGCATTGCGCCACATAATCTTGTCGTAGATATCTTTGGTTATATTGCCCTGCTCAAGTGCCTCGGTAAGGAATTCTTTTTGAAGCATCCCTGGCATTTGTGCCGGGCTGCATATATCCTGGCCAAACATGAGCCTATCCTGAAATTCTTTGAGAAAGCCCCATGTAAATTCCTTGTCGCGGGTTATGGCGTTGCAGCCGCTGCCCGCCGATAGGTCGCAATAAAGATTGGAATAGTTTCTCATAAGACGAACCACCGCCCCGCCGTCAGCGACCGGCCCTTGCGGATAGCCGTTTTTTGTGTTGGGGTCCACATCGCCACTGATCTCCGACCAGAAGGCCGGGCTGTGGCCCACGAGTATCGTATCGGGGAATTTGGCCAGCGCATTTTCCAGCAGCGGCAGGCCGATATAATCGAGCAATCCGTAGCAGCCGGTATCGTGGGTCGTGGTATGGAAAACGACAGGCATCTGTGTTTTGCCGCAGGCTTCAAGCAGACGCTCTACCCTGAAATCATTCCACGGCAGCCGCGGGATAAACTCCCCCACCCCATTGCAGCCCAGCTGCTTGTATTCTTCGAGCATTTTCACGAAAAGCGAGACGGTTATCTGGTGGTCGGGTATGGGCTGGCGTGGCTCAGGCGAACAGAACGGTATGAACCTGCCGGGGAACATATCGCATATCTCCAGCACCTCACCAATACTCTGCGGCTCCGAGGGCGTTTCGGAGCTGTTGAGCGGTTGGATCACCGCCATATCGATACCCTTGGAGTCCATATATTCGATCAGCCCGGCGGCCGTAAGAAAGCTCGTTCCGCTGATATGGCAGGTTACCCGTCTTTTGAAAGCGTAAGCATGAGCGTGCACATCGATAATCATATTCACTTTTTTCGTCAATTAATATATGCTTATTTACTTTTTTTGAAGAAGCTGCTGAAACCGCCAAAATCAATGTCATTATGATCATCACCATCGAGCAGTTCACGGTAAGAATCAATCACTTTCTTATAGGCGGCAATATGCTCATCTATAATATCCTTCCTGAAATGCTTGAACCACGGTATGCCGAACACTTCATTGTTAATCCTCTCCGATACCGGAAGCGACTGTTTGCATTCAAAGCCTTCAGCATCATCAAGATTGGCTATCCTTGAAGGTTTGCCCTCACCGAAAACATCCATCGATATAAAAAGAGGATGAGTATGAAGCGGCTTGTTGCAGCCCGGAGCCGCTATGCTCCCCTCGGCCTCAATCGCCCCGCAGAAGCGTTTGAGCGAGAGCCCGCCAAGCTCCTCGGTTTTATAACGGAAGTGAGGGTAATACCAGCCGCCTTTAGTAGAACCTTCCGGCAGCTTCATCACATCTATCCCCGGTAGCCCATCGAGACCTTGACAGAAATAATTCATCGCCTTGTCTATCTCAACCATCTGGGCAGGATACTTATCTATCTGAACTATACCTATAGCGGACACCATCTGGTTGAGCCTGTTCTTGGCCCCGCCGCATGGAAGGCCGCCGAATTCCTTGATGCCCTCGATGGTAAGGTTGCCGTGTCTTATATAATGCCCCCAAAGAAGTGCCCTCTCGTAAGCCTCCCTGTCATTTGTAATCAGTATCCCGCCCTCTCCGATGGCAAATGCCTTGCCGGTCATAAGCGAAAACATACCCACATCGCCGAATGTACCGGCAAGTTTACCTTTGTAAAGCGTTCCGTGGGCATGAGCGCAATCCTCGATGACCTTTAGCTTATGACGGCGTGCGATATCCATTATCGAATCCATATCCGCCGGATAGCCGCCGTAATGAACCACCATTATGGCCTTGGTTCGAGGGGTTATTTTCCGCTCGATATCGGCGGGGTCTATATTCATCGTTTCAGGGTCGATGTCGGCAAAGACCGGCGTTGCCCTGAGTGTATACAGTTGAACCACTGATGCCCAGAAGGTTATACTGGGACATATTACTTCATCGCCCTTTTTTACACCTACCGCATACATCGCCTCCAGAATCGTAGAAGTACCGTTGGGGCAGGCAAGAGCATAATCGGCGCCGTACCACTTTGCATATTTTGCCTCGAATTTCTGGGTTATCTCAATACCCGACATCAAGCCCTTGCGCAGCACATCAATCGCCGCCGCTTCATGATCGCCGGTAATGATCGGCCATTTGAACATATCGCCCTGATCGGCAACCACGCTTTTAGAACCGCCAAGTAACGCTAAATCCATAACAAATTTCCTGTATCATACATAAATAATTAATAATACTAAATTCAACACCCAGTTCCAGCTTTTACCGGAAACCATTTCTTAATGGTTTTGGAATCATCTATAAATTTTTGAGGAGAATCATCAGGAACAAACTCAATAAGGGAATAGATATCCCTTTCAACTGATAAAAGCTTCTCTATATACAAAGACCAATGCTCACACCCTGCTTCCAAAGGCAGTCTGGTGTAATCAGCAAGCCAATTAAAACAATGGACTCCCCGCACCCACGGTAAGAGTTTTTCAAGTCCCTTACAATTTTTTTCAACACTGTAACTGACAATCGGCTGCCAATAACTTAGGAAATTGGGACAATCTATGCGTTCGAGAAGATCTATCGTTGAACTATATGTATCTGTTAAAGTGTTCCCATGAAACTCAAATACAATATCTATTCCATTATCCTCCGCAATCTTTGCTATCTCACGGCTATGGCAAACTATTTTATCTCTGTAACCACCAGAAACATCTTTCGAACCCTGGTCTCCAGCCCAGACTCTTATTACAGGAGCACCCAATGCTTCGGCACTTGCAAGAACTTCACGAAAACACAGACCTTCATCCTCGCTAACACCCACCTTATAATATGAACCGTATGCCGCAATATCCAAACCTGATTCAATTGTCATGTCGCGAACTTTTTGAGATGTATACGTATCACCATGAGGAACATGAATATCCCCTCCCCATTCAATACCAGACAAACCTGAAGAGACAACAAGATCAATAATCTCTTGCGGTGAAGACTTTCTAAATGTAATTGATACAAGACCCGGACTTATCATAACTGCCCCTTGAGTAATCGACTATTGCTTAATTGAAATCGCATTACCCTACTTTTAGGTAATAACCACATACGATTCAACTTATCTGATTACACAAGTTTAATTGTAATGAAATTTGGTTAAATCAATTAATTAAACTTTATAATATAAATTCCCAACCTCAGCATCAGTAATATCTATTAACATTATCAATAAAGCTTATCCAGCAATAAAACAATCAAAAGCTGTTTTTCTCACGATATTTCAGCGGTGATATACCATATATTTTCTTAAATGCCCTTGAAAAATAATACTGGTTATCATAATTGAGCATAATACTTATCTGCTTTATCGAATAATCTGTCTGCATCAGAAAAAGCACTGCTTTATTCATTTTCAGCCTCGTAACATAAGCCATTGGGCTTGTATTAGAGTATTTTTTAAATAACCTGCAAAGATATATACTGCTTATACAGCATTTATCAGAAACATCTTCAATGGAAATAATGCTGCTGAAATTACTGTTTATAAAGTTATAGCACTCAAGATACTTTAATCTCGAAGCTGTTAAGTGCTCGTGGCTGTCTGACACCATTGAATCCAGCTTTATCAAAAGTATCCTGAGATAGCTATCGCATATAATTTGCGAATGCTCCGACTGTTCGAGACAATTATAAGCAATATTCTCAAACAAACTCTGAATTTCTGCCGGATTTGGTACATTCCAAATATTTCTGGAATTCTTAACAACTTTACTGAAAAGTTTTTTAATATCCGTACCTATAAAATGTACATATGCATGCTTCCAGGGTTTATCAAGATTATTACCTACCGTAAATGCTTTTTTTGGGGGAAAATAATAAAGAGAGCCGGGATCAGCAATATATTCATCTTTTTCATCATATATCTTTGCCTGACCGCTTATAGTAAAAGTCATCCTGTGAAAAGGATATCCTATAAGATTGAATTTGTAACCTTCGCCACCGGTTGTTATACCGGCACAAACAGTCCCTAAGCTGCCTTGAAGATCAACGTTATAACAGAATCCTGCTTTATTATCCAACGTGTGTTTGAGAATTTCTCTTCTTTCCTCTTCACTATTATAACTGTTACTTAAGGCCATAAAGAGTTCTGTATCTGTTTTTTCGGACTGTCTCATATATCTATCCATCTACAAAATAAATAATACACAAAATGTTTAATAAATTATATCATATAACACTAAAATGTTAAGCATAGTTTTTTAGAAGGCTGGGCATTGTTTAATAATTGACATTATTATGTTAAGTTAATACATTCCATTTTTAGGTCAAATTCAATATATTTATAGTTAGTTAAATAAGATAAAATGTGGAATAATGAACAAGCTTCTCTTTTGAAGTAAATTTCAGTTCAAAACTTTTATAATGGATATTCTAAATAATGCTTAAGGGTATATATATACTTGACAATTCAGCTTTTGACTATATTTACGGTCCTGAGGAACAGCAGGATATCAGGAAATATGTAGATATCTGCGCCCCGCAACAAACAAGACACAGTATACTTGAAAACCTTGAACTGTTAAAAGATGTTGATGTCATCTTTTCAGGGTGGCATATGCCTGTACTAACGCCTGAATTCCTTGATTCTGCACCAAATTTAAAAGCTATCTTTTATGGTGCCGGTTCTGTCAAGGGTTTCGTTACAGACGATCTATGGGAACGCGATATAGTCCTCACATCATCATATGCGGCAAACGCAGTGCCCGTAGCAGAATACACATTTGCGCAGATAATATTCTGCCTCAAAAGGCTTTGGCATTACACGAGAAAGATAAGAAAACAAAGAAGCTACATACCATTAAAGGCTGATTTACCAGGTACTTACGGCACGAAAGTAGGAATAGTCTCTGTTGGCATGATAGGTCAGCTTGTCTGCAAAATGCTCAGAAACATGTCTGTTGATGTGCTGGTATACGACCCCTACGCCACAGAAGAGCTCTCAATAGAATTGAACGCACAGCTATGCTCATTGGAGTATATATTCGAAAACTGTGATGTGGTCAGCATACATACACCTTTGCTGCCTGAGACAGAAAATTTCATAACAGGTGAATATATAAGGAGCATGAAGAAGAACAGTTCCTTGATAAACACAGCCCGAGGCGCCCTGATACGTGAAGACGAAATGATAGAAGCCCTGAAAGAGAGGCAAGACATCACAGCAGTGCTTGATGTACTTTGCCCTGAACCACCGGAGCCAAGTTCTCCACTTTATGATATGGATAATGTTGTCATCACTCCTCATATTGCAGGCTCAACAGCATACGAATGCAGACGGCTTGGCAGATATATGGTTGATGAGTTGGTTAGATTTGTTGAAAACAGGCCTCTGCAGTGGACCATTTCACAAGAGAAAGCAGCAGTTCTTGCCTGATAGATGATTTAAGGGGAAAAAATGACCTCAAAGGAACGCTTTACTACCGTACTAAATGGCGGTATCCCGGACAGGGTGCCTGTAACATTGTTTATACAAGACAGCGGACATTTTCTCGACCAGATGTGTCCGGGCATTGATCCCTGGGATCTGGAAACACTGCAACTCAAGGTAATAGAGCTTCAGAAACAGTTGGGTGTTGATGTATTCGTCAGACTTTTATGGTGCACCGATGACTCCCATCATCTTTTTGTGGGCGGAGTTGATGTGGACCACCAAAACGAAAACTGGGAAGTCAAAAATGAATTCATTCAGCATAACGAATCAACTGTAATTAAAAAAAGCACAATAAAAACACCTGACGGCACACTTACACAACAGCAGGCATTCTACGAAGAACGAAAAGGCACGGTTATGTATGCCTGCATAGAAAAGCCATTCAAAACCCGGAAAGACTTCGAAATTGCCGCAAAATATGAACCTGAAATGCCGGCAGATTTCCCGCAGCGAGTAGCCAAGAGAGTCAGTACAATTCGAAAAGCCCTTGGCGAAGATGGTATAATCGGCCCATGGTCTCCATGGGGGCCATATAACGCTATATCACTACTGATAGATCATAATGAGGTTTACAGTATTTTCCTGACCGATCCTGATTATTACAAGCAATTGATGGAATTTGTAATAAGACGCAATGTTCCATACCTTAGAGCTATTGATGCCGCAGGAGTTGACACGCACTGCATCGGCGCAAATGTTGCCGGAGGATTTCTTGGCCGCAAGTTCTACGATGAGTATATCTTACCATACGAAAAAAGATATATGGATATAGTACAGGAAAACGGCACGCCAGGATGTTACCATAACTGCGGTGAAATCATGTCTTTGATAGAATCATACAAAGGTGTAGGCGTAAGATGGGTCGAGCCTTTCTCTCCGTATCCGCTGGGTGATGCAGATTTGAAGAAAGCTAAAGACATCATCAAGGATGCCTACGTAATAACAGGCGGTATAGATCAGGTTAACATACTTCAAAAAGGCACGGTAGATCAAGTAAAGAGAGTTACTGAAGAAACAATTAAAACCGGTAAACCCGGCGGGCATTTCATACTTCAGTCGGCTGATTTCCTTGAATACGAAACTCCAATAGAAAATATTGAAGCCTATATCAAAACGGCAATGGAGAATGCCGGATACTAACAGCGTATAAAAGCCATTTATTGACAAAAAACAACAAGTTGATATACTGAGTTTGGAATATTAAAACTTGGTTATGATGATTCTATACCATCATATAAATGCCATAATCAAACTTGTTGAAATCTAAATTTAATGGCCCAGAAATTCAGACCAGATTCAGAATTGGAACTTGCGTTAAACCGCAAATACAATACAGACCAGGAGATAAAGAGGAATTTAGACCTTGTTCTAAGCACTGAAACAGGTATTTGTTATGGTGTTGATCTTAAAGGTGAGCTCGGTACTATCTGCAGTGGGATATCAGAGGTCTCACCCGGCTACCGATTCAATTTATACAACTACCCCTTCCATCGTCTGACATATATAGTAAGAGGCCAGGCAAAAGTATATAACAATAAAAATGAGAACATAGCAGACCCAGGCTGCGTGTATTATTTTTCTCCGCAAGACTCCGGAATTGTTGAAAACAATCTGGATAAACCATTGAAATTTATTTATATCCATTTTACCGGCACTGAAATCTGTAAACTCTTCAAAAACACGCAAAATAAAGACAAAAACATCTGGAGCGTAACAACTCCGGCTAAGATACAGAGTCTCTTTGAAAATATAGCTGAAAGTTGTTTTGAAAAGTCAGAAAATTCACAGATCATCTGCGACAGCTTCCTTAAAATACTTCTTATCAAACTTAACACGATGATTCTTGACAACCGCGAGCATCCCAACACATCTCGCCTGAAATATCTTGAATGCCATAATTACATAAGCAATAATTTCAGCAGTATAATCTCAATTGACGATATAGCCGATAAATGCTGCATCAATAGTATTTACCTTTGCCGCTTATTCAAAAAACACGCTAATATAAGTCCAATGGCATATGTCACCAAACTGAAGATGAACAAAGCCGCCTTGATGCTGATACAGACGGATTATTCAATAAAGCAGATAAGCATCATGCTTAATTATGAGAATCAATACTATTTCTCAAGCGTCTTCAAGAAGATATACGGAATATCTCCTAAATTCTACCGTAACAGCCACTAAAAATAAAACGGAGTGTAAAATCGCTATCGACATTACACTCCGTTATTAAAACAAACTAAACCTTAAAAACTATCATTTATCTTTCCAATAATATTTGAGATCGTCGAAGGCCTCGAACATTATCTCGGCTATCTCGTTTGTAGAGCCGATGGCCTCTGGGTCACCGTAGTTAAATACCACAAACCCGCCTTCAGGAGTAGACCAGTTCTTCACCAGATCCAAAGCCTCTTGTTTTATCTCATCAGGGTCGCCCTTTGGCAATGTAGCCTGAATATCGCATGTAGCAAGAAACGCAATCTTGCCGCGTGCTATCTCTCCAAGTTCTTCTATGCCGTAGCACTTTGGCTGGCCCATATTGAGCATGTCGATTCCTATCTCTGCAAATACAGGGACAAACTGATTTATCTTGCCGCAACTGTGAAGAATGAAATGATAACCATGACTGTGCATCGCATCTGTCAGAATTTTATAACGGTCGTAGAAATATTCCTTAAATAAATCAACCGAGATATATGTATTCTCCTGAGTTCCCCAGTCATCAGTCATAAAGAAACCGTTGACCCTGTCACCAAAACGCTTTGCTGTTTCCTCAATAAGACCAAGTTTGAACTCAAGCACCATATCAAGCAGTTTGTTGGTCTTTTCCGGTTCCGTATAAAAGTCTATCAACGCATTATCGAAACCTCTGAGCATCTCAAATCGTTCAATAAAATTGAAATGACTTGTCAACATAACGTATTTATCGCCGGCATCTTTTATATGCTCCTCAATCCTTTCGTAATAGAATTCTTCGTGTGGACTGGGGGGAATAAAAGAATCGAAAGCTTTCCAGTCAGAGAGAGGATGGCTTACCACCTGCCCGATATTATCCAGAGCCGTCTTGCCCCAACCGCAACCCCAATCATCTTCTACCGGATTATCGAAGAACCAGCCAGCTTTCTGCCTGTCCATCTCCCAACAGTCGAGCACATCGTTGGGAATATCCATATTCTTACGCTTAAAATGATCGTTCCACATACCGCCGATAAAAAACGGTAGGCGCGGAGGGTTATCAAATTCTATCGCCCTGCGTACTATTTCTTTGCTTTCCATAAATCGTATCCTTGAAATTAATTCCAGTTTTCAACAAACCTAATAATAGTCTGGTAATTAGCCATTGTCCTATTTGTTATTATTCTTCCATATGGGGAAGCTGAAGGCATCAGCACAAATCCTCTCCCATTTCCTGAAGTACCTTGCTGTAACGCCGTATGAACTTTATCTTCAAACTCCTGAGACTCGAGATTTTCTATGTCAGTTATTTCAAGATTACCAAATAACACGAGATTTTCACCGTATTTTTCTCTCACATATTCCAACTCAACATCACCCTGAATAGGCGGCTCAATTGGATCAAGGCCATCTGCTCCCATTTCAGCAATGAACGGAAGTACATTCTTGAGCCTGCCGTGAGCATGTATTCTCGCAAAGCCATTGCCCTTATGGATCATATCGATAATAGGCTTATCGTAAGCCGCTGCATACTCATCGAAAAGAGCCGGCGGCAAATACGGCTCAGTAGCATATTCAGGCCCGTAAATTCGCCACAATCTTCCTGGACATTGATCAACAGCTTTCTCGACTGCCGGATATATAATCTCTGAAAACTTTTGCAAGAGTTGGTGGAAAAGCTCCTTCTCAGTCATTGCGAATATTGTAAAATCTTCCATCGAGAACAAGTCCGCCGCCCTGCACAATGGGTCTGCCGTATCAAATCCGGCAATCCCCGAATCGCCAAGCTCTTTTTCACTTGCCAATAACGCATCACAATCATAGGCGTAATCAAAAATCTCAAACGGCAATTCTAAAAAAGCTTTCAAGTCATCAAGATTTTTGATGTAATGCTCAAGCTTCCATACGGTGTCAGTATCGGTATCACGGCGCATAAGTTCGGTAATTTCCCTGCCGCAAATACTCACCGTATTTTTGACATACTTACTGTCACCTTCCCGCCATTTCTCAACCTTCAAGAATTTTTTCTGAGACTCATTCACTAAATCATTGTTCTTGGCTCCTATGAGCCTGATTATATCAGTCTTTTCTTCCGCAAGCTCGAGCAGCTCTCTCCAGGAAGGATCGTTATGCACATTGAATTCATCAGGGTCATCCGGGTCATACTTAAATGAGCCTATCTCATAAAAACTGACCGGCGGCCTATCTACCGGTTTACCGGAAAATGTTGCAAGAAGTCTCTGGCGTCTATTCATTTCATCACCTCTTAAAACCGCTACTCCTTTATAATCAGAGAGTCTGGTTTCTGCATTCACATAATATTTCTATTAATCGTAATGTCTCATCACAAGGCACCAATGGTTTTTCAAAACCGGTAAAATAGTCATAACAATTACGATAATAATCAATAGCCGGATAATCAGCCACATTGAATTCCTGCTCATACCACTTGATATTCTCACCGTTCTCGTAGCTTCTGTTATCAGCGGCAAGAGTATTCTGAATAGTCATATCCTCAAGCTCATCAGGCTTGCAGTATCTGACATTCCAATGTTTGCCGTCAAAATCAAGCGATGCTGTGCCATATTTACCATAAACAATCCATGGTTGAAGAGGCATAGCGCAAGCCATATTGATATCAATATCGAGAATCAAACCTTCAGATGTTTCCATAAATATTCTTATAACATCCTCAGCATCACCGAGAGATGCTACCTTTCGTTCGGTATAGTATATCTTTTCAATATTCTTACCGGCCAGGTGGAGCATCTGGTCTACAAAATGGGAGCCGTAATTAGTGAGCATACCGCCGCCGTTCTTACGAAATGCCTGCCAATCGTTACGGCGTGTATAATCAATTCTCATTCGCCTTATCATAAAAAGATCGCCAAGAATCCCCTGACGAAGTATCTCTTTAAGACATTGGATATCTGCCCCTGCACGATGAGGCTGATAAACCATAAACTTACGGCATTGTTTTTTTGATTCTTCGATTATAGTTTTCATCTCTTCGACTTCTGTAACCGCAGGTTTTTCACAAAAAACATCGCAGCCGTTCTCAAAAGCCTTTAGAGTTTGCTCAAGATGAAATTTGGTTGGAGAGGCTATCACCACCATGTCAAGTTCTTCATTTTCGAGCATCTGCTCATATTCGGAATAGGTCTTCACACCATATTTTGTTTGAGCTTCTCTAAGCCTCTCATCTACAGGATCGCATACACAGACAAACTCAAACAGATCTGTATGCGAAAGTAATTCCGGAATATGATAATACCAGCCTATTCGGCCTAACCCCACTATCGCTGTCCTCATCTTTTTCATTCTTCTACGATCTCTCTTTCCTCTATCTCACCTATGGATCGTTTTCCAATTACATACATCGCCATTCCTATTATAAATATCAACACAGAAGTAACGAGTATTATAATTCTACCCTTGGTATCATTAGGGAAGAAGGCCACAATCGAAAGACCGACAGAGACTATAATTGTCAAAACACCAACTACATACAGATGCGCAACATTTTCAGAACCATCAATTTCCTTTGCAGCATCAATAGGCGTATTTATTGTTTTATAGAATTTGAATATATTCTGTTTCGTTTCCTCTCTTACAGACTTCCAGAAAAGACCGGATAGGAAGAAAGAGGCGACTCCTATAGCTACAGTGCCCCATACTCTTGTCGGGAATGAAACATCCATTTTAAACGTAATAATACTGTAGGTCATAGAAAGAAGAACTGACACAACTGCTGACCAGTGCGGAGTTTTCTTGACCCAGTATATAAGTACGCACGGCACCGCTATAGGCAGTATCAAAGAACCCGACAAAAACAGCATCAGATCAAACAGAGCCATTTCTCCCTGCATTGCAAGCAGAAGACCTCCTGATGTTACAGCCGCTCCGCAAATCACATTGAACAATCTTGAGACAATGAACATCTCACGTTCACTCGCATTAGGCCTGAAAAAAGGTTTGTACAGATTGAGCGATATAAGAGCTGCATTCTGGTTTACCGAGCTGTCCATGATCGACAGCGTAGCAGCAAAGACCACCATTACCAGAAGTCCCGCAAGCCCCTTAGGAAGAACTGAAAGTCCTATAAGAACATACGCAGCATCCTGAGGATTCTTAAGCTGCGGAAGTATTTCGGCTATATTTGGAAAGAAGTGTGAAGCCGCTATCGGAGGCAGGAACCATATAGGAGGCCCTACGATAAACAGTGCAGCTACAAGATAGGCCACCTTCTTAGCATCCTTACCCTCAGTTACCGCAAGATATCGCGGCGCAGACATAACGGTATTGAAAGCAAAAAATGTTTGCCCCAAATAAGCAAGCGCCCATACCCATGTATGTTCACCACTGAAAAGCTGAAGCTTGGCAGGTTCTACATTCTCGACAACCCCGCTTACGCCGCCTATCTTTCCGAGAGTCAGAAAGAAAATCACCGTAGTAAGTACCATCAGGATGATCGACTGTAAAAAGTCCGTTGTCATAACCGCCCACGAACCGCTTATTGTGGAATATATAAGTATCACGACACCGCAGACTATGATAGTGATCGGCATCGGGACGCCGAAAGATGCTGAAATGAAAGTCCCAAGCCCAACCATCCAAATTGCACCGCAGAAGAGCATATTGGGAACCTGTATCCAAAGGAAAAACTGCTCGCCAATTCTTCCAAATCTGTCGTATATGATCTGAGCAAACGTAATCCGCCTTGACTGTCTGCATTTTGCAGCAATGAACTTACCGGCAAAAAGATAAGAGAAAACGTTAAAATAAAACAGCAGACAAATCAGTATACCATGCTTGAACGCAAAACCCGCGGCACCGGTAAAGGTCCAGGCACTGAAAGACATCATAAAACAACTTCCGCCGGCAAGCCACCAGGGTATCCTGTTGCCGCCAATGAAATAATCCTTAACGTTGCCGCAAAGCTTCTTGACAATAAAACCGACGCTCACAAGCATCAGCAGGTAACCGGCAATTACGTAGTAATCAGCCGCTACAAACTTATAAATGTGTTTAACTTCATCCATAAAACTTATTCTTTCCTAACAGAAACATTCTTTACATCATCATCCATAGGTATATTCAATACCATATTTTTATCATCATCAGTCTTAACAGATACAACAACCTGACTACCATTGTCCGAAATAATATTCGCCTCTACCGGCTTTGGAGTACCAGATGAATCAACTGTGAAAACCCATACGAAATTACAAGGTTCATCAATTTTCGCCGAATAAACCGCAACAGTGTTAGGCGTTTTCATGTTATACTCACGGCTGTACCAACCCTGTATGAAAGGTTTTTCCTGACCCTTTACAAGCTGCAATTCCCAATCAAACGATGAAACCGGCGTGATGCGCAGATTCGCAGCGTCCTTGTCGGCAGAGGTGACAGATACACCTTCACTAACAACCTGACAATCAGGATGATATCGCCACATAGCCTCGATCTTATGAGGCTTTTCTGCCGCAAATCTGTCAACAACGACCCAGAAACCATCACGATAATACAATAGTGCACGTGTATGACTTATCTTTTCATCAATACCAGCATACCCTTCATCATAGGTTCCTCTGGCAAAATCGTAATTATCTCTACTTACAAAAGCGTTTTCCAAAGGCTCTTTAAATGCACCGACCTTTGGCTTTTGTCCTTTTCCATCAACAAGTATCACGTTATGCGATGGAGAAGTTATAAAATAATCTCGCCATGGATAATCAGAGCCGCCCTTGTAGCCAACATAAGTATAACGGCCTGAATCCACTATTATATCTCTGCCGTAAGCAGTAATGGATAGATGAAGCTTGTCACTATGATGGTGCCCCGTACCCCATGGACCCATATCAAAGAAACTCCAGCGAGCATCCTTATCCCAACCGCTTCTCATTACAGCCTGTCCGGCCCATGGATAATATACACTGAGCTTTTCAGGTTTCTTGCCATCTATCCCATTGGATACAATATATCGCCAGTCATTACGATCATATTCATTTACTACACGCTCAATATTCTTCCAAGAATATACATAATCTGAATCGTTATTGAGCGGACCGCATCCATTCGGGCGGGCTGCATAGGCCATATAATCAAGCATAAGATAAATGCGATTCAGATAATCCTTTGACAAAGGCCTGCCTATATTCTCATAAACTTCCGCAAAGGCATAGAACGCACGGAAAGCCACACCATGATAATGTACTGTCAATTCCTTCTGCACGCCATCGGGGTAAACCTGATCGAACAGACTTTTGGACATAACCTTTTCAGCATAATCCAGATATGGTTCAGCATTTTTGAATTCCCTGAAACTGCCGGCCATCATAGCCAGACCCTTAAGCTCCAAAGCAAGATGATTACCACCGCGGGAATGGAAATTACGCAAACAACTCAGGTGATCGGATACTGATGAAAGTAACAGAATCTTTACATCATCATCAAGCTGATCGTATAATGCGTAAAAAACCTTCGGCCATATCTCACCTCGACTGGCCACTTCCAGCAGCGACCACTGCCACTGTTTATTAGTTGGAAGATGCTTCAGTCCTTTTCCTTCATAAGGTCTCGTTATTATCCAGTCTCTGAGGTCATCATTTATACGCTGGCAATAACGATCGTTACCTGTCTGAAGATATGCATCCATCATTGTACGAAGATGAAAATGCCTGTTAAGAAATAATGTCCATTGGAAGTCATCATTAGGGCTGTAGTTCCAGTCAAGAAATCCCTTGTCATCGCGGGGCACAACACCTTCGACTCCCTGAAATGTAAAAGTATCTTGAAGTATAAGATCAGCTCCTATGTCAAGTCTTTCGGTGGGGGTTGCATCCCGGTCTCGAAGCCAGCCACCCGAACCATAATTCTCATAATATTCAATTAGCTTTTGACAGGCAAGTTCCTTGTCATCATCATAAAAAGCCTGTTTAACTTCCTCAAGCCCCTCATAATCCATATTCAGATTCTCAAAGAGAATATCTATACGCTCCGGATGTTTGCTGCAAAGTTCCTCAACTGAATACGCACTGCATTTTTGTATTACTGTCAACTGAATCAGCGCTACGGCAAAGATAATTAAAATTAATTTCTTCATTGTACACCCTGGTCTTATTTATTAAATTGCCATACTGTTTCAAACATAGCAGCGACGTTCTCAACAGGTGTCATAGCTTGAACATTATGTATCGAATTGAATACAAAACCGCCGTCTTTGGCGAAAACACGGCACTTATTCTCTACATCTTCCTTAACCTCTTGTGGGCTGCCGAAAGGAAGTATCTTCTGCGTATCAACGCCGCCGCCCCAGAATGTAATCCTGCTGCCGTACTGACGTTTGAGATCTGCCGGAGCCATGCCGGTAGCCGAACACTGTACTGGATTGAGAATATCGAATCCGCTGTCAATGAGTTCTTCTACAAGCTCAAAAATAGCTCCGCAGGAATGCTTGAACGTCTTCCATGAAGTATTCTCATGTATCCATCCGTTAAGTTTCTGATAATAAGGCTTCCAGAGAGTTCGGAAGGCATCAACAGAACAGAACTGCCCCGTCTGAGTACCAAAGTCAGTACCGCAAATAAACAGTACATCTATTTTATCACCCGCAGCTGCATTAAGTTTCTTAAGATTCTCAATTGCATATTCAAGCTGTTGTTCGAATATCTTATGTATATAGTCCTGCCTTATCGCAGTGGACATATACCACTCGGCAATATTCCTTATACCCTTTGGTTTTTTGAGAAACGGCGCCGGAACAAGTGCTATATCACCGAATGCCGTACCCGGAATAGCGGTAACTACTGCGTTGCCGCTTTCATGAGCAATATTTACTCTTTGACGATAATAATCTATCTGACTATCGGTGAGAAGACCAAACTCCTCAAGGTTATCCTTCGGGTCAAGCTTATCCTCATCGATAGGCTCCTGCCTTTCAATTGTATCAAAGAAAAAGCTGCTCTTAGGCATACGTCCGCTTGGAGCCGCAGTCCTGTCTGATTGAGGATACACGAAAACCTCTTTCTCATTCTCCGTTATCTCAAATGCATCAGGAACGAGTACCTTTTGGCCCCATGGAGTCATCCATTCCTTTTCACCGCCAAGAGGAAAACCAAATATTGTATTTTCCGTAGGTACGCCGACTGTATCTATTTTAAGCACTTCCCTGAGCTGTTCATCAATATAACCGAGCATCTGATAAGGTTCGATAACCTTCACCGGCTCGTCAGGAAGACCGAAATATGAGCGAAGTTTCTCAACAACACTTATATGCATACCGGTCACGGCAGTACTGCCGAAATCTATAGGGAGAGTTCCCTCACGATGCTCAAGAGCATCTATAACTTTTTTTCTATTCAAAATAATACTCCGTATAATATGAAAATATATTTATATGAAATTCAGTAAATCTTATCTTGCATATGATGCCTTATATCTACTCTGTATAACAGTGGCATCAGTTGTGACATCATAACCTACATAGAAGTCATCTGAAGTTATATTCGGCATTGCGCAGGTTCTGTAACCAAGTTCATAAGCATCAATCACGCATATGCCGTCCGAATACGGCTCAACAAACGACTGGGCAATTACATCCCATGTGCCGATAGTGTTCCGGAGAACCGTTGATGTATCAGAATGTATTTCTCGTAAAGCAACACCGGCCTGTATTGCCAACGCATAAGCGTTGGCAACTACCAATATTGTTACAATGTACGTGAGTATTATTTTCCCGATCATCAAAATTTCCGTAATCCAATTATCTTCTTATTCAGCCTTATTGAACAGGAGACATTTGGTACTGTATATAAGGCGTATAAGATGAATCTGCATAATAACAGCTTCTTATAGTATGAGCAGAATACCACGTTGTATATCTATATTCAACATTGAAACGTATCAGTATCCAGTCGCCTGCTTTGGCGCCGGCTGCGACCTGATCGTTAAGATAATCAACCAGGTTAGTCTCACCGCTTGTACTTAAATTTTCCCAACGTCCAATACCTGCTGCAAAATCTATAACATCAGTATCTATCAATGTAGCATCAGATGTATCATTATAACCGATATAAAAATCATTGGAAGTTATATTCGGCGTTGCACCTGTTCTAAAACCAAGTCCATAGGCATCAATTGGTCCCCCTGTACGCTTCTGATAATGATAATACCAGTTCATATCAGCATCAGTAAACTCATAACCGGCAGGCATTGGCGGCAGTCTAAAGGCCATCACAAGTACTGTATAAGCGTTCTCAGCCGGGTCACATGTACTGTCCGCGGTAACAGCCTGCCATGTACCGCCTGTGTTCTCAACCGGCCCTGCACATCCATGTACTTCTCTCGTTTCAGGAAGCGCAAGCATTGTTCCCGCTTCATCAACAATAGTATACTCAAGATACGGTCCATAAAGATCTGGAGTTGCGTAAACGCTTCTTATCTTGTTAAGATTATAGTAGTTGCTGTGATATCTCGCTTCAAGGTTCATCCTCAAAACCACATAATCATCTTCCGCTGCACCATCGGCATACTGGTCGTTGAGATAACAAGCCAGATCTTCACGTCCTGCACTACTGGAACATTGCCAGCCAGTATACATATCAGGATCAGAGCTGTCCTTTGTTATGATATCTTCCTGGATGGCGGTAAAGACAGCATCACCTTCCCATGCACCAACATACCAGTCGCTGGCACTGACAACAGGTGTTGAAGTGCGATAAGGTGAACCGTAAAGATCAATGCCTGTTCCCGAACGCAGACGCCATCCATCATAATAGAAATTCAAGACAGCATCACTAAAGGCTTTACCACTGCCAAGTGCCGGCAACTGGAAGACAAGCCCTACCGTACTGTCGCTATTAATAGAAGATGCATTAGTATAGCCTATATACCACTGGCCATCAGTTCGTTCATACAAATAGTCACCTTGTGTGCCTGTGCTGTCAGAATACATTTCTCTTGTCCAGCCTGAACACTCAACGATATCATTGTTGTAAGGTGTGCAAATATCAGGACTGGTAATGACATCATCAACAATATCCATTATCTCTGCCTGACTGAGAACATCGTTGTACATCACCACATCATCTATCTTTCCATCAAGATAATAAGCAGTGTCACTGGAAACATCATAGCTCAGCCCTATGCGTGGTGAAATAGGTTCCAGAAATACACCCAGACTCCCATCCAAAGGCAATGCATCGACAAGCTGACCGTTCTGGTATATCTTATATCCAGAGGAAACATTGTGGCTGTCAACCGTCACAGCAAAATGATGCCATTGATCGAGATCCACACATTCCAGCGGCACGGATGTTTCCTGACTGCCGTTGCTGAGAAATAATCCCAGACTTATATCACCATTGGCATCCGGATAACGTGATGGACGTGACCAGTTGCCAAGTGTAGCCAAACCGGATTTGCTTGCAACAGGTGTTGCATCATCAAGCTTTATCCACATTCCAAACGTAAGCCGTCCTGCTGAAAAATCGCCATTGAATCCCCCACAAGTAAAGAGCTGAAAATAATCACCATCACCATCAAGCTCAATACAACCTGCACCCGATATAGAATCAACGCTTCTTACGCAGTCCCCTTCGCAAGAACCATCATTACCATTAGTGCTTGAATCGTATCCAACATCATTTGAATCATCAAATGTCCATTTACCTACCAAGCCGGCGTTTGACAAAGCACATACAAAACTTATTAACAGGAATATTATTCCGATATTCTTCTTCATTTTATACCTCCGCTAATGTTAAGGATTAATCTCTGAAACGAAATCATCTGTAACAGCTATTTCCCAACTGCTTCCACCGTCCTTGCTTACAAGTATGGCTCCACGCCTCGCATCAGGACTATGCAGATCATACATTGTACTGCTTGTCCACTCACCTTCGGTGGTTACATAAAGTATCTCACAAGGCCATTTCATTAAATAAGCATTTTCAGCGACTGTATCATCTATCACAACTCTTGAACCATTCCAGTATGTAAGATAGAGGTTACCATTCCTGTCTATGTTCAATATCTGATCATAACGATTGTATGTTTGTGATACCGTTGTATCAATATATGGCACCACAAGTTCTTCTTTGGTTGTTGACCAACTCTGACCGGAAGGCTTGTCTATATATTTAAGCTTCTGCACATAAGTATCCCAATGATCTCTTGCGACCAAATGAAGATTATTGCTGTAATCACAAATCATAGATGGATATGAGAATCCACTTGTAAGATTTGTCAATGTACCCCAACTCGATGAGCTATTGACATTTGTTGATTTACGATATTTGAAGCATTGCCCGCTTGCACCGCCATGGGCACCCATAATTGCATTCAGATAACCACTGCTGTCAAGTGATATGCCGGGCCAGTTATGTTCATCTGGCTCTCCAACACCGGCACTGCCAAGATAGAACGCCGAGCTCACTGTATCACTGCTTCGGTCATAAGTTACAGCATATTGAGGAGTACCCGGATCTGTCCCCTCAGTATAACGGCCGGCAAAAACAACGTGAGTTTTGCTGCCAAGTGTCACACTTAAATTCGTCCCCCCTTTTCCAGCGTTGAGTCCGCCTCCGAGAATGCTTATACTGCTTGTAAGCCTGACAAGTTTTGACAAACTTACCATACCACTACTTTTTCTTGGACATATTAAATCAATAGCTGAGGACACACCATCTCTCAAAGTTCGTACTACAATAGAAGGAGGATTGGAAAGATCGTTGTAGCTATCGCGATACTCTATTCTTGCGGCTGAAGAGGATTCGTATAAAGGTATGATATCCCAGTTTCTACAACTGTCAGTTGAATGCATCATTACGTATCCGATATCGGTTAGATTTAGAAGGACATACGCATCATCATCATCATCGAATACCACCCTGTCATCTGAGCCTGCACCAGAGGTTGTATAAGTCCCATCCCAGTCAGGAAAAGCATCCTGAAGCTCTTCAGAGAAATTCAGCCTTATCCATTTATTACTTGAGTTAAGTGTGCAGACCGCATTTTTCTCCAACATATAAGGCCTGTTATCAGAATCGAACTGAACGCTGTTAACAGCATAACGAGGCTTATAGCCAAGCCTTTCACGCTCAGAAAGGAAATAACATTCCTGCTCTATAGGAGCGGTAAAGAGCGTGGAAGAAAGCGATGTGTTCAGCTCAGGAAGCTCAGCGATTTCTGTTGTTTCAACTGCCGCAAAACTGTTCTCATCTATAAGAGTATATTCAATATAAGGAGCATAACTGCTCGGATTCTGCACAGTTCCACCATTATAATATATGCTGGCATATTCATGGCGGCTGTAAAGGTCGTAACCCTCAAGCTCCGAGTTCACACGCATGAATATCCAGTCGCCTGACTGAGCTCCATCATCGTATTGTTTCCGAATATAATCTTTAAGACGAAAACTTCCGAATGTTCCAGTAGTATGCCATGTCCCGGTCGTATCAAAACTGACAAGATCGTCCTCGACTGCAACTGCATCTGTCAAATCATCACAGAACACTCCTTCGAAATAATCACTGAGAGTTATAGTCGAAGATGTCCGGTAAGGTATTGCATAGAGAGAATCTTTTGGGCCTACTCTTGTAGCATACCTGCCGTTGTAATAGATATTGAATTCTGCTTCGCCTATCATCTTACCGGCAGGAATACTCGGCAACTGAAAGGCTAAAACAATACATCTGCCTCCTGCACTGCTGGTAAGAACATTCCAAGTAGTTGCTGTACTGTTGTAAACAGTAGAGGTGTCATCATGAACTTCTCTCGTAGCAGAATCCGCTTGAATTGTCAGACCGTAACAATTGAAAGACAACAGTATTAAAATGATATATACAAACAAACCGCATTTCCTCATCAGAAAGTCTCCTTAAAAACAATATCATTAACTGTAAAATTTCAAACGGGGGCTGCGATCTCGCAGCCCCCAGTTTTATTCAAAGATTAAGGACAATAATAAGAAGCCGGCTCGGCAGTACATGTCAGCCATCCGCTTAAGACGAGCTTCAGATCCGCCAAGGTAACCATACAGTCACCATCTTGATCCGACACAGGATAATCCTCATATCCTATCATAGGACATGCATACTCCGTATCAGGAGTCGGCAGACAAGTCGGCTGAGTAGTTACGACTCTGACAGCTAACTCTGGAGTTGAGAACACCTGTCTTGTATACCACAGAGTAACGTATCTCGGATTAAGCCTGAAGAAACCATAATCAGAAGAAGTTGCTCCTGCAGCCTTCTGTGCATTTATATAACAGGCAGCTCTTGAAGAAGCATCCGCATCCAATCCTACCATAGCAGGCTGAGAACTGACATAATCTTCTGTCAGTGCACTTGATATTGGAGTACCGTTAAGTCCTTCGGCAGGCAGAAGAGCATATGCTCCAACGAAATAATCACTTGACTCGAAAGAAGAGCTGCTGCGATAATCCAGACCATACATATCTATATCGAAATAACGACCAGGGAAACCATAAGGATTAGAGGCTTCTATTGCAAAAGCTACGGCATTAACATACTCATTAGATGCCAGTTCAGGGAATTCAAACGGGAATATAGCCTCTATAGCCTGAGTCGTATCATCTACTGTAGTAGAACCGACATAGAAGTCGGGCTGTGCTGTAGTAACACCGCTGGCTATAATATTAGCCGCGTCTGTTGAAACAGTAACTGGCTTCCAGTAGCCTTCACTTGCATCAGCAAATTCAAGCTCTATATAAGGACGCAATGTTGGATCAGATGCATTAGGGCCTTTTATTGTATTAAGCACATACAGATTCATCATTGATACAGGGTTGAACCTAAGCAATGCCCAGTCATTTTCAACAGCACCGTTATCATACTGAGCCTGCAAATAAGCAGCCAATCTCTTGCTTTCAGTGTTTGTCATCTGCCACTGTCCCTGTGCGTCAAAGTCTGTAACATCTGTTGCAATTCTCAACGCAGCAGTATCATTTGCTCCAACATAGAAATCTGTATTGAGTACAGGAGTTGATGCTGCAGTTTTGAATGGAAGACCATAAAGATCATGCGCGGGATATGCCCTTGATCCATGTCCAACATAGAACCAGTTAAATGTCGCAGAGCTGATTACTTTACCGGCAGGCAATGCAGGAAGCTTAAACGCTAAAATTAAGTTACCGTCATAAAGAGGAATCCCGGTACTGGTGAAAGCAATCCTTGCCGTCTCAGGATCTTCAGTAGCAGTATCTATAACCTCACCTGCAGCATAAACTTCACGAGTTTCCGGCTCCGCGGTCATTCTGTTACCCGCCAACGCAAGAGTATCAAATGTTGCATCAATCCTTACCGGATGATACCCAACATTCTCTTTACAAGCATATTGAGCAAAACGGCTTGTGCTGTTTCTGCTGAACGCTAAAGTAGCTTTCCTGTCGCCGGTATTGAGTTCATTAATAAGATTAGTCTTAAGTGCTTCATTATCCCACAGAAATCCTACAGTTGAAGAACCGCCGGAAGCTGGCTGCTCAATCGAACCAAGTAATGTTGCTGTAAATGTTGCATCATTAAGGTAGTACGCCGTACTGCTCGTATCATTACCGGGTGCATTGTTCCAGGTAATAGTTGACTCATCCCAATCATCGGCACCATCACCGGTTATCAGATAAATCTGAGCATTTCTGGCATATGATGCATTGAAATTGAATTCTAAATTAGCTATAGAAAGAACAGTGCCTGCATACTGAGAAAAATCAAACTGTATGTAAGCTTTATTATCCGGCGATATAAATAACCAATCCCCATTTAAATTGGTATTCGGACTTGCACTCTTGATAGCCGCATCCTGTGCAACATCTATCGTGATTGTCTCCTCTGCCAGAACCGGACCGGCGAGAAATAAACAAATAATACTAATTAGAAATATGATTCTTGATTTCATTGTAATATCTCCAAAAAAGGTTGGTAATGTGATTAGTTACACAGTCTATCAGGAATTCTTTCGCATCTTAGCCAGTCAGTGGCCATCACAACGAAATCATCAAGGTCTATTATGCAATCCTCTGTAAGATCACCATCTAACCCCGTGCATTCACGATCTGGAATAACCGGACCTGGACACGTCTCAGAGAGATTATCTACCAAATCGTAATAGATCCTGACGTTATCAGTCGTAGTGCTATCAAAGATGTTGAGATTAGTATAAACGGTGTATTTCAAGCTGTAGTTGAGTCTCAAGAGTACATAATCACCGGCTATAGCTCCTTCGTCATAAAGGCTGTTCAGCCAGCAGCTCAAACGCAAGGCACCCTCTGCACTATCTGCAAACCAGGTATCTAAAGTTCCGCCGCCGCCTACGTCTGCCGTGGTTACTATGCCCTGGTCAAGGGCAGTAGCATCAGGATCAGCTCCCCATGCTCCGATATAGAACATATCCGAGCTTACTACGAAGTTAGGATCGGCAACTTCCGAAGCCGCGAAATAATCTATGCCATAAAGATCCACATTTTCCACGCGGCTATTATAAATATACCCGAGCTTGAACATCAAAGATCGAGCTTCGATCAACTGACTGCCTCTTTCAGGAAGCCTGAAAACCAACACCAGCGAACCATTACATGCTTCACTGGTTACAGGATCTGTAAATACAACTCGCCACTTACCGCCGTCTCCAGGTACTAATGCTCCAGAACCGTAAACTTCTCTTGTCTCAGGTTGAGCATAAATCACCTCTGCTCCTGATGAAAAATCATCCGGACCACCCGGAGCTATTGCACAATAACCTGGGACTGCAATAGCTAATAGCAATACTGCCGCAATTAACAATCGTTTCATAATTTAATCTCCTTGAAAAAAATTAATAAGTGAAATAACATTAAAACGTCTAATGATGATTATTCCGTATCTTTCAAGCTCAAGTATCCGTCCTTATTGGCAAATTCGAATACGTTTGTTTCACCATTTTGCTGATATGAAATAACTACCATGCCATCGGAATCTTTTTTAAGTGTTGCCGAGGCCGCTACTTTTTCTGCATCATCAAGATCTTTAACAGGAAGTATAATAGTTGCTGCCAACGTATTCTCTCCTGACGCCTTAATCATAACGTCAGTATACTCCCTGATGTTGTTTTCAAACTTCTTATGCCAGTTACTCCAGTCAGGATAATCTTTATTGAGAATGTGCTGTCCCGATTGGAATGTCCACATTTCATCGTTAACCGGTATAAGAGCCATCTTGCCATTGGCACCGTTGAGCATCAGCACTCTGCCGACATGCTCTGTGTCGCAATCCGAATGGAAACGTATACTGATATCATCGCCTTTTTCAGCCTTGATCTCGTCAAGAACAACGGTTGTTGTCGGTTTGTCAAGTACAAGATGACGTCTCCAGCCTTTAAGCTCTTGTCCTCTGTAGGCACCTGTTGGATCCATAAGTGTATAATCACGGCCCTCGCTCGTCCTGAATTCAACTATTTCACCGCCAACGCCTCTGCCGCTATACTGGGGTTCATCATTAACATGAACTACGTTATGACCGAAACTGTTGGCAAATATATGATCCCATCTATCAGCACTCCAGTAATCCTTCGGATAGGAAGGTACGCCAAGATCGCAGATAAACGCCTGTCCCTGCCAGTAAACATTGAAAGTACCGGCATGAAGATGGCCATGAGAAAAATGATACGTACTCTTTTTCAGCTCAATACCATATGGCTTATCTGAAGCCGGTATTGGATCTGCCCCGGGAAAACGAACTATAAATACCTCTCTGGTAGGATCCCAGTGCTCGGCACAAACGGAAGAAACGATCACCTTATCATAACTGTCAAAATCACTTCTCATTATCGACCAGTCATAATCACGGAAGTGTTTTGAAGCAATTTGAGGAACGCTCGCCGGAATATCAGGCTTATACCAGATTATATCAAATACATTGCTTCCGGCTTCTTTCTCGAAAATATGATCGCGAATCCAGATTGCCTCTCCGCGACCTGTTTCGAGAGCCATTTTGTTATAAGTGAATGGGCTGTCCTCACGCTTGTCACCGGAATCTTCATAATTGACTGACTTCCAGATTCTGCCTCTGGGATCAACAATTTTCATATCCTCGGCAGCGGGAGGTATCAGCGTGTGAAGTATAAAGCTTACCGGATTGGCCTTGATCTTTTCATGTTCGAATAAATTGAGCTTGCCGTCAGTTATTATCTTAAGCGAATCTGCATAAAGCATAGATACGAAAACGCCGTAGGAACGGTAATTAACACCCTCGCACCAGTCGCCGTCTCTGCCAAGTTCATCGTAAGCCTTGTACATGCTGTTATAGGCATCCGCCATAACATCTGCCCATGAAGAATCGTCGGCCAGCAGTGCCGCAGCGGCAACACCGACAGAGCTGTTACACACCATGTTCCAGTTGCATCTATATGCAGTAACCCACCACGTCTTGTCATAATTATTTTTTACTAATGCAAGCTGACGCTCTAAGCCAGTTCGCAAATGAGCTCTCTGCTCTTCGGTAAGACCGGTATAAAGCCAGTCGTACATCGGGGCAAGCCCACGGCACTTGCGGCTGTTATTCAAATCAAAAGAGCCGATGATCTCCGGATATTCGTCAGGCATATACTCAAAAGCCTTCTGGGCATAACGCTTATCGCCTGTCATCTGGTAAACAAATGCCAAAGCCTGAGTATCGGGACGACGCGGACGCGAACTGCTGTTTATGTAAGAATCGGCCTTTTCCTTCATTTCTGCGTAAATGCGTTTACAAATAGGATCGTTTTGTATGCGTTCACGTATTGCCGGTTTATCAGCTTCGGTAAAATGAAGATATGGATGCTTCAAATCTTGTCTTATACTATTCGAAATATCTTCCGCAGTAAGATCTGGCTCTTTAATATCTGCGTTAGCTAATCCCAAAAAGCTTAAAAAAACAGTCAGCAAAAGAGCTGTCTTACTAATTTTAGTAGGCATATATATTCCTATGACTTAAATAAACTATTCTTAAAAAAAACTTAAAATCGCAAAAATCACTCAGACGGATGATCAAAATAGAGCCAACCGGCTGCCCACTGAAGATCGGTAGCTATAGCACCAAATCGGTCTTCTGCATCACGTAAAGCCTCTTGAGGAGTCTTTAAAAGATCATTAATATTTAGTTGAATCTCAGGATCAATATCGCTGCTCATATAAACACCAAGAGCTGCAATATTATTTTCAGAATCATTATAGGACTCAACGTGGCCGTCTACATACAGATTCTGGTAATATTTCTTACCATGAGTTCCACCGGCACTGTAAGTCCAGCGATCAGCAAGTATTGACATATTACTGTCACAATACTTAATAGGAGTCAAATGTCTTGTATTATTTTTATCAGCGGTCAAGAGTGGCTTAAACAAGCTCACTTTTCCCTTATAAAGATTAAAGTTTCTGGAAATGTAGTTACAGCGAACAAAATTACGTTCAAACTGCGGCTTAAGCTCATCACCTGAGAAGTGATGATCATAAGTGCCCGCATTCATCTTATCAGCCGGGCAATAGAATACTTTCGCCGTTCCGACATAATCCTGATCGAAGAGTTTACCATGGCTTACCCAGAATGAATCAGGTGTATTTGAATAGTATGGCTCACCCCACGCATGAATAATATAATTTCTATGTCCCCAATAATTCTGTCCGCCCCCGCCTGAATTAAAATCATGCCAGAGATACTTGTTATCAGCCATATACGCACCGGTAGCAGAACCTATCTGCTTCATATTAGCCCCGCAAACTACTCTGTACGCCTGCTCGCGGGCCTTGCGAAGTGCCGGCATCATAATAGCCATGAGAACAGCGATGATTGAGATAACTACCAGCAACTCTATAAGAGTAAAGCCTTTAGCAATAACATTTTTCCGTATTTTTCCAGTCATAATCAGCTCCTATTTATGATTTATTTACTTTCAGTTCATGACACAGTAGGGAAATTCACCGGTCTGGGCCATGCAGCTTCAGTATTCTTACTGTTCCATTTCAAATATTCTTCACGCAGCTCTTTAACCTTATCAGGATATTGCTCTGCGACATTTTTTTCTCTTATATCCTCTTCCAGATTGTAAAGGGCTATAATCCCTGTAGATTCTCTTCCTAAGGCTTTCCATTTCCCCTTGCGAACGGCCCATACATTACCATAACGCCAGAAAAGCATATCGTGGGGTGCATCAGTTTTATCGCCGGTAAGATAAGGAAGCAAATTAACGCCTTCAACATTTTTTCCGGGTTCTATATCAGTGGCGGCAAGTGCCGTAGGAACCACATCAATGGAAATAACCGGCTCGGAATAAACCATTCCCGCAGGTATTTTGCCCTTCCACTGCATTAATACAGGCACCCTTATACCGCCCTCATAAAGCCGTGATTTCCAGCCGCGGAGAGGAGCATTGCTTGCTCCTGTATCAGGCGGGCCGCCATTGTCATTTACAAGGAAAATCAGCGTATCTTCGGTTATTCCCTTATTTTCCAAGGCTTTGAGCACCCTGCCCACGGCATCATCCATAGCTGAAGTCATCGCAGCATAGGTAAGGCGAGTGGAATCATCTATCTTGCCCTCAAATCTGGCTTCATATTTTTGGGTAGCCTGTAAAGGCATATGAACAGCATTAAATGCGAGATACATAAAAAACGGCTCATCATTCTGCTTATTGATGAATTTCTCTGCCTCGCGTGCAAAAGCATCCGTCAGATATTCTTTCTCTTCGATAACCTTGTTATTGCGGTACATATCCTGATACCAGGCCAGAGCATCACCGCTTTGAGGCGGATCAACTTCATAATAATTAATACAGCCGCCTCTGAATCCGAAAAACTCATCAAAGCCGCGGTTATTCGGCAAATATTCATCTGTCAAACCTAAGTGCCATTTACCTATAGCCGCAGTGTTATAACCGGCAGGCTGGAGGTATTCCGCGATATTTTTAATATTTTGGGGTATTCCGCGTGTAGGATCGGGATCCTCTCCCTCGCCGGGCTCCCCTATATTGTATTCATATCCGAAACGCTGTTGATAGGTGCCGGTAACAAGTCCCGCCCTGCTCGGGCTGCATACCGGTGCAGTTACATACGCATCAGTAAAACGAACTCCGTTGGCCGCTATTGAATCAATGTGGGGGGTAGGAATATCTTCGCATCCCTGGCATCCAAGATCATGATAACCGAGATCATCAGGTACTATAACTATGATATTAGGTCGTTTATCTGCAGAAAAGCCCTGAGATCCAGCACAAGACAAACCGCTCAAACCGACTCCTGCTGCACTCGCTGCTACAACAGCACGCCTCATAAAATCTCTACGGCTTATTCTTAAACTTTCTAACATCCCTATTCCTTTAAGCTCTCTTTGTAAAAACATCGCTAAAAGCTATAAAACAAAAACTTTTACATTTCAGGCTTGTAACACAAAACATAACACAAGTCCTATAAACAGTTAATTGTAAATAGTTGATTAATATACAATCTCACCAACTATATTATGTAAGCTATTATAGCAAATCGCTTACTATTCAAAAATACACTGATTTAGCTTAATGATATATTATATAAACCATTTACTAATATCCGCAAAAAAACAAAAGAGCCTTTTAACGGCAAATAATCAAGTTATTGGCGCGAAAAGAGCAATATAGTTTGTATTATATTCTCACATTTATGGATTTTTATAGTGTGAAATCGGATGAATACAATCGTGCAAATAGATTTGGATAAAACCTTAATAAATATGTGTGTATATTATACCAAATTAACTGCATAAATCCCAAGAAAATATCCTAATATTTCACTAACACAATTATGGATACAAAAATAAGAAATTAGCTTGCGTAATTGTGTAAACCTGTAAATATTCTTGACAAATTGACCCATACAAGCGTTACAACAATAAAAAACATACCTATATTGACCAACAAATGATTTATCAAAACTCTTTTTGTACCATTCTGGTACCTATAGTGAAAATATAGGACAAAAGCAAGCCAACTTATAAACGACCAGAGCTCCTTTGGGTCCCATCCCCAGAACCTGCCCCATGCAACCTTTGCCCAAAAACAACCAAGAAGCAAACCAAGAGTTAAAAGCGGAAATCCCAGACAAACCAGCTTATAGCTCCTCTTCTCAGCCATTATCATGTTTTTTTTATCATTGAGCGACCACATAGCTAATATAGAAAGAGCCGATGCCTTAAACATTAATACGTATGAAAACATATAGGCCGCTACATGCGGGCCAAAAAATGCCGATTGCAAAGCAGGGGGCAACTGCCGTGGTGAACCGTCAAACACAAAAGCGGCAGGAAATACAAGAACAAGAGCAATGAAAACATCAAGTCTGAATGTATCATAATCAATATATTTCTTAGTGAAACATGAAAGCGGGTAAACAAGAGCTGTCAACCATAGAAATATCTCAAACAATGTCTGCATAGGCAGATGGTCTACAGATACCCAGCGATATATCAATGCAGAAAAATTGAATATAAAGCCCCAAAAAAACAATAACTTGCCAATTTTAACACCTCTGACAGTCATTAATACTGCAGATATTGCATAAAGAAGCAACGATGAATACAGAAGCACTCCTAAAAATGATGCCTTAATCTCCATTAAGCCCCTTTCTAAACACAAAAATCTTGCCGAACCAAAATCTCCAGAATATACCCACTGCAAGCATTATAAAGCCAATATATGATATCATTGATCCGGAATCAGAATGAACTGAGAATACGGTATATTGCCCTCTTTTGCTATCATAAGAAGACTGATAAAAGTGATATCCTCCATAATGGAGCGGCTTATTTACTTCAATCTCAGCAGTTTTTATGGTTTTACCGTCTTCTATAACATCAATCGAACTTATATAATCTCTTATAGTCCTGTGATAGGAAATATGATCAGCACTCATAGCTCCCCCTGAAACAAGGCCTGACTTAAAGGCATATCTTGTAATCGTCTTGCCGTTAGGATAGATTATCCGAACCTGTGCAGCATAATTAAGCCCCTCGCCGGGCTTATCAATTATCTGTCGATCTTTACCATTAAGATCTACTCTTAGATTATCAAATCTCTTTACAACTTCAAGCCTCGTACCGTCTTCAAACACTATGGAAGAATCATCACCAAGATCATAAGACTGTATATCGCCGCCGCCAGCATCAAGGTATAGAGTATCCTTTTGGTAATACAACACCTTAAAATCACGAAGTTTCAATGAAAACGGAAGCTGAACAAAGGAATTGCCATCTAAATATATCTTATCAGACTCAGAACCTTCATATATGAGCATGGTACCGTAATACGCTTTTTCAATACCAAGATATTTCTTCTGGAGTTGATGCCCCTTCTCTGAACCAATCATTCCACCAATTATTATCAGGACCGGCGCGATATGGATAAGTGCGAGAGAAACATTCTTTCTGAGGGAACTGAATACTACAGAACCTATTATGAAAATAAGCAGTATTGACACCCATAAAACAATCATTAGAGTACTGTTAAAAAGACTCTTTGCCCTTTCCGCACCAATAAACGCCCCATATATCGAAAGCAGTATCAATAAAATGATAAGATATTGAGATATATTAATTAAAGTTGTACGTCTTTTGCTCATTATATTCACACTCTTCAGAATACCGGGTGAATGAAACCCTTACATCAGACTAAAAGAGTAATATAAAATAACAATTTTACAAGCACAAAACAATATTTCAACACAAAACACTATGAATAATAGACTTATAAAATCAAACAATAAACACTTCATACTAAACCTGTTTAAGCATTTATATGTATCTTTTCTGCCAGTAGCAGGCCTAATTATAAAAAAAGCCGCAGGTAGATATCGTCTACCTGCGGCTTTCAAATCGGGGTGAGAGGATTCGAACCTCCGACCTTTGCGTCCCGAACGCAACGCTCTAGCCAAGCTGAGCCACACCCCGTTTGATTTTAAGCGGTCTATTTTATTTACAAAGAAAACCAAGTCAATCTGATTTTCAAAAATAACTAATCAAATCGTAATATTTACACCACCCTACTCATTTTCTAAAATCAAAATCATCGTAATCATCATCTTCGTATTCATCATCAACCTCAAATTCATCATCGCCGTATTTCCAGCTATCTGCCTCATCAATATCATCAATTTCCCGCTCAACATACTTTATAAGCTTATCCTGCAATGGAGCGAGCTTTTGATTACTCTGATAGAGACTTTGCTGGGTCGCAAGCATCATATCAAGCCGCATCAACTGCCACTTCTGCAGGCATTCGGGCTCTATGATATTTTCAAACGGATTGCACTTAAAAACACGGCTCCCATCAGGACCAATACTGTAATATTCACAATCTTTGCACTGAATCATATATAAATACCTTTTCGTACTTAGAGTATAAATCGTATCCAAAATATAAAATGGCTTGAGGCCTCCCAATGATTTGGTGCATAGCAAGACCATACCAGCCATAAAACGAATTTAGCCTAACCCAACCTCAAAGTCAAGAATAAAACCACTATTAAGAATATACTTGTTTCACAATTCCTATTATGGTATTATTTGGCGATAATAGGTATTATTATGGGTATTATAAGCCTGAAACTGCCAATCTGAAACATTAAAAAATATTAACAGGAACATTGAAGGCATAATTCGTATCATGGGTGTAAGTTTGATACTTAAAACGCTCATACCGGCATTTTTAACAGCTCTTGCGGCAACTGCTGTTGTTCGTTACATATCTCTAAAGAGGGGGTTTGTATCAATGCCAAGAGCTGACCGCTACAACCAGAACATCATAGCTCTGGGAGGCGGCATCGGTATATTCTTCACAATAGCCGCATTCACAACGACAGGATGCCTGCTAATCGGCAGACTTGGAATTGACTCATCCGAAGGCCTCAATTTCGCAATCATAACGGTACTGATAACCATACTTTTCATCCTTGGTTTAGTAGATGACATAAAACACCTAAGCCCTTTATTCAAGCTCATAATCCAGTTCGCGGTTGCAATAATTGCCGCAATTTGGGCAGACGTAAGAGTAGAACTGTTCATTGAAAACAAGATCATCACTACATGCATGAGTGCCTTCTGGATAGTTTTATTAATAAACGCATTCAACTTTCTCGACAATATGGACGGACTTTCAGCTGGAATAGCAGCTATCTCAATATCAATTCTATGCAGTTCAGCTATCATCAGCGGAGAAAGAGCCAATGCTGTATTTATGCTCGTTGTTATCGGAGCACTGGCAGGATTTCTGGCTTTCAACTTTCCACCCGCAAAAATATTCATGGGTGATGCCGGATCATTCGTAATAGGATTTGCCGTAGGCGCAATGACGCTCAAAACAACCTATTACCATCAAGGAAGTGGAGCTCAGGCACCTGCGGCGGTGTTCGTACCGCTGATTGCCATGGCCGTACCGCTTTACGACTTCTTAAGCGTAACTCTTTTAAGACTTAAACAAGGCAAAAGCCCCTTTGTAGGTGACACGCAGCATTTTTCACACCGTTTAAAACGCCGTGGCCTCAGCGACACGCAAGTAGCACTGACACTTTACCTTGCAACGCTCTGTACCGGGCTTGGAGCAGTATTTTTATTTCAGGCGACAATGCCGCAAGCAATAATTATATTTATACAAACAATAATGATACTCTTGATAATCGCTATTCTTGAAACAACAGGCATAAAATGCGTATCAGACGACTAACCCAACCAGATGAAAGAAGTACTTTTCAAAGACGCTTTGAGTATATACTCCTAAGCATAGTTTTGTGCATAATAGCATTACGCTGCACTCACACTGAATCACTCACATCCTCAGGCCTGTCAATACTAATTGATTATGTTTCAATATCACAAAGTCTTACATTCTCTATTTTGATAATATTAACAGCTGCAATATGGGCAACAGTAAACCTGATAAGAGGAGAATTCACATTCAGAATTAGCGGGTTCATAACAGGCTTTACAATATTAACCCTTGCAGCAGGGTTAGCGACATTTTTCGCTTCAGATAGCCGCGCATCAATAAACGCCTATCTAACACTCGCCAGCGGAATCATAATCGGTATATTTATGGTTCAAATGCTCAAGAGAATATCTACAATACGATTCGTTGCCATAATAATTGCATCACTTGCCGTCGTAAACTGCTACGAAAGCTTCAATCAATTCACGACCAGCAACGACTATATGATAGAGCAATACGAAGAGAATCCGGAAATACAACTAAATAAAATCGGAATTGAGCCAGGCACCCTTCAAGCATTTCTATACGAACACAGACTTTATTCAAAAGACATCAAGGGCTATTTTACCACTGGCAACTCCTTGGGGTCATTTCTGATACTAACCGGGTTTACAACAGTAGGTTTGATGGCCGGAAAATTCAGGAAATTTCTTAGAACAAAACAAAACCCCATTGATATTGCAATAATAGGTTTCATATTGGTCGTTCAGATAGCCTGTTTCATCGCTTCAACAAGCAAAGGAGCGGGTCTGGCTTGCTTAATTGGGGTAATGATGCTGTTGGCATGGACATATTTCAATAAACTGATTGCTGGAAAACGTAATATATTGTTCATGACAACCTTTCTCGGAGGCGGACTATTATTAGTAATAATAACAGGTTATGCGGCAAAGACAGCTTACCTTCCAGGCGGTAACTCAATGCTTGTCAGGGCTGAATACTGGTTCGCAGCAGCAAGAATAATAGCTGACAACTTCCTGGCAGGAATCGGAGGAGGCAACTTCGGCTATTATTACACACTTTATAAGCAACCGGCTGCAATAGAAACCGTACTTGACCCTCACAATATGATTTTAAGTATCGCAGCACAATACGGCATATTCGGTTTGATAGGATTCGGGCTTCTGATATTCATACCCTTGACAAAAGTAATAATGCCGAAAATCAAGATAGAACACCCTGAAAACATCACAATTCAAGACACTTCGACTGACAGGAAGATATTAAGATACTCTATCGCAGGTCTTATAACACTGATTTTATTCATCATAAGACCTCTCCTAATACCAGTGGAAGGAACCGACGACACAGGTGTAATGTTGTATATAATGATAGTGATGTATGCTGCCCCGGCATTTATCTTACTGTTGACTATATGGCTGCTTGACAAAGCAATCGACAAAGATATTGATATTGAATATATGCAGGCGGCAATGTTTTGCGGCATAATCGCAATGCTGATACATAATCTGATAGACTTTGCCATCTTTGAACCGGGTGTAATGTGTATGTTGTTCCTTAGCACAGCATGCTTTGTTTCAATAAGCAAATACAGACAGAATAGTTTCGGTTGGCTGATTCAGATAGACCGGCCTGACGCAATAATAATCTCTGCTCTGGGTATTGCCGGCTTAGTAGTTATCATCTGGCTTGGTTACTTGCCGGTTATATGTGCTACTACAAAACTGCATAAAGCATTCGCTCACAAAAAGCTGAATGTTGAGTACATAACCCAGGCAGGAAACTGCGATCCTTTTGATTGCACTATGTCGCCATTTATCGCCAAAGTACTATGGAACGAATATGAAACAGTACAAAACAAGAACAATCTGGCATTGGCGGAGAAATATTTCAGCATGGCTATAAAGAAAAATCCTGCTGATTTCAAGAACTACATGAATCTCGGCAAAGTACGCTGGGAAATGGCTGGCAACACACAAACTTACAAGAGAAAAACGCTGCTTATTGAAGCTGAAGACGCTTACAGAATGGCATTAGCAAGATACCCCGGTAAGTCAGAACTTCATCTCGAACTTGGCAAAATACTGTTTCTGCAGGATAGGCCGGAAGAGGCCAATAACGAATTTGCTGCGGCACTTCAAATTGAAAAAATGTTCAGGAAGAAATTCGCAAAAATGTATCCTGATCAAGAACCCGTAAGCCGAATCTCTCCAGAGAGCTACCTATTTCTCAAAGGCGTTGTAGAGCCTGGGGAATAATACTGGATTCAGAATCATCTGATAAACATGAATAAAAAATATGACCTTTGCATAATCGGCGCCGGAGCCGCCGGGCTAATGGCGGCAATAACCGCATCGCAATCAGGTGCACAAACGGCCCTATTCGAGAAAAATACAACAGCAGGACGAAAACTTCTTATCACCGGAGGCTCAAGATGCAATGTTACACATAGAGCATCTCCCAGAGATTTCGCAAATGTCTGCAGCCCTTTCGACCGTTTTCTGCGTCACAGCATTTACGAGTTTTCTCCCGATAACATGATAGAGTTTCTTTCTCAATTAGGGATAGATACAATAACTGAACCTGATGGAAGCGTATTCCCAAAAAGCCAGAAAGCATTGGACATCAAGCAGGCACTATGCTCTAAGGCCGCAGAAGAAGGAACACGCTTTTTCTATGATAAAGCTGTAACAGAGCTGATTAAAACCAATAACGCATTCATTGTGAAACACAATGCAGGTCAGATAGAAGCTGAAAAAGTGATAATAGCCACAGGCGGGCTTTCGTATCCTAAGACCGGATGTACCGGTGATGGGTACAAATTTGCCGAACAGCTTGGACATACTATAAAAAAACCTCAAAGCTGCCTTGCCCCCCTCGTAACAAAAGAATACTGGGTCGGCAGACTCGCCGGAGTTGGCATATCAAAGGTGTCATTGCTCATTGATGGTGATAAAAAGAAAAACCAGTTGACCGGACCGCTGATATTTACAAGTGATGGAATTGGCGGACCTGCCGTTTTGAATTTCAGCAGACAGATTCTTCCGCGACTCAATAGCGGAAGTGTAAGTATAACAGTAGACCTCATGCCTGACATTCAGGAAGACAAGATTGCTTCATGGCTCAATACTCTTTGTGAAGATAATCCTAAAAAAGAGTTAACAAACCTTCTTTCCGAAAAACTTCCCCGTTCTATTACCTCGGAAATCTCTAAACTGGCAGACATAAAACCTTCAATCAAAGCAGCTTCACTGTCAAAGAAAGCCCGTCTCGAACTTACAAAGAAGATCAAAAAACTTCCCCTCACAGTAACTGCACTTAAACCGGTAGAAAACGCGACTGTAACAAGAGGCGGAGTTTGTATAGAACAGATAAATCCCAAAACTATGGAATCAGAGAAATGCCCCGGCCTTTTCTTTGCCGGTGAAGTAATGAATATTGATGGTCCTTGCGGAGGGTACAATCTCCAGATAGCATTTTCCACATCTGTTCTTGCCGCAAAATCCGCCATAGGACGACAATAACACCATGAAACTATTTATGCGAACACATAAAGGTAAAAACTCGTAATTATAACAAGAAATATAGATTTTTTTGAGAAGAAAGGAGAAAACATGAGAACTTCACTAAAAATCTTATCTATCGTTTTAGTTACGTGTATTTTACTGATAGGATGCAAAGAAAGAACTGTCGCCGATGAGCCTCAAAACGAGCAGAAAGTCTCAGAAATTGCAGCCCCCGATTTTACTTTAACAGATCATCTGGGAAACACGCTCTCTCTCAAGGATTACGAAGGCAAGATAATCGTGCTTGAATGGACAAATCCAGACTGTCCATTCGTCAAGAGGCATTACAAAGCAGAGACAATGACAACTCTTGCTAACAAGTATATGCCTAAAGGCGTTGTATGGCTTACAATAAACAGTACCAACTACGCCGACACTGAGATGAACAAGAAATTCGTTGAGCAATGGGGTCTGAAATATCCTGTTCTTGATGACAGTGACGGCAAAGTAGGGAAACTTTATGGAGCCAAAACTACGCCTCACATGTTCATTATCGACACTTCCGGGCAAATAGCCTATCACGGAGCCATTGACGATGACCCTGCCGGCAACAAAGAAGAAATAGTCAATTATGTAGGAAAAGCTCTTGATGAGCTTTTAGCCGGTAAAGAAGTCTCTACTCCTGAAGTCAAGCCGTATGGCTGTTCAGTAAAATACGCAGACTAAAGTAAATTAAATTTAGAATCTAAAACCGCCGCTATGAATACATAACGGCGGTTTTTTCTTTATAATAATGATTTAGTAATTAATATCGTTTATGTTTACTTCAATCAGGTTTCTTCAATTCAGTTCTTTTTGCTATAATTGAAGTATAAAAAAAGCTTCAAATGACAGTTATTTTTTGTAAGATTAGTTTTAGAGTTTTATGCACATTCCCATTCAAAAGGAAAGTGTGTAGTCCTAAAACATGATTATTGAATTCAAGGAGATATAATGTACAGATCATTAGCATCATTACTCATCGCTGCAACCTTTATAATATCAGGATGCAGTCAGGAAAACGTATTAAACATCTCCAATGAAATCAAACCAATAGCAAAAATATCAATAACCGATTCTGAATCATATGCCGGCAAATTTGATATAACTCAAGGACCTGCCGACACTGTTAATGCAGCAGCCTCAAAGCAAAACACTCCATTGGTAGAAGCTCAGCTTTATGAGCCGCTCAAATCCGCCGGAACCATTGCTATGTGGTTTAAAACAGACCAGCTTTTCCGAAGCACATTTGAACCCGGCAGTTTCGATCAGGAATTCATGACAATTAAAGGTCTGGTTAAACTCGGATTTCACAGTAAACAGGACGACAATAATTGCCCTGCTATATACATGAACTGGGATAAATCCATAAAAGAAGCTGCAAATATAGTAGCTTTACTTCCTGAAATTCCTGCCGAAAGCTGGATACATATCGCCTTCACATGGGATAGCAAAAAAGGATTGTCAAATGCATACTTAAATGGAACTCCTATAAAGACCATATCTGATGTTTCGACATGGAAAATAAAAGGCAGTTTTGATGACCTGTTGATAATGGCCGGGCGTATGCCAATCGCTGAAATCAACATATATAACCGGTATCTCACTGCAGAACAGATTGCACCTCTGGTTTATCCAAAGCATAAAGCTATCATGGATAAATATTTAGGCGCTGTCTCTTTAGGCAATATAACAGAAGAATACATTGATTCGCTCAAAGGCGAACTTGTTTATGAAAACCCTCTTGATAATGAAGCCGATATATCAGATTGGAAGCTGGAAGGTCCGATTGATATTGAATTTAAAGATGGCTGGATGATAATGGCTTCGGAGATGGCCGATAAAGGCTCTCCTATTGATGGGCATATTGTCAACTGGTGTGACAAAGATATGCCGGAGAATTTCGTTGCCGAATGGGATTTCCAGATGCGTAATGAATCAGGGCTTTGTATATCATTTTTTTGCGCCAAAGGAGTTGACGGTAGCGATATCTTCTCACCGGCTCTGAAAAAACGTGATGGGCATTTTATAGACTATATAAAAGGCGACATAAATAATTATCATATTTCTTATCAGGCAGAGGGACGTCCAACCTCGCATATACGCAAAAATTCTGGATTTGCATTAGCATCCAACGGCCCTATAGGTGTACCGGCAGGCTCCAAGGATATTCACAAGATAACGCTTATAAAAAACGGCCCTCATATACAGATGGCTGTTGACGGAAGACTCATAATTGATTTTCTTGAAGACGGCAGTCTGGGTGATGTTCACGGCAGCGGCAAGATAGGTTTCAGACAAATGAAGTGGACAAAGGCCGCCTATCGCAACTTTAAGGTTTACCAAATCGACTAAATTCGCTATAATGATATACATAGTGATTAGCGATAAGCGATTAGCAATTGAATTTGGCAAAGCCACTAATTACTGATTGCTTGCACCTTGAATACAGATTCGAAAGGCAAACATGGTAGACCGGCAATTGAGCTCTCTGGAGCTGGTGGAACGAGATGCGGATTTCATTAAAAGATGGTTTCACGATACAATCTCATTAATAGAAGATCATGTTCACCCTGAAGGCGCCTCTGACATGCTGTGCGTCACCGCAATGGCTATAAGCAGCAACTATTCAAAAGCAATCATAGATCTACTCCGATTAAATCATCATATGCCGGTAAAGGCATTATTGAGAGTATTATGTGAATTAAGCAGTAAACTGGCATGGTGCATGATAACACCCAAGAACAGGGGCAAAGACAAGAAAAATGCACTTGAGAAGAAAATACTCCAATGGGAAAAAAACAGCCTCTACAAAAAGCTTAATATCATGGAGGAATTCAGGTATATAGTTTCCGAGGAAAAAAGGCAGCAGCTTGAAGACGCAATATCCGACACAAAACGCAGAATAAAAAAAATCCCGGGCACCCAAATGCCGCGTACAATTGAAATTTTCTACAAACTCTCCAAAACATGGAGAGGCTCTATATACACAAGAGGATACCTTCAGTTCAACGATGCCGTACACATAGACCTTGGCACTCTGGCATCAACGATTGATAAAGACGGGCACCAGATCAATATCAACTTTGATACATCCGAAAGCCTGACGGAATTAAGCGGCTATTGCGTAAGCTTTATGTATCAGATATTGTTCATCGTCAGATCACATTTTGGATGGGACACGAAACATATATCAGACGAACTCCACGACCTTGGAAAAGAAAGAATCCCCCTGCTGTCACAATAAACTCAACAGCATACTTGAGTTATTATATCTCTATACAGTTTCTTTGTCTTTTCGAGTTCCTCAATCTCAAGGCTTTCATCGACTTGATGACACATCCCTGAATCGCCCGGTCCGATAACAACCACCGGGGCTTGGAGGGATGCGAAATATGGGGAATCGGTTGTAAAGCTTACAACACCGATGTCACTGTTTGAAATCCCTGCGACCTTCCTAACGAAATCATTTTCCGGATCAGTATAGAGTGCCGGACAATACCTCGCAATGCTTATTGAAGCATTGAATGTCTTATCTGCAGCCGAAAACTTATCGATCAGAGCCTTGACCTTGTCAATAACATCTTCCTTGTTTACGCCGTGGATAAGCCGAATATCATAACAAACTTTACACTCATCAGGCACGATATTAGCAGCTACACCCGCATTCATCTTATTACAGCTCATACTGCAACTGCCAAGAGTTTTGTCGCTTATAGTCTCAAGCCCGAGCTTTTTCATCTCTGCATGAAGCTTGAAAGCATTCTCTATAGCATTTACGCCAAGATGAGGCATTGAACCGTGAGCCGGTTTACCTTTGAAAGTTATTTCGAGCCACAAAATACCCTTGTGAGCAATTTTGAGTCCCATCGATGTAGGTTCAGGAACAATAATTCCTGTGAGATTTCCTTTCAGAGACTCTCTCTTCTCCAAATACCTGAAAGCCCCCACGCTGTCAAGCTCTTCCCCTGCCGTAGCGGCAAATATCACATCATGTTTAAACTCTATGCCCTCTTCGACAAGCTCTTTCATTGCCGTGATGACTGCTGCCATCCCGCCCTTCATATCAACGGTTCCGCGACCAAATAGTCTGTTATCTCTGATCACAGGCTTGAACGGTTCACTTTGCCAGGACTCAGCGTCAGCCTCTACAACATCCAGATGAGAGGCAAACATAAGTCCACCCTTAGAGTCCTTTCCTTTTATTATGGCTTCAACATTGGCTCTTCTGCCATCCCAAGCGTCAACCTCGGCATTGACGCCAAAAGAACTGAAAATATCTTTGACCTTTGATGCACATTCATACTCACCGGTATTTACCGTCGAATCAATTGCAACAAGCTCTTTGAGAACATTTATCGCAAAGCCGTCTGTCAACTCAACCACCTCTCAAGATTCTCTTTTACAAACTCATCATCATTCAAATGAGGATACGCCTTGTAAACTCGATCTATCTGCTCGCTCTGTCCGGCTGAGAGTTTTTCTTCGGGGTTAAGACATCGGATGCTCCCCATTAAGCCTTGTCTTCTAAGAACCTCATGTATACCGGCAATACAACCCTTGAAACTATTCGCCGCATCAAAGAAGGCGGCATTTGAATCTGTTATTTCCGCGGCAAGAGTAAGCGTATCAATACTTATATTATCAGACTGGCGAAGTTGCTTAGCTTTTTCAAGAAGTTCAACCGCCTTTTTAGTCCAAACTGCCCAATGACCAAGCAAACCGCCTTTTATCTGGACCTCTTTAACACCTTCGTTTGTATCTATCTTGAATGTAGTGAGCAAATCAATCAGAATATTATCATCATTGCCTGTATAAAGTGTTATGTCTTTTTCCTTACCTGCATCACAAACAGCTCTTACAACATCCAATGTCTGGTAGCGGTTAAAAGGTGCCATCTTAATAGCGATCACATTGTCAATCTCTGCAAATCTTCTCCAGAACTCATAAGAAAGAACTCTTCCGCCAACTGCCGGCTGCAGATAAAAGCCAATAACAGGCATCACAGAAGCAACTTCCTTGCAATGTTCTATCATTTTATCATAACTCTCATCAGCGAACGCCGACAAACTCAGCAATGCAGCGTGATAATTGTTATAAAAAGCAAACTCAGCTTCTTCAACGGCCTGTGCGGTATCACCACAAATACCGGCAACCTTAAAGAAATCTTTTCGCCCACGTTCTTTGCAATAAGAATCGATTTCCTCAGAACACAATCGTAAGACAGGCTCAAAAAGGTCGATGTGCGGTTCTCTTATTTCAAATTGTGTAGTATGTACACCTACCGCCAGACCGCCGGCCCCGCTGTCAATGTAGTAACGGCTCAAAGCACGTTGATATTTTTCATCAAGTTTTTCGTTATCGTTAAGCGCCAGAGGATGTGCCGGTATTACAATACCATCTCGGACCTTTTGAAGCATGCTCTTAGGCATCTGCTCTATTTTCATTTCGTAACTTTCTGTATATCAAGAACATACCAGTACCATGCAGTTGAATAAGTATCAGATTAAGCTGTTAGGTTTCAATAAAACAGAACCCAAATTGTCTGTATCAACTATGAATCGGAATGATCTTATTATTTTTCTACTAATTATAATTTAATTGAGGCTCTCAAGCAGCTCTTTGTGAGCAACCGGATTGGCAGCCAGATACCTGAGCTTCTCGCCTTCATAGCTTCCAACATCTATCGGCAAAATCTCCTCATTCTGATGAGTGGTTATTTTACCGCCGGCTGCATACAATATCGCAGCCCCTGCCGCAAGATCCCAAAGTTTATTACGGTTTACTACAACTCCTACAAATCCGCCCATTGAGACATATGCAAGATGCATGGCCGTTGAACCAAAATTTCTAAGCCGTGACTCATCGATAAGACGCATTAGCTTATCCGGTATGCCGTTATCCCAATAGCTGTCGATAGCTATGGACTCCCGGTTGTTAACACCCTCTTTACCGCAAAAAATCTCCATACTATTACAGGTAGAACCCTTACCGACTATGCCGGTAAAAATCGTGTCCGATGCAGGTATATAAATCACGCCAAGCAAAGGCATTCCGTCTTTGAACAATCCGATTGAAACCGAGAAATTCAATACGCGATGACAATAATTATTGGTGCCGTCAATTGGGTCGATTATCCACCATATATCTTCATCGCAATCGGGTTTCTTTTTGAAAAGTCTGCCATCCTCTCCCTCTTCGGCGAGAATGCCGTGTTCAGGATATTTACGGGCGATGTACTCAATTATCAAATTTTGACATATCGGATCAGCCTGGGTAACAACCTCGTCTCCATTTTTCATATGGCATTGAATGCTGTCCATTTGAGACAGCGCTTCCGCACCAGCTATCCTGGCTGCTCCAATAGCAATTGACATATATTTGCTTGCTGTTTGATCATCAATAATCATAAGTATGCTTGAAAGAACCTTTCATTCATTATTATTCACATTAAACACTGAGCTCAACCCGCTATATCTGCGATCTGATGCACTTTTCCACCTCTTCACGGTCATCAAAATGATGCTTTTTATTTCCGATAACCTGATAATTTTCATGCCCCTTCCCAGCTATGAGCATTATATCCCCATAACCGGCAATTTCAACAGCTTTTCTTATTGCAACGCTCCGGTTGGGTTCGATATTGATCACACAGTCATTTTTATTGGAAAAACCTGCTTTGATATCAGTAATTATACTTTCGGGATCCTCCGTTCGTGGGTTATCGCTGGTTACCCAAACGATATCACTGTACTTTTCTGCTGCCTGTGCCATTCTTGGTCTCTTGGTCTTGTCTCGATCACCTCCACAGCCAAAAACAGTTATCAGTTTACCTTCACAAATAGGTTTAAGAGTGGAAAGTACGTTTTCAAGGGCATCATCAGTATGCGCATAATCAACAAAAACAGTAAATTTCTGCCCGCATTCAACTCGCTCCAATCGACCCGGGACATTTTTAAAATTGGAAAGACCTTCTGCTATCGTATCCAGATTAAAACCGGCTGCAATACAAAGACCTGCAGCGGCAAGCTGATTACTTACATTGTGCAAACCGCAAAAACAGCTTTTCACAACCAAACGCCTGCCATCAACGCAAAGCTGATAAACACTGCCGCCTTGATCAAGCCTTTCAATATCAGCGTATATATCAGCGGATGAGTCTTTAACTGAATACCAGAGTACATCGCAATCACATCTCTGAGCTATTCGTCTCGAATATTTGTCATCAAGATTGAGTATGGCAACATCCGTTTTACCCAATCCTTCAAATAACAAAGACTTGGCAGCAAGATAATTATCCATAGTCTTATGATAATCGAGATGATCGCCAGTAAGATTTGTGAAAGCTGCGGCTTTGAAACTTATAGATGCAAGTCTTCTCTGCTCCAACGCATGACTGCTCGCTTCAAGACACATGTATTGAGCACCGTTTTCAACCATCTGCTGCATAAGCGATGCGAGCGTTATCGCATCAGGAGTAGTCATATTAGCTTCCAAAACCTTGGCTTCACCGCAGATATCATTGGCAATAGTGCCTATAAGTCCGCACTTCTTGCCACTATTTTCAATCACAAACTTGACCATGGAACTCGTTGTTGTCTTGCCATTAGTCCCTGTAACAGCAAGGCTTGTAAGCTTTGAATATGGTCTTCCGCAACTTACCTGCGACAATATTCCTGCCGCCAGGGCAGTATCATCAACCGCTATGAATTCCACATCGGAAATGCCATTCGGCTCATAAGACCTGTCATGAACAATAGTTTTGGCTCCATTGGAAATCGCCTGCGGTATGAAATCATGACCATCAGAGACAGTCCCTTTTATAGCCACAAAAATATCACTATCCTTAACCTGCCGTGAATCGATACAAACATCGCCGCTCTGGCCAGAATCTATCTTGTCGATAAGAAAATGCAATTCCATAATATCCTTTTACTATTAACGACTCAGCCACTTAGTTATATAACCTGCAAGCTGCCTGACATCTCTCTCATGCATTATATCTTTCACAAGATCTTCTTTTATTTTAAGTTTGTAAAGAGCTTTTTCAACACGCTGCCAAAGCTTTTCCCACTTACTGTCACTCTCCACAAGATATAGTTCCGTTACAAGTTCCTGGAGTTTTTGCAGCATTATGGTGTCAAGGTTCTTGTAGTAATTATCAATTACATTCTTCTGATATTTTGAATAGTTATTTGCCATATCACTTGTATCTATTGTTAATATAAAAAGCCCCGAGTTTCCATTATAGAAACACGGGGCTTGCAAATTCACGTCAATTGAATATTAGAATTCCATTTTGTAAGAAACTGTAGAATAGAAGGTATTATTAAGGTTAGTGTAGTCATCAGCAAGTGCGTGCTGGTAATATACACCCAGACCCATGTTGCCAAAACCAAGATCAAGATCTGTCTCAGCACCATAAGTAATATGTGTCCACTCTGAGCCTGCTCCCATAGAGAAACCGGCATCAAACTCAGCACCCTTGGCACTTATGGCACCATCATTATAAACAGTGTCAACCATAAGCCTTAGATTCTGCATTCCCAATTCTGGAACATAAAGAGGCATATCAAGAGCTAAACCAACTTTGTGCAGCCAGCCATTGATATTAGCATTCTGGTCATCTCCGTAAATAGGAGGATCGAATGGGTTAGGTGGTACCTGAGCAGAGTATATACTTCTTCCGCCGTCACCATCAGACAGATAAGTAGCTTGATAGTAAGGAGTGAATCCACCAGGAATCAAGTTCTTCCATTCTGCTAACAGGCAGAATTCCTGCTGATCAAGAACTTCACTTGAAATCTTGTAATAATCATGATACATATATCTCAAATCAACATTTGTCTCAAATTCTTCCATTTCGAAAAGACTGAACATATATCCTGCATAATATATATACTTGGCTCTGTCTGTTATCGAACCCGGAATAGAGACGTAGTTATCAAAATCTGACACATCCATCATACCGCTGCCATTAGGCGTTAGGTATTCAGTACCAAAATAGAGACCACTGTCTCCAAGATCTACCTTGAAATCAAGACTCGTGGCCGTCTTGTCACCATACATCTCAAAACCATGCCACATATATTTACTCATAAATGACGCCTCAAGACTTGCGTTCATATCTTCGGCAATTGCACCTCCCACAAAACCGAAGCAAACGGCAGCCACTAACAAACTGTATAAAACTTTACCTCTCATTTTTAAGTCCTTAAATTTAAAGTATAATAGACAAAAATTATCCGTAGCCGCAGACAACACTCTACGACTACGTTATTCCCAACCTGATTAGTTATTCAAAGCAAAATTCCAAACCCAGACTTTATCAGCACCGGCTGTATAGCGGCCCTTTGAGTAAGTCCAGCGGAATATGATATTATCACCGGCAACCTTATAAGGGGCCAAGTCTACTGTAACAGGTGTTACAGGTGTCAAGCCGCTCCAGTAGTCAACAATATGATAAGTTCCAGCTGCATCAGTTATACCAAAGATAAGGAAACACTGATTACCACAATCTGTTTGAACATCAAAGCTAACCGTACTATATCCTGATACATCTATTGGAGCAGAGCTGATACCGCTGCCTGTCATAGCATCAACAGCACCTGATTCAAAATTCTCTCCGTCGATAATCCATGTAGTAGCTGGTTCTCCAGTATCTTCCTCGAACCAATCAAGTCCACCAACTGTGAATATTATTGGATCGATTAGTGTACCCAGCGTTGTATTTGCAACAAAATCAATTGTACCGTTAATATCATAATAAAGGCCTGTCTCCGAGTCATAAAGCTTCAGTTTCAAGTTGTCAACTTCTGCTAAATCACTGAAGATCGAAAGGACAAAAAGTGGACCGCTCGGACCTGCCGTAACTTCAGCAACACCTGCTATATTTCCTTCAGGATCCCAGACAGACATAAGACTGCCGGCCGCTGTAGCGATCTGAACATCATCCATCTCAACCTGTGCATAAAGGACCATTGTATACTCAAGTCCAACAGGATTTTCCCAATCATCAGGAATATGATATATCTCTGGTGTTACTATAAGCCCGATTTCAGCACCATCAACAAAATCAAATGTCTCGATAACATTATAGACCATATCGGCATCAGCATCGTAAAGTCTCAATGTCATATCAGAAACATTTGTTTCATTGCTAAATACTGACAAAATGAATTCACTGCCAGCAGGACCAACAACAACATCAGCAACACCTGCTATATTTCCGTCAGGATCCCAAGCTGAGAGCTTACTGCCGGCGGCAGTGCCTACATAATTCATGCCCTGCATTACCTGAGCATTGATTTTCATTGTATTTTGAAGTCCAACCGGACTAACCCATGTTGCAGGTACTGCTTCGATAGATATAGCTATATTAAAATCAGCAGACGATACAGCCATAGTGTTATAGGTAAAGGTCTGAGCATTCGCAACCTTCAGCATATAACCCATTCCCGGCTCCAGTTGTGCAAGCTGACCATACCACTGGCCGCCCCAATATGTAGCATTCTTACCATTCTGAGCAACGATGTAGTCACCATCAGTTGCGTTAAGGCCACTCATAAGGGTATTAAGAGGCATAGCCTGTGCAGGTGTGTAACCAAGCCAGTTCCAGCCAGAAATCAAGTCAATAGTAGTTTCAGGATCAACAGGTACTCCCTGTACTGTAAATGTTCCAGCCTGAGCTGTCTTCAACTTGTACATCAAACCTGCTTCAATAGAACCGCTATCCTTAAGCGTGCCGTACCATTGACCACCAAAATAGGTAGCATTAAGGCCGTCCTCTGCAAACAGCTTATCGCCATCGGTAGCGATTGACGCAAAGTCAGCCATTACATCTTCTATACCAGCACCTTCAGGAAGAACATTGAAAGATATCCAGTTGGTACCAACTACAAGATTAATATCAAGCTCGCCACCCAATGATGCTAACCAGCAATCACTAAGCAGAGAATAATCCCATACATTAGCCCACAGGTTTCCATCAGCATCGCCGTCAAGTGTACCATTGTCAAGCCAATCAGAAGCAAGCATAACCAAATCAATATCATCAACTAACATATCATCGTTAAGATCAGCATCGAAGCAGTTAAGCTCACCAAGTTCAGTATACTGAGCTGTCACAGTCAAATCACCTGTAACACCGGTAATATCATCACTCCAACCGGAGAATTTATAACCATATTCCGGCATTACAACTGGAGAGTCTGCACTGCCGCCATAAACAACGTCCTGTTCCGTCTGTCCTGTATATATGCAGCCAAAATCACCTTCTTCAAATGTTACGGTGCATATCTGGGCATCATACAAAGCGGTTACTGTAAGATCGTCTGTAATATTGTTAAAGACAACATCCCATCCGCTGAATACCCAACCTGCATATGGTGTAATGCTTGGTGCAACAGCACCCTGCCCATAAGCAATCGTCTGTACAGCAGTGCCTGAAGCTATTGAGCCTTTAACACCAGCATCAAATGTAACGGTAAATGTCTGAACTTGATATTGAGCGGTTACTGTAAGATCATCGGTAATATTGTCAAATGCAACATCCCAACCTGTAAATACCCAACCTGTGTTAGCTGTTACTGTAGGTTCTGCCGCAGCATTGCCATAACCAACAGTCTGCACGGCATCTCCGGCAGTTATAGAACCGTTAGTTCCAGCATCAAATGTTACTGTAAATTCAGGAACATCATACAAGGCATTTACTGTAATGTCAGCAGTAACATCCGTAAACTCAGCGTCCCATCCAACAAAATCATAACCGGCTGTCGGTGTGACTGTAGGGGCAACAGCGTCATCGCCGTAATTTACGGTCTGAACAGCTTCGCCTGCTGTTATTGAACCGTTGTTGCCTGCAACGAAAGTAACAGTGAAAGTCTGTGGATCATATTGTGCTGTTACTGTTATATCACTTGTAACATTAGTGTAAGCAACGTCCCAACCTGCAAATATCCAGCCAGTGTTGGCTTCAACGGTTGGTGCTACTGCATCTGTGCCTTCTTCAACTTGCTGTGTGGCATCGCCGTCAGTTATAGAACCATTAGTTCCTGCATCGAATGTAACGGTATAATAAACAGTAGGCTGACCTATAGTAAATATCTCAGGAGATGTAAACTCTCCAATATCATTTCCGCTAACAAAATCGAATGTTTCGTTAATCGGATATATAGTGTCAGTATCCGCATCATAAACCTTTAGAGTCATACCAGGTACACTGGTCTGATCACTGAAAACAGAAAGCTGATAGTATGCACCAAAAGGCCCTGCAGAGACATCTACAACGCCGGCGATATCATCACCGTTCCATGCCGAAAGCATACTGCCTGATAATTCAGCAACCGGATCTCCAGAGGGAGTCTCTATCTGTGCATATACGGTCATTGTGTTCTGCAAACCAAGAGGACTTTCCCAATCAGGTGCAGAAGAAGGCTCAACCATCTTCGGAGCACTGATATTAGTAGCTACAACATTGTTGTAAATGAATGCTTGAGGAGTATCAACTTTAAGCATATAACCCAAACCAGGTGTAAGTGTTGCAAGATTGCCATACCATGTACCTTGGTAATAAGTACTGTTTTGACCCAACTGGTTTGTAATATAGTCATTGTCTGCGGCATTAAGCGTAGCGATTGCGTCAACGAAGTTAGACGGTCCGCTAAGCGTATATCCCAACCAATTCCAGCCCTGTACAAGCTGTATAGATGTTGCCGGATCAACATAACTGCCTTCAACAGTTATCATGCCGCCATTAGCACTCTTAAGCTTATACATCTCACCAGGCTCTATTGTGCCGGACGTTTCGAGTGTACCAAACCATTGGCCACCGAAATAAGTAGCGTTCTGGCCGTTTTCTGCAAGTATTTGATCACCGTCTGCGGCAATTGATGCATAATCAGCAAGAACATTCGATAGAGTTGTATCCTGCGGCAGAACATTGAAAGATATCCAGTTCCAGCCTACAACAAGATTTATGTCAAGAGTATCAACACCCGGAGTAGTAACCTGCCATGATAATATAGGATAACCTTCAAATTCAGATCCTGCTCCAGACATAGTCCAGACAGTAGAGAAATCCCAGCTCTGGGTAGTAAATGTACTCTGAGTTTTCATCACAGAAGTTGTCTGAGGCATAGCACCTGTATCATCGCCATAGCCTACGCTGAAAGAAGGATCAATACCAACTGTCTCATAGTTCCAGAAAGCAGCTGTAACAGCTCCTGATTCCTTGTAACCAATAAGACCGCCGCCATTGCTTTCATCATCTAATGAATAATTTGTCTTAGATTCTTTATCTACAACATAACTGTTTGTTATTGAAGCACTAGCATCATTAACGCCAGCAAAACCGCCAACTATCATAGCTCTTAGAATACTTGGCATACTGGCCTGGCCGATAGCATAACAGTTGATTATATCTGAACTTGAACTGTTAGCACCGACAAACATACCGGCCGTACTTGAATTTGAGCTGCTCTGAACTGTTCCGAAGAAATAGCTCTCTTCAATATCAGCCTGCATGTTTACACCTACGAATCCACCTGTCTCATGGAAGAAGTTGCTTGATGCAGAAACATCGCAAACTGCTTCTGACTGGTATATATATCCCATGTAGTTATAACCGCACAAGCCGCCTACCTGACCACTTACGTCAGTGAATGTAACACTCGCTTCTGTGCTTGCGCCGTCTATGAGAGCAGAGTTAATACCGGCTATACCACCGACATAACCATCATAAGCTGCATTAACTACCTCAGTTGTGCTTGATGTCGAACAGTCAAGGATCTGAGCTTCACCAAAACTGTAACCGGCAATACCGCCTGCAGCAGTAAAGAAGTTATAAGGCAGACTCATTACATCAACATTACCGATATCAATAGATGCCGAACCATAAAAACCACAACCATCGATAATACCACCGTTAGAACCGGCTATACCACCGGCATAAACATTAAATACATCGCCTGATATAGATCCAAACATTTGGCAATCTTCAATAGTACCATCATTACCGCCAACGATACCTCCGACAGCTACGTTAGATCCGCTGCCGCCGCTCGACTCGACTGTAATACTGCTGCTTGAAAGAAGGGTACAGCTTGACACTGTTCCACCGTTAACAGCAACAATACCGCCAATCCATCCGCTTTCGATAGGAATTATCATCTCCTGGGGAGTCATTGCAGCATCAACTGATAAATTACTTACCGAACCAGTAACATAACCAAACAGACCAGCTGTCCAGTCAGAAGAAAGTTCATCTGAGTAACTGTATGTTATAGTATTTGAACCACCTTCAAAGCTTCCGCTAAACGGTACCGCAAAAGTACCTATAGGATCAAGAGCCAAAGCGGAAACATCAATATCTGCAGAAACAGAAAAGGCACTTGACCAGTCCGCTGATGTCTGGCTAAGTGTCTGAATGTCTGTAGCGCTGGATACTATATAAGGATCGATCGCTGTACCTGATCCTCCACTGTAAGTTGCGGCAAAAGCTGCTGAAAATAAACTAAGTACCGCTAAAACTGTAGTAAACATCTTTTTATTCATAATATATATCTCCATATTATTACTTATCTCTCAAAATTAACCAACCTCACAACTATAATTAAGCTTCAAGCTTTTTCTTACGGATAACTCTTCTCGCTGTTACTCCAAGGGCTCCAAGACCGAACAATGTCAGAGTTGCAGGCTCCGGAATTACAGGATTAGGATTAATTTCACTTGGAGGCCTGTAAGTGGGCGATGGAGATGAAGATGAAGTAGGCTGGGTCAATGTACCGGGCCTTTGACTATCTTTCATATATGCACCAACACCTGTATATCCTGATTGGGTAATAGAATTACCGAACATGGATGTTCCTGAGCTTGATGCAGCAACTCCGCCGCCTTCCTCAAGACTCTTAATCCCATACTCAACCCCCTCACCGCTGATAGAAGGCTCAAAAACCGCTACCACATAACGTGGGCCGTCCAGAATAACTTTAGTTGTTCTGGCAGTCTTCTCTTCTACGTCACCAAGCCAGTAAACAAACTCATAACCTTGATAAGGCTGTGCAGTAAGTGTTACTACCTCCCCTGCTTCGTAGAAGTGAGCTTCTTGGACCGACGGTGTTACAACACCTGCTTGTGCCAGTGTCTTCTCGGTATAAAGCATATATTTTTCTGCCTTTACGTTAACCGAGATAAACATAACACATAAAGCAAGCATGAGAAAGAATTTACGCTCCACTTTCAATATGTCAGACATCTCTCTTTCCTCAATATTATATTAATTTTAACCTCATTTTTCACAAAAAACACTATAGACAGTTCCGCCATTAAAACTAAAAACGGTAGTTCTATCCTATGATACTACATAAAAAACCCTTTAAAATCAAGCTTTTAATACAAGTTTCCTGCTTTTTAAAAAATTCATTTTATGCCGTTTAAGAGCCTCAAAACCTTTTTAAACAAGATTGATGACCGAATACACATAAAAAAGCCTTTGTCTTTATAAAAATAATCGACAGAAAAAGGTTTAGGCAAAGCCCCGAGACTCAAATATACATTTTAATCTCGGGCTGTTAGCATTCAATAAGTTTTTTCCTTATTTTTCACAAAAAACATCATTTTGTAGTTGACTTGATTCTGAGAATCAATATCATACGCAACTCCTAAAGGGCGATTAGCTCAGTCGGCTAGAGCACCTGCCTTACAAGCAGGGGGTCACTGGTTCGAGTCCAGTATCGCCCATTACGATATTTTAACCCCGCTTTGATATTTTAAGCGGGGTTTTTTGTTTTTAAAAGTCGGCTGCTTTTTCTTCTGAATACCATTTCTATTATTTTGCAAATATTTTTCTGCAGGTTTTTGTTGTTGCCTTATTTTTATGTTGACACACTATATCTATAGGCTGTAAAATACCTCTCGACAATATGTTGTATAGCGGCACAGTTTTGCTTTGTTAGTATAAGGCCTGCGACATAGCCAGCCGGGGTTGTGTGCCGTAGTTTGGTAGCGCATCTGAAATAGTTCAGGAGTTAAAGTGCTTTGCCCTTATTGTAAAGTAGACAATGATAAAGTGGTTGATTCACGTTCTTCCGACGGTGGACAGGTAATACGCCGACGCCGTTATTGCTTGAGTTGCAATAAACGGTTTACTACTTACGAGAAAGTAAGTGAAGAAATTGGCCTTAACGTTGTTAAGAAAGATAATACAAGAGTACCATACGACCGCCAAAAACTTATCAGCGGCTTGGAAAAGGCCTGTTACAAACGGCCCATTTCAGTAGCTCAGATACGTTCTCTGGCCGACAAGGTTGAAGAAGAAATATTCCGCCACTCTGATAAAGAGGTCTCATCACGATTCATAGGTGAGAGCATAATGGATCATCTCAGACTTGTCGACAAGGTTGCATATATAAGGTTTGCAAGTGTTTACCGGGAATTCAATGCGGCAGAAGACTTCATTGATGAAGCAAGTATGTCTGACAACAATCACACACAACACAAGTTTGAAAATGATTCAAGGGAGAATATTGCCGATGGAACTGGCGATGATCCAAGATAAAATTATTGATCCAGAGCTTTTAGATCCTGCCTACATGGACAGAGGCACATTCTTCGGTGATGGTGTTTATGAAGTAATAAGAAGCTATAACGGCAAAATATTTGCGCTCGATCAGCATCTGGCACGTTTCGAGCGAAGCCTGAAGGCTATAGAGATAAACAATATTGATATTGATGATGTACGAAAACGAATAATGGCTGCATTCGAAAAGGCGCAAAAGCCCAACTGTGCAATATATTTTCACATCACAAGAGGTTCAGGTCCGCGAGACCATAACTGGTCTGATGATATGAAACCCAATTTCTTCCTGACCCTCAGCGAGATAACCGATTATGAAACGCTCAAAGAGACAGGCGTAAAAGTTTGCTTTTACAAAGATATACGCTGGGATCGATGCGATATCAAATCCCTGAACTTACTCGCTAATGTCCTCGCAAAACATTACGCAAAGCAAAAAGGGTGCTACGAAGCCATACTTCTTGACGGTCGCGGCGATGTAACAGAAGGCTCAAGCTCTACATTCGCAGCAATATTCGGTAATGATATCGTAACAAGACCGCTTGGACACGACATATTGCCAAGCATAACACGCGGGTTTATCTCACAAATTGCAGAAATGACCGGAATGAATATGGTTGAAAAAATACTTTGCCCATACGACCTTTATAAAGCCGATGAAATGTTCATGGGAGTAACGACTAAAGATATAGTCGGTATCGTAGAAGTCGAAGGACGAAAGGTCTCAGGCGGCCTAACCGGCCCCAAAACCAGAAAACTCCAATCAGCCTTTCAAGAGCTGATTAAGCGGTCCGGCTAATCGAATAATAAAACAGAATATTTCAAGATAAAACAGGCATTGTGAAAAATGAGCAAGAATGAAGAAAAATTAGAGTCGATGAGTCTTGGTGAACACCTCGAAGACCTCAGGTACAGACTTATAATGGCAATAAGCGGCATCTTAGGCGGTTTTGTCGTATGCCTTTTCTTCGGCAAATTCATACTCAAGCTTGCATCCATGCCTTACAAAAAAGCGATGGAATCAGCAGGCCTTGACGCAACACTCCAGGCGATACAGCCAAGCGAGCAGTTCGTTGTCTATGTAAAGTGTGCTCTCGTATTCGGAATTGTACTTGCCGCACCGTGGATATTCTATCATTTATGGAAATTCATTGCTCCCGGACTCTACAAGAAAGAAGTGCGATTCATACATACCGTTTCGCCCCTCAGCGCCGCCCTTTTTATGGCCGGCTCGATATTCTTCATCACTGTGATAGCACCAATGGCCCTCTCGTTCTTCATAAATTTCGAAACGGGTATCGAATTCGTAGAGGTCAATGTCACACTCCAGAACTATATCAACTTCATACTGTCGCTTACGCTCATCTTTGGTTTAGCCTTTCAACTGCCTATAGCAATCATCTTCGCCGAAATGCTTGGACTTGTAACCATAGAAATGCTCAACAAGGGCCGAAAAATAGTTATAATGGCATTAGTGGTAATAGCAGCTATAGTAACTCCACCGGATATTATCTCGCAAATAGCACTGGCATGTCCGCTCTATATCTTATATGAATTAAGTATTGCGTTCTGTCTTCTAACAAGAAAAAGAAGAAAGAAAAAGGCAATCGAAAGCTGATCTGCTTCTGTTAAGGCTAATCCAAGCCAGTAAGCATCTGATAATATATTTCAGCTGCTGTTGAGACCTGCTCAAATTTCACCGACTCATCACTGGTATGCGCCTTGGCAAGCTGGCCCGGCCCAAGTATAACAGGCTTGCACCCTGCCTCCCACAGAAGATTGGCATCGGAATGACTCTCAAATGCTCCCGGCTTCCATTCCAATGAGAGCCGCTCGTAAATCCCTTTAAGCAACTCCGGTACAAGGCCCTTCTCTTGAAGCATATATCCTTCGGCAAGAGTTGGGAAATCAATCTCATACCTTGTTGCCGCACTGCCCTTGAGACTGTCGTCAACTATCTTCTCAAGCTGCCGTGAAAGCTCCGCAAGATTTGAATTCGGCGGCATATGAAAATCAAGCCATGCCTCACAACTGCCCGGCACAGCAAACCCTGACTCAGAGCTGTGTATATCGCGAATATTGAGTACGGCATTTTTATGTTTATCTTCAAAACGCCTGCCAAGTGTAAGAAGCATATTGAGCATTCCGAATATTGAATTATACTCGCGTCCTGCCTTTGATGCATGCCGTCTTGTACCAAATGCCCTGACAAACATCTCCATATATCCGTAATGCGATAAGCACGGCAGCAAATTGGTCGGTTCGGCAACTACAGCCCATGGGAAAGAACGAGATTCAAGCAATGCCGCTGTTCCGTCACCGGTCTCTTCTTCACCGACAACGAGAAACAGCCCCGCCCTGTCTGTAAGTTTGCCGGCCTCCACCATTTTGACAAACGCCTCTATCATTGCCGCGCAGCCGCCTTTCATATCAGCTGTACCAAGCCCGCTTATGATACCATCTTTTTCTTCAAAACAATACTCTTCAATATCAAACGCGGGAACCGTATCAATATGTCCGATAAAAGCAACATCAGGTCTTTTGTCCGAGAATACTACCTCGACATTTCGCCGCCCATCGCTTACCTCTCGCAATGTTACCGGCAATCCATGTTCGTGAAGATAACCGGCAAGCATCTCGGTTATTTCCTCTTCCTTGCCCGATGGACTGTAAATATCCACCATATCACGAAACAAAGACTTGAGCCTCTGGTCATTTATATTCATCGCATTTCCCATACCTTCAACCGCTGCTTTTAATATTCAATGTCATGTAAACATGATCTATAGGATTGGTAAAACCTTTACGGGTAAAGAAGTTTATTGCCCTGTCATTGTCGGCCTGCGTATCGACAATAAGCATTCGAACGCCTTCTTTATCCATCATATCGTGGAACTCATCAAACAACTGCCCCGCAATCCCCTGTCCTTCATATTCAGGATCGACCGCAAGCCACACAAGATGGCCATAGCTCCATGCCGACCTTGCCTTCTCTATAACAGAGCCAAGACAGAAACCCGCAAACTTCTCGTCAACCTCAGCAACAAGAAGATGATCAGGCTCTACATTGAATAAATGAGTAACCTCATACTCATCCCATGTTCGATAAAGATTTGAAACTTCCTGCGGCGTAAAAACCTTCTCGCCAAGATGGAATATCTTCGCAAGATCGTCAATCGTAGCAACACGTATTTTAATCTCTGGTTTATCTTCTGTCCCTGAACCGTTCATCGGATACCTTTCAAAAGTTAATTCCTTGAAGCTGCTTCGCTTCAACCTTTTTTAAGCAGTCACTAAAATATACTATACTCGAAATATATATAAATGCAAAATGTTAAGTTCAAACACAAACTTTACTATTGAACATATTTCGTAATTAAAAAATTTTGAATACTTTCTTCCATAGCTGCACTAATTTTTGTCTACACAAACCACTCTTATTATATTTCCCAGAAAATCAAACACCACAATCATTAAGAACCTTTGAGTATTCTTCCTTTATTTCATCAGCAGTTATTGCTCGAGAATAGACTCTAATCTTCGCCATATCTCCATTATAAAATCTTTGACCTTCCTTTTGAAAACCTCCGATTGATATATTGTCGGGATGATATGTATAATCCTTATATGAATGCAGATCATTAGTCTCGGTACTAATCCATTGCGGAGATATTTCAGAAAGTGTTTCTATCTGTCCATCAATATACAATTTAGTGAACGGCAGATATGCAAATTCCTGAACAACTGCGAAATGATGCCAATTACCATCGCAAATATTGGTATTGCCTACGATATAACCATCTCCTATTTCTGTTCTCAACACACCATAATCATCTGCAAGCATTGCTGTGCGGATAAGCCACTTAGTACCTTGACCTTTCTCGCCCCATCCAATTATTTCACCTTCAGTATCAGTTGTACGTACCCACCCGGTAACACTCCTTGGATTCGCTCCAGCGATAGCAGTACCATCAATAAAGACTTGATTCAAGTCGAAGGTTGCAAAATCTCCAATAAAGGTATCACTGTCAGTATGCGGTAATCCTATTATTGAGTACTCTCTCTTGTATGGACTCAGATCCGGAGACATATCTGTTTCTAAACTTTCAAGAGGAAGCCATAAGTCTGCAAAGTCAGGATAAAAAGTATCTGCATAGTTTTCTGCTATTACCACTTCTCGGATTGCGCCATTATAGAATCGACCAATGCTGCCGTCACCTAAGACTCCCGCACCTATTATAACATCAGAAGAATCTCCAGTATTTATAACAAGTGAGGGATCAAAAAAATCACCAAATGAGGTATAGACATAATCTTCAGCTATGACTATTATATCGTTTAATGTAGGCAAAGGAAGCTGAGGCACTATAACGGTCAAGTTAGTCCAGTCATCCCATTGTGAGAGATATATACCAGTATTTATAAATCTGTTGCCGAGCATACCAATCCATAGACAACTATCCTCTATAAATAAAAACCACCTTCGGCCATCTTCAGTCGAGCCCCAGCAGATAATCCCTCCAGATTCACAGTTAGTTAATTGCATTGAGATAACCCGCTTTGACATACCTGTTATACCTTTATAGCCGTTAACTCGTATATATGAATTGATACCCGAAAAGTACAGTCCTTTTTTCTCAACCTCAACATTGCTGTCTCTCATTTCAATCTCACTAACCATGCCCGCCAGTTTTGTATCGAATCTCTTGTTGGTCTCTGAGAAAGATTGTACAGGATTATCAAATTCAAAACTTAAGTGTATATGTTTTCTGTTTGGTAAGATAGCAGGCATTGTGAAATTGCTGTCAGTTACAACAAAATCATCTATACACCCCTTCAAAAACATTGGATTATCGATATTGAAATTACGTCCAATAATCATGTCTTCATCAGGTATAGTTCGTATATCTTCTAAATTGAATGCTTGCAAATATTGTATGTCGAGGAACACATGCACTTTCGGATCAAGTTCGTTACTCTGGTCTGAAATTATAGTAAATTTATGCCATTTATCATCTAATTCATCAATGAATATCTTTTTATTAGAATTAATGTAGTTTAATGTTAGCGTGCAGTTAGTACTTGTAATGTTAGTTACATCGTAGCCGTAATTGCGATTAAAAAGCAACTTAAATATACTTGTTTCTTCTCTTGTACCCCAACAGAATAGTATTTGTGGATAGTCAATTCCTCTCTGAGTAGATAATTCTTCTATTTCTTCTTCAGTTTTGAATGGGAATTTTGCCCAGAATGACACACAAAAATCACCATTTTTCCCCTTCAATCCTGGCGCTGTCATATAACTACTTTCGCCATTGAAATAAAGCACATTACCTCGCTGCGAATCATTGACAATTTTTGCTTCTCCGTGAAGTATCGCATTATTACCATTACCTGAATCATCTTTAACAACTAATGAGTCAGGATTTTCAAATCTCCAAACTGCCCTCTGAAAAATATTGGATGAGCATAACCAATTATTCGCGAGAGCTGCAACATCCTGTGGGAAATAGTCTATCAGCCAATAGTCTGCAACTGTTTTGAAATCCTGCAAATTTGTTCTACCATCAATATTAAAATCCATTGGATTTTTGTATTCGTAAGCACCGCAATCAGCGAAGTCGCCCACTAATCTGGAAGTACCGTCTATATCAGGACGTGAATAAACAATGTTACTGCTGTCTATCGAAGCATCAATACAGGGAGATGAAGAACTGAGTCTGTAATCACCATTTTCTAAACCCGCAAATTCTGGATTGGGTGATTCCGTATGCTCAACAAAATTGCCGTTTTCAAGTTTAACGGCATCAGGCAGGACGTACCAAGGTTCTATTTCCTCATTTATCTGGTAATCCCAGAATATACAGTTTCTTATCTCACAGAATAATAAATTTACTGATGTTATGTTTATGTTTTTGACAAAAGTGCAATGTTCGAATTTAACAAAACCAATATAGTAAAGGAATGGGCTGTTGTATTGAGGGTCAAGTTCAGAGTAAATGCTGTTTTCTGCAAATAAGCAACCGACTACTGTCGGAAAGAAATCGGATTTAATACCGATTCCACCATAATTCTCTGTAAATATACAGTTAATAATTACGGTATCCAGGTTGTTGACCTGCAAAGCAGGTGTCAAGCTATAGCTATGAGTTATTGTCACCCCTTCTAACACGCAACCCCTGCCGTTAATGACAAATGCATTATGACTATTCTCAGAAGTCCCTTCGCAATTGATTATGCAACTTTTTGGCCCATTTTCACTCTTAATAATTAGTGTGCGTTCTTGCTCAATTGTAATGTCACGATTGCCATCACCTTTATATACGCCATCGGCAAGTATGACAGTATCTCCATTTTGAGAAGCATTAATCGCCTCAGCAATAGTAGCATAATCCGCTGGCACATTAATCTCCACTGCCAGACAAAATGCAGGAAGCATTAAAATCAATAACTTTTGATACATAGTTCTCCTCCTTTTAGTATTGTATTAACAACCAATACTTTCTTATAACATCACCGTCAATACTTACACATTGCATTTTAGCACATAGAACACAAATACACAATGAATTAACTTAAAATACTTACATTACCTGAGTAACAGCCACAACTTGAAATTACGGCATATCAAATACACACTCAATTAAGTATAAGGAATAATATCGACAGCAGTGTTATAATCCACATCAATGGTTTTATTTCTCTCACCTTGCCTGTCAGGGCGTGCAATACTGTGTATGTCAAAAATCCAAAAGCAAGACCTGTGCTTATGCTGTAGCTCAAAGCAATCATCAGTATCGTAACAAAAGCAGGGAATGCCTGCTCTACATTTTTAAAGTCGATGTTTTTGATATTTGCCGTCATCGCAAACCCAACCATAATTAAAGCCGGAGCCACCGCATACCCAGGCACAATCCCAATCAGTGGAACGAAGAACATTGTAACTGCGAATAGAAGCCCTGTAAATATTGCCGTCATTCCGGTTCTGCCGCCTTCCTCGACTCCTGCCGCAGATTCGATATAAGCGGTTGTCGTGGATGTGCCAAGCACCGCACCAAACATCGTTGCAACAGAGTCTGCCATCAGCAGCCGCCCCACCGGATTTTTGCTTTTACCGGCGGCATCTGGATGCGAATCAAGGATACCAGTTATCGTCCCCAAACTGTCAAACATGTCAACAAACATCAACGTGAAGATATGCGAGAGAAAGCTGATTTTCAATGCCGCAAGAATATCGAGTTTCAGAGCAATTTTGCCTATGCCTAAAGATGAAGTCATAACTTCATCAGGCATGCTCACATCGCCCCGCAAAAAGCCGATCACAGTAGCCGCGGCAATACCCGCTATCATCGCATAGCTCTTGTTATAGTGTTTGAGAAACAGCATCACAAGCAAACCGGCAAAACCTGTAAATATATTCGCGTTCAAATCGCCCGCCTTCACAAACGTAACCGGATCGGCAACGATCAAGCCAAGCTTCTGCAAACCGATAAACGCAATGAAAAGTCCTATGCCGACAGAAATCGCCTTGAGCAGATTTGCCGGAATCGCCTCAGCAAACATCTTGCGTATGCCAAAACAGGTCAGGATAAAAAAGCTCAAGCCCGATATGAATACAACACCGAGCGCCGCCTGCCAGCTCATGCCGTCACCGACTACAAGTGTGTATGTGAAGAATGCGTTCAGCCCCATCCCCGGAGCCATCGCGATGGGCGTATTGGTATAGAGCCCGCTGATGATTGATGCAGCCGCACTTACAAGACACGTAACAGCGATAAGAGCCGCTCTGTCCATGCCGGCCTCAGCAAGAATCCCCGGATTAACAAACACTATATAAGACATCGTCAGATAAGTGGTCAAACCCGCTATAAATTCTCTGCCAAGGATTGAAGCACTAAACCGCATCTTTGCCAAACTCATTATTCATCTCCAGACTAAACAAAATCTAAAAAACATCGTTATATTTACCATTAGTAAATCTGCCAAAATAACCCCATGAATAATTTCCTGATCCATTCATCGCTTTTTCCTGAGCAGCTTTGGAATTATACAAGCACACAATATCTGCTTCTGTAAGTTCCAACAATGATGATGCGATGTTTTTTATTTCCTTAGCCGACATACTTTTTTGAAGACTTGGTATAACTATATCCAAATCAATCTGACCTGTCCCAAGAAATAGTCCATGAGCTATTTCAAATTCTGGTATTTCAGGGTAATTACTTATTTGTTTTTCATCATATACATAATCAAGAAACTCACCATAATAACTGTCAAGAAAAACTATTCCGAGAGAACCTCTAAATTGCAGGACATAAGTAAAAATTATATCCCCGTTAAAAATGACTTTAACTTTTTGTTCATCATATATATTACCTCGTTTAGCTGATTTGATAAAAAAATCGTAAGACTTACTATTAATATCTAACAACGTTTTATTGTCTCTAAAATAACGTATTACTCTATTTGAAGCACCAGCCCTATCCAACCTCTTAATAAATTCTTTCTCCTCGATTACTTGAGTTGAGTTATTAGTCTGTTCTTTAGAATTCGATTCAGAATTGGATGGCAAAATAGCCGAAATAATGACAACAGTGATAATACAAAAGATACTTATTGCAGCTATCGCTTTTATTGGATAGGACTCTTCATGGTATATTTTAACACCAGACTCTCTAAGCGAGATTAATTGTTCAATTATTTCCTCAAGCTTCCATCCTGTTTTATACAGATCGAATTCTATCTCGTCATCAGATAACTTTATTTTAATTTTATGGCAGATGTGTTTATTGTGGATAGTAATAGAGTTAATATCTGTAATATCACATCTAACAAATACATCCGTTGAACCAAGTAGTCCTTTTTTAAGATAAAAACATACATTTTCATCTGTCAATATAAAGTAAGTCGCCATGCCTTTTTTAATATAAGCATTCTCACACATAGTAACTAGTATTATATTTATTATCTCTTCATCTTCATAAAGATATTCATACCTAATTTTATCTCTAAGCTTGTTATTCATAATCTGCTTTAGCCCCTTTATCTATTTTGAAAACACACAGCAGAATTGAACCACCTGCCGCCAGACAGAAAAGAGCATCAACGCCGCATGGAATGATAAACAGTTTGAGCTTCGCCCAATAGAACAATAATACAACCCCCAGAACCAACTTAAAGAACGCTGCGATTTTAAGCTGAACAATCTTAGTCTCCGGTTTGATTGACAGATAGAGAAAATGACAGCCTATAAAAGTAAACGCCACCGCAGTCATCCTGAACCAGTAATTGAGCATTGGATCACCAGACACATCACCGCCAAGTCCATTCAATTGATCTACTACAAAATCCCAGGATGCAAAAATTCCGGCAGCCGATATCCCCCAGCCAAAAGCGGAAGCTATTAACACACAACTCAATACCCTGCCTGTAATTTCTTTATTCATGCATCATACTTTCTTACCAATTATTCTTGAGTCACCTTAGCATCCTCAGCAGCGTCCACCTCTGATGCCTGTTCTTCACTCCAGACAAGAGAGTCTAATTCTTCAGTTTTAACAAATGACACAGCCCCGCTGCAAAACAGAACACTACACCCTTCTCCATCATGATTTTCAATATTCAATAATTCAGAACCACCGCATCTATTCCATCCCGGCACGCTTTCATAAATCAAAACCATATCAGCAGGCAACGATTCGAGTTCTTTACCTGCCGCATTTGCGTTGAGAGCATAAGAGGAACCTTCACCTTTCATATAATTGCACTGAAACTGTTTACGTAACACATCGCATTCGGCAATCAATATATCATTCCAATTATCACATTCCGGAACTCTGCCATCATAATCATCTGAGTAAACAGAAACCGCCACACCAACGCCCACAAGATTAGTGCCGCATATCAATCGATTCCCCAAAGACATTACAACTCTAACGGCAGGCCAGATTATAAGCCCCAAAGTCAGTAATACCAGTACGCTCAAGAAAAGCGATATACAAACCGTCTTACTAACCTTGGACTTTGGTCTATCGGAAACGGTTGATTTTACCATCACACATCCGTATCTGTCGGTTGCTGCGGAATCTGTTGTGGTTCTGTTTGGTAAACTGGCTCCGCTGCCGGCTGCTGAGTTTGGAACATTGTCTTTACACCAAACTCCTCAAGCTCAGGCGTCTGAGCGGCAAGCTGCCTGAAACCAAGAGCAAGCATCACAAGCCCCACAGGATAAGAAACAATCGCACCTATTCCCAAAACCATAAACCCGGCAAACATTACCATGTATGCCACGAACATAAACCCAAACCAGTGCCATTTCATATAAGCAGTCGCCCTTGAGCTGGCCTTCAATGCCTGGATAGGACCAAGCCCCTTATCGATCACAAAAAACGGTGCAAGACTGAATTTCACTGCGAATATAATTCCAGGTACTATCAGAAGAATATACCCCAAAAGAACAACAAGATAGAATAGGATCGTTGTAAGTACAAATCGCCAGAAACATCCGCCTGTACAAAACAGCATACTCAACTTCGCCTTCCCACCATCGAACAAAGTAAATATTATTCTGAAAAAACCAATTCCCATCACCACACAAAGTATATTATATACAATCGACAGAACGAAATTTACAACCCCGGCAATCGTCTCTTCTCTTGCCTGGACTGCAGCTTCAGGATAAGAAGCCTGCCCTTCGTCCATTGGCGAAGTTTGATAGGTATCTTGCATATTGGCCTGGCCATAAGCGGCACCATCGAATTGCCGCTGTTCAGATAGATAATTTTCCTCAATATAAATCTGGGCACCCAAAGTTATTCCAAGTACAATTATATAGGTGAGCACGACTTTTATGAAAAGCCCAATATTGGAGGTAACAAGATTCCACGAAAAGCTTACGATATCGCTGTAATTGATGTATTTCTTAGTCTTGAGCATAGCCAACCTCCTCTGCCTCTTCTTCAGTCCAGATTAGATAATCCAATTCATAAGTCTTAATAAATGACACCTGTCCATCACAAAACAGTATATTACATCCATTACCACTATGATTTTCAACATTCAATAGCTCAGAACCGCCGCAGTTATTCCACCCCGGCACACTCTCATAAAGCAAAACCATATCAGCGGGTAGGGAGGCAAGCTCCTTACCTGCCGCATTTATATTGAGAGCATACGCAGAACTTTCTTCTTTCATTCTCGGACATTCAAACTGCTTCTCAGATACATCACAATCGGTAATCAGCACATCACACCAATCATATCCCTCCGGCACCTTGCCCTCATTATCGTTGGCATACACCTGAACAGCAATACCAAGCCCTATAAGATTTTCACCACATATTAATCGTTGAGCCATACCTCGCGCCTGACCAAGAGCCGGCATCATAATAGCCATGAAAATAGGAAAAATAAAAACCGTTAAACATAAGCCCGCTATAGCAAACCCCTTGCCTCGAAGCCGACCGGCACTTCTGTCAATCTTGAACATGGCTATAAGCCCGAGTATCATGGCCGGCAGAATAGTAATGCCAAAGGTGAAAGCTCCAAGAATTCCCAACACAAGCGAAGTGACCGCCATCTTACTCATTTTAGCCTCAGGATTTTCGGCAATCGTTGAATTGCCTTCCCCTCTGAGAACCCAACTGCATACCTGACACAACTTGCCGTCGTCTGGATTAAGCGTGCCGCATTTTGGACAATACATTCAATATCTCCCCTAATAAAATAATACCAATATCAAACTGAAGTAAACCAGAGGAAAGCAAGTATATTATCCAAATTATAAGTTGTCAATAAAAAAAGAGACCGGACTTTCAATCCGATCTCTTTTATATATCACGCTGTTTCAGGTAGTTATCAGATATTATCCGCCGCCCACTTCTTGCCTTCCTCAAGCACCTTGAGGTTGAATTCGGCAAGCTTAGGTTTCGCGGCAAAGTTGTTCTCAAGCGCCTTCTTGAAGGCTTCCTCAGGAAGCTTTGTAACACCCACCTGCATCATTACACCAAGCATAAATGTATTGGCCGCCTTAGCCGAACCAAGCTTCTCGGCAAGCTCCATAGCAGGAACAGCCACAGCCATCACACCGCTTTTGAAGTCGTAATCGCCGATAACTTTGTCATAAAGTATCCAGCCGCCTTCTTTCACATCATTGGCGAACTTTTCAAGCGAAGGCTTATTCATAGCAACAAGCATATCCGGCTCATAAACAACCGGCGACCCCACCGGCGAACCGGAGATCACAACCGAACAGTTTGCCGTACCGCCTCGCTGCTCAGGGCCGTAAGAAGGATACCACGATACATGACGTCCTTGCCCGCAAGCCGCTCTTGCCGCTACGATACCAAGACTGAGAACGCCCTGACCGCCAAAGCCGGCCATCTTAAGCCCTATTTGTCCATATTTTTCATCAATAGTCGCATCAGGATCACTGCCCTCGGCCAATCCGAACAAGTCGTCAATCGCCTGCTTGTCAAAGTTGCTCTCGCTTCTTTTCAGCGGCTCTGTCTGATCTGCCAGATCGCGGAAGTTGCCAAGCGGGAATTCCGCTTCCATTTGCTCATCGATGAACTTTGTATTCTCGATCGCATCAACCTTAAGGTTGGTCGGGCATGTGCTGAGTACCTCTACAAACGCATAGCCCTTGCCGTCTCTCTGAATCTCAAGGGCCTTGCGAACGGCCTTTCTTGCCTTGCGTATTTTGCTCATATCCGAGATGGATACTCGCTCAATGAATACCGGAGCCTTGAGATTATCGATTATTTCACACATATGCAGCGGATAGCCTGCCTGCCTTGGATCACGACCTGTCGGACAGGTTACAGTTTTTTCACCGATAAGCGTTGTAGGAGCCATCTGGCCGCCTGTCATGCCGTAAACAGTGTTGTTCACGAAGAATACAGCGATCTTCTCGCCTCTGTTAGCCGCCTGCATTGTCTCATTGAGACCGATAGACGCCAAATCACCATCGCCCTGATAAGCGATAACAACCGCATCATCCTGCGCCCTTGAAACACCCGTACCAACTGCCGGAGCACGTCCGTGAGCAACCTGAATGTTGCCGCAATCGAAATAATAGTACGCAAATACCGCACATCCAACCGGACTGATCATTACCGCCCTGTCCTGAATACCAAGCTCAGCCATCGCCTCACCGATAAGTTTGTGAAGTATGCCGTGACCGCAGCCCGGGCAATAGTGAGTAGCCGTAGGAGCCGCCCCGCCTTTACGCGGGAATTCCGAATATAAACCTTGTGTTTTTATCACTTTATCTGCCATATTAAAACCTTTACGCAGAAAGTTCTTCAATTTTTTCCATTACCTGATCAAGCGTAAGCAAATTGCCGCCAAGCCTGTTGACAAGCTCCACATCTCTCTTACACTCGATAGCCAGACGCAAATCGTCAGCAAGCTGACCATTACTCATCTCAACCGAAACAAACTTAACATCACGCTTTGCGATTTCCTTAAGCTCATTTTTCGGGAATGGGAACAGTGTTTTGGGCCTGAAAAGACCTGCCTTTATCCCCTTGGCCCTTGCTTTTTCTACCGCGGTCTTTGATATACGGCTGCTTATGCCGTAACTTACAAGCACAATATCAGCATCATCAACATTAACCGCTTCGTAATCAACCTCGTTTTTCTCAACCACAGCATATTTTTCCTGAAGCTTGTAATTGAAATCTTCAAGCTGGTCGAAATCGAGGAAAATTGAAGATACAAGATTCTCACGTGTCTGGGCAGTACCGGCTGTTGCCCAACTGCTGTCTATTTCAGGTTTTACCGCATTTTCCGGGAATTTTATCGGCTCAATCATCTGACCCAATACGCCGTCAGCGAGAACGACTACCGGATTGCGGTATTTGAATGAAAGCTCGAATGCCTTGATAGTCAAATCGCACATTTCCTGGACGTTGCATGGTGCGAGTACGATATTTTTATAATTACCGTGGCCACCGCCCTTTACAACCTGATTGTAATCACCCTGCTCAGGGCCGATGTTGCCAAGGCCTGGTCCTGCTCGCATGATATCCACTATAACACACGGCAGCTCTGCACCCGCGATATATGACACGCCTTCCTGCTTGAGGCTTATTCCAGGGCCCGATGAAGCTGTCATCACTCTATGACCCGCAGCCGCTCCGCCAAAAGTCATGTTGATAGCGGCCTCTTCCGATTCTGCCTGAACGAATTTACGCCCAAGCTTAGGGAAAAGCTTGGAAGCCTCGTGCAGTATTTCACTAGCGGGCGTTATAGGGTAGCCGAAATAGCAATCGCAACCGGCATATAATGCCCCAACGATAACCGCCGTATTTCCTTTCACCAATTGTGTAGCCATTTGTTGTAAACTCCTTAGTCCAAATGGATTAGTCTTTTTTGTCCTTATTCTTATCCGGCACATGAACCTCAATCGCATTAGGTTCAGGACACGTATAGAAACAGTTTGCACAGCCGATGCAGCCCTCTCCGCTGAACTCGACATAGTGATAGCCGCGTTCATTGATCTTGTCGCTCATCTTGAGCACACCCTTCGGACAGGCAACGATGCAGCGACCGCAAGCCTTACATTCTAAAATATTTATAACCGGATACGGCTCTTTTTTGTTGTTATCTGACATATTTATTCCTTGTTATTCTCACAGAATACAATTATCTGCTGTAACCACTGACATTCAAGCAAATATGAACGCATAAGTATAATCGATTCCAAAGCTTTTTCAATGATAGATTGAAGACCGAAAAAGAATTTTGTCCTCAAACAGAACAATAACCGCCCTGACATGAACAAAAATAGACATTGATATTTTTTTAACAGATACGAGTTTGCAGCACCAAAGTTCATAAAAAAACGCCGCGAACTCTCCTAAACAAGAAAAGCTCACGGCGATTGAAGTTTAAACGATATTTTACAAACCGAAAATCTTTGACAAAAACAATTTACGCTAAGTAATCTGCCATTAAATTGTTGGCTGTAGCTTTAGAATAAACCAGATGCTACCACCAAATCCGAGAATCACCCACAACACCAACGTAAGGTAAATGGGAATTTTGACAATTTATCTTTTAACGAAATTCTATACTTAGCCTAAAACCTTTACATCACTTTAACCGGTTCCCTTTAAAAAATGACATAATAAATCAAATTTTGGCTACGGTTTCCTATTGGTTACGGCAAGCCCAAACCCGATAAATTCTTCCTGAGTTGCTGGTATACGAGGAACTTCCGGTGCTCATATCGACGTATTGGTATCCGTAAACATAGCTTCCTGACCAATATTGCGTTGCCTGAACATTGATAAAAAACGATCTCACACTATAAACATCTCTAAGGTCATTAACGTTGGGTGAGAACCAGTCGCTGTAGCCGCCATAGTTGAGGTTGTTGCAAATGGTCTTTGCCCCGCTCCAGTCTGAAGTACCCAGCATAGAGGCATCATGCAGCCACATCAGGCCGGATGAACTGTCGCTTAAAGTAACCGAACCGTCGGCGTAAGTGTTTTTCACCCAATCAGCGTCCAAAATCTCCCAGCTCACGGCAGCGGGGTCTCCGCCTTCAGGAGCCGGTTCTTGACCAAGAGACACAACAAAATCAACAGCCGAACCCGGTGCAACGCTTTCACCGGCTAACGGCGATTGACTGATAACCAAACCTGCCGCAACAGTTGAGCTGTATTGCTCAGTTATCGAGCCAACGCTTAGGCCCGCGGCAATAATAGCGGTTTGGGCATCATTTTGAATAAGAGATGACAAGTTTGGCACAATTACCGGCTCGGGCCCCTTTGATATGGTAAGAGCCACTAAAGCTGCCTCAGGCAATAACTCACCGGCAGCAGGATTCTGGTTGATAACCAATCCCGCGTCAATGGTATCACTGTAAACCTCTCCAACCGTTCCTAAAACCAAGCCCGCATCCAGAATGTCCTGCTCGGCGGCGCTTTGACTAAGCGAAACTAAATCGGGAACGAGAGTATAGCCTGCCATTATTTCGAGAAAATGTTTAGCGTACAGCCTGAAATCAGATATATCGACAATTCCATCACCATTGATATCAGGGTCATAAACGTTAACGCAGTCTTCAAGTGTGAGAGTATCGCCGCTTAATTGCACCTCTACTGACCATAAACCCTCACCGGCATTATCCGGTATTGCGAATGTTGCTTCAATAAGAGTGTCAGATAAAGTTGAAAATTCTGCTGCTTCCAAGGCAACTTCGCCTTTGATCACATTTACATCTAATACCGTTTCGGCGGTAAATGATGTATTCTCTGCCTCGATAGTCAATGCAACGTTTCCACCTTCAATTGCCTCAGAAGGACTGACCGAGATTAGGGAGCCGGCAAGCAAAGAACCGGCACAAATCAATAAACAAAACGATAACAAACTTAACTGCTTCATTTTATTCCTTTCAAAAAGGAGCCGTAAAATTATATAAGGCGATACAACACACCTTTTGTTTACTGACAGAGACTTGTAGATTTGAAACAACAACCCTCACACACCTCTACTTGGATAAATATAAACAGTATTTATTTAAGATTCAAGTTAAAACAAAAAAAATAACTCTTGACAATTCTGGCTCCATAGGAGGGATAAGGCTACTTTTTTCACAAAACAAAACCAGCAATGACAATAACTTAACTGGTTACATAAATTTAAGAGACATGGCTCCTTTAATTCTCTCAAGTTTAAAGAACCAAAGTTCATAAAAAAACGCCGCGAACTCTCCCGAACAAGAAAAGCTCACGGCGATTAAACATCAGAAAAATATTAAAAAATTCGAATGATATCTATTCCTATCTCACTTCAAAATAAGTAACTGCGGGGCTGTTGAAAAAGCCAGGATAACGACCCGAGTCAAATACTATAAATGGTTCTTTCAAATTTCTTTGGCTCCTAAAACGCCAACTTTAACACCATTCTCACGTAGAATATTCGTTGCATTACTGCTCAACTTAAACAATGCAATAAGTACAATCAAAGGGATAAAACATGCTATAACATAAAGCCACGGAGCAAGTGCATCTGTTGCTTTCGCTAATTTATAGACAAAAACAATCTGCAGCACTCCGATAATCAACTGCGCAGGCGGATACAGTAATGCCAAAAATCCCAATACAATAAATACAATTACCATCTTCTGACAAAACGCTATTTTCTTCAATTCCTCACGGCTTAATCTCGATATCATCCTTTTCTTCCTGACCAATATTAATATTCAATTCGCGTAATCTCGTTTTAGCCTCTGGGTATCCCTGCCATGCGGCTAACTTATAATATTCAATCACTCTTTCAGTGTATTCTTTTTTGCCTTCTTGCTTCATAATAACACCAAGACAATAACTTGCCTTACCATGTCCATTATTGCTTGCTTCTATAAGCATGTCAATTCCACGTTTCATATCCCGATTAAACAAGCCATCGGTACTAATAAGAGCAAGACCATAATCGGTTTTACCAACATCAGAACCAAGCTCAATAGATTTTTCATAAAACATCTTTGCCTTTTTCAAATCCTGAGCAAGAATATAACCCTTATAGTGGAGCCGTGCCCGCAGGGCGTAAGCGAGAGCCCTATTCTCTTTAATACCATTATTAATATATTTGACTAAAGCCCTTTTATCCATATCCAATACTCTCTCTTCAAGTACAAGATAAGTGTATCTAAGCAAGGCGTAAGTTAAATCAGACTTTTTATACCAATATGCGGCTTTCTGATAGTCAATATCAACTCCCTGTCCAAATTCAGATGCTAACCCAAGGTAAAACATACTCTGTTTATCTCCTTTGTAAGCAGCTTTACTTCTATACTGATTTGCTTTTTCTATGTCTGGTTCTACACCAAGACCATCTGCATAAATAACTGCTAAGAGCCCAAGTGCTACATTTGAACCTTGCGACAGAGCTTTTTCAAGCAAATACTTTGCTTTTTCGTAATTAACATCAACCCCATCTCCTTGTATGTAAAGAAGCCCCTGCATGGCTAAAGCATCTACAATTCCATGCTCATAGCATTCAATGAAGATTTCCATTGCTTTGTCAGGAGATTGTTTCCTACACTCCTTGCCATATTCATAATACGACGATAAACTATTGGGGTCATCTAAATCAAATCGTTCTGTCGCCATAATGTTAGAACAAAACCATATGGCGATTACAACAATATATATATTACTTAATTTATTCATCCTAATCACCATTCAGAAGTTTATTCACCAATCTACCTCTTTCAATGGCTCTTGTATTTTTGTGAACATCAACTTGTTGAATCTCCGCATTTTTTATATTTCCTTTTATATTTAACACTTCATACCCAGCTTGGTCTGTAACATGAATTGCTCCGTCAATCGCTGCTTTAGCAATACCCTTAGTACTGGTTAAATTCTCACCTGGAATTCCTGCATTCATAATCTGTTCATATTCTCCTGTCATTCTTTCACCACTGGTTGCAAGCTTAAAGCCATAAACTATTGTCATAATACTCTGCATAGATTCAAAAGACTTCTTCGCTTTTCCTAATTTATTCATTTTGGCATAGTAAATAGGAACAGTAGGGCTGTTGAAAAAGCCCTGTTTTGCCGAAAGATACAACTCTGAAATCAAGTTCATTTTCCATTGACATTTAATTCTCCGCCTCTCACTGTTATTTCTTTCTGTAGTACAAAATTCGTCTCAAGATTAGAACCTTTTTTAAGAGTTACACTTTTACTGGAAGGCTCGTATCCCTCCGCAACTATTTTCACATTTCTAATATAGCATAGTGATGTGTCCAGAGCGACTCTGAAGCTTGGCAAACGAACCGAATACCTGCCTTCCGAATTAGTTATTGTCTCGCAATCATACTGTATGTCATCGCTGTTGGGCATATAAAAGTTTAGCTTTGCATTCGGCACAGCTCCCCCCTTACCATCAGTTACCTGTCCGCTAACACTTGCCCTAAAATTATGCTTCTCCAACAAGATTCCAAACCCGATGATTGAAAGCAAAAACATCGTCACTATTCCGGCGACAAGTCCTTTCAAAATCACTTTAAGCTTCATGATATAATCACCCAATTCCTTGCAAAAGTTTTATAATAGAATGCTTATATTAACATTACAGACAAGTGATGACAAGGTGATTTTTGAAATTAACAGTGAATGTTGAAAGTTTAAAATAAGTAAAGCCAGACCCAATTAAGAGATCTGGCTTCGGAGAGGGTGATGAAAAGACTAAATTAAGTCGTCGCTATTTTATCATAAAAGACGCTTGGGTGTCAAGATGTTTTTGACATAAGTTTAAAAGAGCAAAGGAATAAGAGCAAATTATAGCTCAATCGGTCAATTTCACAGTATCGACCGGCAGCCCCGAAGATTCCGCTTGCAACACATCAAATACCTGAGAGGGCCATTTCTTCTTCAAGCCAACTGCTTGTAAGCTGATACAAATCAAGCGTATCAATTGTCCCATCTACATACCAATCGGCAGCAAAGCAGTCTTGCCCTGACGTACAGCCCGTGTCTCCCCAATATTGTGCTAGTATGCAGAATTCCCCAAGATCGACAGGATTGACTAACTGCCATGCCAATTGCGGATAACCGGCGGCAGGCATATACCAGACTGATGTACCATCATCCGGCGTCATATCCCAACCGGCAACAGTGAAGGTGCTCTCGTTCATCATTTCAGCAGTAGTTTTGCCTATTCCTGCTGCGCTTACTGTAGTTTCGGAAGTATCAGTATCCCAGAAACAGCCGGTAATCCCGCCGACGTTGTAATCACCGCCACATAGTCCTCCAATGTAACTCAAGTTTTCATAGACACCTGAAACGCTTGCAGATATTAAACCAGTTGAATAACAGTTCGCTATAATTTCCTGATTATTACCAAGAAAACCGCCAACTCGATAGCAATGTGCTATTCTTGAATCGCCGGATGAGCTTGCGTAAACAGAGCCGGTTGCGTAACTGTTATGAGCACTACCATAAAGGTTATATCCAATAAAACCGCCAATATCCTGTAATGTAGAGTCGGAAAAACTATTTGAACTGCAATAAACAGATCCTGTAGAATATGATTTATTGATTGTTGCGTTATTTTTACCGCAAAAACCACCAATTGACGTAATCTTGAAGCCAATATAAGGATTATAGGTGTATTTGGAAGCAGTGGCACTAACTGAGCCAGTTGAATAACAGTTATCAATCTGACCATCGATTACTCCACAAAGCCCACCAACATCAAGAAGCTGGGAATACAGACTACTGCTTACATGAACCGTTACACTACATTCCGAGCCACTATTAGTCATTGTACCATCAAAATAACCGCAAAGCCCACCTATTGTTATCGCATTTGCCTCACCAGTGCTTTGCACATCTACTTCAACAGAACCCGTTGAATAACAATTGCTGACAGTACCGCCATTGAATTTGCCACATAAAGTGCCTACATATCCAACAGAACGATTAACTGTTGCACCTTGGACACCTGCTATTATAGTACAATTAACAATTCCAAGATTTTCAACACTACCCCCTTCAATACCGCCGAAAAGACCGATATTAGATAAACCGGCATTATTGTCGTCAATTGTTAGATTATTTAGTTCGTAGCCATTACCATCAAACGAACCTCTGTACGGAGTGCCTTGATAATTTATACTGGAAGGATCAGTATCGGCAGCGATAACCGAGTCGGTATAGTTTGCAGACGAGAGGTTTAAATTAGTCATCAGTTTTGTATAAACACCGCTTGCCCAATAAGTTGCGGAATTAGCCGGGTCGGAAAAGGTTTGAAAATCAACCAGATCTTCGATTAGATATGGCGTTGTTGAACTGCCGTCACCGGGTAATACCCCGCCTGCGCCAAATACAGGATTGAAAACAGATGCTAAAGTCAACACACACACACACAATAATACACTCTTCATAATAAGCACTCCATTAATTAACACCATGCCCGTTTACTCAACACAAAAAAAGTTAACCCATAAACTAAACTATACCTTAACATGGGCATTTTGTCAAGATTTTAAGCTTTTTATTTCTGTATTGCCTTACCATAAAAGGCCTTATAAAGAGTAGGACATTTGTTACTTCTTTTTACAACTGCAATTATTAGTGTTTGGATCACTGCAAGCCAGCCTCCATTTATGACCGGCTTCGGCAAGGAGCTCGTCGGCCGATTTTGGTCCCCAACTCCCTTTCTCATACTGCCCAAGCTCAAGATTGCTTCCATCTTTCTCCCATGCCTCGATCACAGGATCGATGATCCGCCATGAAGCCTCTATTCCATCACTCCTTGCAAAAAGTGAAGAATCGCCCTTCAAGGCATCAAGAAGCAGTCTTTCATAGGCATCGGGCATTGATATTTCGGGGAATTCCTGACTGTAGCAGAAGTCCATATTGACAGATCTCGACTGCGAAACGGTATCTGGCACTTTCGTCTCAAAACGCAGGTGTATGCTCTCATTAGGCTGGATGCATATCGCAATGAGATTCGGCGAGAAACTCTCGTTAAGCCCGGGATTAAACATCACATCCGGCGGCGAAACAAACTCAATGATTATCTCACTGCTGCGGGCAGTCATTGCCTTTCCCGACCGCAGATAAAAAGGAACACCTTTCCATCGCCAGTTGTCGATATAAAGCTTCATTGCTCCATAAGTAGGCGTTCTGGAGTCAGAAGCGATGCGATCCTGCTGTCTGTATCCCTCATACTGAGCCATAACGGTATCGCCCGGCTCAATTTTCCTTACCGCATTGAACACCTTCACCTTTTCATTACGGATTGCTTCTGAAGATGTAGAGTTAGCCGGCTCCATCGCCACCAGAGCAAGAAGCTGCAGCAGGTGACTTTGGAACATATCCCTAAGCACTCCCGCGGTATCATAGTATCCCCCGCGCCGAGCCACATCAACGCTCTCGGCCACGGTAATCTGCACATTGGATATATAATGACTGTTCCAAAGCGGCTCAAAGAATGTGTTTGCAAACCTGAAAAACAGGATATTCTGCGCCGTTTCCTTGCCGAGGTAATGATCGATACGGTATATCTGGCTTTCTTCAAAAGTATCGTGAAGCCTGTCGTTAAGCTTCGAAGCACTCTCAAGATCACGCCCGAAAGGCTTTTCTATCACAACCCTCCGCAAATCTCGATTGCTATTATCCATGCCGCTGCTTTTAAGGTTCTCGCATATATCAACATACAGATTCGGAGATGTTGCCATATAGTAAAGCCGAGAGGCCTGGCCGTTCTCGTTGTCCTGCAAATATTTCTCAAGAGACTTAAAATCATCAAGCTCGTTCAAATTGCCTCGAAAATAGGTGAGGCTTGAGGCGAACTCATCATATTCAGCCTCATCGAACGACTCCACATTATCCCTGACACCCTCCTTGAGATGATTGAGAAAATACTCATTGCTCCAGTCTCGTCGGGCAAAACCAACTATCTTCACACCCTTATCGAGCCTGCCCTTGCGATAATTATTATAAAGTGCCGGCACAAGCTTACGCTGGGTTAGGTCTCCCGTAGCTCCAAAGATTATTAATGTAGTAGAATTCAAATTCCATCCCTCCTGTTCTCTGGTCTTAGCAATCAAACTTCTATCTTCTCTATTGGGTCGTTGTCCACGGCCTTACGGCACAGCGTGTACAGCACAGTGCAGCAGCTGAAATAAAAACTTATGATAAATGCCGAAACAACCCCGCTGATTATCAAAACGGCTATCGATACCAACAAATGCGAGAAATGCTCGCTCCAGTCGATATTCACCGCTATGGCCTTGCCCGTCAAATTAAAGAATTCCGGCTGAGGCCAAACTGCTCTGAGCTTATCAATGCCCGCATTCGACTGACTGTCGGCAAAAATACCGAAAGCCATGAAAGCGTAAGTAACACGAAGCAATGTAAATGCACAAAGCCTTACAAACAAATAACATATCGCCCCGTAAACTGCACCGGTAAACCCATAGAGTCCCAAAAGCCACGGCTTACTGTAAGCATAGCAATATCCGCGACTTACCGCATCATTAAAATCAGTCCCCTCAATGGCTATTGAAGGCAGCATCATATGAACGCCGCCGGCAAATCCAATAAGAATCATAACCAATACCAATCCAATCAAAAGTGAAAAGATTGTAAGTATCCCCATGATTATCTCGCCTGCCCATGGCAAATTACCAATGAAGCCTACCAGCGATATTACAGAACCGAATATAAGCACAAGAACTATCGGAGCAAGAGGAGCGCATAGAAAGTCTGTGAATTTTCTTCTGCCATAATTGATATTGTCGAGGATTGAGGGCTTATTTCCCTTGCATATTTCAAGAGCCGCACCACGACAGATAGCCCCGCCGCCAACAGCCATAACCACAACAAAAATAAGCATGTATACCAACGTGTAAACCGTATGATACTTCAAAGCCCAGTCAAACGTGATGGCAACCTGTCCAAGCTCCTCAAAAACACCTACAAGATCAAGCTTCAGGAGTCTGACGGTGAGGATATTGAGGCTTTTCGCAAGATGATCGTACATTGTCGCAAAAACACCCACCTGATCTCCAAAACTGCCGCCGGCAACAAACTTATCCATATACTCCGGCATGGACTTATAAACATCAAGCTCTGTTATCTTCTGCTGATCTTCATCAAAAACCTCAAGTACCGTATTATTATAGACTTTGGCATCTTTTAATGTTATGCCTTTGACTGAACTACTCAAAACATCAAAAGACACGCCGCAAAAAGCAAGGAAGACCACCACCAGAAAGGCGATAACAAGCTTATTTGGATTGATTGCCATTTGAAAACAGCTGAATATCTTGATAAAATCAAGACTGTCAACAACTGCTCTTACCTTCTCACTAAACTTCTTATCTTCCGGCATATAAAACTCCTCGTTAACCGTTTATTTCTCTACACCCCTTCGCGAAAACTTTTATTCAATATCGCTGTCCAAAGGTTCCTGAGCCGCTATTGCATAATCATTATCAAGCCAGGCACCAAGATCGACCATCTTGCACCTCTCGGAACAAAACGGAAAAAAATTCCCCTTTTCGCTGATACTTTTGATAGATACCGCCGTACCGCATTTCGGACACTTTAAAAAACTCTTCTTTTCTTCACTCATCTGTATTATCCCTTAATATGATGTAAATGAACCAAATTAATGTCATAAACATCAAAACTTACTGCTGTTTTATGGAACTGCCAATAAATTTATATTGATTAGAACTTTATTATCTGTATTTTATACTGTCGAAGGCAAAAATTCAAGACATTAAAAGCGGGATAAACAACAATGAAATTTCCTGAGAAAACGACCATACAATCTATTGACATAGAAATAATACCCAGATATTGTGAAACAGATCAGGGCGGAGTAGTACATCACAGTGTCTACCCTGTTTACTTTGAGATGGGACGCACTGAACTGCTGCGAGCCAATGGACTTGCTTACAAAGATCTTGAACAGGCTGGATTCGCTATGGTGGTTGCCGAACTGAACCTGAAATATCGTCGTCCGGCATTCTATGACGAGAAACTTACGCTTACTACAAAATGTTCGCAGGTTAGAAGCGCAAAGATAATTCATGAATACAAGCTATGCCGCGAAAATGATGGACAGGTTCTTACAGAAGGCACAAGTATTCTCGCCTGCATAGGAGATGACGGTCGGCCAAGAAGGGTACCCGACTTTATGTACCCTGAAGATTAAATTTTCAGGAACCTGCTCTTACAGCATCTATTTTAGAGGCCTATTTTCAGTAGCTTCACTACTCGAGAACTTTTGCCGGATTTAAGGCTGCCATTTGCGTAATTTCAGATTCCGAGACTATGCCAAGGCTTCTTAGATATTCAACACACTGGACTATATTAGCCGAAGAACCAACAAGGCATTCTTTTTCAGGATTATGGAGAAGCCCATTCTCTTCAAGAACAGCAGAATTACCTAAAACATCATACTTTCCGGGTTTCATACCGGCAATTGGTGATGCATCACTCGTTATTATCACTTTATCAACACCCTTGGCATTGATAACAGCTTCTATAACATGAGCAGGCAAATGGTGCCCATCTGTTATTATCATTGCCGTTAATTCTTTGATGGAAAGAGCCGTAACAAGAGAATTATTGTGACGATGCACCATATTAGGCATACCATTACCAACATGAGTCATTAAGGTTGCACCTGCCTGAGCTAATTCCTTCAAGTCGGAAGCATCAGCAAGCTGGTGACCTAAAGACACGACTACTCCATTGGCTACTGCATATTTACAAAGCTGTTGAGCTCCGGCGACCTCCGCGGCTATCGTCATAACTTTTATGTGACCCCTTGCCCAGTCCTGCATCTGATCAAAGAAAGATATATCAGGCTTTTTCACAAAACCTAGGTTATGCGCACCAACTGCTCCGGGTCTGTCAGAGATAAACGGCCCCTCTGCATGAATCCCCAAAACACTCCCGCTAAATTCATCAGACTCTATGATATCCGCTAAAATAGCCAGATTTTGTCTGTAAACACTCTCATGGCTTGTGATAACGGTAGGCAAAAAACCGCCAACACCTTCACAGTCAAGCAACTTACGGCACGCGTAAGCACATCTTTCATGAGTAAGATCCGATGCCGAAAAATCTACACCAAGGTAGCCGTTAACTTGTAAATCTATATATCCACGTAGCTTCATCTAATAACCCTTATCACTAATATGGACTATTATTGTACCAATACTAAGATTAATGTCAATTTTTTAGCTTTAATTAATAAAAAAGTTTGAAATACCAAGCAGAATTGGTACACTAAAAGAACCAATATAGAAATAGTTGAATTATGAATAAAGATACATTAAAAAATAGAGTCGTAAAAAAGCTCATATCAATGATAGCTTCGGGACAATACGAAGACAATAAACCGCTGCCACCTGAAAGGAAGCTTTCTACAGACCTTGGTGTAAGCAGGGGTACTTTGAGAAAAGCAATCGAAGAACTCCAGAAACTTGGGCTTATTGAGACAAGACAGGGAAGCGGTGTTTATATAAGCCATAGGAGCTTTTCGGATGTTCCGGCGGAACTTTTACCGGAGGGAGTCACGAAAGTATGCGCAAGCGATATGATGGTCGCAAGAAAGGCAATAGAGCTTGCCGCCATTGACATCTCCGCTGTTAAAATGACAGAATCGCAAATATCACATATCCAGAACATAGTATCAGAAATGGCTTACCACTCAAGTGACCTTGCGATGTTTTTAAAACTCGACATGGATTTTCACCGGTTTATTGTTGAGTGTACAGACAACCCTGTCCTGCTTGCCGCTTACGATGCTATCGAAGAATACCACAGATACCTGCAAGTTGTAAGCACTCAAAATGAACAATGCGAGCAACTTACACTCACGTCACACCTGAGAATCACCGCAAGTATTGCCAAACACGATAAAAAACTTGCCAGAGAAGCACTCTCTGACCATCTTGAAGATGTACTTGAACAAATGAAATAGGATTTTTACAGACAAGGATTACTGAAATGGAAAACTTTATTTTCGACACAAAAGAACAAATGGGTTCAGCGGCCGCTGCTGCGGGAGCTGAAAAACTTAGAGAAGCGCTGCAGGAAAAAGGCCAAGCCTGCATCATTGTTGCAACTGGCGCCAGTCAATTCGAAATGCTTTCAAGCCTGACAAAAGCTGAAGGCATCGACTGGAGCAAAATCACAATGTTCCATCTTGACGAATATGTAGGAATGAGTGAATCTCATCCGGCAAGTTTCAGAAAGTATCTCAAAGAACGTTTTGTAGAAAAATTACCTCAAAAACTAAAAGACGTACATTTTGTAAATGGCGAGATTGACCCGCAGGCAGAGTGTGACAAACTCAGCAAGATAATTTCTGAATGTGAAATTGACGTTGCTTTTGTAGGCATAGGAGAAAACGGACATCTGGCATTCAACGACCCCCCTGCTGATTTTGAAACGGAAATCCCTTTCATAGTAGTCGAACTTGACGAAAAATGCAGGCAGCAGCAGCTTGGCGAAGGTTGGTTTGAAAGCATTGATGCTGTTCCAACTCAGGCCATATCAATGAGCGTCAAGCAGATAATGAAAAGCAAAAACATTATTGTAACAGTACCGGATGAACGTAAAGCTCAGGCAGTCAAGGACACCCTCGCTGACGGCAGCTCACCACAAAGACCGGCAAGCATACTGAAGGAACACCCAAGCTGCAGAATGTATCTGGATAAATCTGCCGCATCATTGCTATAATCAAACAATGCCGGAGACACACTTGTATCTCCGGCATTATTTTTCAGATTTGTGTATTTTCTTAAACTTGCGTTAAATCATTTCCTGTTCAAGAAAACGCTTGATTTTTTCGACTTCTGCCGGACGGAATTTATGGAAAGGTTCTTCCATATAGTCGCTGCATATCCCCTTAAGTTTCAAGACACACTTAACGCTCTTCATGAAACTTGAACCATATTTCCCAACCCTGTAAATAGTCGTACTGATCTGCATAACCTTAGCATGAAGCTCTCTTACTTTCGCAAGATCACCGGCAACAGAAGCCTTATACAATTCAACATAAAGCGATGGGAAGATATTGGCACCACCATTAACGCCGCCGTCTGCTCCCAAAAGCACGCTCTGAGCAAGCAGCTCCTCAGGGCCGACAAGCAAGCTGAAATCATCTCTGTCAGCAAGCAATGTCTTGACCGTATTGAAATATGTAAGATTGCCCGAACTGTCTTTAAGTCCAACGATTTTGTCGAGCTTTGAAAGTTCAGCAACAGTGTCTGGTTCAAGATTAATCTTTGTGCATCCCGGCATATTATACAAATACATCGGAAGCGGAAGCTCCTGACACAAATGCTCTACGTATTCAACAAGTTCCGGTTGTCCGGCTGTGAAATAATACGGCGGAGCAAGCACGACAGCATCAGCGCCGCAATCGGCCGCTTTCTTCGCAACATTTACCGACTCAGTAAAAGACGTATCGCTGATACCTACAAGCACCGGCACCCTTGAACCAATGAAAGCTGTCGCTTTTTCTATAAGCTCATAACGCAGCTTATAACTCAAACTCGGCGCTTCACCGGTAGTTCCAAGTAGAAACAGACCATGAACACCACCACCAAGAATATGCTCAACAAGCTTCTCAAGCCCCTCAACATCGAGAGTATTCCTGTCGAGAAGAGGAGTTATCATTGGCGGTATTATACCTTTTAATTTTTCTGTGTTAGTCATTTTATATATATTCCTTACAATTAACTGTAACTATTTTCTTTTGAAGCCTCAACAAGAGCAATCAGGTTCTCAGGAGGACAAGCCCTTGGGACAACACAACCGCTGCTGAGAATATAACCACCCTCACCACTGAGTTTAATACAATCGCTGGCCTCTTTCTTTATTTGCTCAGGAGTATTGTTAAGCAGAGAGAGAGTATCAACCCCGCCCATAAGACTTACCGAACTTCCGGCTGCCTCACGAGCCTGAGCAACAGTAAACCCGCCAAGAGGATCAAGAGGACCGATACAATCAAGACCGGCATCTTTAAGCCTGCCGATAACAGGCAGAACATTGCCGCAAATATGACAATAAATCTTAGCATCCTTATTATAACCATGCAATTCACTGCAAACACGTTCGATATATGGATAAATAAATTCATCCCAGTGCTGAGGTGATATCAGCGACATATTTCCTGTTGAGTCATTGAGTCTGAGAACGGTCATTCCGTTATCAAGCCAATACTTACCCTTCGCGATAGCAATCTCAGCACCTTTGTTCATCATCGCATGAACGAGTTGCGGATTCATTATCAAATCCAGCATTGCATTATCAATACCGCGAAAGTGAATATAAAACGACATAGTAGCCGAACCGCAATCGCCCACAAGCAGCAGTTCTTCGCCAAACTCATCTATGACTTCTTTCTGCATCCGTCCCCAGCCAAGCTCATCAAACAACCTGCCGTCAGGAACAGCAATAGATTCAGCCTGTTCAACAGTCTCAACCAGCGGCTCATGCGTTGACCATGAATGGGAATAAGCAATCGTATATGGATCATCAATCTTATAATCTTTCGAATCAAAAAGATAAGTGGAGAGCCCTCCACTCATATCAATCTTGCCTATCCTTTTACCCGCAGCATCAATTTCATACACCACGCCGTCAGCTTCTTCGATTTTCTTCTCAGGAAACAGAAATTGCCTTGCCGCATCAAAGCCAAGTTTATTGGCAGCCTGCGCAATTACCCTCAATGCCAGAAGAGGGTCTTTTATTATATCAACCAGGCTTACGCCCATATTGCAGGCAGCAAAATCTACCCATATTTTCGGCATCACTGCAACTCTGTCCACAGGGTCACCGTTGATTGCCGCTAAAAATCTTTCCTTAGAAGTCATATATTAAAATCCTAACCTGTTAATTCATGCCACATATTCAGCATATCTTCACATTCACTCTTTTCGAGCGGAAACACTTCCGGCCTGAGTACACATCTTGCTCCGGTTTCATTAAGAATCCCCGCTAAACGTTTTATATAATCGCTCCAGCTTTCGCCATCAACAGCAGCAAGCCTACCATAAAAGACTGTGCCGGTTGCAGAGCATTTTTCAAGGAGCCATTTCGTATCATACATTTCAGGGTTACCCAAATCGATAGCCCTGACAAAATCACACTCAAGTATCTTTTCATAAAGATACTCATGCTTGCCGCAATAATGCACAAACGCCCCGCCAAAAGGCTCAGCAGATTCACGCATATACGGCAACACAAACTCGTCTATCATAGCAGGCGAAAGTAAAGTCGGCGTATCCTCAGAAAGCCTTACTCCGGCATTTGGAAAATACATACCCTGCTGAGTTCCATGACCATGAGTCATTTCGCCAGATTCTTCGCCAAGAGCTTCTTTAATCGCTTTGCTCACTTCGATATACAAAGCCGTAATAATCTTGAGAAGCTCATGAGTCTTGCTTCGGCTGTTATCATCACTCATCTCATAGAACAACTCATCTCCACGTAATAGGTGAAGTATATCATAAACACCCTGCGTATCAGCATGATAGCCAACAATCTCATCGCTGCCCAACTCATTGAACTTGTCGTAAAAGTCAGTCGCAAGCTTAAGCATCTTTGATGCCTGCACATCAATCGCAGATATCTGCTCTATCTGCTCAATACTGAAATATTCACCCGGCCACGGCATCTGCCCATCGGTTATAGAATAGCTCTGCCCCGCTATCGCCGGAATAAAAACAGTACCAAGATTAGGACGCACAGTCGGGATTCCGTCTGTGGGCCAGTCGATAACGGCCTTCGCTCGCGAAAGCTCTGCTTCAAGCATTTTATCCGGGTTATTAAACCGGCTCTCGTAATCATCCACATCGTACTGACACATTTGTGCCGTGGGAATAAATATCAGCGAACTGCCGTCACCATTCCAGAAATCAATATGCTGTTGTTTTTTGTATTCTAAACTCATGCTGTCACCTCCCCAACCTTCTTATTGAAAAAGCCAAACAGCAAACCAACTATCACAAGGCTTACAACACCAACCACACCCGCCATAATAGGATCAAGCGAGCATTTCAGACACTCCATAGACCCATCAAAACCTTGTCCGAAAGTTATCCACGATATAAGTACGATACTGACAAGTATCGCCACAAGCCCCTGCCACAACTTAAGCTTGCTTCTGCAGAATCCGAGTATGAACAAGCCGAGGATACCGCCGCCGAATATACCGGATATCTGCCACCATATTTCAAGTGCACTGCGAGCCTTTATCATAAGCAATGCAAAAGCGATGCCTAAAATACCCCATACCACAGTCATCAGCCTGAGGAAATTAACACTCTGACGCTCACCTATATTTGGAGCGAAAAATCTCTTCATAAAGTCGATAAATAAAACAGTCGCCGAGCAGTTCAAGGCTGAGTCTATAGTACTCATAGCCGCAGCAAGTATGGCAGCAATCATCAGCCCCTTAATACCGATAGGCAACTGAGTAGCGATGAAATACGGGAACACCTGATCGCCCTTTGTTATCTCTGCCGGAAGCACATTCCCATCACCACCGTAATATGAGAACAATGCGGTTCCAATGTAAAGGAATACCGGAGTAAGCGGAATATAAATCGCCATGCTTATCCAGAGTGAACGCTTGGCCGCTTTTTCATCCGCTACCGAACAATATTTCTGCACGTAATTCTGATCGGCAACCAGATTTCTTAAATTTTCAGTAAGGCTGTAAATTATCATCACCCATACCGTACGAGATGAGAAAGAGAAATCCCATTCGCCAAGAGCAAATTTATTGGCTTCCACGGCCTTATTAATTAAAGGCTCCGAACCGCTCAAGACACTTTTACTAAGCATTACAACGCAGAATACAAGGCCACCAACCATTATTATAGACTGCATAACATCTGTCCAGATAACGGCCTCCATACCACCAAGAAGCGTGTAAACCACTGTTATTATACCGATCACGATTATGACCCAGCGGATATCCCACGGCACAAATGTCGTCAAAAGCAAGCTCGCAAGATATATAATTACCGCAGCCCTTCCGATCATATAAATTACAAAAGATAATGCAGCGTATATTCTGGCCCACGGACCAAGACGACCTTCAAGAAAAGAAAAGACAGAAATCAGTTTTTCCCGCCTGTAGTAAGGAATCACATACTTGGTCACGAGCCACGCAACCGGCGGTATGCACAAAACAAAGACAAGCGGATGCCAGTTGCTGTCATACGCCTTGCCCGGCACTGCAATATACGAAATACTGCTGGTATAAGCACTCATAACAGCAATACCCGCAGCCCATGCCGGTATAGACCTGCCGGCTACCATAAACTCATCAGCAGTTTTGGTTTTACGGCAATAATAAACACCCATGCCAACAAGAATCGCAGCATATAAAAATAATATCGATGTATCTAAAAATCCTAAATTAAATTCCATAACATTTCCCGGAGTATCAAACTCTTCTCAAAACAGGTAACCCTGTTAAGCTCGGCCATAGACTGTAAAAACAATCAAAGACCGATGACTGTTCATATTAACTCTTAAAGCATAAAACTAAAACGCCAGTTTAGCAGGTAATTCCGCCATTTTCGGTTTTTGTAGATTCATTTCATCCGCCTTTCTTTCGGTATAATGGTAAAAAAACAACATTGCGACATGTAAATTACAAGCCTGATATTGAAGTCTTATTCTTCGATATCAACTACTACTTTTGAATATTTTTTTCTGTATTCAGACGGCGAGAGCCCCATTTCTTTACTGAAAAATCTCGCCAGATTATGATCATTTGAATAACCAAGGCTTAATGCAATTTGTGAAACAGTAAGCCGTGTTTCTCTGAGCAGCTTGGTTATCTCCGAAAGACGAACCCGCTTGAATTCATCCCTCAAAGATCTGCCCTTTACCTTATGAAATCTCTTCTGCAGCACACGAAGGCTCAAACCTACATAATCAGCAACGTCTTCGGCCTGAATAATACGATCGGAATTATTTCTGATAAAAGCTATCGCCTTGGCGACATCACGATCCTCAATCGCAAGAATATCGGTAGATTGCCGCTCAACGATATGCGTTGGATCAATAACAATCTTGCTCTTAATCTCTCTGCGGCCGTTCATATACGAATCAAGCAGCTCAGCGGCTTCATATCCGCCCTTCTCGCTGTTTATAACCACACTCGAAAGCGGCGGATCGGAAAACTCGCAAATGAACTCGTCATTATCAACACCAAGAACAGCCACATCTTCAGGTATATTAAGACCTGCCTGCTTGCAGCCCTCTATTATATGCTCAGCCCTGTCGTCATTACAAACAAGTATAGCAACAGGCTTTGGCAACTGCTCAAGCCACTTCGTTATCGCGGCAAGCTCGATATCCCACGACAAATATTTAAGCGGCCTGGACTGTTCATAATTCGAGACCTCGTATCCGGCCTCATTAAGTCTTCGGGTAAAGCTTTCACACCTGTTATTCGACCAGAACATCTCGGTAAAACCGCAGAACCCATAATGCCTGAAACCTCTTGCTATGAAATGTTCCGCCGCCATCACACCGACCGCATCATTATTGATCTCTATGATATTATAGTCGTCCTGCTCAAACTCTTCCTGAATTGCAGACACAACAGGAATACCTATCTTTGTAAAATTCTCAATCTGCCCGGGATAACGGGTTATTACACCGTCAACACCCCACTTCAAAAGACGGCTGATAAGGACATCGTCCTTGAACTTCCCCCTGCGGTAGAAAGGATCGAGCTTATTGAGATAGAAAACCCACCTGCCCTGCGTACGTGCATACTTACCAATACCTCGAAGCAAGGCCCTTTCATGACCTCGCACCGCTTCAATAAGTACGGCAACTTTCTTACGCTTTGGGTTTAAGACTTTTTCCAAACTTCTCTCACTCTGTATCTGTTACCTTTACAAAGAATAATCCTTGCTATTGGCCATCCAGTCTTTCCAGCGGATATTTTCTACATCAAAATCGTTCGGATTCCAACCTTTGTGGAATGGTAATTCCCAAAGCTGCTTTAGTCCGACTTTCTTAACTGAACCATCCATAAATGTCCAGTCAACTGCAAGATTATGCCTATCAAGACAGAATCTTTTCATCTGCTGCCCTGAAGCACTTGAATTCTTCCAGAAATGATCTCCATAATCCGGCACTGCAGGTGGAGTCATCAGAAATCTAACATCAGTAGCAACAGGGTAACTTGCATCTCCGAGAACAGGTATTCTTGAAGGTGACACTTCTTTCACCATTGAAGTTTTCCATGAATACTGCTTCACATTGTTAGGTATGATTTCGCCATTCCATGCACTCAGGACCCAATCATTAAGACCATAAGAAAACAATGATATATCCTCATGCCATACGCTGCCGTCATAGACGCTTTTAGGGTCAATCAGTGTTTCATTTTCACCCTGAACCTTCTTTGCACTGGTAGCTGCACACATGAGAAGCTTCTCATTATAATCACCACCCATATATTCCATTATCGAATGAAACCAGTTATTTCCGATATCGCCATTGCTGTCAAGAAAACCATAACAGGTGAAATACTTGTAATTATTATCCTGAAGATACATATCAAAGCAAAGACTGTTCTGACGCAAGTTAGATTTGCATAAAGTCTCCTTGGCCTGCTCTCTTACTTTACCAAGTGCAGGCATCAAGATACTCATCAAAATAGCAATTATAGAAATTACGACCAGCAACTCTATAAGAGTAAAACCATGTTGTTTCTTTAACAATCTCATTTCGTACCCATTCATTTCTATATTAATACTCTCACTAAAAGGTTCGGTACTGATATCCATTATACCAATACCGAACCGTATAAACAAATTTATTATTCAGTAGGCCAGATACCGTTAGCAGTCCAACCCTGAGCCAATTCGGCAAGGTCATCAATATTAACTTTACAGTCACCTGTAAGATCCGCAGCCGGTGTTTCCATACATCTTGCGATCCAGAGGCGGAGATTGTCAACATACAAGGTTCCACTTCCGCCCGGAGTCGGAGCGAGTTTTGAGCCAACACCAACTGTTACAGTCTGAATATTGGTAAGATCAAGACTCGGATTATTATCAGTAAATTCAGAGTAAGCGATTCTGAAGAAGTACCAGTCCTCGATGAGTGTAGCAGTCTCGCCAAGCTCAACCGTAGCAGAATTAACGCCATCGCTCAGAGTTACATACATATCTTCAGAAGAATTAGCAGGAAGTCCATAATAACGCAGTTCAAATGAAGCAAGGTTATATAATGTAAAGTCGGTAAGTTCCGGAGTGAAACTTGCTTCAGAATAATACGGAGCAAGACTGTTGTCATAATCAATCGCCATTGCACTTCCATCACGCGCAGGCTCGGGATCCACTGAAAGTCCTATTGTTGTATTAGTTCCAGCCGACCATACGTTAAGCAGGTTAGGTTCGGTGTCATAATAGAACTCTTCAATTGCTAAGGTACCTCTTGTCGTAAACATCCAGGTATCACCTGTTTCAACGGAAGTATCCGCCTTAACTTCATCAACTCTCCAATAGTAAGCTGAACCGAATTCAAGTTCATCAAGGTCGTAAGTCTCAACAGTAAGACCACCAGCAAGCAACGGCAGATTCGTGTTATCCTGACCAAAATACAGGTTATGAGATACCGTATTCACACCAGCCGACCAGCTCAACGTAACATCTGGATCAGGTTCGAAAGCACCGTCCTCAGGAGTAGGATTGTATGCCTGCATGAGTATTTCAGTATTATTGGGCGAATAAATCAGCGTATCGCTTCCATTAAAGATATAACTTGCCGTAAGTGCACCGCCTTCTGCAACAATGTAGCTGTCGGCAATATAGGTATCAGCCAAAGCGGTCTGATCACCTGTAAGGGTCAATACACCGTTACCGGAAATATCAACGAGTCCGTATGAGCCAATTGTAAGGACATTTGTAGTAATACTGCCGCCGCTTAAATTCACTACGCTCAATCCGTCTACCTTTAAGCAATCACTCGTTGTACCTGTTACATTAATTGTACCGGCAGAAACATTCACAGTTCCCTTACCGCCATTTGCTCCTAAACTTAAATCTCTTGTCGTGATTACAGAAGCAGAACTTGTGACATTCAATGTAGAAACTGCACCATAACCAACATACCAGTAACTGCCATTAGTTAAACTACCACCACTAAATGTTATCACAGCTCCGGGATCAGTTGTTCCGGCACCAAGAATTAATTTAGTTGGGGTAACAGAACCTGAACTTAGAATACATTCATCTTCAATTGACATCATTATTCTATTGCCTGCAGGCGGCACAACATCTCCAGACCAGTTGGCTGCTGTTGTCCACAAATTGTCGCCACCTTCACCGTCCCAAGTTGAGTCTGCCGCTAATCCGCAAGCGACAACCATCAAAACTACCAATAAAACTTTTCGCATCTCATTCATAACATTCACCTCTTGAAAAATAGTAATAAATTTTTAATAATTAAGGCTGCCAAATAGTAGCCCCTATATACTGTTGCGGCATTTCATCCGTTGCATAATAATATATAGTAACGATCTTGCCATCACTCCGCTGTACTGTTCTTGGATATCCAAGATCCCAGATATTTCCATCATCCCTCAGAATAATTTCATCAGACCAGCTCTGGCCGTCATCATCACTGATCTTCGCCCTTATTCCCTGAGGAACTCCTCTCCAGCCGTAAGTCAATGCTATTCTGCCGTCAGAAAGCTTTATCATCGAAGCTGGATTCCATTGGCCCTCTACTGCCGTGTTGAGCAACGTCCAGTTTTTTCCACCATCTGTGGTCTTGTAAATATCTATCCATTTTCTTCGAGCCACGCGACATCTTATCGCAGAAAGATAAGTATTTTCAGCAAGCTTTACAGTTGAAGGCATCAGTGCATAACTATGCGTATCTTTTAACATTTCAGGGTCGGGAGTTACCCAGCCGAGCATATCAAACGTTCTGCCGCCATTGCGGGTTTCAACAGTCAAAGTTCTGCCGTCTATGCCGTCGGGTCTGGATACCGACAAAAACATTTTTGCACAGCTTTGAGATTCGATAATATAATCAGTCCTTGCTCTTACAAACACCTGATCGAATTTAGGCATCAAAAACGGGCCTTCCCATTTTTTTCCTCTGTCGTAAGAATAGAAAAGTTTGCGGTTGCGAAGTTTCATCGCAAAATCAGGATGCGTAAAATTGATCGCATTATGCGGTTCCTGATACTTCACATCAAGGCCGAAAGGCTCGGGTCGTTCAACTTGCCATGTAACACCACCATCAAGGCTTCTTGCCTGTATGGTTTCAATCGGGAAATTCGGATCGTAATTATGAGCATCATCATGCGATTCATATACCGCAACATTGAAACCTACAAGTATCTCATCACCCCAACTCCAGACTCCTTCATTAGCCGGCCAGCCGCAGAATATACCCGGCTCATCATAAACAACTACGTCTTGATATTCCGCAAATATATTTCCACACAGAAGAACAGAAAAAACTGCAATAACTATCATGACTTTTGCACTATCAATCTTAAACATATTTTCCTCTCTTAAAAACATTCAGGTGTATTACATTCAAGCCACTGGGAGGCAATGATCGAAATATCGTTAAAGTCAACACGACAGTCTCCATTTATATCCGTATCAGGACATATATGCCACCTGTCGTCCATAGTTCCAAAAAAGAACGGATCAAAATTAACATAATCAGAAACCGGATTTCCAAGACCCTCTGAATTTATGACAGGATGATAAGGTCCTGATTCATGCCCCCAGAAATTATTCTCTGCGTTAAATTCAAGCAATGTCTTATTTTCAATAGCGTATACCGAATTCCAGTAAATACCATTCGACAAAAACTGTACAAATTCCGTCGAACCTATCAAGCGAACTCCATACATATTATCATATATATCATTATCAATAATTCGCACGCCAGAACAATTATCGTATGCAACAATTCCATTCGTTGATTGTGATATTGAATTATGCAAGATATCACAATTAGCTGTGCCTGAGAACAATGTTACGGCCTGTGATAAATCGCGACCATCCAATTTACAGTTTGTTAGACTAAAATTATTCACACTGTAACTATCACCATCAACTGACTGACCTACCTTAAGCAGATAAACACTACCTAAAGGAGAAGCAGACAAAGTAACACCGTCAATCTTAATATCATCTGCAACAATACCTAATCCATTACCGACAATATTCAAAATTGTATCTTCAGCAGATCCGGTTGCCTGAAGCGTTATTGATTTATCGATATCAAAAGAAAGATCATCATAAACTCCCGGCTCAATTAAAATAGTATCGCCAGGCTGCGCTGCATTTATCATATCTTCAAGAGAGAAAACATATACAGTAGTTTCTCCGGCATTAATATTATCGTAATCAATAATAAGATTATCTTCATCTGAAACGCTTATCTTCCCGGAAGTTATATAATCATTGACAGTCTGCCTCTGATCTCCGTTAAGCACCAAAACGCCCTGCGTGATATTTATACAACCGTTACCTCCAATAGCGTTGAGAGTAAAAACTTCAAGCAAGCCGCCATAGAGATTCACCGTAGCCTGACCATTACTAACACCGGTTACCGAATCGTTACCTAAATATAATCCCAAACCGCTACCATCGCCATACACTACACACTCTCCAGAATATATATTCAGATTTCCAATACTACCAGTATCAGGCGCAAGAGTAAGATCACGTGTACGAACAAAACCACCATTAATATTTATAGTTCCATTGCCGCCTGCGACATTTGCTACATACCAGTAACTGTTGTTTATCAACTCACCTTCGACGGTCAAAGCCATCTCTGCACCTACAGTGCTCGAGGGGCCAAGTATTTTTGTCGGTCGTGCGGTAGTGTTTGCATCAAGCAGAACGTCGGCATTGGCTATATCAATTATAACCCTTTGGCCATCGGCAGGAACAGTATCATTGTTCCAGTTCGCCGCGGTTGACCAGTTGTTATCTGCTCCCCCGCCATCCCAGCTTACATCAACTGCGAATAACGCATTGACACATAGTAAAATTGTAAGTAATAAATATTTCATAATTATAAAACGAAATAGAAAGGATCTTTCATTTCCTCAAGCCATAATGCAAGTTCATTTTCAAGCTCTTTCATTATTTCATTATCAGCATTTTTGCTTATAACAGGATTCATCTGATATTCATCATTGAGATTGTCGTAAAGGATTCTCTGCGTACTGATGCTGCTTTCATCTTTATAAGGCGGAAGCTCACAGAAATCGCCAACGTAATATCCCTTACAAACTTCGAAACCTTCGGGGTCTTTTGGTATTGCCGAACGAGTTACCACGTAAGTGTATCTTTTGGTACGCACTCCGCGATATCCAAGCTGCGTCCAGTCGTACCCCCGATTACCAAGACACCTGCCATGACGAACCCATCTGACTGGATTGCCCATCTCCCAATATTTATTAGCCGGAGCCGGACACGTCAATAAAGGTATAGATTTACGCTCGTCAGTTTTTTCACCTTTTATGATCGCCGACATATCCTGTCCCTGACAAACCTCAGGCACATCAATATCAAGCAGACCAAGAAGTGTCGGCATTATATCGAAAGCTCCAAAGAGCATATCGTTTTCACCTTTTTTGATCCTGCCGGGCATACGAAGAAGGAACGGTATGTTAGCAGACTCCTCATACCAAAGGTCTTTACCCATATGTCCGTGAGAACCTAAAAGCTCACCATGATCGGCTGTGAAAATCACCAACGTATTTTCCGTGAGGCCTTTTCTCTCCAGCAATTCGAGAAGTCTTCCGAAATTCTCATCACAGGAAGTGACCGCACTGAAATAATTTCTCTGTATCTTGTTGAGATTTTTTATTTTATCTTCTTTAACATTCGGACGAAATTCTATCTTGTTTTCATCGTAAAAAGCTATCTTATCTCTTGGTGCTACATATGGAGGGTGCGGAGGATTCCACGACAGAAATAGCGCAAAAGGTTTTTCATCATCACGAGAATTTTTGTTAATAAAATTCATCGCAACATCGGTTTCATGATCTACCGACCATGTCTTTTCCTTGACTATCTTTTTTGGACTGTCACCCGTCCAGTAGTTCTGATTAAAATGTTCACGACCGGTATTATAGGCATACCAGAAATCAAAACCATGTCTTTTCAATCCCGGCGGAGTCCATGCGTCTGAACCTGAAGTCGGATCATCCGGTGGGTTATCGAAATAATTTTTTGACGGCGTATCAAGATGCCATTTACCTATGTAACCGGTATTGTAACCGGCATCCTTCAACGCATCACCGATACAAACTTCACCACGGTTAAGTCCCATCTCCAAACCTTCAAGACAATTGAAAGTCATGCCTGTAGAGAAAGGATATCTTCCCGTCATCATCATCGCCCTAAAAGGAGAACAGACAGGATAGCTGCTGATAGCATTCGTAAGATACTGACCTTCTTTTGCAAATTTATCAAAATTAGGAGTGATTACAGGATCTTTGCCCAAGAACCCAAGAGCATGATTTCTGAACTGATCAGCCATCACAAACAACAGGTTGGGACGTGAATTTTTCGCACCAGTTTTATGTTCTGCCGCTATTGAGCTTCTAAGCATTGAAGAAGCCAAAATTGAGCTGCCTACGAAATTTTTCAAAAACATTCTGCGATCCATATATACTCCTAAAAATCAAGATCAAGGTTGCCAAATAGTTACAGCAATATGCTGTTCGGGATTTCCCTGTGTATGATAATAGTACATACTTACCACCTTGCCGTCAGGCCGCTGCACAGACCTTACATAACCGATATCCCAACTTTTGGCATCATCACGTAATATTATTTCATCACCCCAGCTTTTGCCGTTGTCTTCACTTATCTTTGCCCGCAAACCGTAAGGCTTATCCACGCGATAGCAATAAACAATACACAGCCTTCCATCTTCAAGCTTCACAAGTGATGGAGGGTTCTTTGCCCTTTCGCATACTTTGCCAAGCTTGCTCCACGAATTACCCTTATCCTTCGACACGAAAGCATCTATCCATATTCCTCTATCACCTCTCTGGCGAAGTGTAGTCACCAAATCTCCATTATCAAGCATAACTGTTGAAGGCATAATTGAATACGCCCACTTCTTATACTCTTTAGGCGGAAATTCCGTATCAACAAGAGCCTTCTTTTCCCAACTCAGGCCGCCGTCTTCAGTGAGTATTCCGAAACTCTCGCCATAATGGCCGTCTGTTTGCGATGAAGATATAAATGCGATGCACTTTTTGGGTCCCAACACTACATAGTCAGTCCTTGCCATTATGAGCTTTTGTCCAAAATCAGGCAGTAAGTACGGTCCCTTCCACGACTTACCCTTATCATAAGAGTAGTAGAATCGATTTGCCCTGAGTTTCATGGCAAATCCGGGATTAGCAAAATTCATTGGCTCTTTGAGATAGCTGTTCTTATTTTCCCCGAACTTGAACATTTCAGGGTCTTCCATATAAAGAGGCGGCAATATTTCTTTTGGTTTTTCCACTTTCCAGCTTTCACCACCATCAAGACTGCGTGCAAAATAGATATATTTGGGACTATTGCGGTCAATGCTGTGACCTTTCGCATTTTTAACAAAACTGGATATCTCAAAACCTACCAGTATCTCGTTGCCCCAGTTCCAAACGCCTTCATTAGCCGGCCAGCCGCAAAACTTGCCTTCTTCTTGATATGCTATTCGATTTTCGATATCTCTATCCACTTTATTGCAATCAGCCAAGCCGCTTTCTGCTGCCTGAGAACAATACGACAAAACGAATATACACATTAACATATACGATAGAATCTTCATTTTCCTCAAAAACCTTTATAACTTAACTGCTACAGTGGAATTATAATTCACGGCATCTTCTTCAATTTGTTTTGAATTTACAAGACGCTGGGTAAGGAAGTCCTCAAAAAGAGGCATATCTTTCCACCCCACAGCACATCTTACCATTTTTCCGCCCTCTTTGACAATGGTAAAACCATCATCAGAAATCTCTATCGGCAAAGTTTCCATATCCAGAAACTCCTCGCTCATTGCGAGATAAACCGCAACGGTATCAAAAAGTGTAGAGCTTATAAAGTCGATATCACTCAGTGGTGCATACGGATGAGTCGGGTATCCCGGTCTTTTAAGCCACACATCGTAATTTTCTATAAGAGCCTTAATCAGTGGAGTATCATTATCGCGAACCACCTTGTAGTTATCACCTCTAAGCTTTACAAGCCCGCAAGTATCAAGCGGGGTTATCGTCATATCCCAATCGGATGTAAAGACCTTCTTAGCCGCAGTGATATTATTCACGATATTGCATTCTTTAGATACATCACTTGCTCCGTCATAACCTTTATAAACGCTGCCTAACATACCGACAAAACGCGACTTAGAAGTAATACTCGCGTCTAAATCAAGAGCCGCTGCAAGATTGGTAACAGGTGCAAGAGCAAGCACGGTAATTTCTTCATCAGAAGCGTTTACAGTATCAACTATCGCCTTTGCCACCTCGCTGCTCTGGTATATTATGCCGGGATAATCGGCAAGATTGTAATCTGCTGCCCATGAATCACAATAACAGTTCATGTTTACCTCAGGAAGACCGATAGCGATAGGAATATCAGTTCGTCCGGCGGCTTCAAGCATTTTAGCAACTATCTTGGCTCTGGAAAGGGTATCACCTACGGCAGTAACTATCAGCTTGATGTCAAACTCAGGGCTGTTGAGAAGAAATGCCAATGCCCAGGCATCATCAATATCACCACCGATATCAGTATCTACAATTATTGGTATCTTTGGACTACACATTAAGTTCATCAATCCTTATTAACAAAAATGTTTCAAGTAATCATAGTTAGTAAGTGTATTATATACCCCAAAACAATATTTACCCGTCCATTTTATGAATAAATACAATCATTTTACGAACATAAGAAATAAAAAAAAGCATAGTCATATTAATACGACTATGCTCATAACAACAATTTAATCTACGGGGGTTTAATATTCAATAACATTGAGTTTTGCGTTTGAGGGTAACTCCAATACCGGTTTAAGCCCTTTAGGATGCGTCAGCTTGAAAATAACCTCTTTATCAGTTTTCGTATAAGACAATTCTATATCCCCATAAATAGTCTTAACCAAACCGTTTATATTATTAAGATTATTCATCAGAGGTTTCACCTTGAATTCCTTAAATCCAGGTTTTGCAGGCTTTATTCCGACCAAATACGCGCCGGCAATATAATTGAAAACCGACGACCACCCATGACATAAACTGCCGGCACCTTCAAACGCTGCCGCACCCTGGGCTGTTTCCCAAAGGCTCGTCGCTCCCTCATCAATCATACTGCCAAAAACATCTCTGATATCATCAAGCACATAATTAATATTCTCATCGGATGCCTCAATAAGGGATTCATAGACAATAAACTTGCTCGACATCTCAGACTTCGTAAGCCTCGAATCATTCTTTATCGCTTCGCAAAGTTCCATCGTATATCCTGGCGGCACAACGGCCTCTCTTATAGCAAGTGCCTGGACAAGCTGAGAATAATGACTAAGCTGCCCGTTATCATTAAATGATGCATAAAGTCCCTTACTCTGATCCCAGAAAACATCATTGAAAGAAGAACTTATCCTGTCATATGCCGCTTCAAACTTTTCTATGGAATTAGCGCCAATAGCCCTGCCTATCTCAACAGCATTTCTTATCGCTTCAAGCAGATACAAATTATATGCGGCATCAAGCCGACCATTCTGACCTGAATAAGAACCTTCTTCTATTCCCTCGAAACCCGGAGTCCATTCATAAAAATTCCAATGTTCCGGTGAAGTGGAATTGGCGACAATGCCGCAATCACTCAATCTGTCGATAGAATAATTGATGATATCGCAAATCACATCATAGTTATCAGAGACAACTTCTTTTCTGCCGCTATACATAAAACATTCGTAGACGGCAATTATCCACTGTAAGGAAAAACCGGGAATAGAGATATCAACCTTACCCGGAGAAACCAATTCAAGCAGGCCATCAGTTCTATAGCCCTTGCGTATAAGATCCCAACATGAAGCCGGCATATCATACTCGCCAAATGCGTAGTAACCGAACAATGCCTGTAAACGGGAATCTGCTGCATAAAGAGCCTGCTCACGCCAGGGGCAATCTTCATAATGTTCATGTGCACACAGCTCCAGAGTACGCTTTGAGAGCTCCCATATCCGGTTGAACTTTTCATCAGGACAGTAAAAACAACCCTCACCTGCAAACGGATATTCGACAGGAATCACTGTGAAGTGGTTTATCTTCAGCTGTCCATTTAATTCCGGAACATGCAACTCAAGATATCTGCATCCTAAACGCCTGAAAGAATAAACCCACCTCTGCCGTCCTTCTTTACAGATATAACGATCTGCAAAAGTTCTCTCATCAATAGATGCCCGCACTCTTAGATCGTCAAGATGCTCACCATGAGCGATGTCAAGAATACACCCCTGCGGCGCTTCAATATCAACAAAAAGCAAACCGCAATTCTCCGCTCCAAGATCGAATATAGCGTAAACACCTTTGCCTTGATCCTGAGTTTCAAAGACAAGAGGCTTATCAGATTCTCCAGACAAGACAGGACGGTGACGTATAAAATTCTGTATCTCTCCATCACTATCCCTTCTGCAAATATCAGGCGAAAGAAAATCCTTCATCATGGTCTGACCTATATCGGAAAGTTCAGTTGAACGTATAAGCTGACCGGAAGATACAACCTCAGCATCTAAAGGCTCCTTATGAGCAAGCATCTCAAGAGGTCTTTTCGAAAGCTGTTTCCAATAACCTGAATTCGCTTCGGCAATAACAACGGCCTTGGACCAACCCTTTGCATCATACTCTTTATCATACCAAAGATCGTCAAGCCTTGCATCGTATTTGAAATTATAACCAAGCTGAGGACTGACCACACTTGTGTGTCCACTGCCGAATGCATTACAATATCTGCACATACAAGCATCATCAGAAGCGGCAACAGTATTCTCACCGTCTCTTATCTCAAATATAAGCCCCGGATGCCCCTTTGCATATGTAGAAAAATCTACACCAATATGATGTACCTTTACAGCAAACACATTTTCACCGGCACAGACATAATCCGTTATATCAAATTCGTTATAAGTCTTGAATTGGGGCCAGTCACTAAACTGGTTGCCTTCCAGCAAATCACCATTTATCCATATCTGATACGAAGAATCGGCAGAAACATACAGAACTACACGTCCCTTTTCAGAAACGCTGAACACCTTCCTGAAATCTGCATATTGATTAACTATATCATCACGGGTATCAACCCATATCCATTTTGCCTGCCAATTCATATCAGTCACCTCTATCTCATTGAAGTCCATCAAAAGTACGTAAGCTTATCCTTAGTTACCCACACTGCATTATTCGTTCTGAAAGGATAAGCCGGCAATCCATCCTTATTAAACAAATCCGCTCCGGCAGTATTGCTCCAACCATAACGAACATTAACAGGATTATCAACCTCATCACTTCTTAAGATCAAAGTATTGCCGTCAACCTCACCTACTGCCTTGTAATAAACACCATCATATCCTGCTATTTCAAAATATTCAGCAGGCTCATTCAATAACAATCCACTATCGGCATTATCAAAGTATATCCTTATGCTGTCATCTTCGATATCTTTTCCTGCATACATAGGACCACTGTCATTTCTATTCATCACATGATAAACTCTATTCAAAGCTATAGTTGCCAGTCTTTCACCTACATCTTTCTTATTTTTAGGATGTATATCCTTATTGTCGCCGATATCCATAGTACAAACCATAGCCGTATTTGCAAGACCAAGAGTTTCCTGCTGAGCCTCTCTAAGCTCGGCAGCAATCAAAGGCGTGCCGTAATCATAAGGAGCTATCTGTACATAATAGAACGGAAAATCACCCTGCTTAAAACTCTCTCTCCAACTCTCTATCAGCATCGGAAACATTTTTCTATACTGATCGGCTCTCCAACTGTTACCCTCACCTTGATACCACAATACGCCTGCAATACGATAATTGAGAAGCGGATTTATCATTCCATTCCATAATGCGTAAGGTCGTTGAAAATGTTCAGGCCCCATCGGAACTCGCGGCTTAGGCTGCGGATTATCTTTAAGTTCCTCCCACTTGGAAAGTTTATCCTGATAATCCTTATAACGAGTATCATAGCTCTTCATCAAAGAATCGTAACGCTCTACAGAACAGACAGTCTGCGGATCTGAGAGCAAAACATCACGGCTTATCCATGAATCCGCAGGCGTTCCTCCGACAGCCGCCTGTATTATACCAATTGGCACATCTTCTTCAAGATGAACTTTACGTGCAAAATAATAAGCAACCCCGCTATACCATGCGGCAACATCAGGTTTGCACACAAGCCAGTTGCCCTCACAATCCTGCTGCGGCACATCGGCAAGCTTTCTCTTAACACCAAAGAAACGTATCTCAGAATAATCTGCTTTTGGTATATCCGTTTCCGCAGTATCGCAGCTTCGCAGCCCGAAAGCCATATTAGACTGCCCTGAACAAAGCCACACTTCGCCGACAAGAACATTATTAAGCGTCAGGCTATCAGCACCATCACTGATGCTTATATCATATGGACCTTTATCAGATGGCGTTTCTACCAGTACCATCCAACTGCCGTCATCGCCGCATACAGTTTTGATTGTTTCAGACTGCCACTGAGCCTTGATCAAAATCTCACGACCAGGCTCAGAGCCTCCCCATATCTTTACAAACGCATCTCTTTGCAGCACCGTATTGTCGCCGAACAAAGATGGCAGCGTAAGTTTACCAAAGGCAAATGTCGAAGCAGCAAAAAGTACTGCCGCTATAAGAGCTATTCTTTTTATACTCATAACAGATTCCTATTCGAAAGGATAGTCAGGCACCGTATAATTATATTCAAGTTTCAATTCTTCAAGACGTTTCTCAAGCCTTGCCTTCAACGATGAGTATTTTTCATCGTTATAAAGATTGGTCATCTCAAGCGGATCGGTTTGAAGATCGTACATTTCATTATTATTTTCAAGCTCTGGATAATCTACAAGCTTGTACCTGTCAGTACGTATCCCAACTACAGTCGGTATTCCTGGAGCATACCCTTCTCTGAAATATTCATAAAGGAAGTCTTTTCGCCAATCATCTGTTTTACCTTTAAGCAGCTGTACAAAAGATCGCCCCTGCATTGTGTCTGGAATTTCACCGCCTGCAAGATCAATGAATGTTGGTGCAAAATCTACATTAAGTACCATTTTATCAATAACACTTCCCGCCTTTACAAGCTTCGGATAGCGAACAATCAGCGGCACTTTTATAGATTCTTCCCACATTATCCTCTTATCGGAAACACTATGATGATTACCAAGCAAATAACCGTTATCGCTGGTGAACATCATAAATGTATCATCAAGCATACCAAGATTTTTGAGCCTGTCGTAAACCCTTCCAATGCTCCTGTCAACAGCAGAAACTGCTTTGAGATAATTCATCCATGCCTCCTCTTTGCCGGTCCACTTTCTTGCCGGAGGAGTTGAATCAGGAATCGGCTTCCCTTCACTGTTATAGAAAGCATCTCTGTGCACGCCATACTTAGCCGCACGCCTCAGCCAGCTCCCCTTGTCTGAGTAATCATCATTATAATTTTTAGGCTCAGGGATCAAATCATCAGCATAAAGATTCTCATCTTCCGGAGCAGGCTTAAACGGACCATGAACCGCCTTGTGCCAGAGGAACAGGCAGAAAGGTTTCGTCTTGTCTCTTTTTTCCGTCAGCCACTTTTCTGTATAATCGGTAAGTATGTCGGTTATATAACCCTCAACTTTCATCTCCTTGCCGTTTTCATTAAGCTCAGGATCAAAATACTGCCCTTGTCCCCTGAAGCTTAGCCAGTAGTCAAAATCAGGTCGCGGATTGGCATGCAGAAGCTGATGCCATTTACCAATAAAGGCAACCTCATAACCTTCCTGACGCAAAGTCCTCTGCAGTGAAGGCACATCAAGCCTGTGATCGGCAACTTCATTAACAGGTACTCCATTCTGATGGGAATACATCCCGGTAAGACAGGTTGCTCTCGAAGGGGAACAAAGAGAATTAGTAACAAAAGCATTCTTGAAAACCACACCTTCTCTTGCAAGCATATCCGTCTTTGGAGTCTTCAAGAAAGGGTATTCGTTCTCAAAACCAACCGCATCCCATTTCTGGTCATCAGTCATTATGAAAACAAAATTCGGCCTTGTCTCTTTTTGTGTATTTTGAGCTGAGTTAAAACAGCCGCTGAGAGTCCCAACTCCGGCAGTAGAACCTGCCGCAATCAGGCCGGCCATGAAATTTCTTCTTGTTATACTTATTCGTTCCATCATAAAACCTTTACTTTTCTACTTTCTCTAAAAGGCTGATACTGAAATCAGACTCTCGTCCAAAACCTCTTATCTCTATTCTGTCTTCATAAACATCCGCTATCGCATAGGAATTTTCTTCCGGATTGGCAACCATGCCCTGCACAGTTATAAATTCAATCCCATCACTTTGCCTGTAATAACCTTCATGAATATGACCCGCGATGCACGCAGCAACATTATCATATTTAACTAAAACATCATACACTTCCCGCCAATTCCATAACGCATGGGGAATCAGAGGATGATGCGTAAATATTATCGTTTCTTGTCTTTTATCTTTTGAATCTGCCAAAACAGTTTCGAGCCATATCAGTTGTTCTGCACCAACAGCCCCTCCCCATGAATGTGCGCCATCGGCACCTATTGACTTAAGCCTTTTCAACATTTCGTCTGCCGCAATATATTTCTCTGTGCCGGGTTTGTTGGCATACAAACTTACATCACTCGTGTTAAGCACGACAAACCTTATATTTCCATAAGAAAAATCGTAGTAGCCTTTTGGAGCGATGCCAAGTTTCTTATAAATATCCTGAGCAGCGACCTCGTCAGGCACAAAATCATGATTGCCAACAACATTATATTTTTTAGCGGCAACCTGCTGCCATATAGGATATATTGTCTCATAACTTTTATACACAGAATCTATTATATCTCCAAGCTGAATTGCAAAAGCCAGATCCTGACCATTGAAATCTTCAACCATCGCGGAAAGCTTAGACGGTGAAGAGCGATAATAGCTGTTAGTCGCAGGTACGTCTGCCCTGTCGGCATACTGAATATCAGCTACAATACCAAAACTGAATTGAGGCCGCTCTTTATTGACTGGTGCTGAGGACACAAAAGTATACTCATCAATTTCGGCTCCGCTTCCATCAAGCTTAACGGAAAGATAACCAATCGCCGCATTACCTGCATTCCACGAAAGAGACCGCACAATGAACCATTCAGTGTTCCCTGTAGTCAGTTTCCGTGTAGGGTGGTGCTGATGCCCAAAGAACATGAGAGAAGGCGAAGTCATCTCCACCAATTCGTTAAAGAAAACAGAGTCGTTCCTTGACATATACATATTTGAATCACCGCTATCGGGATGCGGAGGAATATGACCAAAAACAATTTTTATCTCTTCTGATTTTTTCAATTCACTTTCAATCCATTGAGCTTGCCCGAAAGGTATTATCTGCTCTGAACTGAATGAACCTACATGCTCAGGATAGGCGGCATCGCATATACCAATAAAACGACAGCCATCAGCAGTAAACGAATAGTAATCCGACTCATCGCCAGCAACCTGAAAATACTCAGGATAAGACTCGCGAAGAAACTTTTTATCTTCCACCTTCTCATGATTACCGGCTACAAAGTAAAATTTCAAGCCGCTTTGATCAACAATATCCTTAATCTTATCAAGATAGACATCACCGGTAACCAGAACAAAACCCGGCTTATCCTGCTCAGCAAGACTATTGATATGATCAACGGCCATTGAGAATTTTTCTCTTGCAGTCCCGAATTGCTCATATCCCTTCCTTACAGGCTCATAAGCATGTGGGTCGGATATCACGCAGAAGTTCAGCGAAACATCTTTACGCCATTGAGAAAATTTTTCAGCTTCTATTCGAGTGGTTGTCTTCTCAACCTCAACATTCGCAAGCTGAGACTGAGCCGTACAAACACACTGAAAGAAAACAGTTAAAACAAAAAGCAATGATAATCTTGTATACAGTCTCATTATTATTCACTAACCTCGTAATTTTCTTTCTTCACACGACCATCATCTGTCTCATCAACAATCTCTTCACGTAAAGATTTGAAAAGATATTTAAGATCAAAATACCCTCCTATAGAGACGATTACTGTCAACAATATGTTAAACAGAATCATTATCACAAGATATATATAACTGCTGGTCTCCCATCCATTCATAAAATCATTCCTGTTTTGTTAATCTTATTATTTCCAATCATTCAAACCAAATAAAGCGGGAAAGTATATATAATGTTTATTTGATTTTAGTTCCTATATCACTCTGAGCTGATTGCGTCAACGTCATATTACAGTCTATCATGTCCTCAACGAGGAAAGAAAGCATACCTACAATACGAGGATCACCATTGGCCAGATCCCAGTAGTCCCAGCTCCAGTTGTGTACCTGCCAGTCTTCAACCTCAAGAGAGGAGTTAGCCACAGATGAACACGACTTAAACGTAGTCGCCTGAGGCACAAGGAATATGTACTGCCATGAAGCGAGATAAGTCTCGAGATTATCCACCAGATCAACAATATCAGTGAATGAGCAACTATATTTATCAACACCAACCCAATCAATGTTAGTCGGTATAACGCCCCATGTAAGATTTTCAATTGTAGGATAAGCGTATACGGCAAGAATTGGCCCCGAATAATCAGCCTTTATCTCCGTAATACAGGTTTGAAGATCACTGTAACTGACGCCTCTATTCACTGGCTCATCAATAAGATACATGCCGCCGACACTGCTCAGTACAGGTTCAATCTTGTCCCACAATATCGACCACTGCAATTCTCTTGTTGCCTGCGGTAATAAATTGCCGCTTCCATCAAAGAATTGCCATCTGGTATCAATCAGCATCTTACAGCCATTGGCAGAATAACGAGCCGCAAGTGCACTTACTTGCGCAGCGGTCATAGAACTCACCATAACATGATTGAGATTGGTAAATTCAGAGATATCACAACTGCTGTCTTCATAGTAGTCAGCCGATGGAGTATTTGTGAAATAATAACCGAAATATTTCGGTATATCCTGTGTATACATCTGCATAAGCCTGGCATAGAAATACTGACCCGACCATAAATAACCACTGCTTGCCTGATAAACGATCAGTTTAACTTTTTCCGTAGGCTGAAAGGTGTTACTGTAATTATTAACCCATGTACCTGTATCACTGTAGGTCCATACAATATTATCATTCTCATCAAGCAGACGAACCTCCGCTCCGGTTCCTATGTTATATCTGCCCGCAGTGTACCATCTGAGTATATTCTCCTTCACACCTGAAGGTATAGTAAATTCATACCCGCACCAAGTACCGGCAGGAACCGTCTGCGAAGTAGGCACTGTCCAGTCAAGCCTTGTCTTAAGGCTCTCTGTGGAAACTGCATCCTCAACACAATCGACATCACTATTGAGACTGAAATAAGTTGAATAACCGGCAGAACCGATTTTCGTCCAGTCATTAATAGTTTCAAATGCCGGTGAACCATACTGATTGTAGAAGAACACGTGATCACCATCACTTGCTTTGCCGTAAGATACCACAGGCATACTCACAACAGCCAGAATTAAAAATAATATTTTCGTTTTCATCCAACACATCCTTTCCGAATTTTCTTTATACTTTCCCGCTTTTAACGCGAAACATTTCCTAAAAACTCAGCAACCTCTTCTTCAAGAGGATAACAACGTTCAAGCTTAGAAGCCTGTATCCCAATCACATCAATCGGTGTTATTTTTCGTATAAGCCAATCAACTAAACCATCAACAAACTTTTCATAAATGCCATTATAAAGAAGTTCATTACAGACATCACCGGCTTCATAACATGGGCATCCATTTTCAACTTTATACATCGGTGTTTTATCATCATACAAATTGTACATCATGATATAAGTCGCCGGGTTGTCCTCCACCAAATACATGCAACGGTAATCAACAACATAAAAATCCCGGTCATCCCAGCCGACATTACCATAATGCGCTTTGCTTGACCTGCCCCCATAATTGAATATCGTACTCTCAACATCCTCTTTGTCACACTCATCCCAATTGCCAGAGAGTTTTTTTATCAATTCACGTTTAAGCTCAATCCTTTTCAATTTATATTTATCATCATCGTAAAGATTGTTCTTTTCAAACGGATCATTCGCAAGATCAAAGAGCATTCCATATGGTTTATCAAGATAATAGATAAGTTTCCAGCTATCCTTTACAATAGCCTTAATTGAATACTGTTCAGAAAATACAACGTTATCGATGCCATCTTCATTTCCACTGATCAAACCGCAAAGATCATGGCCGTCAACATCCATCTTTTCAAAGGAATGCAGCGAAAGCAGTGTCGGTAAAAGATCTGTCGATTCACATAAAGAGTCAATTCTCTTCGGCGCATCAGACTGCATCTTAAAAGGCGGCTTGATTACCATAGGAATCTTTATCACTTCATCAGCCATATTATCTTTTTCAAAGCTTCCATGCATACCGGCCATATCGCCATGATCGCTGGTAAAGATTATTGTTGTGTTATCGTAGAGTCCTCTGCTCTTAAGATAATCAACAACTCTGCCTATCTCGCTGTCAATACAGGTTATGATGGCATAGTAAGCGGCAAGAACACGCCTGAGCTTTTTATCATCGCCAAAGAAACTCCGAAGCTTCTTGAAATAGTCATAAGGTTTCGAACAGATTTCATCAACATCCTCATATGGCAGAAGCGAAATAAGATCAGGATCATACAATTTATCGAATGGTTCTGATACGCCGTGAGGAGCATGCGGACGATCGTAAGTCAGCCAGAAGAAGAACGGTTCATCATCATTTACGTATTCCAGAAACTCAATCGCCCTGTCAGTCGTCCATTTCTCTATACTATGCTCAAACGGTATCCTGGTCTTACCCGCACACATGACATAGTTATCAACATTGATCTCATGAACTCTGCCGCTTTTCTCCTCTTTCTCGATATCATCCGGAACAGAATCTCCAAGGGAAGAGCCGTGAGCCTGAGTAGTAGGATATTTGTATCCTTTATCACGTATGTAATCAGGATACCAGTTGGTTGCAGGCTTGCATCTGTCCTGTTCCTCTTCAAGCGTGCCTGCAAGATAATCAAAACCCCAGTCACTGCCTAAAGAATTTATATGAAACTTACCCGATGCCCCTGTCTTATAACCGGCTTTCCTGAATATGCGAGGCATAAGTTCAAAACTATTACCAACCATACCCTCAAAACCATACTGCCTGTGAGTCTTTTGATAATTACCTGTAAGAAACGAAATCCTGCTGGGCTGGCATATCGGAGACTGCGTATAAAAGTTTGTAAAACATGTACCCTCAGCCGCCAACGCATCAATATTTGGAGTCTTGACATCCGGATGCCCCATATACCCAAGACACCTGTAATTGAGCTGATCGAGCATTATAAAAAGTACATTTTTATCACGCATTTCCTATATATCCTTTGTTAATCTACTGTCACTTTTTTCGTTTTGTCTGCAAGAGATACTGCAATGTATATCATCATCGAAAACAAAATTATCATAAGCCCTGAGTATTGTGACCCCAAAGTGTAGCTACCTTCGAATACTCTTTTACAAATAAGATCCACTACAGGAAGAACCGCGCTGGAAAGAACTGCCGCCATTGCACCGGCTGTCGTACCAAACTTAAAATAGAGTCCAAACACAAGAGCTATACCTATACCGGTAAACATCGTTCCGGTCAGATAGATATATTCGAGTATAGATTCTGTCGGCTTATATAAGACACCAAAACAGAAAAGAAATAAAGCGATAGCCGCTATGACCCATCTCAAACACCACAAATGTCCCTCAGGAGTCATGGGCTTCTTTTTCACGGCACATATCACATCATTAACAATAACCGATGCCCAGCTCAAAATATAACTGTCCATCGTACTGACAAACGCCGCACAGAGTGCAGACATCACAATACCCATAAATACCGGCGGCAGAATCTCTCCAAGAAACAAAGGACCGGCCGTTCTGCTCCATTGCTCGCCATTCATATTCATATCATCAGGAGCCTGACCGCCTAAATATATCAAAGCACCTATACCTATAAGCATCATCATAACCAGTCGGCTCTTATTAAAGAAAGAACTTATCATAGTCATCTTTCTTGCGGTCTCACTGCTGTCGGTAGAAGCAACTTTTTGCATTGTAGGAGAAAATGCTACATAACAGAAAAACACATTAAGCCCAACCCATACGAAAAAAGCAATCCCATAACTGCCTTCATAGAACGGATTGAAAGCGGCCTGCCCAAGATTTTCCCGTAAACCTTCTGTAAGACCGGTTAGACCAAGCGTATAGAATGTAAAAAACAACATTATGAATATACCGCAAGCCACAAGTATTGACTGGATGTAGTCAGTAACAACAACCGATATCATACCGCCAAGATTTGTAAACAGCAGTGCAAGCACCAGCATAATTCCCATAAGAGCCGGTATTGTAGGCATATTCATCCCAAGCAATGGAAACGTCGCAGGCAGACCCAGAAAATGCGTCAGGAACTGACTGCCGACAATAGGAAAAATAGCAAAATTCAATATTCCCGCTACTGCCGTAACAAAACCGACAAGCAGCCTTGTTTTACGGCTGTATCTTGCTTCAAAATATTGCGGAAGTGTAATAAAACCGCCAAGCCTGAACCGAACTATCACAACGCCAAAATGGCCGAATATTATCGCAACGATCAGCATATCGATGGTCTGGAGCCATATATTGCTAAGACCGTGCAAAAATCCCTGCTGAATAAAATTAGCGATTGTCACCAATCCGATACCTTCAACAAGACCTGTACCCAAAGCAAGATACTTTCTGACATTCCTGCCGGCAACCATAAAATCTGATACGCCTTTGACTTTTTTACGACACATCAATCCGGCAAAGCACAATCCGGCAAAAACAAAAACGAGAATTATCCAGTCAATTAAAGTTGTATTCACAAGGAGTCCTGTAGTAATATTGGTTATTTACATTCTACTTTGAAGAGAATAGCGCCGCCGGCCTCAATATCAACAGTCAGCAGTCTGTCTGTTATTTTCTTATCTTCCAGCGTCCCGTCAACAGGTGATACTATCTTGATACCTGCTACCTCTTCATCAAAAACAATCTTTGTCTTTGCCGCTCCGCCCTTGCAGGTTATAAATTCGCCGTGATTCTTGTTAACAATCATCACGTAAGAATCTTTTGCCTCATTCTCAAAATAGCTTATTATGAAGCCCTTATCCTTATCAGGATCAACTGCTTTAACACTGTTAATAAACGGTTCATTAGCTTCGGAAATGAAACGTGCTTCCGCGAATACTTCCGTACCAACAGGAGCAAACGGCTGCCTGTTGACAACATGCCTTACTGCATTATTCTCAAGTGTAAGCAGCAGCGGACCCCAAGCAAGAGCTTGAGCATTTGCTTTCTTTACATACTCAAAAGAAAACGATGGCTTATCATCCATACCAAGAGCACTGCTACCACCAAAATTTTCATATACTGGTTTGTAGTATTCCGCCCACTGGCCGGGAAGATTCCTGAAATCCTTTGCTCCGGCTTCGCTTATCTCCGGCATTTTAGCTTTTGAATCTCCAGCAGAAGGATGTCTGAAATTGAAATACCAAAGACCTTTGCATCCGTAAGCAAGCAGCGTATTAACCTGCCACGCAACATCCGACTCACTTACATCACGACAAACCGAAGATGAATACAATTGTATAAAACCTATCTGCTTTGAATCATTCCATTGACTGAACTTTCTCAGCATTTCAATATCGTAATAATATTCAGGTCTTTCTACATCAAACCACATGAGAGGATAGTTATCAAGCGAACAGTAACGAGGATTAATCAGTTCAAAAGAATCTTTTATATAATCAAGAAAACCGTTACCAAGTCGTGTTTCACCTACGTAAGAAGGGAATAAGTTTACAAGACAGATTCGCTGCGGATCAGCTTCTCTCATCTTATCCGCGATAACTTTATATTCAGCCAGTCCATCATATAGCGGCTCATCGCCGAGAAGATAACCGATCTTTTTATCATCTTCAGGATGGAAAGCAAGCATATCATCATAATCGAACTCAGACCATTCCTTGAATACAATATAATTACCATCCCAATATTTTTTCATCACCTCATATTTATCCTCATCAGGATACATAGTAAGAACAGTAAAACCAGCTTCATCATACCAGTTCAATTGCTGCTGACTGACCTGAGGAGGAACCCATGAAAGAATAGGAAACGGTTTAATCAAAACGTCAGGCATAGAATCGTCCGCAATTGAACTGTTTGAAAAGACAAGAATTATAACAAATGAAATAACGGCAAGATATTTTACAAAATTATTAAATGATATCATTCAATATACCCTCATGATTTTTTTATAAACTGATAATATTGATCTTATGCGACTATAATTGCGCACAAGTAAACAGCTGTAGAAATTGGACATGCCAATACCTTTGAAAACTCCAAACCTCCAGAAACAATCACGATCATTACTCAGGACAAGCGATCTTGCCTTTAGGTGAGCTCTTTGCATAACCGCGATCATCATACTGATGAGCCCTGTGATCAAGAACACTGCTTCCTGTCAAGTCAGCCGGATCAGAATCGCTTCTCTGAGAATATTCATCCGCTTTTCTCTGCTCAACATGCATATCAACCCACAAAGAGTTTGCAACCCCGCCGGTATGACTTCCGGCAATTGAGCCGTTACTGCTTGCAAATCTTGATGATATTTCATAAACAGGATAAAACTTTGAACCTGGCAGATTATTCAAGAAGAAAGCTGAAGAATCTATCAACATAAGCGTGCTGGAATTAGGTGTTTTCCCTATGTATGGATTATCCGGAGAAGAAGCTGGTTCATTTTTTGAATCATCCCAAATATCATATCTTGACAGATGCGAGTTATAACCATAACCGATAGGATAATACTCTGCAATATTGGTGTTGTCCCAACCATAAAGCACATCACTTCGAACCTTCAGAAATCTTCTGAAAGAAGGGCATGAATATGCTTCTCTTGTACTGCCGGCACTTACCACCCATTCATTATTACCTGCTGAAGTCTCCTCTCCCTCGATTAAACCGGCTTTAATCAGAGACTCTGTATAAATAGTCCTGTTGAAAGAAGTAGTTCCCCAGAATGCTATTGGATAATAACCATCCTGATCGGCCTTGTAGTTTTCTATCGCAAGCCCCATATTGTGCATATGACTGCCGCATATAACGCGTCTTGCCATGCTTCTGGTCTTGGATAATGCAGGCATCATAATTGCCATCAAAAGTGCTATTATGGAAATAACAACCAACAACTCGATCAATGTAAATGCCTTTTTCTTACACATAATCATTTACCTTTTCATACTCTTGAAATATTAATCGTCTCATCACTCATATCATTTTAATACCTTCCCGGTTTTGCAGCCGGGAAGGTAAACTATATTCATTATTCAGCTATCCATTTAACTGCATAAGCTGCGAAATCCGCCATAGTAATATGGCAATCTGCATCAAAGTCAAACTTGTACAAGCCATTCCAGATATCGCCGCAAACTTCACCGGCAATCTGACCGCCAATTGCTTGCTGAGCCGCAAGAGCAAGCGGTATAGTACTTCCAATACCGTCAAACTCTGCCTGACGACAGCCATCAGCAGGGAATACCATCATACCGATAATCTCATCATCATTACTCATAAGATTATAAAAAGCGTTAACTGAATCAGCAAGCTGCTGATCTGTATATGTTGCTACAAGATTCATTGCAGAAGGAGGAATAAGGAACAGCTTCTGCTCAGGGAGTTTGATACTCTTAATATGGTTAACATAGCCTTGAATATCAGCAATATCAACTGGCTGTCCGTCACTTTCGTATACATCGAAGGCCAACCAATCAGCTCCCGCAGGAAGAGTTAAGCTGGTAAGAGCATCAACTTCTGTATATGCAAAATTCACATAGATTGGTATGCCCGGGAAGCCCGCCTTTAATGCAGCTATCGATGCCTCAAGGTCTGACTGACTTACATTTCTATGGTAAGGCTCATCTATAGGACTGAATGCTCCAATATATTCTTCATATCCATTGAACATTGTAACAAGACTGTCAACGGCACTTTCGTAACTGCTCTTGAGCTGATAACCGCCATTGCCATCTGATTCAAACAACTGCCACATAACATCTACAAGCATGTATGAATGATTTGCTACAGCCGAATCAATAGCTCCCTGCTTAGGGAACACATAGTTAAGATTTGTATAACCGCCAACATCTGCAATAGCATCGCCCCAGTTGGTCGAGCCAAGCGGATCATCTGATACAACCGTATAGGCATGATAGTAACCGAACCATTGCGATGGTTTATAGGTCGTATCAAAAGTTATAGGATTATAGGCCTGATAGTCAGGATCATTGGCAATATCAACTTCTGCTGTATTTATTATCACGCCATTACTTGTGCCCCAGAAGTGTATGGTAGAAGCAGCAGTATTAACCCAGCGTATTTCGATTGCTGATGTACTTATATCAGCCGCTGCAAGATCAGTAACCATCTCGGTAAGTCCAACACGGGTTGAATCTGCCAGCTCAACACCATCTGCATCATATATCTTGAGATGCATACTGAGATCGACATTTGTATAATACTTCGGAACCCTTACTCCGGTAACCATCTTACCCGCAGGTGCCTCATAACGAACACCAACATAAGCACCGGAATTAGGAAGTATATGTCCATTTGGAGATATTTTCGCAACATCCCAGCCCCATGTAGCTCCGTCAACACCGTAATCATTTGTATTGGAAGGCGTAGCAAGTGTCATCAATTCCTCAAGCGGTGATTCTGCATTACCGTTATCGGCATCATAGCCTGTTCCGCCGCCTACATACTCCCAACCTTCAAAACCGCCTGCTGCAAATGTTAATGTCTCTGCCCCTTCAAGAGGAGCATCTTCAGTTACAACCTCAACAGTATTGACAATAAAGCCGTTACCTGCCCAGAGATTTATTGTTGAAGAATGCGAATTAACCCATCTGATCTCAACAGAAGATGTACTAAGCTCTGTAGCGTAGAGTTCGTTAAGAGTTGTTGTACCGGCTGGAGTAAGTTCTGCTACAACACCAGAATCATCAGCGATCTGGAGGTGCATGATATTTGATACATTAGTATATATCTTAGGTATATTAACTTCTGTAATGATCTTTCCTGCCGGAGCTTCATAACGGTAACCAACATAAGCACCGGAACCCGGCTGACAGTAAATAGCCTTTATCTGGAAGGCATCCCAGCCCCATGTAGCTCCGTCAACACCGTAATCGTTTGTATTTGCTGGCGATGTAAAAGTAACCAGATCTTCAAACGGCTTCAATGTACCGCCGTCATTAACATCATAAGCATTGCCATCACCAATTGTTGTCCATCCGGTCATGCCTGCTTCGGCAAAGACTTCAGCCTTAACCATGGAAGGAGTAAGTACCGCCAAAATAATTGCCGCAAGCAAATATATCATTTTAAATGATTTCATTTCATATCTCCTATAGATTATTCTGTAATATAAAAAATTACTGTACACAAGCCGCATCAGCAGGATCGTTGCATCCAAGCCAGTACTCGGCTATCTTAGCGACATCGGCAGAATCAACGATGCAATCACCATCTATATCAGCTAAAGGATACGGATTATATTTTGTACCGCAATTAGCGTCAGCTTCATCTATGAGATTGATTACCAACTGCTCTATATACATATAATTACCGCTCCAAACCCATGAAGAAGCGTAAGGATCTAATGAAAAACGAACTGTTTTAGTAGGATTTTCGGAAAAATCAACAACAGTACCCTGCCACCATCCGGCAGACATCAAAGCCGGATTCTCCTGATAAACTCTGTTGTCATCTTCATCGTAAAACGTAGCTGCTACTGCCGCATTTGCTCCAGAAGGGAAATTCCAGAAAGCATTGATTATTTCAATACTTGAAATAACCTTGCCTGTTATACCGGCAGAAGACAAATCGAAAACATATCCTGTAGGCTGAACCAGGGAACCGTCAATCGTAGCATCTGCACGAATTTGCATACCGTATGTGGGAGCTTCAAAAGTAGATGGCCATGGCTGAGTATTAGGATCTCCCGGCCATGCTGAATCAAGTGCCAGGCTGCCTTCATACCAATCCCAGTCACTGAAAGTGTACCACAATTGTCCATCAGGCTGATTGTCAGGATCTGGACCAATACCCCATTTAAGAGTATTACTATCAACTAAATAAGCGTCAGCATGAAGATTCGGAACGACCGAAAATACTGAAACTAAAACGGTCATCAACAACAGAAAGTTTCTCATATCATTATCTCCTATAAAAATTTTTAAAACCGTCTCATAAAAAACGGTAAACAATAATCAGCAAATATCTTATCTTGTTTTATTTATCAGACATTTAAGTCTTGTTAGATAGAAATTTTAATAATATACGGCGAGAAAACACAACACAGAAAACAGCGTCAATTTATATCAGCAACAGATTCTCTTTCAATTATCCTGTAACCTACCTTCTTTATAGGCTCGTCTATATCCTCACCGGAAAGTTGGGCAAGAAACAGCTCCATGGCCTTCTTCGCAAGATCATCATAGAAAATGCAAAGACTTGTAATTGCCGGAGTCGTACATGCCGCGATATCAAGATTACCACGTCCTATCACGGAAATATCTTCAGGTACTCTTATACCATTTTTAGTAAGATGTCTTATTACCCATGCCGCAAGCTTATCATCGTAACATATTATTACGGTAGGCCGCTCTTCCTCCGGCAGCGACAACACATGATCGACCTCTTCTGCAGCACGCATTCTGTCTGAGAAAAACTCCTTGGTAATAACGGATATCTCATAACCCATATCATTAATATGGTCGATAGCCTGATTTGTCCTGTTGATGCTTTCGGTAGTGATAACATCCTCAAGGAAGCAAAACCTCCTGTGCCCTTTCTCGCAAAGGAATTCATACAGAATTTTGAACTCGTCAAGACGAAGAACGGCGTAATCTGCTATATTCTCATATTCAGGATTAACCAAAGCAACATAAGGAATCTTCACCGGCGACTTCTTGATCTCTTCGATCATATCTTTAGGGAAATTACAGCTTATAAGCCCCATCAGCCTTGCCGGTCCTCTCTGTGTCGGGAACCAGCTTCCCAAAAGACCCATCGCCTCAGACAATGAGCAAACCATTACTCCAAGCCCGCAGGAATGTGCGGCTCTGGCAATGGCCCTGATGTTCATCATTCGAAACTCACTAAGCTCAACAACATCATACGCAAGACCAATCATTGGAATAGTGCCCGACTCTGCCGCCTCGGCGGTCCTCTCCTCACATATGAAAGTACCTTTGCCGGCAACACGCCTCAGCACTCCCTTGTCAACCAGCTCATTCATCGCACGGCGAATCGTACCACGACTGACATTGTACTCATCACAAAGAACGATCTCGGGGGGCAGAGAATTCTCACCCTTCTCACGAAGAGTCCGAACTGTTTCCCAAAGCTGACTGCTTACTTTTTCTAATTTGGTCATTGTGTTTTGCATTACAATTCCTTATTTGTATATATACATTACTGTACATTTGCCCATTTGTCAATATATTTTCATGTACATTTTAACATTTAAAAGGTGGAATACGACATAAATTTAAACAATATTTTACACGTAATTCCTTAAAATACCGAAAAACAATGACTTACAAAATTGTACAAATTATGTACATTTAAACCGATTTTTTTTCGTTTTTTGCCTCAAAAATCCTGTTAAAGCATGACATCACGAACTCTCAAAATTGATATTTCATATTTAACTGGCATTTATCCATTAATTTCCAAGCTGAAAACACCACTTAAATACCGTTAAAAGCCGTTAAGAAATCTTTTACAGAAAATTTGATCTTTTTTGAATAACTCCACTTGACAAAAAGATATATAAGCATAGAATACGAACCTCAATTTGATTGCGGGATAGAGCAGTCTGGTTAGCTCGTCGGGCTCATAACCCGGAGGTCGTTGGTTCGAATCCAGCTCCCGCTACTTACCAGAAAAAAAGGACTTACGAAAATCGTGAGTCCTTTTTTTATTTGTACCCAGCACAAATTGTACATCACGTTGTACATCATTTTTTAAACTTGCTTGCTTGATGTAAATTCTACCTATTAGCCTCTGCTGCCAAGGTTTTCTTGTCATAAATTCCAATGATCTTCTTGCCGTCTTTCTGCGCCTTCATTATCCTGTAAACCCTGTCATTTTCAGCGACAAAATCTATATCGATAACATCTTTGCCGTAAAGATGATGAAACGACTTCTCTGCAAGAACCCCAAGCGTATGCCCGCCTGCCGGAATAATAAGATTTTCCTGAAGCGAATATTTGGCATCCCAAATTGAAATATTCTCATCATAAAGCTTGCCGTCAACGGTTTTCAGGTAGACTCCCTGATCAATCATAACCACCGCCATCGACTGCGGATCAAAATCTTGTGGATTATTATAACTGGCGGCATTTGATTTCGCCGATTCCTGACAACCCGTCACAACAATACCACACAGACAAAATATAAGAACAAAGCATTTTCGCATCAGTCTCAACCTCCGATAAGTTCGTCCCAGCTAATCTCTTCCATCGTTTCCAGTATCGTCCAATCAGTCTGATAACGGGTAGCCGAAGTTGAACCGGGGATATAAAAAGTAATGTTCGGCGGCAGTTTTGAAACTGCGAACGCAAACGAATCGTATATATCATCCACTTGTACAGGTTTAACATCCTTATTGCCGCCTGAAAGCGATTTTGATGTCTTAAGTATCCTCAGAACCATCCTTTTCATGATATCCTCTTTTGCACCACCAAGCGTCTTACCGGCAAGTGCCCCGTAATGTTTGGCGGCAAAGAATGATTCCTCAAAGAGAACCTGCCTCTCACTCGATAAGCACCAGTCAACGGCTGACAAAATAGCAACCTCACCATTGCTGTATGCGATCATATTCGCACGTACAACCACATTTATATTCACGGTAGGCTTGCTTTCGCCGGTTATCTGTCGAACGCCTCTTTCAAGTGATATCTTAAAATTAGAAAGGTCGTCTGCTGAGAAAGGAGCTTCAGCACATTTGAATGGAGTCGTATTTTGTGCATACATCTTATCCGAATCAAAGCTCACAATACCAAGCTGCAATTCCGGCATCTTACCTGCTGCCTTTTTCATCTTTATATTTACCGGCTTCGTGCCTCCACCTAAAGAACGGCAGCCTGAAAAAAATAAAACCACCAAAAAAGCCATAAAACCCAACACGACTAATCGCTTCATATCAAAACTCCTGAGTTGAACTGTTTTCATATACACCATAATAACTTCAAACAAAATTCAATTATAGACGCTGCAAAGAATAATTCAATAAATATCATATTAGTATAAAGTTAAAAGAACGCACTGAAAAGGTCTCAATAATATGGGCATGGGCATCGCCATGTTTACAGAATGCCCCTTAAAACACGCCTTAAACACCCATCCAGCTCATTCATTAATCAAGCCGTAAGCATAATTTACTCGACAAAATCAGCAAATTCGTGTAAAGTATATTCAGAGAGTGGTGCGCACAGAAAATGTATAAAAGTTGTAGGAATATTATGGAAGAAACCAAATACAAATTCTCGTGGGATCTGTTAGGTGATATAGCTCTGGGCAGACCTAACTTAGGCCCGGATATCAGCCTTAAAGTATATCGCCTGATGCAGTTCACGCTAAGAGACATCCTCGAGCAAGACCTCGGCACAGAAAAAGCCGACAAGATTTTCTACGATGCAGGCAAACTTGCCGGCACGGAATTCTACAAGAACGTATTCCAGCCAAACCTTGAGCTTGAGGAATTCATCAGCGGGCTCCAGCAAACCTTTGTCGACCTTAAAATAGGCGTCCTGCGAATCGAGCAGATCGATATGGAAAAAGGCGTCATCGTGCTTACTGTATCAGAAGATGTCGACTGCTCCGGCCTTCCAAACATTGACAGCGAAATCTGCGTATACGATGAGGGATTCATTGCCGGTCTCCTTGAAAGCTACACGGGACTGAATTTCAAGGTTAAAGAGGTAGACTGCTGGTGCAGCGGCGACAGAACCTGCCGATTCAGGGCTGAAACAACAAAATGACCAATCAACCGTATAAATCAAGCACTTAAACAATGACTGGTAAGAGAAAAGAACAAACATCAACAGACTTGGCAGACTTCATGCTTCAAGCCCTTACCAGCAATGCCCCTCCTGAACTGCCGCAACATCTATCTGAAAACGAATCAGCAAAGAGATTGTATGACTACATAACATCTCTGCGAAAGTCTCTATACACAATCTCCCACGGCAATTTGGATGCAACAATCCCGCTCAAAGGCTTCACCGGCGGAACAATCAAAACACTGCAGGCAAACCTGCGAAATATGATATGGCAAACATCAAAAGTCGCAGAAGGCGACTTCTCGCATCGAGTGGAGTTTATGGGTGAATTTGCCAGCTCCTTCAACGCGATGGCAAGCCGTCTCGAAAAAACGCTGGAGGAATACGAAGAAAAAAAACACGAACTCGACAAACTCAATGACGAACTGCGTGATGAAATCAAAATACGTAAACAAGCCCAACTGAAACTCAGCGAAGCAAACCGCCACCTCAAAGAAGCGATGGACAACGCAAAGAAAATGGCTGTTGAAGCACAAGCCGCCAACGTTGCCAAAAGCCGCTTTCTGGCAAACATGAGCCATGAGATACGCACGCCGATGAATGGCGTTATAGGAATGATAGAGCTGCTGATGCAAACGCCGCTATCAGAAAAACAGAAGCACTACGCCAAAATGCTCGAATCAAGCGGCAAAGCCATGCTCAACCTTATAAACGACATACTCGACCTCTCCAAAATAGAAGCCGGCAAGCTCGAGCTTGAAAAGCATAATTTCAACCTTCAGCAGATAGTTGACGAATCGCTCGATATATTCCGTCTCACAGCCGAAAACAAAGGCCTTCTCTTGCAGTCTGAAATTGACCCCGATGTGCCGCCGCATCTCTGCGGCGATTCCAGCAGGCTTCTGCAGATACTAATCAACCTCATTGGAAATGCCGTAAAATTCACAGATCAAGGCAGTGTCAAAATCGCTGTCAATCTTGAACAGAAGAGCGACAAAACGGTGATACTCAGATTCAAAATACAAGATACTGGAATAGGCATATCGAAGGAAAAGCAACATTTACTATTCAACTCCTTTGAGCAACTGGATAGCTCCAGTACAAGAAAATTCAAAGGAACCGGTCTTGGACTTGCTATATCAAAAAAACTCGTCGAACTCAAAGGCGGCATAATAGGTGTTGAAAGTACCGAAGGAAAAGGTTCTCTATTCTGGTTCAACTGCTCTTTCGCAATAGGAAGCGACTCTGAAACGAAAAGAAAAACATCCAAGAAGATCAAACATACGCCTCAGGAAATAGAAAATCTAAAGGGGCACAAGATTCTGCTGGCCGAAGACAATATAGTAAACCAGAAGGTAACAGCGGGAATGCTTGAGAAGCTCGGAATCGCTGTTGATATAGCCGAGAACGGGCAGGAAGCTATCAATGCACTGAAAAAGAAGAAATACGACCTTGTAATAATGGATGTCCAAATGCCGGTGATGGATGGTATTACTGCAACGCAAAAAATACGCCGGGACGCAGAAAACCAGCCCAATATTGACATCCCGATAATAGCAATGACAGCAAATGCTACCGAAGGTGATCGATATATATGTATTGATGCCGGCATGAATGACTATATAACAAAGCCGATAAGTTCAGCCTCATTAACGGAAATCCTGATCAAGTGGCTGGCAAAATAGCACTTATCCAATGCAACAGACACCTCCTTCTAAAGCTCACAAGCCGGTACCAACACACAAGCTCTCATAGAAAAATGCGTTTTTGAGGCCATAAACGGGGGTATTTTTTGAGTTATTTAGCTCTCTTTTTTAGACCAAACCACATAAACCATTACTACACAACAATCTATGAAAAAATAAAAAATAAAAACGCCTTCTTTTTTGTTTTGACAAATCTATACCATGCTGGTACAATCCCCAAGCATAAATTAGTTGGGCTTTTGTGTGCTCTTTGTTGTGTGTTTTTAATGCCTGCCTGTATTTCTTCGGAATTTTACGGCTTGGCATTTTATAAGATTCAACATTTTCAGACTGACTCTGTGAGCATCCAAAGGCAAATGGTATTAAAGTAATTACAATTTTAAATACAGGAGATTTATAAGATGCAAGAATTTGAAGCATTAAAGGCTCTGATAGCCGAGGTTGAGGGCGATGTTAATAAAGCCGTCAGTGGTAACAAGGCTGCAGGTACAAGAGTACGTAAGCAGATGCAGGAAGTAAAGAAGATCGCTCAGGATATCAGATCAAAGATCCTCGAAATTCGCGAATAATTTAGATTCAAGGTAAGTAATGCCCCCGAAATTTCTTTTTGATATAGACAACATAGACCTTAATCAGGTTCTATTCGGCAAGGAAGAGATACTGAAGTATAATCCTCAGGATCATGAGATGCAGCAGCTTGACGCTGTCGTTTGGTATGATAAAGAGAATCATTATAGTTTAGGCTACAAGGATGTAACCGACAAGGAATTCTGGGTTCGCGGCCATATACCGGGTCGTCCGATAATGCCGGGCGTGGTAATGATAGAAGCCGCGGCACAACTCTCAAGCGTATATATGAAAAAGATATACGGCCTTGAAGGGTTCATCGGGTTTGCAAGCATTGAATCCGCGAGATTCCGTGGAACAGTAGTACCTGGCGACAGGCTCTATATGCTATGCCATATTTCAAAGATGCGAAGCCGTAAATATACTGCCACTGTACAGGGCATTGTAAACGGGCAGATGGTATTCGATTGCGAGATATCAGGCATGAACGTATAGGCTTACGAGCCAGAGTATATCTGAAATAAAATGAAAAAGCCGGCAGAAATCTGATTCCTGCCGGCTTTTTTAATTCAACAAAATTAGTGTTGAGATTATTTAACCTCAACAAGCTCGATCTCAAACGTAAGATCTTTACCCGCCAAAGCGTGGTTGCCGTCAAGAGTGATCTTATCATCAGTAAGCTCTTTGACAGTAACGGTCATAGCGCCGCCCTGCTCAGATCTCATCTGAAGCACCATTCCAACCACAAGCTTGAAATCAACAGGCACCTCATCACGATCCAAAACAGCTATCATCTCTTCGCGATAAGGACCATAAGCCTCAGCCGAAGGAATCTTTATTGTCTTTTTCTCGCCAACTTCCATACCTTCAACGCCGGCATCGAAACCGGGAATCATCATTCCGCCGCCAACTTGAAACTCGATAGGATCACGACCTTCGCTGCTGTCAAATACCGAACCGTCATCAAGACTGCCTTTATAATGCACCTTTACGGTGTTGCCTTTTTCTGCCTTCTGCATAAAATTCCTTTGTTTTCGTTTATTATTATCTCTGAAAAATAATCGTCTAACAAAACAGGGTAACATAAAAAAGACAGATATTCCGGCTTTTAATCAAAAAGATTTCTAATATAGGCACTAAGTTCGCAGTTCGTGGTTCGCGGCAATATTCGCTTGCTTGAACAAAACTGCAAGAACCCATGAAAGTGGGTGAGCGAACAACCACAATTCATAATTCTTAATTTCTAATTCGTAATTGAAATGTCAGTCCATATGGAACACTTCTTTAAGTTCGATAGCTACAGGCTGATCCTTGTCGTTGTATTCCATGATGCCGTCATTCATATACGCCCACCACTTCTTTACAATTTCACTCTCCGGCAGTTGATCGGCAGTGCTGTCAGATGTCTGCTCCTGGAAAGCGAAAAGCGTCTGCGTATCCTCATCATAATAGATTGAATAGTTCTGAACGCCCGCCTTGCGAAGCTCATCAACGAGTTCCGGCCAGATTTCATCATGACGTTTCTTGTATTCCTCAACATTACCTGACGACAAATTCATTTTGAAAGCACATCGTTTCATACAAAAATCTCCTGTAACTTGCAAGGAGTTAGAATTTAGAATACAAAAGATAGAATTGAAATGCTTTACCCAAATTTCTACTAACTTCTATCTACTAACTCCTAACTTCTTAAATTGTTAATTATCAATTGCTATTATATCTTATCCTCAAATCTCGTTTATATCAACAAATTCTATTACATTTGATGCCAAGAAGCTTTGAAAGTTTCTCAATTTTGTCAGCAATATGTCCAACACCGATCGCGCAGTGATGAGCAGGCCCGGCCATAGACCAGTTGTCCATAAAGCCCTTTGCACCAATACTGAAACGATACCTGCTGTTCGTGTTTCCTATATGAAGTACAGGCCCCGGCACGCAGTCACCCTCGGCAACCAAAAGTGAAACCTCACCGCCGCCGCCCTGAACAACGCTGAGAATAGTAACAGGTCCGTTTTTCACGCTCATTTGGATAGAAAGCCCCTTGCCCGGCTTGCCGTGATATATAGGCAACGGCACAAGCCCGACCCGGCCCTCAGCTATCGCAAAATGCGCAGGCCCATCATGCCCAAGCATCACGATATCATCATCGAAATCCATCGCATAAAACTCCGAGAACGACCCGCCCGCACCCAAAGAGTCCATTATCTTCATCGCCATAACGTTCTTCACCTCACACTCACCTGCAATCGGCACTCCCCGACCGGTAAGAAGTGTATTTCCAGCAATAACGCTCGTTACAATATTCTCGTACTCATTACCCGCAGCCCCTTCATAATAGTAAGCCATAGCTCCAAGATCATTATTTTCTATCATCGCATCAAGTGCACATGATGTCTTTGCCGCTCTTTCAAGCTCTACCAGCTCACACTCCGGCGACACATCGAATTTCTCATTGAACTCAGCAATCTTCTCAGCCACCTGACTATCTGTTACCGCCTTACGCAATTCATTCAACTGGCACATCTCCAGCAACTCGAAATGGTTACCGAACACCCCCGACTGCTGCGTAAGATCACTGTAAACATCAAGCATGCCGCAGTAATAATGACCAAGCACACCAACACGGCTATTAGACATCGTATGCCTAACCCTTGCCGCATCAACCCAGTCATTTATCTCCTGCCAGACACAATCCTGACCAAGATGGCCGGTAACAAGATGATAATCGATATTGCAGCGATTGAACACACACGCAATCTCCGGCACAGAACAAGCCTGACAATGAGCAAGCCACTCCCCCGTCATCTTGCCGCGATCACCCATTGCGTTGAATTTTTCATAATCGATTGCCGCTACCGGCTGCAAGTTCAGCACAACCACCGGCAAATTTGTCTTCTGAACCACCGGAAGCACAGTTGAGGAAAGCGCGTAAGTCGAGATATACAAAAATATAACGTCAACCTGCTCACGCCTGAAAAGCTCAGCCGCTCCCGTGGCCTTTGTTGGATTATCAACCATACCAGCATCAACCACGCTGACGCCCATACCGCCTATTTTTTCGGCAATCTGCCCCTGATACCCCATAAGCCTGTCAAGAAGACCATCAAACTGACCCCAGTAAGTATCAAGACCTATCCCAAACAAACCGACTTTAATTTTTTCAGCCATAATATTATCCTCTTAAATATAGTTCGCAGTTCGCGGTTCGCAGCAACATATCAAAACGGCGAGAGCCATATTTCTACTCGCTACGAACCGCGAACTTCTTCTAAATTCGTAATTCTATCTTCTTGCTTAAATTTACACTATATGATATTATTACACAGCATACAGATGATTAAAATACGTTTTTTGGCATTTTTTTTACGTATTATGACAAATAATAAAGAAAATTTCTTCAAATACTTCCCCAGCAGCCGCAAACTGCAAGACTGGGGACTCTACGTGATAAGCTGCGGCAGGAGCAGTATCTTGCCCAATCAACCCTACCCGCCGGAAATTCACCCCGAAGGACACGACTTCAACTTCCTTGCCGGCAGAGTGCTAAATACTGTAACCCTTGTATATATCCCCAAAGGCGGCGGCATCTTCGAATCAAAAGAAAGCGGCAAACAACAGATAACCGCAGGCTCACTTTTCAGCATACTTCCCGGAATATGGCACAGATACAAACCGGACATCAATACCGGCTGGGATGAATACTGGATAGAATTTGACGGCGAAATGGCAACCCGCTTCATCAAGAAAACGCGTCTGAACCCACACAATCCAATAATAAAGATCAATGATGAAGCCAAAGTATCCTCGCTTTTCATGGAGATAATCGAAACCGCTCAATACGAACCTCACGGCTTCGAGTATATGCTCTCGGCATCAGCGTTCAGCCTCATGGCAATACTCAACGCCGAAATGGACATCCAGAAAAATGAGGATATCGAAAAATCTGATGCTATACGAAAGGGAAGAAAAAAACTCACTGAAAACCTCGAAACCACGCTCGATTTGAAACAACTTGCTACTGAGCTTAACATGAGCTACTCACTCTTTAGAAAAACGTTCAAGGAAATAACCGGCTTCACACCTTACCAATATCGGCTAAACTTAAAACTCCACAAAGCCGAAAGACTCCTCCGCTCAACAACCCTCCCAATAAGCCAGATCGCCCAAACACTCGGCTTCAGCTCAATATACTACTTCTCCGAACTGTTCAAAAAGAAAACAACCCAAAGCCCTCTCCAATACAGAAAATCCTCCCGCTAACATCAACAGTACCACTGGCCGTAAGAATGCAGGCTTAAATCTCCAGTTTTAAACAACTATTATGACCTATTGCCTGTTTTTCGCTATTTGAATTGTCAACTATCTTAGCAGTAGTTATTCGAAATTTTCGAATAACTGAATTGTTTTTTCTTTATCATCCATATTGTTCTTTTATATATCAATGACACTTATAAACATATGTCACTATGTTGTAATTTATATCAAGATTTTTTCAAACTTTTTTACCGCTCGTTCATTTTCAATTTTGAATCCTACTGCAATACTGCAAATTCCACTTCTACAAAAAACTATTTCCTTTTCCTCATACATCCTTATAATCAATATAGTTATTTACTGAGGCTTATAGTATTTTTTAGAGGGCAAATGAAATGACATTAAGTGCAATTGACTGGGTAATCATATTCCTGTTTTTCGCGTTTTCGCTTCTTATAGGAATAATAGTATCCAAACGAGCGGGCAAAAGCTCATCAGATTTCTTTCTCTCAGGTCGTCAGATGCCGTGGTGGCTGCTGGGGGTATCGATGGTGGCAACCACATTCTCCACCGACACACCAAACCTCGTAACCGATATCGTCCGCAGGGACGGCGTAAGCGGCAACTGGGTATGGTGGGCATTCCTGCTTACGGGTACTCTGACAACATTCGTATACTCCAAGCTCTGGCGCAGATCGCAGGTACTTACCGACATCGAATTTTATGAAATGCGGTACAGCGGCAAATCAGCCGCTTTTCTCCGCGGATTCCGCACAATATACCTCGGCGTATTCTTCAACATCGTGATAATGGCATCGGTAACGCTTGCCGCTATCAAGATCGGCGGCGTAATGCTTGGGCTTACTCCCATGCAGACTGTAACAATCGCCGCTATCGTAACGGTAGCATACAGCATGCTCGGCGGGCTCACCGGCGTACTGATAACCGATTTTTTCCAATTCATGATAGCAATGTTCGGCGCGATAATGGCGGCAAAAATCGCCCTTGCCCAACCGGCAGTCGGCGGGCTTTCATCACTTCTCACCAATCCGGCAGTAACGGATAAGCTCTCAATACTGCCCGACTTCTCAAACACAAAACTCGCACTCACCGTCTTCATAATCCCGCTCACCGTACAATGGTGGAGCGTATGGTATCCCGGCTCAGAGCCCGGAGGCGGCGGCTACCTCGTGCAGCGAATGCTTGCGGCAAAAGATGAGAAAAACGCCGTAGTCGCAACGCTCTTTTTCAACATCGCACATTACGCACTTCGCCCATGGCCGTGGATAATCGTAGCCCTCTGTTCACTGCTCGTATATCCCGATCTCGCATCGATAAAAGAAGCATTCCCAAATGTTGATGAAAGCATAATCAAAAACGATATCGCCTACCCCGCAATGCTTACGCTTCTGCCCTCTGGCTTGCTTGGGATGGTACTTGCATCGCTGATCGCGGCATACATGTCAACAATATCAACCCACCTCAATTGGGGCTCATCATACATTGTAAACGACTTTTACAAACGATTCGTAAACCCAGATGCTCCGGAAAAACGCCTCGTGCTTATCGGCAGACTCTCCACCGCAATACTCATGGTTGCCGCCTGCCTGCTCGCACCGCTTTTGCAAAATGCGGGCAAAGCATTCTACATTCTCATGCAGATAGGAGCCGGAACAGGTCTGCTGTTTATACTGAGATGGTTCTGGTGGAGAATAAACGCATTTTCCGAAATCGCGGCAATGGTTTCATCGGTACTGGTGGCGATATATTTCGAGATAATCCATCCGGCAATGGGGCTTGTGGAAATCGACCCGACTACAAAACTGCTCGTAGCGGTAGCAATTACCACAGTATGCTGGGTAGCAACTACATTCCTAACCCAGCCGTCAGATGAGGAAACACTCAAAGAATTCTACATCAAGACCCAACCCGGAGGCCCCGGCTGGAAAAAAATAAGAGCCAAGATCCAGCAGAGCGATAGCGGAAAAGCCGTTGATGACAGTTGGGAGTTGCCGACAGGGATATTGTGTATGCTGATAGCAAGTATTGGAATATACAGCGGTCTGTTCGCAACGGGATACTGGATTTATTCAAACCGCCTGCCCGCAATAATCCTATCCGCCACATGCATAATAAGCATGTTAGGACTGATAAAGCTCTGGAACAAACTGAAAATAAATAAGCAGTGATACAATACTTCAAGGGAGAAAATGAAAACATCAGAAGAAGAAATGAAAGTTACTCCACACTTTGTAGCCTACTTAGATATCCTCGGCTACAAAAACGAAATCAAAAACAACAATCAAAACATTCTGCTTAATAATATTAATAAAGCAATCAGTTCAATTGAAGAATCAATTGCTGATGTAAGCAAAATGATTGATGGCGTTAATATCACGAAAGGATTATTAGAAAAAAATATTAATGGTCGGATATTTTCTGACAATATTATTATTTATATTAGCATTCGGAATAGCAACGATACTATAGAAAAATTGATTCCATTATTAGCTATCATAACCGCCTGTTTCCGAATACAAAGAAATTGTATACTTCAGCATGGCTTACTAATGCGTGGAGCAATCGTACAAGGAGATTTTTACCAAAACGACCGTTTTGTGTTTGGTAAATCTCTAATTGACGCATATAAAATAGAGTCAGAAATTGCTATTTACCCACGTATTATAATCGATAATCCATGTTTTGACATTTTAAATATTATAAAAAATGGTCCAAATAAAGTTAGAGACACCAAGGAAACACTACTTGGGATTAATGAAATTGCGTTTCAATTGAAAGAAAACCAGAACACCCTTCCCTTAGAACTTCAACAAAGATTACTGAAACTCTACACTGAAAGTTTGGATGTATTCAAAGACGACAAACAATACGGCTTAATTAAACAATTCTTTAATCCTATAATTGATTTATTAAGAAAAGAACAAGATATAACAGGAAAAATTCTAATAGAATTGAATTCTGCATTAGATACAAGATTAAGCCAGTTACCTTATCCGCTTGGAGATGAATTACATAATTTTATGGAAATGTTGTTATTCGTAGATAATGATGGTATGACTGTCCTAAAATACATCTCAAAATTAGATTGCAATGACATTATTTATAAAGAAAATATCCAAATGCATAAAGGGGTTATCTTAAAAAAAATTGATGAAGCAAAGAAGGGCGATTACAAAATCATGCAAAAGTTATTATGGGTTAAGAATTATCATAATCAAATTTGCGATTCAGAAAATTTTCCAGACCTTAAAATTTGATTTTAATAATCAATTATGCATGGACATCGCTCAAGTATAATACAAAAATATAAAACCTTCTATCTTTGACCTCAAAAACAAACATTAAAATATGATTGCTCTGGTGAAAGACATTCAAATACAGATTTTTCTTGTAATTTGAGACATTTTAGCGTAAAATCATTATGTATTTACAATGTCACTACACAATGATACAGATGGCCAAAACATGACTAAAAACGACACAATTCAGATACGAATAAATCATGAGACTAAAGAATCGGCTAAAGAAGTGCTGTCAAGACTGCACATTTCAATGTCCGATGCTATAGCCCTGTTTCTTCAACAGGTTTCACTAACCAAGAGCATACCTTTTGACATCAAAATCCCTAACGAAGAAACCGCTCAGGCAATAGAAAACATCAGAACCCGCAAAAATCTATCAGAATATAATTCCGTAGATGAAATGTTTGAGGATATCTCTTAATTCAAAACACCCCCGTCTCTATCTTTGATGTTTACTATTTAAAATCTCTTTTGCCGTGGCGCAGTCTTTTGCGATTTGTTCTTTGAGCTTTTCTACGTTTTCAAATCGCTGCTGCGGTCTGATCTTGGCTGCAAAATCCATTGCAATCCATTTTTTATAGATACCGTCTTTCACTTTCTGATCATCGGAAAGTATATGCGCCTCGATCAACAGCGGATTCTCACCAACAAATGTTTTGGCACGTCCAAGGCTGTAAACAGCAGGCAAAAAGTCACTTTTCTGGCTTGCATCACGCTCATCTTCACCAATAGTAACCCAGCCGGCATACACACCATCAGCAGGTATTATCTGACCATCAGGATTAATATTGGCGGTTGGAAAGCCCAAACTTCGCCCAATACCGCGGCCTTCAATTACTTCGCCTACAAGCCGAAACTCCCTGCCCATAGCCTCACATGCATCTTCAACACGGCCATCAATCAGGAAATCCCTAACAAGCGTACTCGAAACCCGCTGCACACCATCACAGAACCGCAGCTTCTTAAGCTCAACATCAATCGCCTCGAATCCCCTATCCTTACCAAGCCTTTCAAGGGTAGCGATATTGCCGCTTCTGCCGTAACCGAAGTGAAAATTCTCACCCTCTACGATAGCAAGAGGTTGAATATATTTCGTCAGGAAATCGTCCACAAACTTCTCAGGCGACATATTCAAGAGCGAATAACTGTCCTCAATCGCAACGACAGCATCAACGCCAAATTCCATGATGTTATTGCATTTCAGCTCAAAAGTGCTTATAAGTTCAGGTGCCCTTTCCGGACGTAATATGGCCGCCGGATGAGGCCGGAATGTTATCACAGCCATCTTGCAGTTCAGTTCTCTGGCCCGCTTGATTGCCGTGGATATTATTTCCTGATGGCCTTTATGAAAACCGTCAAAATTCCCAATTGACAGCACCCATTTATCACTTATCTGGGCAAGTTTTTCTATATTGTCGAATATCACGCTCGAAATCCTAAAAAAGCTGACACACCCTGCCGGAATGCACCTGCTGTTATTGTTGTAATGAATTAATATTCACTTATTTTATATTATACGAATCAAACGGCAAGTTTTTTCTTGGCTCAAACTGCCGCATCAAATCAGAATCGGGACAGTAATAAGCGGGAAAAACGACCGATTACCTCTTGAGCGTATCACCGCGGGAAAGATCCACATACCTGCCGATCTCTTTTGCCATTTTCGCTACAGGTGCAATCGGATCGGCATTCTTCTCTTTCACACATCGTTTATTCGGATATATCTCGTAGAGCTCTTTGTAATCATCAGGCGTAAAATTAGGCATTATCACGTTTGCCCCCGCCTTCAAGGCATCGATTCTGTGGTCATACTCCGATATACTCCCAGTTGCTGTCGTAGCCGGAAGATGCGTATTCTTCATCACAATACGCGTAACCGCAAGCATCTTTATGGTCGTCTCGAGGTCGCCGCGACGGGCATCCTTAAGATCGGTACTGCCGTGCGGAATAAAAAGGCCTATGCCAAGCATATCAAAGTCATACTTCTTATAAAACAGGATATCAGCCGCAAGAATTTCAGTCGTCTGTCCGCCAAGGCCGACAAGTGAACCGCTTCCAACCTGATAGCCCAGCAGCTTCAAATCTTCGATGCACCGAACCCTGTTGTCGTAGCTCATTCCCGGGTGGAACTTCTCGTAAAGCTGCCGGTCGCTGCTCTCGATCTTAAGAAGATACCTGTCGGCACCGGCTTCAAGCCATAGTTTGTAATACTGCACATGCCATTCTCCAACCGATAAAGTTACCGCGACATCATTGTCATAGCGTCTTTTTATCTCCTGAACCACATTGGCAAGCCATTGAGCCCCCATATCCTCATCTTCCCCCGCCTGCAGAACCACCGTCCGCAAACCGGCATTGTATATCTTGTCTGCCGCAGAAATTATCTCATCCTTTGTAAGCCGAAACCGCTCCACTGAGCTGTTATTCTTATGCAGACCGCAATAACGGCAAGTATTACGGCAGTAATTTGAGAACTCAACTATGCCCCTGAGCAGAATCCCGTCACCGCAATGCTCATGGCGAACCCAGTCGGCATAGTCGAAAAGCTGCTGCTTCTGCTCGGCATCATCCAGCGATAATAGATAGACCAGGTCATCAAACGCCGGACTATCTGCCTCATAAACCCTCTCCAGTATATTCTTTAGCTCATTCATAATTAAAATTCTTCTCGCCTTAAAACCCGTTTCTAACTTAATAAAACCGCAAAAGATTATACCAAACCCCCGATATTTGTAAAGAACCAACACAGACGCATATGCAGACTGCCGAAATCAAAAAACTGAACGATCATATGAAAACAGCAAACAGCAGAATAATATTTCCCTTGCAAATACAAAGAAAATAAACAATAATGTCGTTATAATATGAATTCATTATAATTATTATAGCGAGGTAAGGTTATGGAATACAATCCTGCACCGGTAGGAAAAGTGGATATTAGCACACTGTTCACGCCTGTAGTAACTATCTATCTGATAGCGGCAAGTCTGGTTTCATTGTTCTGCAACTCGGGATTTGCTTCACATCTGATTCTTTCGGCTGATAACATACAAAGCTTAAAAATATGGACGCTTCTGACATATACCTTCTTCCATTGCGGTTTTCTGCAATACGGCATTAACGTAGTGATCTTTCTGCTTATCGGCCATTATGTAGAGAAAGAAATGGGAAGAGCACCGTTCTGCCTGTTTCTTGCTGTCGTATCCATATTAAGCGGGCTGGCCTGGGTAATCGTCTCTGCGGCAATCGGTCATCCGGAAGCCATCATGCTCGGAGCCAACTGTCTGTGTTACGCAATGATAATAGCATACGGCTTTATCAGGCGAAAAAGCCTTATGATGCTGCCGGGTACAACAATAAAAATGAACGTAATGCAGGTGATGATAATCTGTCTTGTCATCTCTGCACTGCTCCAGATAACCTACCCCTTATTTCTCGTCATGTTCTCAGGAGCCATCTGGGGCTACCTTTACATGCTCATATGGAAAAAGTTCCATAATAAAAGAATGGGATACGTAAAACCCAAAGAGCAGAAAAAACAATATAACGGCTTTATTGATATAGACTGATGCACATTGATTCAGATAAAATTCTAAGTCTTGGTCAGAATATATCGAAGGAACTTGAAAATTGCAAGCTTTGCCCGCGGAATTGCGGCGTAAACAGGCTTAAAGGCGAGAAGGGTTTCTGCGGCATATCCGGCAGCGGAGTGATAATCCGCGAAATGATAAACAATTACGAAGAAAGCGGCCTCAACCCTTCGCATCAGGTATACTTTGCCGGCTGCAATCTCAGATGCAGCTATTGCAGTGTTGAAAATTTCAACTTAAACGTCCCCGAAAACGGGATGCCAATCAAAAAAGTCGCGGCTGCGGTAAAACAGCAGGAACAGAACACATCAAGCCTCAACCTGCTTGGCGGTGAACCCGCTGTGAATTTCGGGGCTATCATAGAATTTTTGTCCTGCGAAAACTTCAAAAATCCTATCGTATGGAATTCCAACATGTACTATAATTCAGTAGTTGGAGACATGTCATCAGAATTTACAGATATTTATCTCGCAGACTTCAAATGCTGGGCTGCAAACTGCTGCACAAATATCCTGCAAGCTGAAAACTATCGCAAAGTGGCAATAAAGAGAATCAAACAGGCCGCAAATCGCAAAAGAATAATAGTACGCCATCTGATAATGCCCGGTCATATAGACTGCTGTTTCAAACCAATCGTCGAGTGGCTAAAAAACGAGCTTCCAGACGTGGAATTCAGCCCAAGATACAACTATACACCTTTTCCGGAGCGTAATAACTGCCCGGAAGGCTATCTATGCGATAAAGAAAAAAAAGAAGCGGAAAAGATCATTACCAATAAAACAATGAACATTATCACATAATAATATGTAAAGATATTATAAGTACTGTCAATTAAGGAAGGCCGTAGGATTTTCACGGCCTGAGGTTTAATGGTGTAGCATGGTGCAAACCAAAATAAATATGGAACTTCGTATATTAAGGGACGGCAAAATAGTTCTTGTCGCACCTGACGGAGAATTACTGGAGGCAGTAGAGACCATAACCGCTAACAATCAAAACAAAGTAAAGGAGAGCATACCTAATGACAACAGCAGTTCAGAAACAGCAAGTCAGGAAAAGAACACCCAACGAACTTGAAGTGCTCATACGCTCAAGGTATCCCCTGCTTTACGTCGTAAGCTGGGAAGAGCACAGGGTTGTCAGTCAGGTCACACGGATTGCATCAAGGCTCAACAAAAGAGTTTTTGAGTGGTCGGTAACAACAGGCCTTGTACCCGCAGGCACCTCCATACAAACCAGAAAGAACGACAAAGATCACAGTCAGGACCCGCTTGTAGCACTTGATTCAGTGATAGAGGATGTGGAACCGGCTCTTTATATATTCAAGGATTTCCACCCGTTTCTCAAATGCGAAAATATGGCGATAGTAAGAAGGCTTCGTGAAGTAGCGGCTTCACTTAAAAACACTTACAAGACGATAGTAATCGTAAGTCCGATGTTTCAGATACCTGATGAGCTGGAAAAAGACATCACCGTGGTCGATTTTTCACTTCCTGGCAAACAGGAATTTACCGCACTTCTTGATGGAATCGTTCAGGAAGTAAGAGACAACCCTAAATTAGACGTCCGTATGGCAAATCAAACCCGAGAAAACATCATCCATGCCATGCTCGGACTCACTCTCAACGAAGCTGAAAACGTACTCGCCAAGACACTTGTTTATAACCGCAAGTTTGACGAAAACAGCCTTGAAGTGATAAACAGGGAAAAGAAACAAATCATACGTAAGAGCGGCTTGCTGCAATTCTACGATTCAAAAGAAAGATTCGAGACAGTAGGCGGTCTCGACATGCTCAAGGACTGGCTCTTCAAACGCGGCAAAGCTTTCAGCGAAGACGCAAGGGCATTCGGCCTGCCGGCTCCCAAAGGCGTGCTTCTTCTTGGCGTGCAAGGCTGCGGCAAGAGTCTCGTAGCCAAGACTGTCAGCAATATCTGGCATCTGCCGCTACTTCGCTTCGACATAGGTCAAGTGTTCGGCTCGCTGGTTGGTTCGTCAGAGGATAATATGAGACGAGCAATTAAAGTAGCCGAATCCATCGCTCCGGCTATATTCTGGGTTGACGAGATAGACAAAGCCTTCAAAGATTCCAAGAGTACCGGAGGCAGCGATGGAGGAACATCGGCAAGGGTGTTCGGCACATTCCTGACATGGCTTTCAGAAAAGACATCTCCGGTATTTGTAGTCGCAACAGCTAATAACATCTCTGCCCTTCCACCGGAGCTTCTGCGTAAAGGACGCTTCGATGAAATATTCTTCGTTGACCTGCCATCGGTCAATGAACGAAAAAAAATCTTTGAGATACATTTGAGTAAACGCAATATCAACACCGAGAACCTCGATTTGGATGCATTGGCAGAGAACAGTGAAGGTTTCAGCGGTGCCGAAATAGAGGAAGCCATAATCAGCGCAATGTTTGATGTTTTTTACGATAAGAGCGACTTCACCACCGAGCACTTCCTGGCAGGTTTAAGACAAGCCGTCCCGCTGTCGCGAACGATGAGTGAAGACATAGACAAGCTTAGAAAATGGGCTGATTCAAGAGCAAGACAGGCAACCAGTCCACAGCTTTCTGCACCGGCAGACACTGGAAAATAAGATAGTTCTAATATTACTGTTATTATAAGGATAAAATTATGAGTACTGTAATTATTTTAGCTCCTGTTATAATTGGAAGCTGGCCCGCCATTGCCGGTGCCGCCGGTGCCGCGGCAGCATATGTAGGCCTCCATGCCAAAGAATCAATCGAAGAGGCGATCAAAAACACAGAAGAGGAAGAAGTAGAACACTCTATTGAAATGGAACTGGCCGAAGAAACCGGAGTTGCGGAAAATCTATCTGAAGATCAGCAACTGGAATTCAGCTCGGAAGAAGGCATAAAACTCGTTGTAAAACGCGATGAAAGAGGCAAATGCAGCATATGCGCATCGGGAAAAGGCTTCTCTGACGAAGAATTAAGGGAAAAAGCAGAGCAGTTCACAGAAAAATTCACACAGTGTTATGTTTACAACAAAGTTGTCAGTGAACTTAAGAACAAAAAATTCCAAATCGTTGACCAAAAGGTCGAAGATGACCAGAGCATAAGAATTAATGTAAGAAAATGGACGGACTGATATGGCTCAACACGATATAGAGATAAAAATCGGCAAAGACGGCAAGGTGAAAGTTCACGTCAAAGGAGCCAAGGGCAAAGCATGTCTTGAGTACGCACAATGGCTCCAGAGTATCATCGGAAACCTCGAAGACCAGAAGCTTACAAGTGAATACTACGAACCCGAACAAGTAAGCAGAACTAAACTCAAACAAGAATTAAACAACAACGGATAAGTAAGAGTTTATCTGTTTTTAGAATATGCAATGTCCTAATTGTAAATTTGAAAATATACCCGGTCAAACCAAATGCTTTCAGTGCGGTTGCATGCTTGAAGCACCGGGCTTGATTGATGTGCATCCACCGCGAATGAGCCGTTGGAAAAAACCGCTGCGAAAAACTTTGCGTGGACTCAGACGCAGCGGCTTAAGCACCAGCCAATTCATACCCGACTGGCTTGAGTTCATATCATTCGACACAATGGTAGCATTGATCGAATCACTGATTCCAGGCCTTGCCCACCTCCTCCAGAAACGCTTTCAAAAGATATGGAAGATAGCAGCGTTATGGCTTGTTGTACTTCTGATAGGTATTCACGGTATTGGTACACAATGGGGCGCATTCTTTCTGCTTTCGGCAATCGCAACCCATGCATATATAATGATTGACTCAACCTTGCTAAGCCCTACCCTGCCTGAAAGACTCGGGAGCAACCTGCTCGCCATCCTGATACTCTACTATCTGTACATACCCATAACATGGTCGAGAATTCTTGATCTTCAGGGCTGTATTGCAACTTTCAATATGCCTTCTGCTTCGATAAACGCCAACGATTACTTGATAGCCCATAGAGAAAACTCCCCCATCGTTGAACGCGACGATGTAGTTGTTGTACCGTCAATATATGTAGAAGAAAGCTTAGAGTATGAAATATTCCCAACCGAAAGTCGTAGAGATATGGGTAAAATTGTCGGGCAAGTTATAGCGATAAGTGGCGACACTTTAGAATTGAAAGACATGCAGTTTACCCTGAACGGCCAACCGCTGGATAAGGAAAAATACTCACCTCAATCTTTCCACAGTAAGAATAAATTCAAAATTACACTTGGAGAATCTGAATATTTTGTTAACCTTAATTACAGAACAAATAATGCAACGCCTACGGGCATGATTATGAATGTATCTAAATTAAATTCTAATGAGATAACCGCCGTGGTAGTGGCAAAATGGCAGCCGTGGCGTGAAAGATCGTTTTTAGGAGACTGATCACCGATGAAACGCTTCGAAAGACTGGAATTTCAGGAACATGCCTCAAAAGGGCAGGAAGGCCCCGGCGGCGAACAACTCCGGGATGCCGGCTTCTTCTATAAGAAGGGAATGAGAATGGAGCTTGCCGGTGATTTCGAATCTGCCCTGAGAAACTACTCCCGTTCAGTTGAGGAAAACGTAAACTTTCTGGATTCATGGGAAGCTCAGATTCGTATGCTCATAGAGCTTCAGGAATACAACGAAGCACAGATGTGGTCCGATAAGGCTCTCGAGATATTCCCCTCAAACGCTGCTCTGATGGCCGCCAAGGCTCAGGCCTGCTTTCGCAATGCCTATTTTGAAAAAGCACTCGCATACTCGGATAATGCAATATCGAAAAAAGATATAACACCGCTTGTATGGCTCGTTCGCGCAGAGATAATGGCACAAAAGAAGACTGCAATAGCTGAAAGCTGCATAGAAAAAGCTGTCAATATTCCAGAAAGCAACAAAGGCTACACCCTGTTATGTGCCGGCAGAATCATGCTCAGATACAAAAAGTATATCTCGGCAATAGATAAGTTGACCAGAGCATCTGTGCTTTTGCCAAAATCTCCTCTGGTATGGTACGAACTTGGCATGGCACGTTATCTCGGTAAATCAGGCGATAGTTTCCAGGCATTTGAACATTGTCTCACGCTTCGCCAGGAGTGGAATGAAGCCAAGAAAATGCTCAGTAAAAGTAGAAAAAAAGGTATCTTCAGACGCATAAGCCTTTTCAGATAAAATCAGACAAAAAAACAGGAGACCCGGATGGCACTACCAAGAGACCTCAGAAGTATCATGGCACTTGCACGACGTTACAATGCATCTGATATTCATATCGTAGCAAAGCTGCCGCCTCTTCTTCGCATCAATGGCGATATCATACTGGCAGACTATCCTCCCTTGCAGCCTGAAGACACAAAGAGACTTTGCTACTGTTTAATGAATGATGAGCAGAAGGCTATATTTGAAAAGGATTGGCAGCTCTGCTGCAGCGTACTCGACGATGAGTTCGGAAGGTTCCGCGTCTCGATCTACAACCAAAACAGCAATCCGGAGATGTCTATCCGCCCTGTTACCGATCATATCAAAACACGTGAAGACCTGCGACTGCCCGAGCAGATTGAAGAGCTCACAAGATACGCAGGTGGCCTCGTACTCGTAACCGGTCCAACCGGCAGCGGCAAGACAACTACACTCAATTATATGATAGACCTGATAAACAGTGAACGACGCTGCAAAATCATAACAATTGAAGATCCAATCGAATACATACACTCTCGCAAAAAAGCAATCATCGTGCAGCAGGAAGTCCACACCGATGTGAAAACTTTTTCGAAAGCTCTCATTCACGTATTGCGGCAAGACCCTGATGTAATTTGTGTCGGTGAAATGCGAGATTTAGACACTACAGCAACCGCGCTGACCGCCGCAGAAACCGGTCACCTCGTAATAGCAACTTGTCACACCCCCAACGCATATCAAACGATAGAAAGAATCGTATCGATATTCCCCGACAACCAACAGTCACAAATCGTCACCCAATTGGCAAACTGTCTGCGAGGAGTCATTGCTCAAAGACTTGTACCAAGCAGCGACAAGAAAAGCGTAATACTCGCAACTGAACTTATTCTAATAGACGCCCCCGCAAGGAAACATATACGGGACAAAGAATTCCACCAGTTGATAAACGTAATACAAACAGGACGCCGTCGTGGAATGCACTCAATGGATGACACTTTGATAGAATTATATCAAAACGGAGAGATCTCATACGACACATGCCTTAACAATGCACAGAACCCGACATCGTTGAGAGAAAAGATACACAAGTAGGCTTCCAAGGTTTCTCGGGCAATTTTTCAACCAAAATTGTAGACGTCTCCCTAAAAAATACACTTTTGTATGCTCCGGCACACAAAACACCTCTTAAATGCATTTTAATGGCATATTTAACCAACCAAAATATTGACATAATTGTAAATACCATTATACTTTAGGGTTTTCAATAGACCGAGTGTTGTGAGGTTTTACATCCCACGACTTACTAAACTTAATTATGTAAATTAACAGGAGTTTTATTATGGCCGAGAAAATGGTTTACTTTTTCGGTAATAAGAAAGCCGAAGGTGATGCCACTATGAAGCAGTTGCTTGGTGGCAAAGGTGCAAACCTTGCTGAGATGACAAGTCTTGGCGTACCGGTTCCAGCAGGCTTTACTATTGCAACAAGCGTTTGTGGCGATTACAACAAAAACAAAGGCAAATGGCCTGCCGGCTTGGAAGAAGAAGTCGAAAAAAATATTGCTAAGCTTGAAAAAGCAATGGAGCAAAAATTCGGCGACCCATCAAATCCTCTGCTCGTAAGTGTAAGAAGTGGTGCAGCTGTTTCTATGCCGGGTATGATGGACACTGTCCTTAATCTTGGTCTTAACGATACAGTTGTTGAAGGACTGATTGAAAAGACAAACAACCCGCGTTTTGTTTACGACATCTATCGCAGATTTATCGACATGTTCGGTGACGTTGTTATGGGTTGTCACCACAGCAAGTTCGAAGCTGCTCTTCACGCTGCTAAAGAAAAAGCAGGTGTTGAAAACGACAATGAACTTAATGCAGACCAGCTTAAGGATGTCGTTGAAACTTACAAGAAGATATACAAGAAAGAAGTAAAGAAAGCTTTCCCGCAGGATCCAAGAGTACAGCTCAAGCATTCTATCAATGCGGTATTCGGCTCATGGGATTGCGAACGTGCGATAAAATATCGCAAGCTCAACAAAATCGAAAACTTGCTTGGAACAGCCGTAAACGTTCAGGCAATGGCATTCGGCAACATGGGTGACGATTGTGGAACCGGTGTTTGCTTCACACGTAACCCAAGTACAGGTAAGAAAGAATTCTACGGCGAATTCCTTATCAATGCTCAGGGAGAGGACGTTGTTGCGGGTATCAGAACTCCAATACATCTCCCGAAACTTGGCAAAGTGATGCCGAAGATATACAAAGAGCTCACATCTCTTATGACCAGGATGGAGAAGCACTATAAAGATATGCAGGATATGGAATTCACTATCCAGCAGAATAAGCTTTATGTTCTTCAGACACGTAATGGTAAGAGGACAGCGGCGGCAGCAATTAAGATTGCCGTGGATATGGTCAAGGAAAAAATGATCACTGAAAAAGAAGCTGTTATGCGTGTTACTCCTGAGCAGCTCGATATGCTTCTTCACCCAAGTTTTGCACCAAAGGCGAAACGCGAAGTAGTCGGCAAGGGTCTTCCTGCATCACCGGGTGCAGCTGTTGGACAGGTAGTATTCGACGCAGAGACTGCTGAGCACTGGAGAATGGAAGGCAAAACCGTTATCCTTGTACGTCTTGAAACAAGCCCTGAAGATATCGGTGGTATGGACGCGGCAGTTGGTATTCTCACTGCTCGCGGCGGCATGACTTCTCACGCAGCAGTAGTTGCCCGTGGTATGGGTAAATGTTGTGTTGCAGGTGTTAGTGATCTTTCAATCAACGAAAAGACAAAGAAATTCACACTTGGCGGAAAGACATTCAAACAAGGCGACATCATCAGCCTTGACGGTTCTTCTGGTCAGGTTATGAAGGGTGAAGTCGAAACAGTTGAGCCAAAACTCAGCGGAGACTTCGGTAAGTTCATGGCTATGTGCGACAAGATTCGTAAGCTGAAGGTTCGTACAAATGCTGATACTCCTGAAGATGCGGCACGTGCTGTTAAATTCGGAGCTGAAGGTATCGGCCTTTGCCGTACAGAGCATATGTTCTTCGGTGAAGATAGAATCTGGTCTGTTCGTCAGGCTATTCTCGTTGCAGATGAATATGCTGAGATGAAGGCTAAAATTGCTGATTCTGAAACAGCTAAGGAAGCAAAAGAGATAACATCTCAATACGCTGACACTAAGAAGAAATTCGAAGGCGCCCTCAAGAAGCTCCTCGGATATCAGCGTAAGGATTTCGAAGGCATCTTCAAGGCGATGAAGGGTATGCCGGTAACTGTCCGTCTGCTTGATCCTCCATTGCATGAGTTCCTTCCTAACGATAAGAAGAATCAGGCCGAAATGGCTAAGATTCTCGGCATCAAGCCAAAGGCTGTTAAGGATATGGTTGGCAAACTGCATGAATTCAACCCTATGCTCGGTCATCGTGGCTGCCGTCTTGCGGTAACATACCCTGAGCTTTACCGCATGCAGGCAAGAGCTATCATTGAAGCGGCTATCAAGGTAAGCACACCTAAGAAGAAGGTTATACCTGAGATCATGATTCCGCTGGTAGGTTCTGTTAAAGAGCTTGCTATCGTTAAGACTGAAGTGGTAGATGAAATCAAGGCCGTTCTCAAAGAGAAAAAAGCTAAGATCACTTACAAGATTGGTACTATGATTGAAGTACCAAGAGCTGCTCTGACTGCTGACGAAATCGCAGAAGAGGCACAGTTCTTCAGCTTCGGCACAAACGATCTTACTCAGATGACTCTCGGCTTCAGCCGTGATGACGTTGCCAAGTTTACTGGAAAGTATGTTGATATGGGAATCTATAAAGAAGACCCATTCCAGGTACTCGACCAGACTGGTGTCGGCAAACTCGTTAAAATGGGTATCGAACTCGGTCGCAGCACACGCAAGACCCTCAAGGTAGGTATCTGCGGCGAGCACGGCGGAGAAGCGGCAACTGTTGAGTTCTGTCACCACTGCGGCATGAACTATGTTTCATGCTCACCATTCCGCGTACCAATCGCAAGACTTGCTTCTGCTCAGGCAGTAGTAAAAGGATAAGGCGATAACGCTGTAAAAAACAAAAAGGGTGGTAGCCGATAAAAGCTGCCGCCCTTTTTTTATTCAGTTAATAGATACGAGCGTTGAATGAATAAGAAATTAGACGCCATCCATTAGGAAAATTATACAATCCTTTTTGTTCTTCAACTCTACGCGGATTTATATATAATGATAGACTGGTTATAGAGATGGAATGTTAACAAGGGCAGAAAAACATCGCCTTGCGATGCATGAATATAGGAATTGCCCAAGTAAATGAACGAAGGAAAAATAAAATATGAAACCTAAATTAGTTATCAACGGAGCTGCCGGTCGTATGGGAAAAAGAATCCTGACGCTGGCTGCAGAAAGCGGAAACTTTGAAATAGCCGCGGCACTCGAACACCCATCGTGCCCTGTCTTAGGCCGTGATGCTGGAGAAATTGCGGGAATAGGCAAACTGAATATCCCTCTGACAACAGAGAAACCGGCAGATGCGGATGTAATGATCGATTTCACTCTTGCACCGGCGGCAGACGAAACAATGGACTACTGCGAACAAAACAATGTGGCCCTCGTCATGGGAACCACCGGCCTGACAGATGCTCAGCTTGCAAGAATAAATGATATAAGCAAGAAGATACCGGTTATTCAAGCGACAAATATGAGTGTAGGTATGAATATCCTTTTCGAAATGGTCGGGAAATTCGCCCAGATGCTCGGCGAGCAATACGATATCGAAATAGTAGAACATCACCACAGATTCAAGAAAGATGCCCCGAGCGGTTCGGCTCTCACACTTGCCGAAAAAGTATGTGAAGGCGCAAACCTGCCATACCCGGAAGCTGTCGTTCACGGCAGGGAAGGCCGCGATGCCCTTAGAGAAAAGGGTGAAGTCGGAATGCATGCCGTACGCGGCGGCGACATAATTGGCTACCACGAAGTAATGTACTCTTCGCTCGGCGAAACGGTAACCGTCTGCCACAACGCACACAACCGCGACAACTTCGTTAGAGGCGCACTGAGAGCGGCATTATGGCTGGCAGGAAAAGAGCCGGGAAGATATCATATGAAAGATGTACTTGGACTCTGATAAATACTTAAAATCACAAGGCTCCGCTGCATCATAACATCGGGGCCTTGTTTATTAAATAAATCAAAGTGGAAGATTTATACAGAACTCGCTGCCTTCTCCAGGTTTACTTTTAACCGTAACAGATCCCTTGTGCGCCTTGACAATATGCTTGACAATCGAAAGTCCAAGCCCTGTTCCGCCAAGTTCCCTGCTCCTTGCCTTGTCAACTCTGTAAAATCTTTCGAATAAACGTGCGAATTCTTCCTCTGGTATTCCGCAGCCGTGATCTTTTACTTTTATCACAACGGCGTTATCCTCAGTAACAGCAGACACCAGAACATCCTGCTCCTTATCACTGTATTTGACGGCATTATCAACAAGATTAACAACTGCCTGCTCAAGAAGATTACGATTGATCCTTGCCTCAACAGCCTCGTTACAATCACAATGAATGTTGACTGATCTATCTTTTGCCTTCTTTTGGCAAACAGAAATAGCCGCAGACAATACCGGTTTTACAGTTTGTTTCTCAAGTTCAACTTGTTTTACATCCTCAAGCTGCTCAATCCGTGATAATGCAAGCAGATCCTCAATTATAGATTCGAGCCTGTTAGTTTGTCGTGCAATTATATCAAGAAACTTAACGGCATTCTCTGTATCATTTATAGCTCCATCGCGAAGAGTTTCTACAAAACCTTTTATCGATGTGATTGGGGTCTTGAGCTCATGTGAGACGTTCGCAACAAATTCCTTGCGAACATTCTCAAGTTTCTTCAATTGCGTTACATTATTAAGCACAACCAAAACACCGATATCCTCTGTCTCACTGCTGAGAACAGTAGCGTGAACCTGAAGAATGGCCGGTTGATTATTTTTAAAGATAGTAATCTCTTCATCAAGAATACTGCTTCTATGCTTCAACATAGTATCTACCACCTGATGAAGCTCCGGATTTCTGGCCACCTGCTCAAGTACCCTGCCTATAGAATCGTCAGGTATATCAAACAACTCTCTCGCCGCTCCATTGGCCATAATAAGTGTTTTTGTATTATCAACGGCAACAACTGCCTCAGTCATGCTTGAGAGAATAGCCTTTTGTCTTGTTCGCTGATTGATTATATCATTAATTTTATTGTCGAGTTCATTGGCCATGTTATTCATTGTATGGGCAAGTGTTGCAGTCTCATAACAGCCTTCTACAGAAAGACGATGCTTAAGATCGCCTGTCTTGAACTGTTCTGCCCCCTGTCTTAGCACAACCAGCGGCTCACTTATCCTTCTGGAAATCAAAATAGATACTACGGCTGCTGCAATCGCTGTCAATAAACCGACACCTATTATGCCGTCAACTACACTGCCAATTATCTCATTTATGAACTCATTAGAAACAGAAACCCTTGCTACTGCACTAACAAGCCCATCCTCATCAACTACAGGAACCGCAACATAGAGCATTTTCTGTTTAAGGGTATCGCTAAACCGAATATTAATACCAACCTCACCCTTTAATGCAACCTGTATCTCCTTACGATCAATATGGTTATCCATTGAGCTTGGTTTTTTTTCGCTATCTCCAAGTACGCGCCCTGTTGACGAAACTACGGTGATACGGCGACCTATCTTGGAACCAAGCTTATCACAATAGGCATCAATCCGGCTTTCTTCTGCAATAGAAACGCGGTCTGCGACCAGTCTCGCCATCGCTTCAAGATCTTTCTGCATTTGCAGTAGATTTTGCTTTTCTATCTCTTTAGTCGAAAAGAAAAGGACGGTCAAAATCGACAATACAGCCACCACCATATATGCCGGGAATATTTGCCAGAAAATCCGCTTATGAGCCATACTTAATCTCCGTTAGTCTCAACAAATCTGTAACCAACGCCTCTGACCGTCTCAATATATTTGCCTGCATCTCCAAGCTTTTTTCTCAATCCGACAACCTGAACATCGACAGAACGGTCAGTAACAGGATAATCAGCACCGTGAACTGCATCAACTATTTGATACCTGGTGAACACCCAGCCGGGACGTGCCGCAAGAAAAGTTAAAAGTCTGAACTCAGTAGTGGTAAGTTTAACAGGGTCAGAGTCGACAAAGACCTGATATTTACGTGTATCAATAGAAATGTTATGTATATTTATCACACCATCTTGACTCTGAGCCGCTTGGCCATCTCTCTCTGGACGCCTCAAGACAGTATTGATCCTTGCTATAAGTATCTTAGGACTAAATGGTTTGGTAATATAATCATCTGCTCCTGACTCAAGACCCATCACAATGTCAGATTCTTCGCCACGAGCCGTAAGCATGATAACAGGCAATTTGAGCGTTGAACTATCGCTTCGAAGCTTGCGACAAACAGTAAAACCATCAATAACCGGAAGCATAAGATCAAGAAGAACAATATCAAAATCTCCTTTGCGGGCTTTATCAAGACCTTCCTGACCATCAGCCGCTATATCGGTATCAAAACCATTTATCTGGAGATTATAGATTATCAGCTCACGAACATCTGCTTCGTCTTCAACTACGAGAACTCTAATTTTTTTCATCGCTAAAACCGCCGTTAGAATACATTTATAGCTCTCTCATTCTAAATACTCCATCGAAAAACAGAAAACTATAAACTGCCAAGTGTTTATTATTTCAATACTACTGCATTATAATATAAACGGAATGATTAGCAAATTATTAGCTAAATATTAAAATACGGTTTGCTTTGCACATTTCCTCAATACAAAACAAACCGTATTAAATTTTTATTTATAAAATCAAGCTCTTGTAAAACCAAAAAGCTTATTTTTTTGACTTTTTCTTGCTTGTCTTTTTTGTTGTCTTCTTGGCTGTCTTTTTAGTTGAAGCCTTCTTTGATGATTTTGAAGAAGTCTTCTTAGCAGCAGTCTTTTTCTTTGTTTTAGCAGAAGATTCCTGCTGATCTTCAGGAGCCTCGGCCTGTTGTCTTAATGTAAGATAAAAATCATAAACATCATCAACAGAAACTTGCCTCTGAAGGAACGAGCTAACATCCTGATACTCGGCATCTGCATGTACCAACCCTGTTCGCTTGGCATATTCAACCATATTAAGATTAACAGGTAGCGAATGACTTCCCTTGAAATTAAGCATAAGGAAATCAATCATAAAAGGAGTAAATTCCTCAAGTTCAGAAAGCTCCTGATTCGCCTGACGCTTACCAAGTTCATCGATATCCTCAAAAGATATTCTGTCATATTTGGCAAACACACAATTCAAACTCTTTATGAGTTGATTGGCTACTCTCTTTTTTATATCAACTGATAAATTAGCAGGACTAAGAACATCAAGAACTTCTTCCATTCGTGAAACACGAAGATCATTCCAATCTACGAAATGCTTTTTCATCAGTTCTGCACATAAATCAACCTCTTCACAACTGAGGTGCTCATAAAGAACTGAATAAACAAGATTATCAACCTTGTCTTCATTTTCAAAAGGTTTCAAGGTCGTAGTTGATTTATATTTTTTATAAAACGCGGCTACTTTCTTCGAGTACTGTTTAGAATCTTTCACCTGTCATTTCCTCATTAAGTCATTTAGATCAGTCGGGATCCTTTTGAGGTTCATCATCCTTAAACTCTTTGGATACTTCCTCTATAAGTTTAAGCATTTCATTAACCTTTTCCTGTTTAAGGTCTTCATGAAAAGATATCACCGGACAAAATCTCACGTTCAACTCTGCTGCCAGCTTAGACTGAATATGTCCACGGGCATGCTCTATGGCCAGAAAACTTTTCTTTTTTGCTGCTTCATTTTCTGTACCAAAACACCGTATATATATAGATGCGTATCGCAGATCAGGAGATAATTCTATGTCAGTAATACTAACAAGCCCCGTCATGCGAGGATCGCTGATATCATTCATTATAGCTTCGCTTACGATATCTCGCAAGTTTCTTGCCATTCTCTGTTGTCTTCGCGTCAGTTCCATATTTGACATCCGTATATTAACAAAATAAAGTCCTGATCATCAAAGCTTTCTTGCTATTTTGACAATCTCGTAAGCTTCCATCACATCATCAACTTTAACATCATCGAACTTAGCGATCTTAACACCACATTCAAAACCTGCTCGAACTTCACGAACATCATCTTTGAAGTGCTTCAGAGACTCTGTCTCAAGATTGTCTTTAATTATAATGTTATTACGTATAAGCCTGATCTTGGCATTTCTTTTGATAACACCTTCGGTTACATAACAACCGGCCACAGTTCCCACTCCCGGAACCTTGAAGGTATCTCTAACAACAAGTTTACCGAGGCTGCTTTCTTTCTCTTCCGGTTCAAGCATACCAGACATAGCATCCTTAAGGTCTTCAGTTATCCTGTATATGATACTGTAAAGTCTTACGTCAACACCTTTAGAATCAGCCAGTTGCCTTACCTGTCCCTCAGGAACAACATTAAATCCTATTATAATCGCTGAAGACGCTTCCGCTAATACAACGTCACCTTCAGTTATACCACCTACCGCAGCATGTATAACAGAGACATTAATCTCTTCGTTACTCAGATCGGTAAGATGTTTTATCAGTACGTCAACAGACCCCTGAACATCTGCACGTATGATAAGATTAAGCTCTTTCATATTACCTGCTTCAATCTGAGTGAAGAGGTTGTCAAGAGTAACCTGCGATCTCTTAGCGAGTTTTTCCTCTCGCATAAGTGATTTGTTTTCATCCGCAACATTCTTTGCCATATTCAAGTCGTTCAATACATAAAAACGATCACCGGCCTGTGGTACTTCACTTAAACCCGTTATCTCAACAGGCATTGAGCTGGTAGCTTCCTTAAGAATCTTTCCATAGCTGTTTCGCATAGTACGTACTTTACCAAAACCGGTACCGGCAAAGACTATATCACCCTTGCGCAGACGGCCTTCCTTAAGAAGTAAGGTCGCAACAACACCTTGAGTGGTAGTCATCTTGGCCTCAACTACCCAGCCTGTAGCAGGAATAGTAGAATCAGCCTGATATTCATTGAGTTCAGCGACAAGGTCAATATGCTCAATAAGCTCTTCAATTCCCTGACCTGTTTCTGCACTTGTTTTTATCACTTCCGTATCGCCGCCCCACTCAACTGGAACAAGCTGATACTCTGCGAGCTGACCATATACTTTATTTTCATCAACACCTTGAATATCTATCTTGTTAAGTGCGACAATAATAGTTACATCCGCAGCCTGAGCATGTCTTATTGCCTCGACTGTCTGAGGCATCACACCATCGTCAGCCGCAACAACAAGAACAACGATATCGGTCATGTTAGCACCGCGAGCACGCATTGCAGTAAATGCCGCGTGACCCGGCGTGTCAAGGAAAGTAACCTTCTTACCGTTTAGCTCTGCCTGATAAGCTCCCATATGCTGGGTAATTCCGCCTGCCTCGCCTGTCGCAACTGAAGCAGAACGTATCTTATCAAGAAGCGATGTTTTACCATGGTCAACGTGACCAAGCATTGTAACAACCGCAGGGCGTTTCTTAAGCTTCTTGCGTTCACGATTTTTGAATTCTTCGCATATCTCTTCTTCAATCCTCTTTTTAGCTTTAACTTCAAGTTCAGTTCCAAAGTCAAGTGCTATAAGCTCTGCAACATCAGTAGCAATTGCCTGATTGGCTGTTGCCATGACACCCTGCTGCATAAGTTTGAGAATTACATCATTAATTTTAACAGTAAGAGCTGCCGCGAGATCTTTAACTGTGATAGGTTCAGATATAGCTGCCTTAGCCGGCGTTTCATGCTTAACAACTTGCTGCTGCTTCTTACCGCCACCCTGTCCTTTTCGGCCAACTTCAATCTTTCTTGCAGGCTTATGACGGAGATCACTTCCCCGGGCTGCCGCAAGACGAGCTTTACGCTCCTCAATATCCGTATTTTTAACTTTATGTTTGCCGCCGCTTCTTGCTATGCGGCCTTTGCCGTAATCGCCTTCATCATCTTTACGTTTCTTAGACTTGCGACTATCAGCTTTAACAGGCACTACCGCTGCCGGATCAACCGGAGCCGGTTTAACAATCGCCGGTTTATCTCTGCGAGGACGTCTCTTTTTGGGAGGTCTTGTTGAGACTGGCTCGGGCTCTTCAACTCTTACAACTCTTGGACCACTCAATTTTGCCGGAGCAGGAGCATTAAGCTGAGGGCCTGCAGGCTTAACATCATCAGCTTTAGGAGCCTCATGCATTACAGGCTCAACTACAGGTCTGGGAGCTGCCTTATTGATCTTATGAGTCTTAGCCTTTTTAGTCTCTTCAGGCTTCTGATCTGTTTCTGATTTCGTATCTTTTTCTGTATCTTCTTTAGTCGGCGCAGCTGCCTCTGGTTCAGATACATCTTGACCTGAATCAGTTTTAGCTTCAACTTTGGCCGCTTCTTTTGTATCTGCTGACTTAGTTTTTTTTGCCGCTTTTGCCGCTTTTGCCGCTGCGCTGTCAGCAAACCATTCGCGGATAGTAGCTTCAAGTCCCGCTGAAATGGTCGACATATGATTCTTAATGTCCAGGCCGTTTGCCTGACATTTATCAATTATCAATTTACTTTTTATGCCAAGTTCTTTAGCTAATAAATGTACTCTTGTCGGTGCTTTTGCCAATCTTTATCTCCGTTTCAATTAACCAGAAACATTCATCAAATGTAAGAAAAATCCGAATCTATGCTAAAACCCAATATACTATTCAGTTTTAGGTTCTGCTTCAGCGTATTCCTCTTTGAGTTTCTCTCTGGCAAGCGTTATCACCTTATTCGCAAATTCTTCGTCAAATCCAAGCTCATCTATCAGGGCTGTTTCACCAACCTCATCAAGATCATCAAGAGATATTATTCCAAGTGCAAGAAGCTCATCAACAAGATTTGTATCTTCAGAAAGCAAAGGCCTCAGAGCCTCTGTCAGATTCTCAACACTCTGGTTATACTCAGTAGGAGTAAGTATCTCTATATCCCAATCTGTGAGTCTGGCAGCAAGCCTTACATTCTGTCCGTGCCTGCCTATGGCAAGACTAAGCTGGTCTTCTGCGACAACCACTACTGCCTTATCAAGTTCAAAGCACAGTGTTATTTCAGAAGCATTTGCCGGCTTAACTGCATTAAGAATGAAATTCTGTGAAGATTCACTCCATGGGACTATATCTATTTTTTCACCGCCGAGTTCATCAACGATGCTTTTAATTCTGCTGCCGCGTACTCCAACGCATGCACCAATAGGGTCAATACGTTCGTCAAGTGATTCAACTGCTATCTTAGTACGATAGCCTGCCTCACGCGATAATGCACGTATCTCAACGATACCGTCAGAAACCTCCGGCACTTCCAATTCAAACATCTTCCTGACAAAGTCCGGATGAGTTCTTGAAAGCTTTATTCTTACCTGACTTGTACCCTCTTTTACATCGTAGATCATGGCACGTATTGTTTCACCATTTCTGTAGCTCTCACCTGCTATCTGCTCATTTTTCCCAAGCTCCGCCTCAACACGGTTAGGAAGTCCAACGATAACTTTGCCACGTTCACGGCGTAAAACCGTACCGGTTATGATCTCACCTTTTCTCTGCACATATTCAGCAAAGATACTGCCACGTTCATCAGCCTTGATCTTCTGAATCATAACCTGTTTAACTGTTTGTGCCGGAATACGGCCGAGATCACGGATGTCTATAGGCTCTTCATCTTTATAAGCAGTTATCACACCACTTACTCTGTCAATATGAACGGTAAACTCAGCATCAGCCTGTGTGAAATGTTTCTTAGCACCGGAAACCATCGCAGACTCAAGATCCTGAAAAATCGACTCACGGTCGATGTTCTTGTCGCGTGATATATTATCAACAATCCTTATAAGTTCTTGATTCATAAGTTTTTCCTATATTCTATAAAAACAAAAAAGCGGAAACCACAGGTTTCCACTTCAGAAAAAGAGTCCACAAAACGCATATATCACAGAGCAGTTAATTGCCCTGCATTCAATTTTAAAGGCTAAGTGCACATTAGCACTCATCCCCTATTATCATCGTTTTAAAGTCAGCAGTCTGAAGCATATCCTGTCAGCCATTTATTCCAACATTATACAAAAAAAGACACAAAAAGTCCTAAAAACCCAGTGCCTTTAACCTGTTCTTTTATCTTAGTTATGCTGCCACATAACATTCATTAGCCGAACATTATATCACCAGCATATAGCAATGTCAATAACTTTTGTTCTTTTAAAAGACATAACACATCAGCCTATCAATTTATAGTAAAAACACAAGTTTTTGATTACAATAAACTTATCCTTGCTTCTGATTTGTTAAAATCCTTTGTCTTTTAAAAAAGAAGAAGGCCGCTGAGGTTTCCCTTAGCGGCCTTCATAATGCCGGCGTTAATCTACTTTCGCCTTTCGACTATCATCGACTTGTTGGGCTTAGCTTCTGAGTTCGGAATGGAATCAGGCGTTTCCCCAACAATATGGACACCGGCAAACTTGTTTACATAAGCGGTTTGACCCGCGTTGTATTCAAAAATATAGTGAGTAGGATACTTAGTCAATATGCACAAGGCATAAGGCACAAGTATTCTCTTTTTTGTAAGACTTTAACTTCAATTACAATCGAACGTCAACTCTTTTAGTTGTAAGTATTAAGTTCTAAGCTTTAAGTACTTACGACTTATCACTTATTACTTATGACTTATTACTAATATATCAGTCATTGATTGATATGGTCAAGTAATCACCCGTTAGTACCGGTCAGCTAAATGCATTTCTGCACTTACACACCCGGCCTATCAACCT
>JBITAJ010000016.1:0-87617 GCA_044440125.1 Sedimentisphaeraceae bacterium JB056 | reverse complement strand
GCCCTTGAGCATGCGCGAAAATATCAGAACAAGCATTCGATATCCAACTTCCAACACTTTACAGATTGAAATACAATGCAACCACGATATAATTAACCATTGTAAATAAGATTTAGCAAATGGGGTGCCGAACAGTATTGGTCCTGTTACTATTTGACGTGAAGTTTTAAACTGCATCGAGGTTTTTTGTAAGTTTAAACTAAAACCTACTTTCTCAATTTCTCTTATTAACTTGCCACCTGCATCCCAACTATTATCGCTGTTCATAATTGCTATCGAATTAGGAAAATCTCTTTTATTGGTCGAAAAAGTCAAATCATCAACATACCTTGAATATGTACATTTGTATTTCTTTGCTAAATTAACGATTCTAATATCTAATAAATGCCCAATTAAATTAGATATTACTGGTGAACAAGGGCTGCCTTGTGGTAGCTCGTTATCATGGCATGCTATCTGCGCTATAACAGTAGCAACATTACGATCTAAATTAAAATGGTGGTTTTTAATAAAAAAACCACGAACACGACCAAAATTTATTGATGGAAAAAAATTTTGTAAGTCAACATTAAAAACATATCGTTTATTTTTATGATTCTTCGCATTTGTAACAATAGAATGTTTCTTTATAAATCCATGGGACAGTGTTTTTTTTCCAGATTCATATCTTATCTCATCAAAGCATTCATTTAATAAGTCAGCTAATCGTCTCTGCAGCAGTTTTAATTTATCTGTAGGTGCTTTTATTAGTCGCTTTCCTCCATTTTTTTTAGGAATTTCAAAATTGACATATTTGTCTTTATTTGGAATACTAAATAGAATATATGAAACTGCCTTTGGTTTGAAACCGAGCATATTTGCAATATCGCTAAGTGATTTTGTTTCTTTTAATTTCTGTAATCGCGACATTTTTCTCCTGAAAAATATAAGCGGCTCATGGACACTCTTTTGCGAGATACAGCCTATATCATATAACAAATACGACTGCATAAAGATGACTAAAAAGCAACCTATCCTAGCATTGTTTTCTTATATTGCGATGCACAATAATAAATCTGTCCATGAGCCATAAACTTTGATAGTAGAAAAACAAAAAGTATAGTTTTCCAACTTTACATTTTGTTAATCCCTAATCCGAAGCATATCACATAAATAATTTCAGATAATTATATTATCTTTACACTGAAATACAAATCCTAAGTTGTTTATTCATGTTTCATTCACAAGCTTTATTATAGTGTCTGAGATAATATTCAGTATCAAGTCCGCCGAGGTGCTGCCATGGCAATATATCTGCAGCATCATAACTCTTTTCGGCAAGCTCTGCAAGATCAATGCCATGCTCGGCAAACGTATCTATCCAGAGCTGATAATCAAAATGCTCATTCCATAAGTCAAACCTCGCACCTTTTCGCCATACCGCTTCAATCGCATCACAAATCCGCCTGTCGCCGCGACCGACCGCTGCTTCTATCTGGCTCCTGTCAAGCTCATGAAAATTGAACTTCACGCAGCGAATATTAAGCTCCCTTTTTCGCTGGAGTATAATAGTCTTGGCATCCTCAAAATACTGCTGACTCTTTTGCCCAACCCATTGGAAAGGCGTATGCGGCTTTGGTACAAGCCAGCTCACCGCGGCATTAACGTTAGCCGGTCTGCCGCTGATTTCTTTATGAATGGATGCAACCTCATAAGCAAGATCGACAATATCCCTGATGTCCTGCTCAGTTTCACCCGGAAAGCCTACCATAAAATACAGTTTTACCCGATGAAAGCCAACCCTGTAAGCCTCTTTAATCGCCTTGAAAAGATTCTCGTTTGTAATCGGCTTGTTTATCATCTTGCGAAGACTCTCGCTGGCGGCTTCCACGGCAATCGTAAGCCCGCTCTTTCTCACAGAAGATGCCATCTTAGGCACAAGCTCAAGCTGCTTATCGACCTTAAGGCTCGGCAGAGATATGCCCACTTTCTTATCATCAAAATACTCGCGGAGCTTGTCTATAAGCTCCTCAAGCCACGGATAATCGGCTGTTGAAAGACTAAGCAGCGAAACGGTATCGAAACCGGTAGAAAGATAGTTGGTCTTGGCTATCTCGACGATTTTATCAACACTGCGATACCTAAGCGGACGACGAGAGAAACTTGCCTGACAAAATCGACACCTGCCCGGACAACCTCTCATTATTTCAACGCTGACTCTCTCATGAACAGCCTCAGTAAACGGCACAATAGGTTTCTCCGGCACAGGAGCATTCTCAAAATCGCTAACTACCGCATTATTGAATCTCACAGGCAAGCCTGCCGACTTAGACTTGAATGCGGATATTTTATCGCCGTCATACTCAAATTCGTAAAGTGATGGAACGTATGCCCAATCGAAGCTCTTTGCAATACAGGTAAGTAGCTCTTCGCGTGGTGTATTATTCTTCTTGGCCTCGCGAACAACTTCAAGCAGCTCTACAAGAGCCTCCTCACCTTCACCAATTATAAATACATCAATGAACTCCGCCAAGGGCTCACAGCAATTGGCAACTTGCCCCCCCGCAATAACCAGAGGATCGTTCGCTGAACGCTTGCTGCTGCGAACCTCCAAGCCTGCAAGGTCAAGCATATTGAGAACATTCGTGTGGCAAAGCTCAGTTGTAGTACTGAAGCCGACAACATCAAAGTCTGAAACAGCAGATTTATTTTCAAGAGAAAAAAGAGGTATTTCCTTTTCCCGCATCACCTGCTCTGCATCCGTCCATGGCGTAAAAACACGCTCAGCCGCGGCCCAGCCAAGCTTATTGACTATATCATACAAGATTCCCAGAGCGGTATTACTCATGCCAATCTCATAAGTATCAGGGAAACACATAGCCATGCGAGTCTCCACTGAATCAGGAGATTTGACTATTTGATTGACCTCACCGCCAATATACCGCCCCGGCATCCTGACACTGTTGAGTAATTCGTATTCTATTGCATCTTTTATATCTTTGTTACGTTCCATATACCATTCGTTTCTTTGTCTGTTTTGTTAAGCCGTCAATATAGCGAAACAGCGGCTAAAGTCAATCCATTTGTCATCTTACATGAGAAGGAGCGATACCTTTATGCTTTTTATATATTTTCGAAAAATGGTATTGGTCGCTAAATCCAAGAATCTCGGCAACTTCCTTCACCGTTATTTTTTTGTCGGCCTTTATATATTGTTCCGCTTTATCAAGCTTCAAACGCAATTGATACTGCTTGAAGCTCAATCCTGTACTTTGTTTGAATATTGAAGCAAAAGTTGAAACACTGCATTTTGCCATCTTAGCAGCATCGGAAAGGCTTAAATTGCTGCCAGGAGCCTGATCCATGAAAAGCAGCACATCTTCAACAGAACGATTTTCAAGATTTGTCACCATTCTCCTGAGAGTTATCAACTCAGTAAGCATTCCAAGCAGATGCTTAATCTCCTTGAGCTTAGCCTGATCTATAAGCGGCACCTTTTCAAAAGCATCTCTGATTTTCTCAGGCTTGAGGCCAATCTCCTTTGCCCTGGACAAAATATTATCAGGAATAACATCAGAGAGTCTGTATTGGCCTATCATCAAATTGCCATAGACTATATCTTCATACTTAAGAGGCACGATATATTCAGAAAGCCCGCTGTGGCATACATACTCCAGCGGATGGGATAATTTGCTTGCTTTGATGCAATGGTACTGATCTGAATCTATACATTTATCAGTGAGTTTGAGATCTTCCCGTATCTGTTTGCAATACTTACAAAGCGGCAAGGCATCATTAGGATTTATCTCCTGCCCGGAAGAGGTGAAAAAGGCTATTCTTATGCCAAACAAAGAATAAAAGCATTGACAGATTTCATCAAAACTCTCAAGGAAAACGAAATTACCCACATTTTTTTGCTCAGAAGTCATAGCACAAAATATAATGTAAAATCAAACATTTTTCAACTAAAAACACAAACATTATAAACAGACACAATACATACAGTTCGCAAATAGGCTAAACAAAGACGTGATTTGGCGTTCATGTTTTCGCTCTTCACTGTTAGAATCGTAAAGGTTGGTATGATAGTTAACACGTGGAAACACGTGATCCTTCTAATTTCACTTTTTTTCGGAGGCACGAAATGAACAAAAATCTAATGGTATTAATCACATTACTTGCTGCATTTCAAATGGCTTACGCCACCCAGATAGACTGGGACAACGGCGATGCGTATGACAGCTTGTGGAGCAGCAGCGACAACTGGTATGGCAATGTAATTCCTTCTTCAAGCGATTATGCTTATATTATCGCAGGACAGGAAGCTGCCGATCCCACGATAAATTCAAGCGTACCAACTCTGCTGAGAGTGTATGTCGGTAAAGACGGTACAGGCGATGCGACACTGACAGTCAACTCCGGTGCAAGCATAACGATCACTGAGATTTTGCGGCTTGGCCACTACAGTTCAACTTCCAGCGATGTTCACGGTATACTGGATATGACAGGCGGAACAATCACTATCGGCAGCAGTGGATACATTGACGTTGGTGACTGGAATACCGATGGAACCCTAAATATATCCGGCGGCACTATAAACACAGACACATTGTATGTCCCAGGATATCTCAACAGTACGGGAACAGTTAATGTTGACGGCGGAGAGATCAACATAGGGTCAGGCGGACTTGTGATAGTAAACGATGAAGCCACAAGTAGTGTCGGTCAGGTCGACATATCCGGCGGCACTATCGTTATAGATGGTGATGTCACATCAACAATTCAAAGTTATATTGACAATGACTATATAACAGCGTATAACGGCTCGGGAGCAGTCAGTGTTGATTACAACGTAACCAACAGCGGCAAGACAACGCTTTATGCAGTTAAGATTTACCCAAACTGGCGTGACAGAGTTGAAGATCATCTATGGAGCAACCCAAACAACTGGGACGGATATATCGTGCCCGTTGAACTGAGTAATATGGTCTTCATCAAAGCAGGTTTGCTCTCATCACCTAAGCAGGACCCGATAATCAACACTACAGTACCCGATGTATTCAGGATTGGCGTTGGAAAAGACGGCAGCGGCACCGCAACCCTGACAATAACCAGCAGCGCAAGCATAACTGTAACCGATCTGCTCAGGCTTGGCAACTATAACGCATCGCCCTCAACAGTTCACGGCATACTGAACATGAGCGGCGGCACGCTGAACGTAGGCACAACCGGCACATACAAAAGCATAGATGTCGGAAGCAAATACTCAACCGGAACCCTCAACTTAAGCGGCGGCACGATAAACGTTAACACCCTCAACGTCCCACACTCCAGTTTCAGCACCGGTGAGGTAAACGTATCGGGCGGTACATTGAACGTAGGCACGGGCGGTGTATTCCTTAGCAACGACCCAACCACGGGAATTGAAAAAGCCGGCTCGATAGACATCTGCGGCGGCACATTAATAATAGACGGGCAATGGCAAGGCAGATGCGAAATATGGGCGGCCAACGGTTGGCTCACAGCCTACGATGGTGACGGTATTCTAAATATTGATTACGATGTAACCAACAGCGGCAAGACAACGGTAACAGCAACATTCGATGAAGGAAAGGCAAGAAAGCCTTCCCCTATCTATGATGGCATTGGTCTCAATCCTACACTTTCATGGGAAGCAGGTGATTATGCCGCAGCAACACAGGGGCATGATGTTTATTTCGGTACCAGCTACACGGCCGTCCTTAATGCAACAACAAGCTCCGGCGAATACATGGGGCGTTTCGATCCTAACTCGTGGACACCATCAACCCTCGACTATGCCACAACCTATTACTGGAGAGTAGATGAGATAAACACCACCAACGTCCAAAGCCCATGGACAGGCTACGTATGGAACTTCACCACAACTGTTGATCTGCCCGAAAAGACCGGCTGGACACTCACCTTCCACGATGAGTTCAACGGTACAGGAATGGACTGGACAAAGTGGGAATCTTCAAGCGCTTCGCCAAGCCATATACTTTCAAGCCGCTGGCCGGAAAATATCGTTGTCAATGGCGGTTGCATGAACATGCTCACAATAAAGGAAAATCGCGGCGATGCACAGTGGACAACCGGAGACGTATGGACACGCAGCTTCAAGCAAAAATACGGTTACTGGGAAGCAAGATACAAATATGCCGCCGAAACAGGCCTAAACAATGCCTTCTGGGTATACGCACCGGGAGATTTTGAGATAGATATCAATGAAGGCCATTATACAGGTGAGATCAATACTAACCTGCACAACTGGGACGGCACGCACATCGCTTACGGTCAGGCATACAACACCGGCCTTGACCTGTCAGCAGCCTTCCATACCTATGCTCTTGAGTGGACTGATACTGAGCTCAAATACTACTTTGACGGCCAGCTTATACGAACTCTCAATCATACAACCACTGCTGCAGACCCTAACGACCCAACACCAGCTCAGTTCAGCAGCGCCGTACACGAATGGGCAGGCGATATAACTGACGACCTCGACGGCAAGAACATGGTCGTGGACTATGTGAGGGTTTACGAACGCAGCAAGCAGGCATACAATCCTACGCCAACTGACGGAGAAATTGCCGTATCCAGTTCTACGGCACTGAGTTGGACCGCGGGAGCAATGGCCGCCGCCACAAACGGACACGATGTTTATCTCGGTACAAGCGAACAGGCCGTTGCTGTTGCAGACCATAACTCTGATGAATTTCAGGGTACACAATCGACGACAACTTTCAGTCCATCTTCGCTTAATCAGGGAACCACTTATTATTGGGCTATTGATGAAATTAACGGCAATGATATATGGCCCGGGAATATATGGTCGTTCACTACCTGGGGACCAAGTATATATCTTATAGACCCATCAAATATTACAGCAACTGCTTCAGGTACATCACAATACGGGTATCGAAGCCCAGTTTATGCCATAAATGGTAATGGCCTCACAGATCAAAACCACACTAATGGCAATGGTGACTACTCAATGTGGATGGATGACACTTCTACAGGGTGGTTCAAGGTGGATCTCGGAAGCAGCTACAGTCTTGGTACTTTGAAATTGTGGAATTTCAATATGGATGGTTATACCGATCGCGGCGTTAATCAGGCCGACGTTTATTACTCAAACTCTGCGAGTGACCCGGGCAATCCGGTAGATAATCCATCAAATTGGACATTGGTAGGCACAGCGGGTTCACAGACATTCACTGAAGCCTCGGGACGAAGTGATTACGGCTCGAACACAAGTTACAGCATGCCTGACATTGTCAATCTTTATGGCATAACAGCAAGATGGATTTCGCTTGACATTAACAGTAATCACGGAAGCGCATATCTTGGCATCAGTGAACTGCAGGTCACAGAAGAGCCGGATCCTATCTATGTAGCATCTTCAAATATCACAAGCTCCGCCAGTGGTGTATCACAATGGGGTGACAGAGAAGATGAATATGCTATTGATGGCTCTGGTATCTCAGGCAATGCTCATACTAACTCTATTGATGGCTATATGTGGATGGCCGATACTTCAACAGGATGGTACAAGGTCGATCTTGGTCAAGAATATTCAAACTTGTATTATCTCAAGATATGGAACTTCAATTACACCGGCTATACAGGTAGAGGTGCCAATCAGGTTGACATATACTACTCGAACAATGCCAGTGATCCTGGTGATCCAGCAAACAATCCTTCAAACTGGACTCTTATCGGTACACAAGGCAGCCTGAACTTAACCGAAGCTTCCGGAAGAAGCGATTATGGCAGCAATTCCAGTTATAATATGCCGGACATCATCGACCTGACTAACATAACTGCCAGGTGGTTCTATCTTGACATAAACAGCAACCATGGCATAGAACCTTACATTGGTCTCAGCGAGATGAAATTCTATAAATATTGAATCTTGTAATATAGAAAAGCAATTGAGACGGCATCTGCGTTATTGACAGATGCCGTCTTTTTTATTGTCTGATTATTCTGGTTCTTACAGTAGAAATATCAATAATGAAAGAAGTATCAGCCGGCTGATTATCCTGCCTGAAGGCCTGTCCAAGATACATCCAGGTAGCTTGCGGTGTATGAGATATCTGCCTGAAACGGTTATTGCCAAGCTTAGCCCTTGTAATGGTACCGCCGCTGAATATCACTATCGTGTGCCACCTGTCAGGCTTTACCTCTCCGACCAGCTGCTCATTGCCGCTAAGAGACATATAAAGACAATTGTCACGTGAGACAATCCTTACAGGATCTTTTGAATCTCCTATAGTGCAAAGAGTCATCTGATCTTCACTCTCAATCATAAACGAAAACTCAACCTGCAGATAATCACCGTAACGTCTGTCATTCGTATCAACATCAAGACCGGCACAAGCCTGCCCATGAAAACGCATCAGTTTTCTACCCGCAATATTATCAAGCTCTACAGTGCCATCCTTATTATATTCAGTAAACTCAAAGCCTTGAAGTTTGCCGTCAGGACTGCTTTTTTCCGGATCAAGCTCAAATACTGCCCCGGAAGGAACCTTACTCTCTCCGCGTAAATACGGCATCTGCAACTGACTGGCAAAACTGTTGTAAATATTTCTGTGCTCAGCTCCAGTAAACATTTCATCATAAAAGGCAAAAAACTTAATATCACCAGCAAAGCCTTCCTCTGATTCGCTATTTCCTATATATCCCTTACCTGAAGATATTCTCTTTAAGATTTCTTTGGGATACTCCTGTGTCTCAACAAGTTTACCATTAAGGTAAAAATCAAGTTTACCATGCAACGCATCAAGAGTGAATCCTATATAGCTCCAATATATGAATTCCTGATTTATTTTTTTTGCAACAAAAGGAGCAAGTCCAGGTAAGATCAGTTTGACTTTATTCTGCTCAATCACCCAGGCGAACCCAGTCCCCTTTTCTTTGTCACGGCTGTCAAATATAACACCTTCAAAGTCACCCCTGAACCACAACGCACCACTGAAACCATTCTCGTTTATCCTAACATCATCCTCTGTTGCTATTTGCTGATTTCCTTCAAAGTGATAATAACTCTGATTAACCAGCTTAGGCGCCTTTGAATTATCAAAGCGAGGTGAACGTGGATATATATAACTTTTCCCACGCTCGGGAATATCAGAGATATGAGCTACCTTTATAGCTGCTTCGTGAACACCTTGGGTATAAGAAACAATCAGTCTTTTGTCACGAACTGCAATATTAGGATTAGTAGTGAAAGTTTCACCGGCTGTCACAGTATTGCCTACAACAAAATCCAAACCGCCGCCGCGATTAAAAAACATCGCAAGGCCACTGTGATCGCGGAGAAGAGTTTTACTGCGATAAACCGAATCATTGAATATCATTATCGAACGATCATCCTCAAGCGGCAAATCATTATTGACGTAAGGCATCACGACGCTAAGCCCCGAGGGAATGTTTGACATAAGAATTTCATCCGGTTTGGGCCAGGTTCTTCCTATATCATCAGTCGATGACCACAGCATGACAGATGCATCTTCCGGAATCTCATCATATTTCTTAGCCTCTGGCTTAATACCTGCCGAAACTATCATAGAAAAACTGCGTTCTGAACCATATTCCTGCCATATAGCAGACTCAGCACGTTCCGAACCATAAGGAATAGCAACTCCATTTTTAGAAACTTCCCATGAGTTACCGGCATCATCACTGTAAATAATCGAAGCATGCTTCTGCCCCGAATCAACCGGCGTAAGTATCACCGGCGCCATGATACGACCATTGATCGCCACAATCGGATTAGAAGTGAACTCAACAGTATATTCTATACCATCTAAAACAGGCTGGGGCTTATCCTGCCACATTATCTGTTTTGTTTTCCATTTCTCACCCGGCATAGGAATAGTGGAAATATAAGAACCGTTGCTTTTGCCCGACTCAAAATCAATACTGTTCCAGAATACCCATAAAAGTTCTTTGCACTCAAGAACAACTGGCCTTGACTGTGCAACTCTAACAGGTTCAACAGCCATCTCTTCATCCACAAAACACGCAGACGGCATGGACCATTTCTTCGCATCCTGACTATCACTCATAAATATCAACGGCGGTGCAGAAACTTCATTACGCCCCGTCCAGAAACAATACCAGTTGCCTTTGAACCATATTATAGAGCTGTAATCGTTATACTTCGACTCAAGAAACGCCGGATTAGCCACATAATATCGCAATATTTCTGGTTGATATACTTCGTAATTTCTCCACGGCTTATCTGCAAAAGCTAGAGTTGAAAAAATCAGAAATATAATACCCAGTTTTTTTATCTTTATATCCATACAGACTACTCCTGCCTCAAGAAACCAAAATCTATTTATCAAGGCCAATATCAACCGCTTTCGCACCATGTGTTATAGCGCCTATTGAAATACGCTCAACTCCAGTCAATGCAATTTGACGCAAATTATCAAGTGTTATTCCGCCACTTGCTTCAAGCAGCGGCTTGCTGCCGCAAACAAGATTCCTCTTATCAACTGCAAGCTTATATTCATCAACAGTCATATTATCAAGCAGGATAATATCAACACCGGAAACATTAAGCACCACATCAAGCTGCCAGTCAACATGATCTACTTCAACAGAAACAAATTTAACACCCGGAGTACTTCGGCTCTGGTCTACAAATTTCTTAAGCTCAGCAGCATGGTCTTCACCCAAATGAGCGAAATGGTTATCTTTAAGCATAACGGCATCGCCTAAGTTATAACGATGATTAAATCCGCCTCCGCAGCGAACCGCGTACTTTTCAAGTTCACGCCAACCTGGAGTAGTCTTGCGAGTATCATATATACCGGCCTTGGTACCCTCAACCTCTTTAACATATCGGCTTGTCAATGTTGCCACACCGCTAAGCCTTTGGAGAAAGTTAAGCAGCACTCGCTCAGCACTCAGCATCGGACGAAGCGGTCCCTTTATCTCAGCAATCACGTCTCCCTCAAGCGCCTTGCTTCCATCAGCTTTGAATATTTCTATATGAAGGTCCATATCATAACACTTCAAGACTTCTCTGGCGATTGCCATACCACATACAACAATATCCTGTCTGCTTCTGAGCAATGTCTTAGTTACCTTGTCCTGCGGTATGGTGATGCGGCTTGTTGGATCACCATCACCAAAATCTTCCTCTACCGCAAGTTTTATCAGAGGCATTACTTTTGATATATCCAAAGGTTTAATGTCTTTTGTTACCATCATTTTTTCCTTTTACGTTTCTTCTTAACCGCACGAAGCTGCGGCATAGCATTCAATTCTTTCAGTTTATCACGTAATTTAGCAGCCTTCTCAAAATCAAGATCCTCTGCTGCCTGCAGCATCTGTCTTTCTATTTCAGCAACCATCTCCGCTCTGCTGAACTCCTTGTCATCCATACTGACCGCCTGCTGCGCGATTTTCCTGGCTTTGAACATATCACTCAATCCGGCCTTGATACTTTTTCGTATGGTTTCAGGGGTTATATTATGCTTTTTATTATAATCAAGCTGTATTTTACGCCTTCTTTCAGTCTCGTCAATAGCTCTCTGCATTGATGGAGTAATTTTATCGCCATACATAAATACAGCAGCATTGACATTTCTTGCCGCGCGTCCTATAGTTTGTATAAGAGCAGTGTCACTTCGGAGAAAGCCCTCTTTATCTGCATCAAGAATGGCTACAAGTGACACTTCAGGTAAATCAAGCCCCTCTCGCAGGAGATTTATGCCAACCAGTACATCAAACTCACCTTTTCTCAGGTCGCGAAGAATATCCACTCGTTCAAGTGCATCAATCTCGCTGTGGAGATAGCGACATCGAATATCATTATTTGTAAAATAGTTACTCAAATCTTCCGCAAGCCTCTTAGTAAGTACTGTAACTAAGATTCTTTCAGAGCTCGCAACTCGTTTCTTAATCTCTTCAACCAAATGAGGTACTTGATCAGCTGCTGGAAAGACATGAATCTCTGGATCGACAAGGCCGGTAGGTCTTATAACCTGTTCAACTATCTCTCCACCTGTTGACTCAAGCTCATAATCTGAAGGAGTAGCGGATACATATATGATATTCTTCAGAAATTTCTCGAACTCTTCAAATCTCAATGGTCGGTTGTCAAGAGCACTTGGAAGCCTGAAGCCATGTTCGACAAGTACATTCTTGCGGCTTCTGTCACCGGCATACATCGCCCTGACCTGCGGTATAGTAACGTGCGACTCATCAATAATCATCATGAAGTCATCAGGGAAATAATCTATAAGAGTAAAAGGTCTTGAACCGGCAGGCTGACCGGTAAGATGCCTTGCATAGTTCTCAATACCGCTGCAAAAGCCAACTTCCTGAATCATCTCTATATCATATCTTGTTCGTGCTTCAAGTCTTTGAGCCTCCAGAAGTTTGCCCTCTTGCCTAAACCACCCAAGACGCTTTTCAAGCTCCGTTTCAATCGACTCTACAGCAGCTTCTATTCTATCGGCCGGCATTATATAATGAACGCCCGGATAAATAAATACCTGTTGATCCTCTGCCAAAATTTGACCAGAAACAGGATTTATGTATTGTATTGAATCAATCTCATCACCAAAGAATTCTATTCTTACACCAAAAGATTCATATCCGGGCCATATCTCAACAACATCACCTCGAACACGAAATTTGCCGCGTGAGAAATCGATATCATTTCTATCATACTGGATGTCGGCAAAAGCTCCAAGAAGCTCATCTCTATCCATCATCTGCCCAACAGCAACAGGAACCACACTGTTCTTGTAATCTTCAGGAGAACCTAGTCCATATATACAGGAAACACTCGAAACGACAATAACATCTTCTCGTGTAAGAAGACTGGTAGTCGCCGATAGCCTCAACCTGTCAAGATCATCATTCCTGCTTGCATCCTTTTCTATATAGATATCTCGCTGGGGTATGTAGGCTTCAGGCTGATAATAATCATAATAGCTGACAAAATACTCTACCGCATTATCAGGGAAAAGTTCTTTCATTTCCTCATAGAGTTGAGCTGCCAGCGTCTTGTTATGCGACACGATAAGCGTAGGTTTTTTAACCTTTTCAATGACATTAGCCATCGTAAAAGTCTTTCCCGTACCGGTAGCACCCATAAGAACCTGAGCAGGTTTACCGGCAAGAGTCCCATTCACCAGCCGCTCTATTGCGGCCGGCTGGTCACCAGATGGTTTGTATTCGCTTTGTATCCTGAAATCAGTCATATTAAGAAAGTTTATAAGTAAACTTGATGGTTATCTTCCAATCATCAGGCTTATCTTTATTGCTCGTAAGTTTTATGTTCTCACATTCCAGATCAGGCCATATTTCAAGAAGCTCGGAAAGGAAACCTGCAACATTTTTTATACTTACCTCTTTTATAGTAACAGTTGCACCTTGAGTTTGATTTCCACGGTATTTCCTAACCTGCTCGGTACGTATGTCATAATCAGATGGACGTATACCATGTTTGCCGGCAATCTTATCTACAGCACTTGTATAACTGAATCGCCCGACATCATTACGAATTTCCGTATAGTTGAGACGGGCAGGATCAAGCTGAAATATCTGATCGCAGTACTCACTTACTTGCTTGGAATTTGAAATCTTTTTTGTTTGATCAGAAACCGCCGCCGGAAGCATTATAAATGATACAACCACCATCCATACAAAAGAAACAGCCAGAAGTATCACAAAATAAATATTTGGACGTTTTAACAAATCATCAATACTGAAACGCATATATACCTCACTTATTTGACAAAATCAATATTAACACTAAACGAATCAACCGCACCGTTCTGTTGGAGCGACTCCTGGGCCCGCTTAAGTTTCTTATGATTATCGATAGCAGCAAGCATCTTTTGTGTATTTGCACGACTGTTAGTACTGCCGTCTATTCGCATCATACCTTCAGAAACAGTTATTGAGTTTATCTCAAGATTTATATCTGGCGGAGTACTGTTGATAGCCTCAAGAACATATTGCAGTCTTGAAGATATAGAATTATCATCACCACTTTCTTCTCCACTGTTTATCCTCCGCAGTTTATTCACTTCACCTTTTAGAATAAGCACTCCCTTATCAGGCATACTCTTGCCTTTCATCGCTGAGGAATACTCTTCTTCTGTTCTTTGTTCAACTTTTACAATGTTGCTCTTTATTTTAAGCATATCGACTGTATGATTAAAAGCAAACACACAGATAAGTATTGCCAAAGCGAGCGTAAGCATTCTCAATGATATTTCAGCAATTCTTTTCTTTCCCTGATAAGGAGCAAAATCCTGCCTAAAATCGATAAGTTTTTTAGAAAATGGGGCCATTGAAGCAGCCGCTGCAATAGCATGAGAAATATCCGCATCTGTACTATCAGCGAAAAGCCTTGTTTCATCCTTAAGCATCTCGTCAGGCGATGGAACGAGAAGATCGCATGCGGCGGCAAGCTGGTCTCTGTCAACGTCCTTATTGAGAACACACAAGGTATCAACAGGAACCGAAATACTGTTTCTTGCCAATGTAAGCTTCAGTTGTCTTTTCAAGAGAGCAGTCTTGTCAAGACTCTCGGCATAAAGAAAGCTTCGCAGCACTGGCCTGCTGTGTGAGCTGTTCATTATCGCATTGTAACAAATAGTATCATTGAAAGCGACAAAAATGGGCGAATGGTCACTGTCATCTTTCATTACGTAACTTATAGCCCTTGAAAAAGATATCAAATCCGGCTCAATTACTTCGGGGTCAATATTATGATCTTGAAAATCTTTCAAGATAGACCTGAGCTCATCTTTCATTGCAGAGTAAACTGTAACTACAGAGCCATCCTCAACATTCTTAACTATTGAAAAAGCAATTGCCATACGATTTGCATCATCACCGATAACCTCTTCAACATCAAATCGGATGGTTCTTGCGATCTGCTTAAGATCTGTAAAGCGGCTATTAACATCATGCTGAGTGTAAAGAGTACAGTCTATAGTAATTGAAACACTGTCAAATTCTACACTTCTTGATGCAAGCTCAGCTGATATCTGAGCTGCTAATGTCGGACAATCCTGATCAGCTTTTGCTTCAAGAGTTACTGTAAAACACTCAAGTATCTGCAAGGAACCGCCTAAAGAAGTGGTAACAGCAGCAACCGCTCTTTCTCTGCTTAAGTATATTCCTAAATTTTTACTCAATTTTAATCCCTTCAATCAGTTATTATAAACTGTTGTTATTTTGGTAAACTTCTTATCCTGATAAAGTATAGCTGTTACAGAACTTGCTCTTGCCGAACCCGAAACTGCTTCTACCTTAACAGTAAAAACCTCACTCTCGAATACAACCATATCTTCAAGCTTTTCAAGGCTTCCTGAAAATCTGTAAAGCCTTCGCTTCATATCTTCCATATCTTCAAAAGGTGTTATTTGCCGTTCAATTATGACTGCATCAGCAAGTTCAACTTCCTTACCGCCAAAGACAAACGCGGCTTCAAGAACATTCCTCGGAGCAGTATTAACATTAATTTTATCGCTGCCCCAAAGCCCCAAGAATCGCAGAGGATTCTGATCCGCATACCCATAATCATAGAAATTACGAGCAAGAAGCTCTGTATTTATATTCGAATCAATCAATCTGGAAAAGTCAGTATTGTTTCCAGCAACGGATCGTGGCACTTTTCGAGTTCGATACCGAGTTTTGAAGACAGATTTCCTTTTGCCCGATGCATCTCTTGTGACAGTTCGCGTCTTCACCGCCTCTTTCTTCTCGATTGTAGCAGGTTTCATACCAATTTCAAAATTTTTAATTTCAGCAGTCTTATCGAACTGCTCCCAAAGCTTCTCTCTGGTAAATTCATCAACCCCCATCCATTCAAAGTAAGTTTCAAAGCATGCTTCCTTTTCCATGCTCAAACCCTTATCCTGCATCAATGCCCATACAAGAGGTAATTTTGCATTCTCATCTTCTACTGTAATAGTTACCTTAGTCTCATCAACCTCTATCTCCAATGGCTCTGTAATATAAGGCCATTGCGCACCATAGGGACCTGGAATATACAAAACATTTGGGTCAATCGGCACAAATTCACCTTCAAGATTTATACCAAAATAATTATCCGGACCAACCCCGAATGAATTAAGCAGCTCAAGACGAAAGGCTGTGTCTTCATCAACCTCCTGTTCACTTTCAGATGCGGTCATTCCGGAATTAAGATTATCCTGATAAATCATAAATTCCTCATAGCGAATATCCTCAAGTTCGGCTATCCACTCATAGACCATTTCATCGTATTGTTCTTGAGTAAGAGCAAAGATATCAGAAAAATCAAGCATCCCCTCACGACTTTTAACTCCAAACTGAACATTTTGAACCTTCTCAACACCATAGCGAGTCGCAGAATCACAGGCATATTTGGCTTTGTAATAATTCAGGATATAATTCTGACGGTGTTTAACTGCCACGAGCTTAGAAACAATCGAATAAGCCATCGTTGCCAAAACAGCCAGAATTATAAGTGCAAATATCAAAGCAACGCCACGGCTGCGATTTATGTGTGAATAAGGGTATTTATTCCTCATCGCCGCCCCCCTGGTCTTCTAACTCTTCATAATCCCCTTCACTTATTATCTCCTCACCTTCAGCGAACTCACCATCATCCTCTATAATCTCCTCTTCTTCGGTTTCATCCTGATCACCTCCATAGATACCTTCGAGATCCTTTGCTACAAACTTGAATTTGTATTCCCTTGACCGGTTAACCGATATCCTCCTGCTTATACGGTCTTCAGCTACAACCTCAACCTCACCGGTAACATATTCGACCGGAGGGGCAAATGACAATTCAACCATTATTCCGCCGGGCATTTCATCTTTCTCCCAGGAGTCGAGATAGTTTTCTATTTCACCGGCAGAGGTATTGGTCACCTGAGGGACCTGCATAGTAAAGTAAGTAAGGCCGCTGCAAACAGGAACAAAAATATCAACATCAGGATTATTTCTGGCATCAGTGCTAAGCACAGGATCTTCTACTGCCATACCGCTCATGCACCGGTAAAGAGATATTTCTCCTGTCGCAAAATCATAATCGCTCTGCCAGATCACTTTTTTATACTCAATTTCCTTACCGGAATTATCATATATTTTGCTTAGAACTTCCAGCCTGTAAAGTGTTACTCCGTCAACAATTTTAGACTTTAATGTAAGTGATGTATCGGTATCATAGGACGAAACGGTTGAGACGTCATCCACTATACGATGTATTATATCATTAGAATTAAAACCATCTTCCAGTTTTTCATCTATGGCAGAAATAGCGTTGACCGATGCTGAATAAATTGTTGTCAGGGCAACTACCAATATACAGACTATGAATAAAGCAGTAAGAAGCTCAACAAGTGAAAAACCTTTTGGCTTTCTCATCGTTCAACCTCCTGTAATTCATCAGGCTGTTGTTCTTCAGTGCTGCCTGTATCAATGCCATTGAGCATATCCAAAGCATCTTCCATATCTTCGCCGTCATACTCCTGATCTGCAGCTTCTTCTTCGAGAAGTTCCTCTTGCTGCATCTCTTCGAGATATTCATCTTCTTTCTGTCTGTCCTGAAGAACTTGTTTTTGCTGCTGATCTGTTAGTGGAGCAAGCCAGTTAATAAACTCAATCTCTTCAAGTTCGTTATCTGTATTGTAAAAATTAGCCGTAGAGAACGCCTTCATCCAAAGGTCACTTGTCCCTTGAAATTCAACTACCTCAATGCCCCGGCTCCATTCGATATCTGGATATAAATCACTCAATCCGGTCTCTGAAAACTCCTTCAAACTCGTTTGAGCCAATAGAGATTCTATATTTTCTCTCGCGACATCAATTGCTCTGAGCCGGCTTTCCTGATCAGACATTGAGTCGAGGGAATTGTTGATTACGATCAATACTGTGCCGCAGGTAAAACCAACTATAACAAGAGCAGTAAGAGCTTCTACCAACGTAAAAGCACCTCTGGAACGCTTTGTTATGTAAGTTGAGTGATTCATGTTTAATCTGGTCTTTGGCATAAAATTGATCAGAATGTCATATCAAATACCGGCTCGGCAAGCATTGCCTCACCCTCTACTACTTTAGGTCTGTTCTCAAGCCTGCCAACAACAATAGTGTATATCTCGCCATCATAATTGGACAGAACTACTTTGCCGCCAAAATCCCAACCGGCTGGACCTACTACGAAAAGAGTACGCCCCTGCTCACCGCCGTCAATCATCTCACCATCATCAAACTCAATATAAAGCAACTGGCAGTCTTTATCAAAATACCCTCTCTCGATAAGATCCTCTTCGAGAAGGTTAGCAAAGTCTTCACTGTAAGGGTCAGTTGTATTGACTTCATACATCGCATACGACATATCTATAAAATCAAATATGATTCCATATCGTCTTCCATTTTCAGAAGCAGCGGTTGCCGATCTTGCAAACAAAGAGGCAATTGAATCGAGTTTACTGCGAAACTTGTACCCGCCGGAAAACCCGGTAAATCCGATGAGTCCTATGGCTGAAATAAGCGCAACAAGAAACATGGCCATTATCATCTCGGCCATCGAAAAACCACGATTCGATCTTGTGCCTTGCGCCTCTTGTCTCATGCCTATTTATAAACCTTAGTACTGTAAAGATCTTCATCGTATCCTTCGCCGTCAGGCTCGCCATCAGCTCCGAAGCTGATTATCGCAAAAGGCTTACCATCTTCGGGGTATTCCTGATAGAAGAATTCATTGCCCCAGCCATCCTGCGGTAATTCAGAGGTCTGAAGATAGCCGCCGGGGTTCCAGCCCTCAGCATCTGCCGGCTCTTCAATAAGCACTGTAAGTCCTTCATCAGCGGTTGGGAAACGTCCGGTATCCATCTTGAATTGAGAAACTGCCATATGCAGTACTTTCAAGTTGGCAACGGTCTGTTTCTGACGTGCCTTATCGGTTTGACCTAAAAAGTTGGTAGCTACAATCGCACTCAAAAGCCCGATAATAATAAGAGCAGCCATAACTTCTACAATACTAAATGCTTTTCTGTTTTTTCTCTTCATATTTTTACTCCATTGATAGATTTTATCTTTTGATCACTTAAATTATTACATTTGTCCCGTTGAGAACTGCACAATAGGCAGAATCATAGCCAATGCAAGTACAGCAACACATCCTGCTATAAGTATAATAATAACCGGTTCAATCGCCGCGCTCATTCTGTCAATCATAATATCGCTTGACTGTTCAAGATTATCGCTTATATTCTTAAGCATACCTTCAAGCTCGCCACTTTTTTCACCAACAGCTATCATGTGTGCTATTGTTGGATTTATAACACCGCTGTCACGAAGCGGTGAAGCTATATCAGAACCTGTAAGAATCCTTTCACGGGCTTCTTTTACGGCATCACTCATAACTACATTTCCCGTAACCTCACCTACAACCTTCATAGATTCTGCCATTGGCAAACCGGAACTAAGCAAGACCGAAAATGTAGAAGCGAACCTTGCAACGATTCTTTGTTTTAATAGTTTGCCAAAAATAGGCAGAGAAATAAGCAATTTATCTTTGAAATATGTTCCTCTTTTTGTTTTCAACAATTTGCGTACAATAACTATAAGTACAAAAAGACCGCCAACAATTCCCAAATCCCATTTCCATGATGTCAGTATATGACTTAAGCCAAGCACAAATTTTGTTATAGCTGGCAGTTCCTGGCCTGTCTTCGTTATTTGGACGCCTATTTTAGGAATAACATAAGTCGTAAAGAAAATCATTACCGCAAAACCGAAAAAGCTCAGAATTATGGGATATATCATAGCAGTCACCATCTTAGCTTCAGCGTTTTTACGCTTCTCCATAAATTCCGCAACTGATGCCAAAGCAGGACCAAAGGAACCGGTCATCTCACCTACTCGTACCATGCTTATATATATCACATCAAAATAATCACCGTAATCAGCTATTGCATCAGCAAAAGATTCACCGGTAACAACCCTCTCACGAACATCATTCAATGCGTTTCGAAACTTTTGATCAGAGACCTGCTCGGTAAGAACGGCAAGGGCTTCAGTAAGCTTTATACCGGAATTGAGAAGAGTCGCAAGCTCCTTGGTAAAATCAACGACCTCACCCTTGTTAACACGTTTTCCAAGAAAACGCAAACTGCCCCCTGCTTCAGACGCTGAGATTTCCTTGATCTCAACAGGATGAAACATCCTCGCTCGAAGCTGTTTTCGGGCATAGTACGCACTTTCGGCAGAAAGCGTGCCTTTCTTCTTTTTTTTGCTCGAATCTAATGCTGTATAACGATAACGAGGCATAATTTACAATTCTTATTCGTAATTCTTGATCTAATTATTAAACGATATCCGACTGAGTAACCCTCAGCACCTCAGCTATTGTAGTCTGACCGGCAAGTACTTTTCTGGCTCCATCCATACGTAAAGTCTTAAGCCCTTCTTCAAGAGCTTTTCTTTTTATAACGCCGGCAGGCCTGTTCTCACTTATAAGGTCGCGTAATTCTTCATTCACAACCAAAAGTTCATAAATACCGATTCGTCCGCGATAACCGGTATTGAAACATTTTTCGCAACCTTGCCCGGTATAGAAATGAGTACTTTCCTTATCCTCACCAAGACCAAGCTCACGCATCTCTCTTGTTGCGGGCTTGTAAGGCATCTTGCAGTATGGGCAGATCCTTCGAACAAGTCTTTGGGCAAGAACAGCAAGGACCGATGAACTGACAAGGTAAGGCTCAACGCCAAGATCAATCAAACGACTGACCGAACTGGCAGAATCATTCGTATGGAGGGTACTGAAAACAAGGTGACCGGTAAGCGATGACTGTATCGCCATACGGGCAGTTTCCTCATCACGAACTTCACCAACCATTATAACATCAGGATCCTGACGAAGAATATGACGAAGTGCAGTAATAAATGTCATACCCTTCTTCTCGGCAACCTGCATCTGACTGATGCCCGAGAGCTGATACTCTATCGGGTTTTCAACAGTCATTATATTCTTTTCGGTAGAATTGAGCCGGTTAAGACTCGCATACAGGGTAGTACTCTTACCACTTCCCGTTGGTCCAGTCACAAATATAACGCCATGGGAGTATTGCAGCAGCTTGTCAAACATCTCAAGATCATCTTCCCACATTCCAAGATCTTCAAGCTTGAATATACCGCTGCTCTTATCAAGAATACGAAGCACGCACCTCTCGCCGTAAGCTGTAGGCACTGTACTAACACGCAAATCAATCTCACGCTGCCCTAATCGCACACTTGTACGACCGTCCTGTGGCATTCTTCGCTCTGCAATATCCATACCGGCCATGACCTTGATACGTGAAATTACCAGCGGAAGAACATTCCTGTTAAGACTAAGGGTATCATAAAGAATACCGTCAATCCTGTAACGCACCTGTATCTTAGTCTCAAACGGATGAATATGTATATCACTGGCACGCATCTGCAATGCGCGGAAGAAAATATCATTCACAAGCCTGATAACCGGAGGTCTGTTGACCACATCGAGAAGGTCGTCCGAACTGCCTACTTCATTTACAAGATTGTCGAGATTCTGGCTGTCAAGCTCCTCGGCAACCTCATCGGCAACGCTTGATTTCTGCTCATAAGCAACATCAATTGCAGCAGTGATATTTGTCCTGGTACTCAAAGCCGGCAAAACGGCAAGACCTGTCATACGTGATATATTATCGACTACGTCGGTATCAAGAGGCCATGCGGTAATAACCTTGACGGCTGATTCTCCTTCTTCTTCAATCGCTACAACGTAGTGATGTTGAGAATATACAGCTGGAACCTTCTCTATAAAATTTTTAGGAACCTTTCTGGCATCCACTTCCTCAAAATACTCAAGATCAAGAGCCTCTGAAAAAAGCTTCAAAACCATTTCTTCTGTAACCGAAGGACAATTCAACAGTAACTGATCAAGCCTTCTGGGATCAGAGCTGTTTTCCTCAAAATACTTCTCAAGAAATTCAGCGTCAATAAGCCCTGTTCGCCTGGCTGTTTGTATCAATAAATTTTTCATATTATCTATATAATCTAATCCCCCTTCATCAGTAAGGGGGATTAATCAATCCATTACTTCATCTCAAGTACTCTTTCAGGCTTGATCGGCTCAGTATCAAGTCCAGGCCATTCCTGATACGACTGGAATTCACTTTCACTTTCTTCGAAAGCCTTCTTGTGAACATCAGATTCACGTTCAAGATCAGGCAGACCGGGCCTTGTTTCATCAGGTCTCAATATATTAGCTTTGATGAAAACATACAGCCTTGATTGGGTGTCAGCATTATTTATACCTCTGAACAAAATACCGACCAATGGTATATCACCAAGTATAGGCACTTTCTTGCCACCCTTGTTCTGATTAATCTTCGTCAACCCTCCAAGGATTATTGTGCTTTCATTAGGCACTGTTATTGTGGTGGATATATCACTTGAAATAGTGTCTTTGGGACCTGTTATTTTTGCCCCGTCAGTAGTTGTATACTCATTGGCATTCGTACCAAAATCAGTCCTGTTAAGAGTTATTTCAAGCCTTAATAAATCTCCCTCACTGATATGCGGAGTTATATTAAGAGTAATACCAGCTGTATAATCATCCCAACTGACATCTGTACTTGTATTAGTACCTTGTTCGCCCAGAACATTCGTTGACACGTTGGCAATGTATTCTGTATTCTCTGATGATATCTCACCTTCCTGATTGTCATTGACCAGCAGCTTAGGCTTTGCCATGATACGGCCGTAATTTTTCTCCTGCATAAGATCAAGAACTGCCTGAATATTCTCATCAGAGTAGAAGCCGCCAAGACTGCCGCCGCCCCAACTGTATTCCAGAATAGAGCTGCTTGTAGCTGCTGCAGGTATCGCCGGTGGATATTTCAAGGAATCTGACAGATTTCCAGTAATGTTTGTAACAGCATTCAGGTCATAGGTAAATGCGTCGTCTTTTGTTATCTCAACAAGCGTAACATCTATCAACACCTGCGGACGTTTTTTATCAAGATTCGTAATAAGCTCAGATATCCATTCCTGATCTTTACGGCTGGCGAAAACTACAATCGAATTTGTACCCTCATCACCAGTTATAACTACGTTCGGAATATTCTTGCCTACAGATGCTTTTTGGATCTTACCTGCTGTAGAAGCGGCTGAACCCGCCGAGCCCTGCTCTGCCTCAGCCTTCTCTTTTGCTACTTTTTCAACAACGCTTGTCAAAGTTTCCTTGATATCCTCAACTGATTGATTTTCCAATGGATAAACTTTGACAGGAGCCTGATCCTGCTCTGGTTCCTGATCGATGAATTCGATAATAGACTGTATCTTCTCATGCTGCTCATCGGTAGCGTTTACAAGCAGAGAGTTACTCGGCTCAATCATAACAACCTGAGGCTCATCAAGAAGAACATTACCTGACTGATCGGTAGCTACAGTTTGCTGCGTATTTTGCTGCTGTGCTGTAGTAGGCCTGTTAGTGGGCGTACGTGATTGAGAACGTGAAGATGCGGAATTAACGCCTGTGGTAATGATGTTCAAATCTTCCAACGCAGTCAAAATATCAGCCGCATCCGCAAATTCGATTGTATATTTGACTATTCTTCTCAAATCTTGTTTAGGAACATCAAAAGTATCAATAAGTTTGTTAACCTCAATAATATCATCCTCTGTTCCCACCATCAGTATACGGTTGGTACGGTCATCTACATCAAGATAAACCCCATACTTAGCCGTTTCCGATTGTATCACGTCTGTAGATGGGCCTTGAGGTTGAGCCGGCGTCTTTGGCTGCGGAATTATACGGCCACGACTGTCACGACGAACAGGCTGAGGCCTTGAAGGCTGACCACCACCATCTGAACTGGTAGCTATAGTTACATCAACTGTACCAAGATTTTCGGCAAGTGATTGGATTTTATCAACAACAGAGGAGGCGAGTGTATATTCCAGACGCCTGTAAGAGAAATCGCGTCTCTCACCCGGAACATCAACAAGTGCCAGCATTTGCTCAATCCTGCTCATTCTGTACGCATAACCTGTAACAATTATTGAACGAGTTTCGGGAAGCGATATTATATTCGAGCTGAGATTCATGCTCGAAAGAAGATTTTGAGCTATATCAGTAGTTATGTTCTCAAGCCTGAAAACACTCGTAACGATAACATCACCTGGCTTAACCGGCCCGCCATTATCCATAATAACCGGGTCAATCTCGTTTGCTTTTGCGGCAGGGACTATGGTAACAAGATCACCGCGTCTTGTCATTACAAAGCCGCGGAATTTGAGAACTGACTCAAGCAGAGCATAAGTATCTTTGACTTTTATCTTTCCATTATGCACCTTCAGCATAACCTCACCCTTGACCTCTGCTGGGTCATAGATATAGTTGAGGCCAAGCTGCTTGCCTACAAGCTCAATCAAAGCAGTAAGCTCCACTTTCTCCGGAAGTGTTATTGTAAGCTCAAGCTCTTTGTTTCCATCATCAAACATCCTGTCTTCGTCAGAAACTGAATCGGTTTCGGTTTCCTTATCGGCAGGCTCCGCATTAGCAGAATCTGCAACATCAGCGGACTGCTGAGCATCTTGCTCTTGCTTAAGCTCTTGTTTAACTTCTTCCTTTTGAGCAGCATCTGAATCGAGAATTTTCATAGCATCAGGTGATATGTTAGCTTTATTATCCTCAATCATCTGACGACGACGTGCCTCATATTCTTCACGGGCCTTTTCTGCTGCAGCTTTGCGAACTTCCTCCATCTCAGCAGTAACGCCTACCTCGGCAGGTCTGAACTGTTTTGCCTCAACGCCGTTAGCCTCTTTATCTTTACGATAATTCTCATGTGCTCTGGCCATGATATCTTCAAATGCTTCGCCTTCTTCGTATTCAATACCCAAACTCTCAATAAGCTTAAGCTGACGATCTGTCAACTTATTGGGTTCCCCGTCAGCTTTGGATGTTTCGGCACTATCAGCTTTCGCAGCATCTTGCTCCTGGGCAACCGCAAAAGAACAGATAATAGCACATATCATTGCCGTTAAAAATACTCTCTTACAAATGTCTGACAAGGAGGCCAAGCATTCTATCATATATAACTCCATAATATCCGCTTTTATAATTATAAATCAAATTAACATTCCAATCAGCAAAGTTGAATTTGTGATAAACGCCAGGATTTAGCATCAGTGACACAAATATAATCTGCCGAATTAAAAATATACAAGTTCTTTGACAGATATGATATAGATTTGTTCCAAAATGTAAAACGCTGAGCAAGAAAAATCTACAAAAAAACAAGGTGTTGTTTCTCAAACTGAATGTTCTACGAGAATATCAAGGATTGCAGGAGCTATTATATTTTTTTGCCAAGCCATAAGATCAGCAATAACAGCTATTTGCGACTCGCTTCGAGGCATTGACCTTGCCACTGCCTCCATTTTAGCTCTTGTAAGTAAGAGTTGAGGTTTTATACCAAGATCTTCAGCTATGCTCCTTACATACTCACGGATTTTATCAATAAGCTCTTTGTCGGGTTCAACCCAGAAGCTTTGTCGCCTGATTACATGTGAGGGCCATTCACTTTTTTCAAGTTTTCGTGCATTTTTGATATATTCACAAAGCAGCTCATAGCTTTTTCCTCTACAGCTTTTAGGAAGGGAATTGAATTTCTTAGGGTTTTTACCAGGATTAGCATCAATCCAAAGAGAAAGCTTGAGAATGACATCATTACCGCATATTTTGAAAACAGGTCGATTCTGATTCTTTGCAATATCATTGCGCCACTGCCAAATGGCTCTTAGATAGCGCAACTCAGATGGGGACAAGTCTCTTGAACCCTTAATCCGCCACGGCTCCTTAGTTGGCGCATCCTTGCTCTGTCCGCTTCTTTCCACAAGCCTTGCATTAGATTCGCTCCACCAGCTCAATCTGCCAAGTTCATCAAGCTGACCAGACATTCTGTCCTTAAGTTCTTTCAAATAAACAACATCTGTGCTGGCATACTTAAGCTGAGAAGGAGTGAGCGGACGCTGCGTCCAATTGGATTTTTGACCTGCTTTGCACATTTTCTCACCGAAAAACAGTTCAACAACTGCCGCAAGGCCTATGCTTTCAATACCAAGCAGCTCTGCGCCAAGCATTGTGTCAAAAACCGCCTTTTTAGGCCTGAAACCATAATCAGCAAGCAGCATTCGAAGGTCATAATCACCTCCATGCAATATGAGCTCAGTACCAGAAATTGCACTTAGCACAGCAGCCATATCAATACCGCTTAAAGGATCAACAATGTAGATACCACTTTCAAGTGACAGCTGTACAAGAGATACATTATCACTGAAACTGTGAAGTGAACTGCCTTCTATATCAATACCGGCCCACTGACTGTCATTGATCAGAACTATAAGATCGTCAGCCGCAGAATCCGTATCAATATACGTAAAATCAGGTAAAACCGCACCAGGTATTGTTTTCGAATTACTTGTCATTAAGGTATGAGATTATAGTAGAAAAAACCGCAAACAGTCAAGTGTATTGTAAAATATTTTATTTACCTGAACTCTATAAATATTCTCTACGAATCGGATATGAGCTCCCCAACCTTTTTCAGATGCGTATTTATATCAAATTTTTCTAATGCGATTTTCCTCGCCGTTCCTGAATGCTGCTTGAGAACTTCTCTGTTTTCAATGTACCAGAGAAGTTTTCTCACAATATCATCTTTTTTAGGAGGAGCAGGAATCAAGAAACCGCTCTTTTTGTCTTCTACGATCTCACCCGTAGCACCAATATCGGTAATTATTACGGGCAGCCCCATTGCGGCAGCCTCAATAGCTACATTAGGACTGCAGTCAGCTGCCGTAGGAAGCACCATAACATCGCTTTTCTTGTATATATCAAGCAATTCCGGTGTATCTGCCGTTATGTTTGTATAATATTTCCGGCGATCATCAGATTCAAAATGTGCATCATAAGCAACAAAATGCCAGCAGCAATTTGCAAACTCGGGCATTTCACTTATTTCCTGCAGCAGCGGCCCGCCTTTCATATTAAAAGGCGCTCCCACACAAAGTATATTCAGACCATCATCATTAGCATCTTTTCCACTGTCATCTGATTTCCAAAGATCAGTATCAAGTCCAAAGGGGATAACAACTGTATTCTCTTTAGGCACACAATAATCATTTATAAGACCGTCAATATACCATTGACTCATTCCAATATGTATACAATCGGCTTTATTAAGCCTTTTAAGCCCCTTCTTGTACAACCGGTCGATTGAATCAGGAAGTGCTCCCTCTGCAGACTTGTCATTGTATTTCCTTGGCTGCAGCGCAACAACCTGAATAGCCGTCGCATCACCATATGTGAAATATTTTACACCCTCTTTTATAGGAATCAAAGGTATATAGTGAAATGTGTTTATAAGAATATGACTGCAGCCATCTTTCAAGGCTGCCTTGACTGCCGCTCTCCCGGCACTTATGTACCACAAAGTCTTGAACCTATCGAGCTTGACAGTCAAATAATTAATGAATCGGGAATAATCTTCAAGGTGATAGAAACAATACTCCGTATCTTCTTGATCAACAAAAAACTTTTCCCATCTTTTACGAACCGTCTTCCAACCTGCCTTGTAAACCGTTATTATCGCAACCTTTTTTTTCATATACAGGCAATCAAGAGAATTAAAATAGCTAAAAACAACACTCAATGAGGCTGATTATATACTTAACTGACTCCTGCGCCAAGAGAGAATTGTATATAGAGGATATTTTGCGTAAAAAGCGAGATTGCTTGCACTTTATTGAGAAACTTTACTTAAGATCAAACAGTGAATTATTTAGCTCAGGCCAGCCAAGACCCATATCCGATGACTTGACACCATAAGCATTAAATTCATCAAAGGCCACAGCATTCAACTCACTGACATGCGTATCAACCCACACAATATTGGCCTTATGACGGTGTCTGAAATGCATACTTGGCGAAGTATAGCCCCAATTCTTCTGAACCATGCCCCTGCTAACAAAAAACGGAGGCTCTATGAATGAGTACTCAAGAAAATAAGGAACCCCTTTATCCAGTTTGGCCATCGCAGAGTCTGCAAACATAACTGTTTGTGAGGGACAAGAGACATCAGACTGTTTTGTCGCCTTGTTATAAGTTGCCGTTCCGCCCCTCCAGCTCCCGGAACCAACATAGGTCATATTATAGCCATATCCGCCGCCGCCCTTTTCAAAATCGCTGTCCCAAGTCTGACCATCAATAAAATCTACCTTTTCAGGACATTCCTTTATACTGTCGGTTTGAAGATATGGGAAAAGATCTGAACGTGTAAACTCAAAAGCCTCATTCACATTGTCACGTTTACCATGCCAACGGCTCAGACCGCCGCTGGAGGCATAAATATCCGTAGCCGCTAATACAAATTCGCCATCATTCTCTTGAGAATAGAGATTATTTGCAATAGCTATCTGTCTTATATTACTTTTGCAAACAGCTTTTTTAGCTATGGCTCTGGCTGAACCGAGAGCCGGCATAAGCACGCTCATCAGAAGTGCTATTATACTTATTACTACAAGTAACTCTATAAGAGTAAATGCTTTGTATGATTTTGTCTTCATCATTTTATAAAACAGGAACATCCCGTAAAATCCGGGATGTTCCTCAATATTTATCAGAAACAACACCAAATGTCAATAAGACAATTTTAGCAGGACTTACGCTTTCTTATAAGTCCTACAGCGCCGATACCGAACATAAGCATTGTAGCTGGCTCAGGTACGACATTGTCCATTGCAAAATAAGATGGTGTATTCATGCCGAAATCGCCGTTATCACTTGAAGAAAGTGCGAAAGTAAGACTGTCAACCAAACCAAGGGAACTGAGGTCGACATCTGTCCAATCGTCAATTATGTAATCATCTCCACTGTCAGCAGATCTGAAATCAGCAAGATAAAAATCAAAGCTTCCGGTAGCGGTATCGCCATACCAGCCATATATTGTAAGTTTGAACCAGTCCTCATCCGTACCAGTTTCACCGCCAAACTTCTTGGAACCGGTTCCTACATTTCCATTTGCCATGGCAAGGTAGGAATACGTAGTATTGGCTATTGACATACCCGCATTTGAAACTGCTGAATCAAACTCTACCCTTGCTGGCTCGGCAGCAAAACCGCTAACATATGTTATACCATATATGTTATTGCCCGGAGAGCTGACATATGCACTTGTATCATTAGTGTAATCACCTGTAACAACGTCAGTCTCATTAGAATAGGTTATACCATCCCATGACGTCATTCCGCCTCCCCAGTCTGTAAAGTTATAGTTGAAGGTGTTTGATCCGCTGGAGAATGTTGTCGTTGCTCCAGGTGTCCAGTGGCTTTCAGCTGCCAAAGAAAGGTCTTCGAAATCTGTTGCCGCAATTGTCTGTACCGCTAATATAGCGATTACAATGAAAAGCACGTTCATCTTAAACACATTAGTAGCTTTCATCTTTAAAATTTGCTCCATGAATTAATGAAATTATTGAATAATAAAGCTTAGTTTACCAGCCAACCAGAGGCCAATAAAATCAAATCGTTCTCATTTACAACACCGTCAAGATCGAAATCACCCTGAGGCCAGCCACCTGCCCGTCCCCAATTTGAACTCAAACGGATAAAATCACTCATACCAACACTTCCATCGGAATCGGCGTCTCCATATATGGTATTGATAACACCAACTGCCTCAAGGTCAAAGCCACCAGAACCTTGTGTTTCCCACATGTCATATATCAAATGACCAAAACTATCTTCAAAATAGCCATTACCCGCAATGTCCACTATTCGAACATAATTAATATCAGACAAATCCACCAGACCTTCAGTTACCATCTGATGATCGGAAAGCTCATAAAGATCAAAAGGTGTACCGTAGGAACCGGAATAAGCGTTTATATGTTTTCCTGCCAAGTTATAAACTTTAGTTACATCAATAGACCCCAAAATACCTACAGATTCGGTTGCCGCGTAATAATAATTAGGAAAACGGACAAAGTTCACGCAATTTGTTGAAACTTCAACAAATGCAAGTTCCGCTGAAATTAATCCGTTGGAACCAAAACTATTCTCAAAAACCGCAAAATCAGGCCCCGGACCATCAGATATTGATGAATCGAATCCAAGTGTTATAGTACCTGGTAAATCATTAGAATCATACGTAACCCCCGGTTCCCAATTAAGGTCACCAAGAGAAACAATATCAACATTACTACCTGTAACCTCTCCAAGAGCATTGGTTGGATTTGAAAATTCATAATTATTAAGGACTCCAATCCCGTCTATTCCATAAAAAGTTGTATCATCTGAAGGGCTGTAATCTATTACTTTTGATGCCCAGCCTGCAAATACAGGATTCAGCTGCTGATCTATAAAACCCCGCACACCGGCGTCAATGGAATTCGGATCGTCGGTTCCATCAGCATACATGCCGCAGAAAGCAACAGAGCAAAAAAGTAAAGCGGCAACTGAGCACACTGCATTAATTTTCATTTTCAATTTTACCTTAAAGAGATAATACTTAAAACCAACGTCTCTTTTTAGTAGAACTGCCGGCCAAAACTCTCGTCTCAACCGACAGACTACAACAAAGAAACGTAACGTAAAATGGTATTTATATCAAACCAAACGACATTAATCATTTGGAGGATATACAAAAAAAGCCTCTGATCCCGCGAGAGAACAGAGGCTACGTTTCCTTGTTATAGTCTTTACGCATTTTCTGCGTTTATAACAAAATATTTCGCTGCCTGGATCTATACCGCGAGAACCATTGATAGGCTGCTTTCAAATAAGGTTTTCTGACTTACGTAATGCCGTCATCTTTCCTTCCCATCTCTCATTGAGACAGTGGACAAACAAGACCGGCTTATGGCAAATTACCATTACGCTTACAGCGGCGCGACCGTCACGGAATTTAACCGTGTTCCCTTAAATTCGAAAGCTATTTATTTTTTTCAAAGAACGAGAGTAATTCTACCACTTTCAAATACAATTGCAACCCCATAGCAAGATGTTTGTATTTTTCAGCGGTTTTGTGTTAAAAAAATCAAATTAAGCTCAATTTCTTGCCAATATCATTGATGCTGAGACTTCTTAAATTATCAACCACGATATCAGCAGCATTCTCAAGTTCAGCAGCAGGATAGGAATTGGTTACACCAATCACCTTCATCTCAGCAGCTTTTGCGGCTTCTATTCCCCAGTGAGAATCTTCTATAACCACACAATCAGAAGCCTCGAGCTCCACGCCAAGAATCTCCCTGAGCTTCTCAACTGTTATAAGATATCCTTCAGGATCAGGTTTGCCGTTCTTGACCTCATCAGCCGTGACGATGACTTCAAAATGTTTTGCAAGATCGATGCCAAGGCGTTTTTTTGTAGACTCAAAAACACTCTCTATATCTGAAAGCGTTGCTCCAGAACATATTGCCATAGGAATATTGCTGTCTTTCAGATGCTTCAAAAAGTCAAGAACACCGTCAATAATGACGCCATCACTGTGAACAAGCTGATCGAATACAACAGCCTTTTCATCTATAAGCCATTCTATTTTACTGTCAGTAAAATTAAGCCCATGATCAATACTCATTTGCTCATAAGCCTCCCTGTCGGTAAAACCAAGGTACTTTTGCCAGTAAACCTTCTGGTCAACAAGCACTCCATAAGAGGCGAGAGTCTGGTTGAAAGCTCTAAAATGCAGTTCTTCACTGTCGGCAATAACGCCGTCAAAATCAAATATAACCGCTTTAATCATAAATATTCCATATCCAATATATAATCACAAATAACAAAAACTTGTAATCGTTCACGCGTTTACCGAAAATACTGTTGCTTTACGCATTGGATACCGTTTGGGTGCTGCGAAAACAGCAAGCATAGTATACAAAAGCAAGACTCTGATTAGCGGTGTGAACGCTTACAAAAACTTATACTATCTATACTATATTGATAAGGATGCCTTTTTCAACCTTATTATTTTCTGTGATTCACACGTCAAACAGAAATTTTCCGATATATTCTGAAGCAAGACTGAATTGAAAAAGGAAAAACTTATTTAAGAACGCTTATAGCTGCACCTTTTATCAAGGCATGAATACCTGCTTTTGCTTTTACAACCGCAAATTTTCTCTCTGAGTAATTATAGACTTTCGTTTTGAATGCTTCAAGAAGAGATGTTTTTAGATATCCAAAGCAACTGTCACTGACATAGCCTGCAAGAGTTATGATCTCCGGATCACAGATATTGACCATCATGCATACAACATCGGAAAGAGATGCAGATATCTCTGAAGCAAGCTGTTCTGAATATTTACAGCCCGACTCAAGCCTGCTGCCCCACCTGCTTACAACTGTCTCAGGTAAATCGTCCTTTTTGACAAATCCTTGCAGCTCAGGATAATTCCCCGATGACATATCGCTCTTTATCTTTGCTGCAATCGCCCTGCCGCTTATCAGCGTCTCAAGGCAACCTTTGTTGCCGCATCCGCAGATATCTCCGTCTGGATCCACAACAACGTGGCCAATTTCACCTATCCTGCCTGTGGCACCATGACACAAATTACCATCAAGTATTACGTGCCCGCCCACACCGTTGCCGATATTTATATATATCATATTTGTCTGGGGAGCCTCCATGTCCATTTCAGCAAGCATCCTGACTTCAGTAGTATACACATTTACCGGCAAGTCAATTATCTCAGTCAACTTATGCTTAAAAGCCACATTTTTCCACCCCAAAGGACTGGAAAGAACAACCACTCCATCATCACGGATAGAACCGCTTATAGCGATTCCAACCCCCGCTATCTTCCCTTGAGCCTGCTGATATTCCTCAACAAGAAACTCTACGCATTTCTTGACAATAATTGCCATGGAATCAGGGGATGTGTCAGTCGCAGGTTCAGATATCTCTCCAATAAGATTGGCGTTAAAATCAAAAAGACCGGCCAAAACACTGTCAGTCTTGATTTCAATGCCGATAGCAAAGCACCCATTAGGATCTATCTGTAGATTTACCGGCTTAGCGCCTCTCTTTTTGCTTTCACCCTTGGTCTCAAGTATATAGCCTTTGTTGCGAAGCCTGGCGATTATATAGCTGCTCGTTGACATACTCAGACCCGAGAGCTTACGAAGCTGAGTCTGACTCATTACGCCATGACGACGAAGAAGAGCAATTACCAACTTTTCATTTTGCAGTGCTATATCTTTAAAATCGGCCGGTTCTTTCTTCATTGTTTATCCACCATTCACCAACAATTACTTGAACAATATGGCAAAGTATAAAAAAATAGTCAACGAAAACCATAAAAACTTGCCAAAAATGCTTGACTTAAAGTTATTATATGGTAAAAAATAATTATATCAAGTATCGATATAATTATTTTTTGGAGATTTACATAATGAAAGTTAACGCTATAGTTGCTCAATCCGGTGGTCCTACCACCGTGATCAACTCGAGCGCATGCGGCGTAATACAATCCGCTATCAAATCAGATAAAATAGATCGTGTTTTCGGCGCAACAAACGGAATCCTTGGAATCCTCAAAGAAGATATTTTCGATATTACGGCCGAATCAGCCGACACAATCGAAGCCCTAAAATGTACACCGGCCGCGGCTATCGGCTCATGCCGCTACAAACTGAAGGACATGAGTAAATCCAAAGCCGACTATGAGCGTATCATCGAAGTTTTCAAAGCTCACAATATCCGCTACTTCTTCTACATTGGCGGCAACGACTCTATGGACACTGCAGACAAGGTCAATAAACTCGCCGCAGAAACCGGTTATGAAATGACCTGCATGGGCGTACCCAAAACAATCGACAACGACCTTGCCTTCACCGACCACTGCCCTGGCTATGGCAGTGTAGCCAAATATGTAGCTACATGTGCAATGGAAGCAGGAAAAGACACCGAAGCTCTCTACACGACCGACACATGCACTATTCTTGAAGTAATGGGCAGAAATGCCGGCTGGATTGCTGCCGCATCAGGACTTGCCAGAAGAACACCTCAAGATGCCCCACACCTCATCTATCTGCCTGAAGTTGCATTCAGCAAAGAAAAGTTCGTTGCAGATTGTAAAAAATCTCTTGCGGATTTCGGACACATTTTTATTGTTGCAGGTGAAGGACTCAAAGGCGAGAACGGCAAATATATCACAGAAGACGGCGGAGCGTTCAGTAAAGACAGCTTCGGGCACGCACAGCTTGGCGGAGTTGCAGAAGCACTTAAAGAAATAGTTGAAACAGAAGTCGGAGTAAAAGCAAGAGTCAACAAGCTTGGCACAAACCAAAGAAGTGCAATGCACTTTGCTTCACTTACAGACATTGAAGAAGCCTACATGTGCGGCAAAGCAGCTGTTGAATATGCGATGGCCGGCGAAAACGGTAAAATGGTTACAATGCAGAGAGATGACAGCAACGGATATAAATGCACAACTTCTGTGGTTGCTCTGAGCGATGTGGCAAATGGCGAAAAATTCTTGCCTGCTGAATATATCAATGAAGAAGGCAACGGAGTTACCGAAGCATTCAAAGACTATCTCAGACCACTTGTGCAGGGCGAGGCTCCAGTACAAATTGACAACGAAGGCCTGCCGGTTTTCATGAGATTTGATAGAAAAGCAATCAAAAAGATATTACCCGAATACAAAATATAAATAGATTTCACTTACAGATAATAAACAGGAAAACAATGAAAAATTTATTCGACATCAAAGACAAAGTAGTAGTAATAACAGGAGCAGGCGGAGTTCTCTGCGGATGCATGGCAAAATCACTCGGCGGACATGGAGCCAAGGTTGCCGTTCTCGACCTTAATCTGGAATCAGCACAGGCTGTTGCCGATCAGATCAAAGCTGACGGCGGCAATGCGATAGCAGTAGAATGCAACGTTCTTGAAAAGGACTCTATCGAAAAAGCAAAAAACATTGTAATGGAAGCTTACGGCACAGTTGATGTACTTATCAATGGTGCAGGCGGCAACCATCCCAAAGCTACAACCGGTGACAATATGCCTTTATTTGACATACCGGCAGAAGCAATACAATTTGTATTCAACCTCAACTTCCTTGGTTCACTTCTTCCGACACAGGTCTTTGGCAAAATCATGGCTGATAATGGCGAAGGTACAATCATAAATATCTCAAGCATGAATGCCTTTAAGCCGCTTACAAGAATACCGGCATACTCAGCAGCCAAAGCCGCTATAAGCAACTTCACACAGTGGCTTGCTACGCATATGTGCCAAAACTACTCAAAGAAAATTCGCGTAAACGCAATTGCTCCCGGATTCTTTATAACAAACCAAAACCGCTTCCTCGTCACTGATGAAAAAACAGGTGAATATACAGCTCGCGGTCAAAGCATCGTTGACCACACACCTATGGACAGATTCGGAGATGCAGAGGAACTTAACGGCACATTGATCTGGCTGATCAGTGAAGCTGCTCAATTCGTTACCGGTGTTGTTGTTCCCGTTGACGGTGGTTACAGCGCATTTGGCGGTGTTTAATCCAAACGTTAATCCAAGACTCTATAATAGTAAAGGTATAAACATATGAGTGATCCGGCAAAACCGCTAAAAGATTTACCGAAGAAAAACGACTTCTTTGTCGGCATTGATTCTGACGGCTGCGTATTTGATTCGATGGGTATCAAGCAAAGAGAATGCTTTTGCCCATGGTATATAGCATACTTTGACCTTCAGCCAGTGGCAGAGATTGCGCGTGAATGTAAGGATTTTGCAGATCTTTTTTCAAAGACAAGAGGTCTTAACAGACACAAGACAATCGCAAGAATACTGACTGAACTTCTACCTTCGCATCCTAAAGTTCAGGAAAGAGGATTCAAGGTTCCACCTTTCAAATTCTATTGCGACTGGGTCAATAATCCAGCCAGCAAGCTCAGCGATGCAGGTCTTGAGGAAGCGATAGCTAACACATCATCTCAGGAGCAAAAAGCAGAACTACAAAGAGCCCTTGAGTGGAGCAAGAAAGTTAACGAGACAGTACGAGCGATAGTCAAAAACGTTCCTCCGTTTCAGTACGTCCGTGAATCACTTGAAAAACTTCAGGGAAAAGCAGATGTCATCGTATGCTCACAGACACCATGTGAAGCACTCGAAAGAGAATGGGCAGAACACAGCATCGACGGCTATGTCAGCGTAATCGCAGGCCAGGAAATGGGAACCAAAAGCGAGCATCTCAAGATAGCTATTGACAGCAAATACGACAAAGACAAATGCCTAATGATAGGCGATGCGCCCGGCGATGAAAAAGCAGCAAGAGACAACGGAATACTTTTCTTCCCTATAAACCCTCATAATGGTGAACTGTCATGGAAGAGATTCTACGAAGAAGCATTTGACAAATTCACCGCAGGCGAATATGCAGGAGAATATGAGGATTCTTTGATTAAGGAATTCCATGATCAGCTGCCGGAAAACCCTTCATGGGTCTAAAACTTTAACTCAATAATATACATGGGTAATTAAAAATGCTATACTACAGCCGCGGTGGAGAGAACGAAGACCTAAAATCTTCCGATTTGAAAGAAGCCCTTTATACGGCTCTTGATAAAATCGGAGACGTAAAGAAGGTTCTTGTAATACCTCCAGATATCACACGATTTTATTCTCGCTCAGGTGAGCTTACTGAGCTTGCATGGCAATATTACGGCGAGAAACTTACAGACATACTGCCTGCACTCGGTACTCATTTTGCTATGACCGACGATGAAATCAAACGCATGTTTGGCAGCGTGCCTAAAGACTTATTCAGAGTTCATGACTGGCGAAACGACCTTGCAACACTTGGCATTGTTCCATCTGAATTCGTGAAAGAAGTGAGCGGCGGCAAAGTCGATTTTGACTGGCCCGCACAGGTCAACAGATTACTTGTTGAAGGCGGCTTTGACCTGATACTTTCGATAGGCCAGGTTGTACCGCACGAAGTAATAGGCATGGCAAACTACAACAAGAATATCTTCGTCGGAACAGGTGGCTCAGAAGGCATAAACAAAAGCCACTTCCTCGGAGCGGCTTATGGTATGGAAAAAATTATGGGCCGTGCAGATTCTCCTGTCAGACAGGTATTGAACTACGCTTCCGATAACTTTGCCCAGAATCTCCCCATAGTATACGTCCAAACTGTTGTAGCAGCTTCGGATGAAGGTCAGAAGACGCGAGGTATTTTCATAAGTGACGACATCCAGTGCTACCAGAAAGCAGCGGATTTGTCTTTGAAAGTAAACTTCAAAATGCTTGATAAACCGTTGAAAAAGGTAGTGGTTTACCTTGAACCCGAAGAGTTCAAAAGCACATGGCTTGGCAACAAAAGTGTGTACAGAACACGAATGGCCATGGCTGATGATGGAGAACTCATAGTTCTCGCACCGGGGCTTAAAGAATTCGGCGAGGACAAAGAAATAGACCGTCTGATACGTAAATATGGTTACGTTGGTTCTGAGAAAGTGCTGGAACTTGTAAAAGAAAACGAAGAGCTTCGCAACAATCTCAGTGCTGCAGCTCATCTTATACATGGTTCATCTGAGGGTCGATTCACTATAACATATTGCCCCGGCAAGCTTACACGTAATGAAATAGAGTCTGTCAACTTCAAGTACAGAGACCTGAATGAAGCGACTCAAAAATATGACCCCAAGAGACTTAAGGACGGATTCAATATAGTCGATGGTGAAGAGATATTCTATATCTCGAATCCGGCTATGGGCCTCTGGGCATTCAAAGAACGATTTTAATATGTTTTATAGGGAGCCAGATAATGACTAAAACAGAAGAAAAAAAATATGCCCTGCTTGTTCCAACAAGTATGGGACTGCGGCTGACACCGGTGGATTCACAGCCATTTCATTGCAGCGATACGTTCAAGATGCAGGCCACCAGCGCCGAAAGCAATGTCGCAAGCGTATCATCATTACTGGGAATGCCTGTCAAAGTATTGACGGCCTTTGTAAAGGGCAGCCCGTGTGCACACTTTATCAAAGACAACCTGGGAAGCCGCCGGATGGATTTTGAAGGACCGGAATTCGATCAGGACAACCCTTGGGGTTATCGTCACCAGATCAATATGGCCGACAGCGGCTGGGGCACGCGCGGACCTCGCGTGCAAAACGACCGCGCCGGAGAAGTCGGCCGTGAGTTGAGTGCGGATGATTTTGATCTGGACAGAATCTTTGCCAAAGAAGGCGCCAGGATCGTACACTTGTCAGGCCTGATCGCAGCTCTTTCACCGAAAACCAGCCAATTCTGCCTGGACGTCGCCCGCGTGGCCAAAGAAAATGGTTCGCTGATATCGTTCGACCTCAACCATCGTGCCAGCTTCTGGAAGGGCCGCGAAAAAGAACTTGCAAAAACGTTTGCGGAGATTGCTTCCCGAAGTGATATTTTGATCGGTAACGAAGAAGACTTCCAGCTTTGCCTGGGCATTCAAGGCCCGGAAGCCGGCGGTCGTGGACTGGACGCCAAAATCGATGGTTTTAAGGAAATGATCGGCCGGGTGCAGAAGGCCTATCCAAACGCGACTTATTTTGGCACAACCCTTCGAGAGGTTGTCTCTGCCAACTGCCACATGTGGGGCGCGTTAGTAACTGACAGCAAAGAATGGGAAATCATCAAGCCGCGTGAGATTGGCGTACTGGACCGTATCGGCGGCGGCGACGGTTTCGTAGGCGGACTGCTCTACGGCATCCTCAAGGACTGGGATGTTAAAAAATGCGCACGTTTTGGCTGGGCCGCCGGAGCACTGGCCGCTACAATGCTGACAGATTATGCTCAACCGGCCGACGAGGCTCAACTCTGGAGCATCTGGGAAGGCAATGCAAGGGTAAAACGATAGTATTAAAGATTGACAAAAGACGATCTGAACAGATAATAAAATTTGATAGTGTAATATTAAAAACCAAACAAGGAGTTTAAAATGTCAAAAGCAGATATTGCAGTTGTAGGTTTGGCGGTTATGGGTGAGAATCTCATACTGAATATGGAAAGCAAAGGCTTTACCGTAGCATGTTACAACCGTACAGTAGAAAAAGTGGATAATTTCATAAATGGACGAGCTAAGGGCAAAAATATCATCGGTGCTCACAGTGTTGAGGAAATGGTAAACTCCCTGAAGACTCCTCGCAAGGTAATGATAATGGTCAAAGCCGGCAAACCTGTTGACGCTTTCATCGATCAGGTACTGCCTCTTCTTGATGATGGCGATATCATCATCGACGGCGGCAACAGCCACTTCCCTGATACTATCCGCCGTACCGAATACGTGGAAAGCAAAGGCAAGCTCTACATCGGAACAGGCGTTTCAGGCGGCGAAGAAGGCGCATTAATCGGCCCATCTATTATGCCCGGCGGCTCACCTGCTGCTTGGGATAGTGTAAAACCGATTCTGCAAAAAATATCCGCACACACCGAAACCGGCGAACCATGCTGCGAATGGGTAGGCGAAGGTGGCGCAGGTCACTTCGTGAAGATGGTCCACAACGGTATTGAGTATGGCGACATGCAGATGATCTGTGAAACATACCAGATGATGAAGCAGGGATTGGGCCTAAGTAATAGTGAAATGCACGAAGTTTTCAAGGAATGGAATGAAGGCGAACTCGACTCATACCTAATAGAAATAACACGTGATATACTTGGATATAAGGACGAAGACGGAAATGAAGTTGTTGACCTCATCCTTGATACTGCCGGCCAGAAAGGCACTGGAAAATGGACCGCAATTTCTGCTCTTGATCTCGGACAGCCGCTTACACTTATAGGTGAAGCAGTATTCGCAAGATGTCTTTCTGCACTTAAAGGAGAACGTGTTGAAGCATCTAAAACACTTAACGGGCCTGGTACAAAATTTGACGGCGATAAAGCCGAGCTGATCAATGACCTGCGTGAGGCTCTTTACGCATCAAAGATCATAAGCTATGCACAAGGATACCAGCTCATGCGTGCCGCGGCCGCTGAATATGGTTGGAAACTGAACTACGGCGGAATAGCCCTCATGTGGAGAGGCGGTTGCATTATCCGTTCTGTATTCCTTGGCAAGATCAAAGACGCTTTCGAGAACTGTCCTGACCTTGTAAACCTCCTGCTGGATCCATTCTTTGCCGATGCAGTTAAGAATGCACAAGCTTCATGGAGAAGAGTGGTAGTAAAGGCTGTTGAACTTGGAATACCTATGCCGGCAATAAGTGCTGCACTGGCCTTCTATGATGGTTACAGAAGCGATAGACTTCCTGCAAATCTCCTCCAGGCACAACGTGATTATTTTGGAGCTCACACTTACGAAAGAGTTGACAAATCTCGCGGTGAGTTCTTCCATACGAACTGGACAGGTAAAGGCGGCGATACCGCAGCTTCAACCTACACAGTATAATAAAACCTAAAAGGGGCGACATATAACAATATGTCGCCCCTTTATTTTATTTCACATTTTCTCTTGATAAAATTATTTTAACGCATCAAGTTTATACACTCTGAAATTTGAATAGAGATGATGCGAAGCCACCATCCTAAGACCGAAATAACCTTTTGTATACATCGGAAACTCAGATTTGGCAGTATTATAAACAGAATCCTCAAATTCTATGCCGCCATCTGTTATGCTCTGAACTTTGACCTCATCACCATTCTTTATCTCATAAACAACCTTGCCATCCACAATATACTGTATGATATCATCAAATGCCGTAAGCTGAATAGTATGCTTTTTGTCCGGCGTAATCAGATAATCTTCAATGCCATCCCGATACTGAAGCGCAAGATGAGGAACATTTTCACCATTAACTTTTCGAGGATATATCCTGAAACGAGTAGTCTGATTCCCTTTGGCGCCCCCGCCACCTGTACTTGCATAATAGCAGTTTATTTTATGATAATCAAGAAAAGCCCCTGAATAATCCGCCGGATTAAAAAGCTCTGAGGCCTCGGGCGGGCCGCTTGCCATCCAGAAATTGTTAATATCACGAACTTGAATACCATCGGTTTCTGCACTTTCAGACGGGCAAACAACATCATAGACAATTGTAACGCCATTATGCAGCTCTTTATTAAACCATATAGTGCATCCTCTGCCCGGCATAAAAGCATCAAGCTTATTGTTTTCAAAAACAACCTTGCCTTGTTCAAAGCCATCTTTGGGCTGAATCTGTATTATCCAGTTTTCGGGATAAGTAAAATCACTTGAGTATATAAGCTCACCTATCTTGAAAGCCTCTTGTCCATAGCCAAGAACTTTAGGCTCAAGTCCCCCACCGCTCTTACACTTTGTCTTATCCAAATTATTGCAGCAACCGCTCATAAAAATGAACATCGCTGCGAATATCAAACTAAAATATCTTCGTACTCTCATTAATAAAACCTCATTATTATTCATTCACGATTAAAGAATTTTTTGACCCAAGGATCATCAGAATTATCTTTCAATTCAGATGGGTCACCTTCAGCAATCACGCCTTTCTTCTGTTTATCAAGCATGATAACACGATCTGCAATAGTAAAAATACTCTCAAGCTCATGAGTAACAACAACAAACGTAATTCCTAAACTCTTCGAGAGCCGCTTGATGAGCCTGTCAAGCTCGACGGAAGAAATTGGATCAAGACCGGCAGAAGGCTCATCAAGGAATATAATCTTGGGTTCCAAAACCATAGCCCTTGCAATGGCCACACGTTTCTTCATACCACCACTTAACTCCGAGGGCATCAAATCACCCGTATCTTCAAGACCGACAAGCTTAAGTCTTGACACACAAATCATATCCATTATATCTTTAGGAAGATCGGTAAACTCTTCAAGCGGTAACCGCAAGTTTTCGAGAACAGTCATGGATCCAAACAAAGCACCATTCTGATATGACACACCGAAGCTCTTTATAATCTCTGTTCTCTCCTGCCCAAAGGTTGACACAATATTCTTACCATCAATAAAAACACTACCCTGGATCGGCTCATAAAGCCCTATCATATGTTTTAGCAGCGTGCTTTTACCACAACCTGAACCGCCAAGGATAACAAAAATCTCACCTCTTTTTACATCGAAATTTATGTCGTCAAGAATCAGTTCTTCACCGTAACCGGCTTTAAGGTTCTTAACTGTAATGATAGTATCGCCGTTTTCCACTTTATATCCCCAACACATAGAATATTACTGAAAAAATACCTTCCGCGACAACCACCAGCACGATACCACTGACTACCGCTTTGGTTGCTGCCTGACCTACTGCCTGTGACCCGGTCGTTGTCTGCAAACCTCGCAGACATCCTACACCGGCAACCAGAAGTCCAAAAACCAAAGCTTTGCAAAGCCCACCTGTCATATCTGTAAGAGTTGTAAAGTTTATCACTTGCTGGTATATCGTTGCAAAAGGATAACCAAGAGAAAACATGACACCGAACATGCCTATAAGGCCAAATAGATTTACTACTGCAGTCAAAAGAGGTACAAAGATAACTCCGCTTATGACTCGCGGAAGAGTAAGGAAGCTAACCGGATCAAGCCCCATGGTTATCAGTGCATCAATCTCCTCATTAACTTTCATGGTTCCAATCTCTGCTGCAAATGCCGAACCGCTTCTTGCTGCAAACAGGATGGCCGCAATAAATGGACCGAGAACTCTGAACAAAGACATTGAAACAAGACTTGCCACATAAATTTCAGCACCAAATTGCTTCATAGGCATTGCTGACTGAAAAGCAAGTATAAGTCCGAACAAAACACCTATAGTCGAGCATATCCAAAACGAGTTAACCCCTGCAAGTTCACTGACTATAAGCGTATCTTTCCATCGCAGCTCTCCAGGATTACGAAAGAGTCTAAAAAAACTGCTTGCCAACTTGCCGACAAAACCTACATCACTTTCAAAACTTTCGAATAGCCCCATACTTCCTCTGCCAAGGTCTTCAACGAAAGAACGTATATGGTTTATTTTTTCAGGTTTTGCAAGATTCACTCTGAAAGAATTAAGTGTCTCTGAAATATCATCACTAAGTCCGTTAAAACAGAATTCAATTCCTTTTTTTGCAGAGGTATTCTCCATATATACCAACAAGGCCGCTCCGCTATTATCAATATCCGTAAGCATTGAGGTGTCAACTTCAATGCTCTTGACATTTTTGCTCGATAATACCGTATGAAGATCATGCCAAAACTTCTTAAGCTGTTTTGTACCTAAGAAAGAACCGGTCTTAATTTTCAGTCTTGATTCATCAAAGGTCAAGACAATATCGTTATCCATCTGCAAAATCCTCCACAAGGCTCAGGCTATCTCAAATGAATGCTAAGCTTGTTAATGTTATTATGCATATTCAATGGTATAGTCAGTTTATTCTGACCTGCAAATTGACCTATTTCAGAAGAAAAATAAGCCCAACCTCCAACAGGAGGTTCATGCCAATTACTCATACTGCCATCAACTAAAATACGCATAATATTCGCGTTACCGTCAACTTCTATAACAACATTCCTGTCTTTTTCTTCACTATACTGTTCCGTTTTCAGAATGGAAGACATTTTACCGTTTTTCAAATATAATCCGAACCGACTGTCTTCAACAAAAAAAACGATTTTTTTATCATCATCACCTATCTTAAAAATAACGCTATCGGTTGCAAGAATTTCTTTTTTCGAATCCAAATCGATAATAACACTGCCAGTTAAAAGTGAAGGCAGACTTGGCAAATCATATATATTCTTATGATCATACCTCCCCTTTAACTCAAAGTTCCCTACACCCTTCGGTGCAATATCTGAATTTACGATTTCTCCTATGAGGCAAAAATAGGCAGAATCACTATTAGTAAAAGCCGCCTTGATATCATTGTCAACATTAACAATTGAACGTATTTCAATAGAAGATTCAGTGTCATATGAATAGTTGTATGTTGCAATCTGCGGGCAACCCCAGATAAAATCTTCACCATCATGAACGCCTTTCGCGACCCATATTGTATCAGAATGTTCTTCTTTAAGCCCTGTATTATTTCTGAAGAAAATTAAAATACCTGAAGAATCTGAAACGGCATAAATGCCCTCTTTTTGCGGATTACGAAAGTAAGAATCCCCATTTGATATTTTTTTAGGATCAGACCAGTCCTTGCCGTCAATCAATGAGATATATTTCAGAAAATCATCTTCATCAGTGAAGAAACAGTATACATTCCCATTGTGAGAAAGCATGGAAATACTGCCGGCAACATCACTTCCCAAAGTCTCACTATCAATTCGCTCCAGCTTCCAGGTAACAGAATTAGGCTTCAATGATGTCGCAATATCGGCTGATCTTAAAATAGCCGGACCATTTACAGAGTCTTTAAGTAGAAAAAGTGTTTCACCGTTAAAATGTATGCTTTGATATATGCTTATATCGCCAACTGACTCTGAAACATCTAATAAAATTTCTTCCGACCAGCTATATCCGTTATCATCAGAAAATTTATAAGCAATTCTTTTGCGGCCGGAATCCGATTTTGAGTAGAAAAAATACAATATATCTGAACCGCTCAGATACATAAAGGGGGAAATACTCCCTGTGAACTCCTCGCTGCCAAGAATACGTATGGTTGTCTTTGACCATTTTTCACCATAATTATAACTTCGCAGCAGATCAACTGACTTTTTAGGCACAACCCTTTCATTGTTCACCCAAGCAACTGCACATATCATATTCTTATTGGCAAGACTTACAGTATTCGAAACATCTATTATACCATCAGCCCCAATCAGCGTATTACTTTTAAGATAACGCTTATCGTTCTTAAGATTATAGCGAGCTCTGAGATAACTGCGGATTTTTTCATCTTGCTCACTCGTGAGCAAGTGGTCATACATAAGAAACTCAGTAAAAGCCGCCGAATAGCCCGGCTTTCCATGAAAAGACAGCATACCATTGTATATACCAAGAACAAAACCGGCCTTTTGATTTTTAGCTAAAATATCATCCGGTTCAAATTTAACTATTTGAAATTCAGTATCTTGCCCGTGTACTTCTTTATAATATCCGACATAAACGGTTGTTTCAGTTGTCGCTCGCAAAGCACCAAAAGAAAAACCTCTCATGTCTGAAAGAGAAATAACCGGCCTGTTTTCAATGAAATTTTTAATGTATAGAGGGCGATATTCAATTTTTATCTGATTTGCAGCATACCTGCTGTTAGATTTATTGGGAATGGTTGACAAAAATGAATCAGTAGATGATTCAACACTGTCGGCAACAAGCCATATCTTTAGATTTTCAGTCGGAACGAGCTGATCTGCGGCACAAGCTAAAAATACTTGAAAAAATAATATGAATACCATAATACGCATAAAGACTACATCCCTTTAAGATATTTGTTCCGGCATAAAACGAATGCCGGAACAAATATTCACTGTTTACTGTTTTAGTTAACCATCAAAGATGGTTGGCCTGTGCAATTAAGAACATCACGCCATAACGAACCATCGGTATCAATGACATTACGTCTTGATGTAGCAAGCTCTATCGGAACATGCACGAAATATTCATGCATAAGACTTATCAGAAATTCAGTACGGCCGGCCATCGCACCGTGAACGGCATTCGATCCAAGCCTTGCGCAGTAAATTGAATCATTCGGGTTAGGCGGCGCACTTCTTATTATATAGCCCGGATCGATATACCGCATATTGACCACTTTTGACTTCGATGCAAAGTATTTTACAATACGATCACGAAGAAACTGGCCTATATCATTAAGTTTTCTATTACCGGACAAGTCCTTTTCGTTACTCGCCGAGAGCAAGCTCTGCCCGGCTCCCTCTGACACAAGAATAACTACATGGTCTTTTCGTGCAAGCCTGGCCTCGAGTTCAGCAAGCAGGCCTTTGGGTCCTTCAAGCTCAAAAGGCACCTCAGGAACAAGAACATAGTTAACATCCATAGATGCAAGCGCCGTATGGGCTGCAATAAAGCCCGACTCTCGTCCCATTACCTTTACCATGCCAATTCCCATTGGAAAACCAGCAGCTTCGATATGAGCCCCTTTAACAGCATCAATCGCCTTGGAAACAGCTGTCTCAAAACCAAATGAACGTTGAACGAAACTCAAATCGTTGTCTATAGTTTTAGGTACGCCAACCACTGCCAATTTCAAGTTACGGCGACGAGCTTCCCGCGAAATATCAAGTGTTCCCTTTTGGGTACCATCACCACCAATGACAAACAGCATATTAATATTCATGCGTTCAATGGCATCAACAATATCTTCTACTTTATCGCCATGACCTCTGGAAGAGCCTAATATAGAGCCGCCTGTAGTATGTATATCAGCAACAACCTCAGGTGTTAACTGGATTGTCGGCAAACCAAACTCAGGCAAAAAACCTCTGTAACCATATTTAATGCCTGTTATTCTTTTTGCGCCATAACTATAAGTCAATGTCAGGACGATCGAGCGAATAACAGCATTTAAGCCTGGACACAGACCACCGCAGGTTACTATAGCTGCATGGACTTTGGTCGGATCAAAATATATATTTTGACGCGGCCCAGCTTTTTCGGCAATAGATTCAGTCGTAACTTTCTCTTCAAGGTCTTTTCGCTTAACACGAACACTATATATTACACCCATATCATCATTGGCGTAATTAGCTATTTTATCACCATCCTCAGTAGAGAAACTAAGCGGATTCGGAATTTTGCAAGGTCCAAGTCTTGGGACACTAAAATCAAATTTATTCATCACCAAATCCACTAATTAGAGTTTAATGCCTGGTCTTTAGCGATTACGGCCTTTGTCTGAGCATCACGGAATTCGATAAGTTTTTTATCAATATCTTTATCCGATATAGCAAGTATCTGAGCAGCGAATACTGCCGCATTCTTAGCTCCAGCCTTACCTATGGCCATACTTGCAACAGGAACTCCGGGAGGCATTTGTACTGTGCTTAGAAGTGCATCCAAACCGCACGGACCTTCGGATGCCTGCATTGGAACACCAATAACGGGTAAAGAAGTACGACCGGCTATAGAACCGGCAAGATGAGCCGCCATTCCTGCTGCGGCAATAATTACCTTTATGCCGTTAACTTTTGCATCATCTGAGAACTTTGCCGCAACATCAGGTGTACGGTGAGCTGATATGACTCTGACAACTGGATCAATCCCAAAATCTTTTAGCTGATCTATGCACTTTTGCATTACAGGCAGATCACTATCTGACCCCATAACTACTGCTACAGATGTTTTTTTCATTTTTTAATGTCTTTCTATAAAAATACTTTTCATACAATAATAATTATATTGTGTTTTGTACCAACATAAATTTGCTTATGTAAAAGCTATTTGCTGGAAAACACAAAATATCTCAGTATAATATATTAGTCAATTTCATTTATAATTCAAGCAGGAGGATGCTATGAAAGAAAGAAAAATGATATGCGCCGACAGGTTTTATCCGTCAAGCAGGGAAATGTGCCTTTCCGAGCTTGAAAAAATGTTTCATTCAGTCAATAATCATAAAATAGAAACGGGAATTTTTGGAGCAATAGTACCGCACGCCGGCTGGGTATTCAGTGGTAAGGTGTCAGCTGAAGTATTTGAGGCTATCTTTAGTTCAACAGGAGAAATAGATACTTTTATAATATTTGGAGCCTGCCATTGTGGACTCGCGAGATCCCCTATAATCTACGATGGCAATCGATGGCAGACGCCTATCGGATATTGCAAGATTGATCAGGACATTTCCATGCAAATATCTGATGCTGCTCAAGGCTTGCAGGTAGATAACTTCATACATGAAGCAGAGCACAGCATCGAAGTCAACATCCCTATATTGAAATATAGGTTTCCTGATTCCCAGATAGTTCCGATAATAGTTCCACCAGGGAATTTTGAAGAACTGTCATCTGTTATAGGCTCAGTAATCAAGAAAAATAAAGACAAAAAAATAGCCGTTATAGGTTCTACAGACCTGACGCATTATGGCGATGACTATAGATTTACCCCCAAAGGAGATGGAGAAAAAGGGTTTTTGTGGGCAAAGAACGTAAATGATAAACATTTAATAACTTACATCGAAAAACTTGACAGTAAAAATGCTGTCAAAGAGGCTAATTCCAACAAAAGCGCCTGCGGACCGGGAGCAATCGGAGCAACAATATCTACCTGCAAATTTCTTGGAGCAGAAAAAGCAGTAACCTTAAGACATACACATAGCCGAGATATAATGAAAGCAAAATATAACAGCGAAAGCTCAAACTCGGTAGGTTATGCAGGTATCATCTTTACCTAATCTAATAAATCAACCTAATTAAAATAAATATTCGACCAAAAACACTCTGAAAACTGTATATATTACGATATTTCTAAAAAATCCTATACAATCGCTCAAAGCATACTTTAAGTTTGACAAAATCCTCAGTTTTTGTAAAATTCTTAAGACGTGATTATTACGTCATTAAATTTTTTGTAAAATTAAGGAACTACTTTTACTGTTAATAGTTTATATAAAACTAATAAAGCTGATTGAGGCTTAAATTTGAGTTAAAAATGGGCTGTATTCGGTCAAATTTTAATTAATTGCCTGATTGTGTAGTAGAGATCCTGTTAAACGTGTTTTTACAATAATTGTTATAATAAAATAATTAATTTAAGAGAGTAATATGGCATTAAGGAAATTGCTGTACTGCATTGCAGTAGTTGGGTGGTTATTCGCTACAGGATGTACAACTGAATTTTGGGATCCTAAGCAGGTGGGGCGTTTTCGTTCAGTACCAGTTCAGCATGTAATACTTGACTCATTGGGGCTGGCAGAAGAAACACCGCCTGAGTATATAGAGGCTGAACCGCCACTTGCGGAGGATGTAGTCGCAGAACCTCAAGATTATAAGCTTAACTCCGGCGATGTTGTTCGGATAGTTATCTATGAGCTTCTTGAAGAAAATCAACCATATATAAACGATTTTATCATTACCGAAACTGGTAAGATATCGATACCTGAAGTTGGTACAATAGCAGCTAAAGGACTTACAGAACAGCAGCTTGAGGAAGAGATCAGGCAAATATTGGCCCCTGACATACTTAAGACACCTGCAGTCACAGTAACTCTACAGGCATCCGAATACCGTGCATATTCTGTACTGGGCACTGGCCTTCTTTCAGACAGCGGAGGCGGAAGATTCATAGTACCAAGGTATAACTTCAGACTTAACCAGGCAATCGCTACTGCCGGCGGCATATCTGAGTACAACGTAAGCTATATATATGTAACAAGACAGCTTACTGAAAAAGAAATAATGGAAAGGCTTGGGACCGGAGAATCACAAGTTTACATAGAACTCGAGTCAGGTCAGGCACAGGGAGAAGTATCCCAATCAAGAGAACAAGAGGATGAATTCGATGCAAAAAAAGCAGAAGAAGAATTGCTTGAGCTGATTGCACCGACTGACATGGGTGAAAACTCCCTTAACCGCCCTCTTTTATCTTTAGCTGATATCGGCGAAGCGGGCAGTGAAGAAGAAACAAGAGTAGAATGGATATTTGAAGGCGGCCGATGGGTACCTGTCAAAGTAGACTCTGAAGGAAACCCATTGGATGATCAACCAGGTGGCGAAGATGGAATTACCGTACAAAATCCATTAGTACCTGAAACAGAATCCACCGAGCCAGATCTCAGCGGCCTTGAGGATGTACTTCCTGATAATTACAACATGGCGGAACGTAATCCTCTCCGTTACATGGTACGTGTTATAAAGATTCCACGCGAGCCGTTTATGAATGGAGACCCAAGGTTCAATATAATAATAAAACCCGGCGACACGATAACAATACCGAGCGACAGTATCGGCGAATTTGCTATTCTTGGTAACGTCAACGGCCCTGGTTATTACACATTAACAGGACGCCCAATGACTCTGATGCAAGCAATAGCCGCAGCCGGCGGCCTTGGCGAGCTCGCATCACCCGAAAACGTAGAAGTAAGAAGACGAATTGGTGCAAAACACGAAGAAATAGTTAAGGTTAATCTCAAAAAGATTGCTTCAGGACTTCAACCAGACTTCTTCATTAAAGAAAATGACACTATTAATGTAGGTACAGACAGCGCAGCAAGATGGCTTCTCATACTGCGTAATGCTTTTGGTGCAAACTACGGTTTTAGCTTAACTTACTCACGAAACTTTGCAGACCGAGATTTCTATACTTCAAGACCATTTAACCTGTTTTGATCAGAACCATGCATAATGATACCGGCATAAAAACGATTCCCCCGAAGCGATGGTCTGATCTTGACACTTCAAGTTGGATAAAAATCGCAACAATAACAGTCTTATTTTGCGCCCTTTTCTGGAATAATATTGTAGATACTGTTGGCACATGGGCACATGATGATAGCTGGTCGCACGGTTTTCTTATACCCGTATTCAGCCTTTATCTGATATACCGGCGTAAAGATAATATTCTATCAATAGAAACGCGACCATCTGTTATTGGCCTTATGGCTATGATTTTTTTGGTTATATTCTATATTTTCAATATAGTGCAGTTGCGATACGCATACGGCGAACCTTTGCTTATGATAGCAACACTTGGTTCCGTAATCCTTTTTATGTGCGGATGGAGGCTCATAATACACCTTTGGCTTCCGGTCGCTTATCTTTTTTTTGCGATTCCTGTTCCAACAAGGTTATATCGTGAGCTGACTATACCACTACGCCATATAGCCTCACAATTTGCAACAGCGTTCTTGAATCTTGTTCCGGATCTTCAGGCCACCGCCCGAGGAGTCATCATAGATGTGATTTATAAAGGTGAGGCTCTTGATAGCGCTTTGGATGTTGCAGAAGCTTGCAGCGGCATGAGACTCTTAATGGCCTTTCTAGCTCTTGGCGTAGCGATGGCATATTTACACGAAAGACCTTTCTGGCAAAAAATAATTTTGGTCTTGAGTACAGTCCCTATAGCAGTAATATGTAATATTGTAAGAGTTACTATTACGGCATTTATACATATTTTCATAGGTGCAGAATACGCCAAAGGTATTTATCACGATACTTTAGGCCTACTGATGCTACCGCTTGCTTTCGCTCTTTATTGGGGCTTAGCATGGTTTATGGAACAGCTTTTTGTCAGCCCTGCAAATGAAAAAGAAGAGGAACCGAAACCAGAGAAAAAGGTAGTAAAAAGACGGAGGACTACAAGTGAATAAGATAGGCCTCTCAAAAAAAGCAGCATTTATAATCTGCGTTGTTATATTAGCAACATCAGCAATAGGGAAAAAAGCTATAATTAACAAGTTACAGATATATCTTCGCAAAGAACCTATAAACCTCAAGAATCCTCTTGATTCTCTTGACGAAAATAGACTCGGTAAATATAAAGTTATAAAAAAGACCAAGATAGAAAACAACGACATTGTCGAAGAATTAGGTACTACAGATTATATTATATGGGAACTGGAGAATACTTCATTAGAAGACAAAGATAGCACAAAATACTGCTCTCTTTTTATAACATATTACACCGGCATTAATGATAGAATACCACATGTCCCAGAAGAGTGTTATTTTGGTGCAGGCAATCGCGTTAAAGCAATGCTTGACAATTCTATTGAAGTCGAATATAAAAACATTAAAAACGATATCAATTATCGCCAATTGGTCTTTACTTCAAAAGCAGAGGATATATGGGGAACTGGAACAGAGTTCTCTGTATGCTATCTACTTAAAGTAAACGGGAAATATGCCGGAAACAGAACGGCTGCAAGGAATATTATGGCAAGCAATCTATTTGGAAAATATTCCTACTTTTCTAAATTTGAATGGCGTTTTCATGGAAAATATAATCTGCCCGATCAGGAAAAGGTCGCAAATGCAAGCAAAGACCTACTTGAAACGGTATTACCCATTCTCGAAGAAGACCACTGGCCCGACATTGTAAATAATTGAGAAAAGGAAGTTTTATGGCTAAAACAAGAAAAAAAACCGGTAAAAGAAAACTAAACCTGAAGGTTGCAATAATTGGGTTGGTTGTCCTTATGATAATTGCCGGCACCATTATCTTAGTATTGCGTAAACGAGGCCGTGACCCGCAAGTCTTTTTGCAGGAAGCAGAGATAGCTCTTAAAAACAAGGAATACCAAGAAGCTTTAACGGCTTACTCAAATGCTTATAACTTCTCCGGACCTATAGAGAAAGTAAACATACTTTTCAATATGGCTGAGGTAGCATTAATTGCCGATCCAGGCGACCCTGAGCTTGACAGAGCACCGAAAGAACCTGATTGGCGTAAAGCATTAGGTTTCTTCAACCAGATAACAGTCACTGATCCCAAAAACATTGATGCGAGGATGCGTATATTAGAGTTTGCCTATCAGACTGGTGATACTGGACAAGCTAATAGCTGGGAAACGGTGAAAAAAGTTTCACAAGAAATAATAGATCTAAGCGATGAAGCAAATACTGAACCTGATCTTTTCGTGCTGATGGCAAGAGGACGCGCATCATTAGAAATTGCTATAATGGGACAAACAGCAAATATTGAACAGGAAGTTAAAGAAGCAGAAGATTATCTGATCAGGCTTCTAAGGCGATCTCCAGATAATTTCGACGGTCTTTGGTATTTAGCGCATGCACAGATTATACAAGGTGAAATTAATGAAAATGCCGGAATACTTAATGGTTGGGATGAAGGAATAAGGCGTGCTGAAATAGTTATTCAGGAGTCTATTGACAGAAATCCGGATAATCCCGATGCCTACTTAAACATGCTTAAGCTGCGCATTCTTCAAAGCCAGGATGCTAAAAGTGGTGCAGAAGCAAGAGCAAAACTCGAAGATCAGCAAAAAGCAGTAAAAGACAGATTCCCAGATAATCCAGAAATCGATTATGAAATGGCCGGGTTTTATGTATCAACACCCCAAGATACCCCGAAGGCTCTTGAAGCAATCGAACGAGCTGTCCAGAAAGTACCGGAAAAAATGGAATATGTTATCAGGGCTTCACGGATAGCTTATATAAATGCAAAACTGCAGGACAAACCTGAGCTGATTGATCGAGCCCTTGAATTAGCTTTGGCCGGTCTTGACCTTCCCGAAGCTCAGGAAACTACCGGTCCCAATGAGGTCCGCAACAAAAACAATCAGCTTATCTTAAACAGTTTTATTGTGCAATACTATATTGATAAGGCTCTTGCATTAGAAATTGAAGATAGGAAGGAATTCATTGATTCAGCTGAATCACATATACATGATATAAAGCAGATATTGGGATTGGACAACCCAGTCATAACACGATGGAATGCAATGGTTAAACTTGCTAAAGGCGATAATACAGATGCAATTCGAGATCTTGTTAAATCTTATAATCAATATGACGCAGTTGGAAAAGTAGATCCTCAGTTAGCTTACGACCTCTCAAGCATAATTGCAAACGGGCAATATATAGGAGCTCGCCAGAAATATCTTGGAACCGCCATAAAGAATGGCATAGTAACACTCGGCGAACCGGAAGCCATACTTGAATTTGCAGAACTCTTGCTTAAACTCCGTTCTCCAGATACTGCAATATCGCTTGTACAGCGATACGAAGAGGTTATGGAGCCAAGCGGTTGGAGTACAGAATTACTCCTTAATGCCTATATACAAGCAAATTTATTTGATAAAGCTGAAAAAATCCTCAGTCTTTATGAAGAAGACTCAATCAAAACACTTCGCTACAGACTGCAAATTGAATATACAAGATTATTGCAACTGATACAAATGAAGTCGCGGCAGGAACTTCTTATGGAACCTTTCGCCCAAAACAGAATTAATACACTTGCTGATCAAATACAAGAGATAAGAGTCAATAGATACGACAATGCCAAACTCATGCTTGCCAAAGATCCTGATTCGTTAGATTTTGGCGTTATTTCAGGCATTTGTATAGATCTTGTAGATGAAGACCTAAAACCCAAAGCTATAGATCTAAATGAGAAATATTTAAGTACTCACAAAGACAGTTTTGCGGCAAAAGTTCTAAGAAAAAAATTGGCTTTTCCTAATCCTACACAAATAGGAGATGATGAGCTAATCGAAATTCAAATTGAAGTTGCTGAAACAATAGAAAATGAGCAGGAACGCCTTAAAACGATTGCTCAGATATACAATAACAGCGGTAAGTTCTCCGAAGCATTAGATTATTACCAGAAGGCATTGAATAATGAACCGGAAAACAAAGAACTCATAGCTTCTGTGTATGACTCCGCAATTTCAACACAGAACTACGAAATAGCTGAAAAGTTGCGTCCACAAATAGAAAAATACAATATTGATGAATGCGGTGGCGCATTCTTTACTGGACGTTTAGCTATGGCTCGTGAACAATACGACAAAGCAATCGATCGTTTTACTGAATGTACAGAAATCAGACCCCTGTTCCCAATATCCTATCTGAATCTCAGTATAATCTATAACACAAAAGGAGATGAGGTAAGAGCGATTGAAAATGCTCAGAAAGCCGTTGAACTCAACCCTCTCAACGCACAGATAACATTGAACAATGCGATGGTTCTTTATAACAGAAATCGCAAACTCGGTGAGCACGTCACAAGTCAACAGAAAGACGAGACTGGTAACGCTATACTGCGTGCTATAAAGATGAATCCGTCAAATACTAACCTGCAAAGCATATATGCTGAGTATATTGCTGACACTGACCCGGGTAATGCTTTAGCGGTAAGGCAGTCTATTTTCAAGACAAGGCCAACGAAAGAAAATGCTCTTCTGCTTGCAAGAATGGCACTTAAGAATGCGACAGATCCATGGGATTCTCCTAAAAAACAGGCTATGTATAGAATAGCAGATGACGCTTACAAGAACGCCATGGCAATATCTCCTGGCGATCCGGAAGTATTAGACGCATACGCTGACTTCTTCCGTATTTCAGGCCAGGGAGAGAAAATTACAGAGCTTATAGGAAACAACAAAGAGATTCTTTGGAAATCTTACTACAGACGCTCAAAATTTGCACAGGCCAAAGAGATATTGGATGAACTATACAATGAAGACCCTAAATCAATTGATATACTTAAGGGCCTGATAGGAACATCATTGAAGTTATTCCGAAATCAGGATGTAGACCGTTATACTAAAGAGTTAATCAATATTGAAAACAACTTCGAAAACCGTCTTTTAAGAGTTCAGGCTCTTGTGGAAGTCGGTGAAACAACAAAAGCTGAAGAAGAGATTAGCCAAATGTCAGATCAAGATAGAAATGACATAAAAATTATGATGCTCAATTCGACAATAGCTCTGCGAAAAGGTCTTTTTGAAGAAGCTATCAGCCAGATTAATAAGGCATTGGAAATAGATAAAAAGAATGCAATAGCATGGCGAATCAAAGGACGTGCCAATTATTTACAGGCTAATTATGAGCAGGCTCTTCAGGACTTCCTCAAGAGTAAAACATATCAGGAAAATAATATCATACGAATCGAACTTGCCAAGACATATGACAGAATGGCAAGGTATGAGCCTGCTATAGCTGAGCTAAAACTCACTCTTGAAGAGGAAGGCACTCCTCAAGTCGCCCTGATGCTTCTGGAAGAAATATATTCACGTTCAATGAAATATGCTCAACTACGCGAATATTATGATTCAATGTCAAAACGATATGAAGAAGACAGCTACTGGCTGCGTCGACGTGCCGATCTTGAATATAAACTTGGCGATCTTGATCTTGCTTCTGAATATTACCTGAAAGCTTGGGATAGAAGTCAAGCGAATCCATCATCTATTGATATAAAATCGCTAAGAGGCTATTTTGATGTCCTAATAGAACAAGCAAAATATACCGACCTGCTCTCATATGCCGTTAAGTATGTAGACAACGATTTCGGACCGGTTGTATACACTGCTATGGCTGAAGCAAAGGCCAAAATGGGTGATATAGAGAATTCTCTGAACTACTTTGGCAAAGCAATGTCAAAAGCAAAATTCAGTTTCCAGATGATAGACCAAGCGGTCAAACGCATGATAGCGGTTTTAGATCGTAATACTATAATCGATTGGATAAACAGTAATGTTCAACAGGACCCGCAATCAATTAACAGGAATATGGTTGCATTCAATTTTAACCTGCAATCTCAGAACTATAACAAGGCTGTAAAGTATTTGGATAACGCAATAGCTGTAGCTGAACAAAACTCTCAATTACGTAGGGCTCTTATAATAACCAAAGCAAACACTTTGCAAATGGCATATAATAAGGTACCAGATAAAGATTACCTTACAAGATCAGTCACTATTTACGAAGAACTATTGAGCCAAACTCCAGGAGATGTATCATTGCTTAATAACCTTGCTTACCTGTTAGCTTCAAGCGAGATTGATCTGCAAAAAGCAGAAGAAATTGCAGCTCGAGCATACATGCTTGCTCCTGAAAACGGCTTAATACTTGATACTTATGGATTAGCTTTAATTAAAAATAGAAAATACGAAAAAGCGGAGCAGTTGCTTAGCAGGGCTATACAAACTCTCGAGCTAAGTTCTACTTCTGCCCCATACGTTATATATGAACATCTTGGGCTTGCCTTAGAAAGATTGAATAAACCCCAGGAAGCAAAGGCTGCTTATGAAAGAGCTCTTGAGATTGGTGAGAATGAACTATCTATTTCTCAAAAAGAAGAAATGAAAGAGCGTATTTCAAGGCTTGCTCGCCGCATTTTTTAAAATGACATGAGGTTGAAGGTTATTTAAAATAAAATTTTAGGGATAATTAAGTGACAAACGGAAATATAACTAACAAAACAGCTGTTTCCCAAACTAACACAGTGGAAGCAACGCAAGGATTGCAGCTAACACCTAAGGATATAATTTCAATAGTAAGAAGGCATATACTTCTATTGTGTATTTTGCCGATAATTGGAACTTTTATTGGAGTAGCTCTGTATTATGTACTCGCAAGATATGCTCCCAAGTACACGGCCGTAGCAGGCATAACCGTACTCGAGCCACGTCTTAGCGATCCCATGAATATTGATACCGCAACTACGAATAAAGACAGCTACTATCAATTTCGCCAAACTAAAGCAAGTTTTATTAAACAGCAGGACATGCTTCAGGATTTGCTCACAATTGACAAGGTAAGGGCAACATCATGGTTTCAGCAATACGTTGCACCAGATGGATCTATCGATGTTGCAGAAGCTGTTGATACGCTTAAAAGTGATGTTGGTGTAAATGTTGACCGTGATACTTATATTATAAGATTAAGTTTTTCCTGTAAAAGTAAACGTGAATCAGCTCTTATTCTTAACCAACTCGTAGACCTTTATCTCAAGTCTCAGTTAGAACGTGAAACGCAAACTCAGCGCGAAAGATTGGCGCAGGCCAATGAAGAGGAAAGAAAAATTCGTGCAGAAATTCGAGCCGCTGATGCTTCTCTCCGCGATATTAGACAGTCAAATCCTACCCTTGCAGAATTTACGACATCTGACAACGATAACAATACAAGGCATAGTGTGAAAGTACGCCATGATGCCTTGGAAATCCAGGTTATGGATCTTGAAGGCCAAATAAGCCAAATTGAAGCTCAGATAGAAACTCTTCGCTCAAGGGCTCAAGGAGAATTCGATGATGTTGTCAGGGAACAAATAGAGCAAGACCCTATCGCTATAGCCGCTCGTCAAAGAATACTTGCAATACGTCCGGAACTGGCAAGGTTGACAGCTAAACTGGGAGAAAATCATAGATCAGTCCGTAAAATGCGTGAACAGCTAAGGGAATCAGAAGCTGAACTTACAGCCAGACACAACTTTATAGCAGAACTGAATAGAAGATCGGAACTCCAGTCTGCACAAGATGCACGAGTTTATCTGGTAAGCCAATTAGAAAACTTCAGAGCACAGCTGCAGGAAGCTCTCCTCAAACAGAAAGAACTTGATGAATTAAAATCAGAATATAACTCTTTTGTTGAGATAAGAGATAAAGGTCTGGAACGTCTGGAAACAATAACTACCCATATACAGAGCCTTAATATGATTGTAAGAGATCCCAAGGTGTCAAGATTAGAACGTATAGGACCTGCGCTTGAGCCATTAGAAATGAGCTTTCCAAATCTCAAACTCTTCGCTCCTGCCGGATTTATGCTGGGATTCATTGCTGCAGCTGGTATAGCATTCTTAATCGAGTTGGCCAATACAAAGCTTCGCACACCAATGGATATCAAACGTCTCACACGTTTACCATTACTGGGCGTTATATACAATGCTGATGAGGATGAGGATCTCGATGAAATTGATCTCAAAAAGATTATAGTTGAAGCCCCATATTCAATCACAAGTGAGGCGTTCCGTCAGCTTAAAACGAATATGCTGCTTTCCGGTACTCTATCTGAATCCGGACAGAGCAATTCTTTGCTGGTTACAAGCGGACAACCCAATGAAGGCAAGACCACTATCGCAACTAATCTGGCCATATCTCTTGCAGCAGAGCAGCATAAAGTCTTACTGATAGATACAAACTTCAGAAGACCGGCAATTGCCGACATATTCAATATCGGCGTATCTCTAACAAGCACAGCCGACGCCTCAAATGCGGTATCTGAAGAAACAGACGGAAACACATCGGAACGATCTATCGGGTTAAGCAGCATACTTCTTGAACAGGCAGATATGTCCCAAGCTGTCAAGAAAACCGAAATCCGTTATCTTGATGTACTTGACTGCGGCATTATGCCTTCGATGCCGTCTGAGCTGATAGCAGGCAAGAGTATGAAAGCTTTTATTGAGACAGCAAAGCAGCATTATGACTACGTGATAATTGATTCGCCTCCGCTTATAATGAGTGAAGCCAAGAATCTTGCGGGTATTGTAGACTCCACATTATTGGTGTTCAATGCTCTTAAAACCAAGAAAGAGGATGCTGTATTGGCAATAAACGAGCTGGCACTTGTCAAAGCCAACGTTTCAGGTTGTGTTCTCGACTCGTTCAAGCGGCTTAAAGGAGACAGCTCTGGCAATATACTCAAAGTTTACCAAAGCTATAGAGATACAATGCCCTCACCCCAGGCATCATAAACTGATAAGAATTTAGTCAATAGCTACCAAGAAAGTTATTTACAATGAAGAATATACTTAAAATATTAGCGATGGTTTCAATTACGGCAGTTATTATGACAACGGGTTGTCGTAATGCCGTCGAATATTATGTTGATGCTGTAAAATATGATAAGCTTGAGCAACCTGAAGAGGCCGTTGAAAGCCTTGACAGAGCAATAGACAGAGATCCTGAATTCTTCCCTGCTTATACTCTGAAAGGAGATATTTATCAGAAACAGGGTTCTTTTCTGGAAAGTTCACAAGCATATGAGAAAGCTCTTGAATACAACCCGTTTTCGTTCAAGAACTTTTACAATCTTGGTAAAGTGAATTACGCGATGGAAAGGTATGAGTATGCGGTTAACGCTTTCGTCAAAGCCCTCGAGCTTCATCCGGAAGATTACAGTGCTAATTTTTATACCGCAAAAAGTTTTTATAAACTTGAAGACTACAATAAAGCACTCACCTATGCTACAGAAGCCCGCCTGATAGAACCCGATAAAAGTGAGCTTGAAATACTTTTTGGTGACATATACACAGCCACAAGTAATTATGAAACAGCTATTATTGAATACCGTAGAGCACTTGAAAGAGACGGCAACCAGCCGGAAATAATGATTCCACTGGGGCTTGCATATATAAGAAGTCAAAGTTTTGATGTTGCGGTTGAACTTCTTGAGGAAACAGCCAAGATAGCACCTGACGACTACAGGGTCTATCAGTACTTAGGATTTCTTTCACTGAGAGCTAAGAAATATGATGTCTCAATTGAGAACTACAAAATGTCTGCCTCATTAAAACCTGGCGACCTTACAACCCTGAAAGGAATGGGAGTAGCTTATATACTTCAGGCTCTTCGTAATGAAGATGGACAGCTCCTTGAAACAGGACTGAACCAGTGGCGAACAGCTCTAAGGATTCAGCCAAATCAGCCTGGACTCAGAAAGTTGCTCAAAAAATATTCAGATATTAAAGTTACTACGAAATAAGACGGTAATATTTTGCGAATAAAAATACCAAGCTTGAGTTCTCATTTTTTATTCTGGGGATTAGGACTTGTCGGCCTTCTTGCCGATCTTTTCAGTAAAACAGCAGTATTTAATTGGCTTTCAGATAAACCTTTTAATCAAGTTTCAATTATAGGAAATTTCCTGACGTTTATACTTCGCGAGAATCCAGGTGCTGCATTCAGTATAGCACATGGACAAAGAATACTTCTCACGAGTTTGTCTTTGATAGCTTTTATTGTGGTAATTATGGTGTTCGAATTGGGTCATCTAACCAATAAACTATCAAAGATAGTTGGTGCACTGTTTTTTGCCGGTATAGGCGGCAACCTTTATGACAGACTTTTCAACAATGGACTTGTAAGAGATTTCATTGATGTTAATTTGTATATTAAAAATTATCATTGGCCGACTTTCAATATAGCGGATTCTCTCATATGTATAGCTGTAGTGATTTGTTTGTTAGATGTTTTTTTTAGCAAGGAAAATGAAGAATGAAAAATTTGCGACAAATATCAATGCTTATATTCTGCATTTTGGTAATTGTATGTACAGGTTGCGTTGAACGTGAGCTGACTATAAAGACATTACCAGAAGGAGCAGGTGTAGAATTAAATGATGAACAGGTTGGTCTCTCACCAGTTACAGTTTCATTTAATTGGTACGGCACATATCGTGTAAGAATAGAAAAGGAAGGATACCGAACTCTTATAGTCAACAAAGAGCTTGAACGCCCTTCCAATGATTATTTCCCGTTCGATCTATTCAGAGACATCTTCGCTCCTGATGTAATTGATTCTTACGAGTGGTCCTTTGATCTCAAGAAATACGAACAGACAAACAGAGAACAACTCATAGAACGTGCAAAGCAGGCGGAAACCAACACTGAATCTGCAATTAATGAAGTCTGGACGAAGATAGAGACAGATGCAAAATAAACCAGAATTATTAGCGCCGGCAGGAACCCTTGAGAAATTAAAATGGGCAGCGGAATTCGGTGCAGATGCTGTATATTTCGGTGCCGGCTACAGTTTACGAAGTTTCGCAGGTAATTTTGATCTCCCACAAGTCGAAGAGGGCATCAACTATCTGCATCAAAGAGGTAAAAAAGGTTATATTACGTTAAATATATACCCTTTCACCGATGAATATCAGGATATATGCAAACTTGCCCGCAAAATTGATGAAATGGGAGCCGATGCTTTTATCGTCGCAGATATTGGAGTTTTCTTTGCACTGAAAGAACTCGGGCTCAAAGCAGGACTGCATATAAGCACCCAGGCCAATACAATGAGTGCTCAAACCGCCCTTGCATATGCTTCGCTTGGAGCTTCAAGGGTAAATTTGGCTCGGGAACTTTCGTTTCAACAGATAGCTGAACTCCAGAAAAATGTCGGCAGAAAAATTGAAACCGAAGTTTTCGTTCATGGTGCAGTTTGCTTCTCATACTCAGGACGTTGTGCTATCAGCGATTATCTTACCGGTAGACGCGCCAATAGAGGAGAATGCACCCATCCCTGCAGATGGAAATACGAACTTGTAGAAGAACAACGCCCAGGACAGTATCATCCGGTTTTTGAAGATGAACGAGGTTTGTATTATTTCAACAGCAAAGATCTCGCTCTATTCAGATATATCCCAAAACTTGCAGAGACCGGTGTTAACTCCTTTAAGATTGAAGGCCGAATGAAATCAATTCATTACATTGCCTCAACGGTCTCATTATACCGTAGAATTATTGATGGTGAGCAAATAAGCGAACAAGATTGCATGACTTTGCTTAACAGGGTTAAAAACCGCGGCTACATGGAAGGGTTCATCAAAGGTTCTGTTGATGAGAATGACTATCGGATTGACGAGAATGGAGCATGTGGAGACGCCACCTTTGTAGGAAACGTTCTTGATGAAAAGATAGAAAATGGGTCGGTGTTTAGAGTACGCAATAAAATTCACGCAGGTGAGACTCTCGAAATACTTACCCCAGATGGACATATATCCAACATTACCCTGCCAACTCCGCTTAAAACATCTTGGGGCGGTGAAGTTGATTTCGCAAACAATGAAGAAAATATAGTGATTCCTGAAGCCCTTGAACCTTTCACGATAATTAGACGCGTGAATAGCTGACTTAGCTTCAAAAATCATATAGTCCAGGAACATATACGCACCAACATGTCCCTGAACTATAATTATAGCAAAATTACTTAATCCATCTTAACCAAAAAGTTTAAGGGTCAGCTCAGCCAGCCTTTTCCCCTTTCTCTTACATTGCTTGAGAGCCCTTTCTTCAGGCTTGCCAAGCGATACAGGACCATAATGATCACCCTGAGGATCGCCTTCAACAATAAAGCCGTGAACCATCAGAGCTTCCAGTATTCCTCGTATAGTCGTCTCATTACCTCCGCCTACATTCACCGAACTGGTGAAAGCTCCACCGACCTTACGATCAAGTTTACCATGCTTGCTGACAGACTCATCAATAAGCTGCTTTACTGGTGCAGCCATCTGACCATAGTAAGTCGGAGAGCCAATAACCACCGCATCAGCTTCAAGCATGTCCTCTGGGACGGTATCGGCAACAGCCTTACACACTGTCTCAAGACCTGCCTCATTCATTGCTTCTGCAATTGTTTCAGCCATAAGTTGGGTATTTCCACTGCGAGAATGATATATGACAATTCCTTTAGCCATGTTAGCTCCTAATCTGTATTACAATCCAATTATTCCAATAGCTTTTTATAATGCTAGTCCAGTTTAATATAACAAAACACAAAATTCAAGCGCAAAATTAGTGATCGTTATTATATAAAACGGGTTAATTTACATCAACATGCACTAGGTACCCCTCACCATTCATTACAAAATCACCCTTAACAATAGCCCCTGCCAAGCGAAATCTGAAGGGGGTTTCTGACAATATATCTGCCAAACCTTTATCAATCTGAACGACATTTCCTGCTCCATTATTAACACTTCCCTCATAATCAAGAAATCTTCGTTCATGATCAAATATCTGTTTACAAACGACCTGCCCCGGCCTTTTGATACTCTCAAGCGACTCAAATATACTGAAAGTCCGAAGCAAACCTTTGGGCGGTTCAAGATCAAACATAAGGTCGTAATGATCTGCCTGCCCCTCTCTCTTATGCCTTAGAAGCACAAAATTCACCTGACCATTCTCCATCAAAATCAGTCCTTAAGCAGTCCGTTAGCCTCATATTTGACTATCTGCTCATTTGCCCATTCATCAAACGTTCCACCCGCAATATGTGAATGAATATCTTTCATAAGTCGCTGAAAAAATCTTATATTATGCAATGAAACAAGTGTTGGGCCAAGCATCTCTCCAACATTGAAGAAATGTCTTATAGCAGCCCTTGTGAAATTCTTACAACTGTAACAATCACAACCTTCTTCAATCGGTGAAATATCAGTAATATGGCTGCTGTTTCTCATCCTCACAGGCCCGCTTGATGTAAAGGCAAAACCATTACGTCCATTTCTTGTAGGAAGCACGCAATCAAACATATCTACTCCCGCCCTTACCGATGCGATTATATCTGAAGGCATACCAACCCCCATAAGATAACGCGGTTTTTCTTCCGGCAGATGAGGAGTTGTGAACTCAACGGTCTTAATCATATTAGTATGCCCCTCGCCCACACTGAGCCCGCCAATAGCATAACCCGGAAAATCAATATCAACAAGCCGATTAGCACAATACTCACGCAATTCAGGATCGATTCCGCCCTGAACGATTGCGAAAAGAAGCTGATCGGTATTTGCATGAGTGTCCTTGCATATTCCGGCCCATTTTATACTTCTTTCGACAGCTGAGACCAATCTTTCCTTAGGACACGGGTAAGGCGTACACTCATCAAAACACATAATGATATCTGCACCAAGACGATTTTGTACGTTAGTTGCAACTTTGGCATCAAGATATATTTTACGCCCGTCAATATGACTGGCAAACTCAACGCCGTCATCACCGACCCGATTAAGAGTACTCAATGAAAATACCTGATACCCACCACTGTCAGTAAGTATGGGTTTATCCCAAGCCATAAGCTTATGAAGCCCGCCTATAGATTCAACTGCGTTAACTCCCGGCCTGATGAACATGTGATAAGTATTTGCAAGTATAATCTGTGCTCCGGTATCTGAAACCTGATCAGGCGTAAGACCCTTAACAGAACCACGTGTTCCTACCGGCATGAAAACCGGCGTCATTATATCACCATGAGCTGTTGTAAGCCTGCCCAGCCTTGCACGGCTTCGGGTATCCTTAGTCAGTATATCGAAATTACCTATTTTCAATTTAATATAATCCTTTAATCTCGGCACCCGGATAATAAAAATTCAATATTTCTTTGTAACCTCTGCCTTCACGAGCCATCGCTTGGGCACCGTACTGGCACATACCCACATTATGACCGTATCCGTTTCCTGAATAAAATTTAATACTGTCACCAACATCCTTAATGCGGCACGCTGTACTTCGCATTGTGGAAGCACCAACGATAAATCTCAAATCATCACCTTTGATCCAATCCTTTTTGCCTGTTGTTCCGATGAGATCAACTGTAAAAAATTTGTAAAAATCTTCATTGGCAACAGACTCGCTCACTTCTATAGTTTTAAGCGAACCGAGTCTTCTGAGATTGGGATATCTATCGCACAATTTTTCGAAAAGCTCTTTTTTGGTTATTCGAACTTCCGGCCAGTTGTAATATTTTGAAGGAGCTGTACGCTTGCAATATGGACATTTAACTCCACAAAGCGGAGAATATTCATTTCCAAAGACAAGAGAAGAATCAACTGTATAGCCGCCGCAGGTTGAGCTGAAATAAGCAGGAATCAAGTCGTAATCAACCTTGCTCTGACGGGTCGTAAGAACCTGTCCTCTTGTCTGGTCAACAACGCTCCATATCCTTGCATACTCCGCATCAACACCTTTATAAACCTGATCTGCCTGAGTACTCTTCACATCCCATTGTTTGTTGTCGCCGGAAGTGAATTTTACATATAGAGAATATGTACGGGCTGCAACAGCCTGCACCTTAAGGGCTTCTATCTCCCAGCTTGCAGGCATTTCAGCGGCAACCACACCCGCAAGGTAATATTCAACAGGAAGCTCATTAACGACCATAATCTTGTCATCTGAGCTCAAATAGAGATTAAGATTACCTCTGTATCGCCTGCCGTTGAACTCTAAAAACTCACCTCGGGGCCTTGAGAGATGCACCTCATTGCCAAAGCTTACATTATTAACCGTTATTGAATTGTTCAATATTGCAACTTTAACGGGAACAGGCCGTTTAACAAATGTTTGTACCTGCCCAGCACTGCCGAATACTTGAAAACTTCCGTCAAAATTAACTTCAAAGTTTTCAATTTCAGATATTAGCACACGCATATTGATCTTGCTCATATCGTCTCTGGTCTCAACACCAGAAGGCACATCAATAGCTCGCCTTTGCCGACAGCCGGATATCAGTACAGAAAAAAACAGGCTGCCAACCAGTAGCAGCCTGATATATTTAAGTTTTAAAAACATATTTTATGAAATCAGTCTATTTTTCTAAGCTTCAGATTAAACTTACAAAGTCTCTCTTTGATCTCAGTGAGACTGGTAATACCAAAGTTCTTACAGGCAAGAAGCTCTGCTTCTGTCTTATTGACGATATCACCAAGAGTTCTGATACCAAGCTTGTCAATCGCCCTTCGGGCCCTTACTGAAAGCTCAAGCTCAGATATAGGCTTACGCATCATTGCATTTTCTTCTTCGCTGAGTTCAGAATTCTGTGACTCATTTGCAAGGAACTCATCATGATACATTCCAAGGCGTAAACCTTCGGCTTCAAGAATACTTCGTATCTCAGTCAGAGACGTTTCACCGAAGTTCTTGTAAGAAAGAAGTTCTGATTCATTGATCTTAAGCAAATCACCAACAGTGTTGATATTCATCTTCTTGAGACAATTACGGCTTCGTACAGAAAGTTCGTAATCTGTTATTGGTTTCTCAAGAACACGACTTCTTGAATGCTTCTTCTTCTCCTGCTCCTCATCAACGAACATTGTCATAGCACTCTGAACGTCTTTTTTGAAGAGTCTGCCCCTCTTATGGTTAGGATGATGTTTGAGAACAATATTAATGCAGTTCATCGCATTGTCATAATCCTCATTGTCTTCATAAATAACAGCCATATTCAGCAAAGCACTGACATGAAGAGGGTTAATCTGAGTTGTAGCCTTATAATACTCTAAAGCTAAATTGTCATTGCCATGCAGATCAAGCATGTACGCCATTGCAAACATACTTTCTACATGGTGTTCATCAATACTTATAGCCTTCTCAAAATTCTCCATAGCAATATCATACTCACCCATGCCTTCATTAAACTTTCCGAGAAGATAATGATATTCAGCACTTTTGCCGCTGAGAACTTTGCTAAGTGTTGTTAAGCTTGAGTTTGCCTCTTCAAAACGCTTGGCATAGATCAGAGAGCCGATTCTCTCAAGCTCAGCAATTGTAGGATCTTTCAGCTCAAGAGCAGCCTTGCGGAACATCTCCACTGCTTTAGAATACTGCCCAAGTGACTTCAGCGTTTTTCCATAAAAGAAAAATTTATATCCATCATCTGAGGCTTGCTCAAGTTCAGCGATTGCTTTTTCATATTTGCCGCATATGCAATACGCTATTCCGCAACGAAGATTTGAATCTTTGTTATTTTTTTCAGCGTATTCTTCTATTTCAACATGAAACCTTGCTCTTGCAAATTCAGCAGAATTCACAGTCAAAGTAAGTGCTTCTATTTGCGACAATTCCGGCAGTGTCTTTCCGAACATGTCAATGTTCGATACGGATTTTTTTTCCATACTTGTATCTATCCCCGTTGTTTGTGTTAAATCAGCCGCTAAACGGCATATTCGATATCAACCAACTTCAGCATGTTTCTACCGAAGCTTTGATAGAAAAGATTATATTCATTCAGTAGTATTTTGCAATAGAGTTTTATTTGTAAAAAACAAAGAAATAGAACCGAATAAAACAAGACCTACAGGATCCTGTAACTATTTTATTAATTTTGAAATTGTTCTAAAATCAGGATGCTCAGAGGTTTGCAGAAGTTCGAAGAGTACCATCTCAACACTTGTCAGTATAGCACCCTCATGCCTCATCCTCTCAACCGCAACTTGTTTGTTTTCTGAAATTCTGGAAGCTATCCCGTCCACCGGAACATGAGTGTGGAATCCCAATCTCTGAAGATCTCGAACTGTCTGATAAACACAAACATGGCTCTCAATTCCACAAACGATGCAATGTTTTGCCCCGCTTGCTTTAAGCTTTTCCATAAATTCATCACTTGCCGCACAACTGAAGCAGCGTTTGTCAACCGGAGATATATCGCCCAGATGTTCTTTTATCTCAGGGATTGTATCGCCTATAGCCTGAGGGTACTGACGGCAGGATATGACTGGTATCCCAAGAACTTTGGCTCCCTGTACGAGAATACTCAGATTCTTAACCAGTTTATCGCGTTCAGACATAACTAAACGCAACTTTTCCTGAACATCAACTATTATCAAAACACAATCATCAAGATTGATCATAATCGCACCTTAAAATCTGAATATATAGAAAATTTGAATTAATAAAGAAACAATCGGCTTGCGGCTATCATTTGCCGTTTAGTCGCCAGTCAAATTTCTGATACTCTAACCGGAATTTATCACTTTCGAGTATTCGCGACCAGCTCAGACCCTTAAACTGCTCAATAAAATTGAAAATAGCCCTTGTTTCCTCATCATGGGCACGGTACCGAGTATCGATACCATAATACTCAACAAAACGATCGATGTTCCACTCAAAGATAGGTGAAATATACAATTTCGATCTGTCGATATAAAATCCGCTGCGACGGCCGAGAAAACGCCTTACCTGGTTGTCAAGCTGATCTTCGAGCATTGGTCCGTTATAAGGCTCGCTTCTCATAGGCGGACTGCCAATCGAGGCGTAGGTAAGTGCAAAAAGAACGCGAGGATCGCCATAAAGCTCGAGAATATTATCTTCCATCTCCTCAAGTGAATATTCCCTGCCCATCACACCGAAATAATTACTCTCTCTTGCACCGCTTATCTGCATTATGCTTTGAGCGGGATAAAATATAAGCTTAAATCGCGAGGGCTCAATCGGATAATTATTAATTATCAGTTCTAATGTGTAAAGGTTATGAACATTTATCCAGAAAGCAAGCTGAACATCATTATCCCACGTCAGATAATCTTCAACTTTTAACGACCTGAAATCCTTAGTCACGTTATACAAATCAGATCGCTTTCGCCTTAAAAGGGCATAGTCAACATCACCTGAATCAGAGATATATTCAGCGTTAAGTACCGCCCCGCACATGGCATTCATAGGATTGATCTCAATTTCAGCCTCTTTACCCATTGCGTCATTAGGATCGGAGGTAATTGAGGCAGGCTCTTCGAGAACCTTTTTTTCAACCGGTTTGATAGAATTAGGGTCTGCCGCCTTTTCCGCCCAAGCCGCAGTGACAATTCCTAATGCAATTAATACTGTTGTTGTAATTCTCATAATCATCACCATAGCTATTGTAGAAATTCACCTCGATATTACAATCTTTTTTTCATAAACTAAGGCTCAATCATCTTAGCTAAAGCCTTTTCTGTGTTTATCAATGCAGTAACAGCCCTGTAAAAAGGCAAATATTCACAATAAAATTGGGCATGATTAGGGCCTGAATGCCCAAAACAGTCAGCAAACCCATTTGATGATGATTTTTTATATCTTATAGCTTGCAAAGCCGCTTATGTTTCATATACTAATCGGATTATCGAATAGTATATGAATAATGGATATTTTTAGTAGATATTTTATTATAAATTGGAGTGAAATATATGAGTTTTGTTAAGTGGCTCAGGAAAAACAACCAAAAAATAATGGTGTGGGTTGTTGTTGTTATTATGATTACTTTTGTTGGTGGTTTTTCCCTCAGACAGTTGCTTTCAAGCAGAGGCCCAAGCAAAAAAGCTATCGCGTCTATAGATGGTGAAAAGATTAACGCACTCGATCGGATGGAAGCGATAAGTGAACTTGAGATACTCCGAGATATGGGTGCCGGTCAGGTACTTGCATCACAGAGTCTGCCAGGCAGACTGATTGCACAATTAATATTCCCTGACAGCGGTTCAGCTTCTATGCTTGACGCCCAGCTCAAATATGCAGCAATGCAGGGACAATTAACGCTTGACAATGATGCCGTACAGGCGTTCTTCGAAGCAAACAAAGGCGATGCTCCAATCTATTGGATTCTTCTGAACAAAGAAGCTCAGGATCTTGGTTGTGCGGTAAGCAGTGAAAAAGCAATGGAAGTATACAAGAATATTGCATCTGTGATTACAAGAGGTCAGGGACAGGCATCGACTATCGTTGCTAATCTCAGCAGCCAACACAAAGTTCCGCAGGAAGTAATAATAGAAATATTCGCTAAGCTGCTTTCAGTAACAGCTTATATTGACAGCACAATAAAAGCCGAAAATGTTACTCTGCCGGAAATTGCCTCACAAATAGGATACAGCACAGAAAAAATCAACTCCACATATGTAGAATTCCGTGCCAATAACTACACTAAAGGCATAGAAGAAGTTCCGCAGGAAATGATAAACAAACAATTCGAAGAATACAAGAATTACTTTGCAGGCGATATAACTGAAAACAACCCTTACGGTTTTGGCTATAAGATCCCAGATCGTGTTAAGCTTGAGTATGTAATCCTTAAGCTTGATGATGTTGAAACATTGATTCAGCAGCCAACCGAAGAGGAAATGGAAAATCATTACACACGTAACAAATCAAATTTCACAGAAGAGGTCAAGAAAGATCCTTCAAATCCTGATTCTGAAACAGAAACTCGCATAAAATCATATGCTGAAGTTAGAGATCAGATCAAGAGCCAGCTTGTTGAGCAGCGTACCAATGCACGTGCCGAGCTGATAATGAATGATATTAAAGCTGAGGTTGGTAAGAAGCTTCTCGATAAAGATACAGAGAGCATGACAGGCGAACAGATCAAACAATTCGCAGGTGATTATTCAGAGGCAGCAAAAAACGCTTCTGCTAAATCAGGCATAACTGTCTACAGCGGATCAACCGGATTCCTTAGCCGCAAAGAACTGAGAAGCGACAGAAACCTTGGAAGACTGTCTGAACAAAAACCGTCAAGAATGCCTGTGGAGCTTATAACAAAAGCTTTTGCGGTACAAGGCCTTGAAGCAGAAAAGCTCAGCAAATTTGACGGCGTTGCTCCTAAGATATACCAGAACATTGGTCCAATGCAGGGAATGTATCCTAAAACGCTTGCACTTGTAAGAGTCGTTGATTACAAGACAGCTCAGGTGCCTGAAAATATTGATGCAGCATACGACATTACAAAATCAGAGATCACAGGTCAGCCTAAGGAAGAAATATTCACCGTTAAAGAAGCGGTTTCAGATGACTGTAAAACTTTGATGGCGATGGAAACGGCCAAGGTTAAAGCTGAAAAATTCATTGAAACCGCAGGTGATGATTGGGAAGCTGCAAAAGAAGCATACAATAAAGATGCCGAAAACGATATCTTTGTTAATGATATGAAAGACCGCAACCGAGTATCTGAACTTGATATTCAGAAAGCACGCACACAGGCAAAAGCTTCAAGTATGGCAATGAACAGACTTGAATATACCATCAAGAACAAGATGATGATGGACAAAATTTACGAAATGAAAGATGCTCAGCTTCCTGCTGTAGCGGAATTACCTGCTTCTAAAAGCGTTATAGCAGTCAAGAACGTGGAAGTAACAAAACCAACCACTGAAGACTATGACAGCGCAAAGAAAGAAACAGCTTCTGCAATCGAAAGCACAGCCTCAATCAAAGCCGCTTTCATACAGCTTAATGCTGATAACATAATCGCGAGAACAAACTTTGAATATGTCAAAGATGAAGAAAAGGCCGACACTCAGGAACAGGAGTAAGGTCAGTGATTGACAAAAATGATAAAATTTCATTAACTATAACGGTAGCAATCCTCGGCTGGGTAATCCCCGGCGGAGGATACGCCGTTTTAAAGGACTATAAGCGGGCAGCCATCATATTTGTCGTGCTTACGCTTATGTTCCTTACTGGACTGTACGTAGGCTCCTACACGGTAATAGACACTATTAATGCAAAGGCATGGTACTATGCACAGATAATGTTCTCACCGGCAGTGGAGATTATCGCACGTCACTCGGCTAAATCTGGAATCCACACTTACGGCAGGCCCTCGGATATCGGCCAGCTCTATACATCACTTGCCGGTATGCTGAATCTGGTATGTATTTTCAAAGCCGCTGCTATTGCTGCACACGGCAACCTCGTTTACAAAAAAGAGAAGAAGGAGCAAAAAAATGATTAACATGCTTGCTTCTTTTACCGCCGTTCACGAAATTCCGGTAACACCATACACTTTCATTTGGTCGTTGCCCATATTGCTTTGCATAAGTATTATTGTTAAAACGATAAAACCTGAAGTACTCAATGTACCAACGCTGATAAAAGAATCACTGAAACTCTTTGCCAGCTCAACAGTTGTTTTGATACTTATAGGGCTTATACTCGGATTGCTTCTTGAATTTATAAACGGCAATCTGTTCTGATATTGAATGCGACAACATAGCAAAGCCCCGTTACTGATGTTTTCAATAACGGGGCTTTTTTCATTTCAATGCCGCTCTTGACATCGCCTTTACGTTCTCGATAGGAACATTCGGCAAAATACATTCATGGCTTGGACTTATAACCACATTCGGCCCCAACACCTTCTTTATCCTCTCAACCTCAGCCGCAACCTCCTCCGGCGTGCCGTGATCGAGTAACTGCTGGGTATCTATGCCGCCCATAAAGGCGATACGCCCGCCAAACTCCCTTGCAAGCCTCTCAGCATCCATATTTGCTGCCTTGGCCTGAAGCGGATGCAGGGCATCAACACCAAGCTCTATGAGATTCTCGATAACACGATATATCGAACCGCAGGAATGCAGTATTACCTGGTAGCCGTAATCGTGGCCGAGCTTTGTAAGCTTCTTGAAATACGGAAAAATGAATTCGTTGAATTGCTCCGGCCCAACAAGTATATCAAGCTGGGTACCGAAATCATTACCGAAAAAGAAACCGTCTATCTCATCACCGGCCTTCTCAAAAAGAAGCTTGTTGGCATCAAGAAAGAAATCGACAACATGCTTCGTTACAGCATGCACAACCTCCGGATGAGTATACATCTTGATGAAATAATTCTCCATGCCGAAAAAATCACCCACCAGATGAAAGAACGGACTCCAGAAACCTGATGCCCTGTAATAAGGTCCGGTATTCTTCAAGGTAGTAAGCATAGGCTCCAGATCAAGATACTCGACACTGGGCCAATCAAAATCCTCAACTTCCGCAACGCTTTCACAATCAGAAAAATAACCGGCTGCCGAAAGCTCCTCGCCTTTTCGCTGCATATCGAACATCGGCTTACCCTCGGGATGTTTGTATGATTGGCCGTGTTCAGCTATCCACCGCAGATCATCACCCATCATCACCCTTATCTGTTCCCGATCTTCAGTGCCGAAAGCCTTGTAAAGCAACGGCCATGTATCCTCATGGGGGTTCCCCATCCAGAAACCGCAGCGATCTGCTGGTTTCAAGGCGAAAATATTCTTGATGCGTTCGCGACTGTCCATAATACCCTTTCATTGAAAAAATTCAACATACCATTTTACGTTGAATATTATTTTAACAGGCAAATAATTCCAATAAAGCATTCTTTCTTGGACTTTTTCGACAATCTATTGCACTTTTTCAACACAAACAATTCAAACAACAAACTTAAAGCTAATTAATTCAAGCAAATAAAATCGAATTTTAGCCGACTTTCTTTATGTAGCTCACAACATGTATTTCATATTGATTAATCTCCCAAACAGTATATAATATTTTATCTGTAAATTAAATTTAAGCAGGATTTTTCATTTTAAGGATATATACCATGGCCGATAATGAACAGGCAGTAAGCTATTTCAAAAAACTTGCTCAAACAGAACCAATTCTGCCTGTTATAAGTGACCACCCCCTAAACAGGCAAAAAGCCTTTAATGACAGATTCGATCTTTGCCTCAAACTCGGCCCCGTATTCGACATAATACGCCACCCCGAAACCCAAACTCCCACCTCAATCGCCATATATGGCGAATGGGGAACCGGCAAAACAAGCTCTATGGAGTGGCTTGAAGGGCTAATAAATGAATGGAACAATAACGGCACAACTTCCGATAAAATAACCGTACGGACGGTCTGGTTTTATCCTTGGAAATATTACGACAAAAACGACGTATGGCGTGGACTAATTGCTGAAGTCATACTTAAAGGCTTAGAGGTAAAAGGAGCGAACATTGAAAGAGTAGCCAAAGCTGCAAAACAATTCGGGCTTTTTCTCGGCAAAGGTTTTCTTCATACTCTTGCCGCGATAAAACTGAAAGCCGGCAGCAAAGCTGTTGCAGGAGAAGCGGAGTTTGATCTTTCATGCATAAAAGATATTATCACAGAATATGACAGGAATGTTCATCCTGAAAAGGCCTTTCTCAATGAATTTGAGACCTCTTTTCAGCAATGGCTCACTACTACTCTTGGCAATAATGAACGGATGGTAATATTTATTGATGATCTTGACAGGTGTATGCCGCAAGTCGCTTTAGGCGTACTGGAGGCATTAAAACTATACCTTAATATCGAAGGACTTATATTTATCGTTGGAGTTGATAAAAATGTAATAGACCCGCTCGTAAGAAAACATTATAACGACCTCGGCCTCGATGACTATAAGAGCGGCCATTATCTTGCCAAAATGTTTCAAACCGAAGTAACTGTCGGACCAAGCGAAGATCAGATCATCAGCTATCTTAACAATCACCTCGATAATATCGAATATTTTGATAAACATCTTGAAGAAAACGAAAAGAAGCTTTTCCATAGCCTCATAAATGACCTTGCTGAAAGAAACCCGAGAGAAGTTAAAAGACTCATAAACAGCGCGATAATGTCAGGTGCCGGAGTTGAAATGCTCAGAAAAGCCGGAGATGACCACGCTGATTATTCATTCAAACAAGGCATGCAGATATTCTTCATAAGAAAAGTTCTCGAAAAAGATTATGCAGGAAGATATCAAAACTTGCTCGGTGCCAAACGTGCTAACAATTTCTTCAGCAAATGGTCAGCAATAGAACAACAAAATATAGAAATTAATGAAGATTTAGATTTTGACCTTTCTGACCACATTCCTCATGTCATACCCAAATATAAAGACACGCTAATAGATACAGACAATAATGAATCCTTGCAGAAGATACCACCAGAATACAGAGAATTAGCAAATGAATATAAACGTCATGATTTAACTGAACTGCTTTTTAATAAAAAACTTAAGAGTTTAATGCAAATTGAGTTTTCTGAAAGAATTGCAAAAGAAACTAACAAAATAGAGTCATCAGGAAATGATGATGCAATACTGGAATCAATTGGCGAAAAACTTAACAAAGATCCAAAAGAAATAACAGAAGAAGACTATTCAAAAATAGAAGACTTGGACCTAAGTTGTATTGACACACCTGATATATCTTTTCTAGAGAATCTAAATAACCTTAAATATCTGACTTTGGAAGAAAATAGGGTCAGCGACATCTCTTGCCTGAAAAATCTAACTCAACTAGAACAGTTATTTTTGTGCGATACCCAAGTAAGCAATATTTCGGCTCTGAAAAAAACAATTACCCTGCAAGGGTTGTGGTTGGACAACTCTCTAGTAAAAGATATTTCTGTTTTAAAAAATCTCAAAAAATTACAAATACTATCACTGTCCAATACATCAATAAAAGACTTCTCTGTCATAGAAAATCTTATTAATTTAGAAAGACTGTATTTATCTAGTATTCATATAGAAAACATCTCATTTGTAAAAAAACTTAAAAAATTGAAATGGCTTAATTTGTCATCAAGCAAAATAACTGATCTTGCCGACATAAGTAGCATAAATACGTTAATCAAGTTATCTTTATCTAAAACAGAAATTAGAGATATTTCTTATATTGAAAGCCTTAAAAAACTAGAAAGATTATATCTATCTAAAACAAATATTGAAGATATTTCTGCCTTGAAAGGCCTATCTAACCTTAAAACTCTGATTATTTCTCATACAGAGATAAAGAATATTTCACACATAAAAGGCTTAAATAAGCTAGTTAAATTATCTATAGCAAGCACCAAAGTTAGTGATATCTCCGTACTTAACCAACTTGAAAATATACGGTGGTTATCTTTGTCCCAAACCCCAATACAAGATATCTCTATTCTTAAAAAGTTAAAAAAAATGAGATATTTAAACATTAAAGAATGCAGCGAAATAAGCAAGTCTCAGATTAAAGAATTGAAAAACAACTTACCAAACTTAAAAATAATCAACTGAGAAACATATCGAGAATCTGGAAAGCAGAAACCTTTACAGGCTCTCGATATGTTTGGATACAATTTAACAATATCAATCAAAGACAACCGCAACTTTGCCGCATTTGCCGCTTGCCATCAGAGCATAAGCCTCTGACGCCTTTTCAAGCGGAAACCTGTGGGTAATAAGATCTTCAGGGTGAATTTTCCATCTTGCAATACGCTCAACAAGCTCCTCCATACGCCAGATATTCGTAACCCATGAGCCGTAGATGGTTTTCTGGTCGTGTATAATATCGGGCGATGGGCTGAACTCGCAACTACCGCCTTCTCCAATAAATACGATCCTGCCCCACTTTCTTGTTGCCTGAATACAAGTAAGCCTTGCCTTATTGTTAGCCGAACAGTCCACAGCCTTCTCTACACCATAGCCGCCTGTCAAATCCTTAACCTGCTGAACGTTATCAGCTCCCGCCTTGATAACATAATCAAACAAACCTGTATTATTGGCAATTTCGATTCGTTCATCGATGGCCTCTGTACCGATTATCATAGACGCCCCCATCGCCTTTGCAAGCATAGCAGAAGCAAGCCCTACCGGCCCAAGCCCTGTTATCAATACGGCATCATTGCCGCTGATACCAATCTTTTCGAGTCCTTCATAAACCGTACCAAACCCGCATGCAACCTGAGCACCGTCATCATAGCTAAGCTGGTCCGGAAGCAGTACAAGATCCTTCTCTTCGGCAAGCATATACTCGGCCATACCGCCGTTTCTCTGCCAGCCATAGGCACGGCGATATTCACTGGTACACGAAATCATATAACCACGACGGCAGTCATTGCAAAGCCCGCAGCCGGAAATGTGATAAATAACCACCCTGTCACCTTCCTTAAACCTGCGGCAGCCAGGCCCCATTTCTGCCACCTGCCCGCAAGGCTCATGACCGGCAACCATACCGGGCATATACCCCTCCGGCCCCTTGCCCAAATGCTCATGATATATGCAGCGAATATCCGAGCCGCAAATAGTAGAAGATTTCATTTTTATAAGGACTTCACCATGACCCGGTGTCGGTATATCAAATTCCTTGAGTTCAACAGTACTGTTACCCGGCAATATCGCGCCTGTCATCTTAGACATATCAGCAAACCTTTCAGCTTAAATTCAAATGTAATAATCAAGCTTCCTATCCAAGAAGCATAACTCAAGATTCTATGATAGATGATTAGAAGATGAAAGGCAATGCAATATATATATAAATTATGTACTATTTCAATAAGCACACTAATTTATCTACATAAAAAGAGGTTTTATGACGACAAAATCAATCTACAAGCACGAACTCAACACTAACTACCACACTCTTATCAGTCCTGATTTGTGCAGGACTTTTACCTGCAAGCACAGGCCTTAGCGCAAGCAGCCCTCCCGGTGCAGACAATATCTCTTTTGATTTGGGTTCAGGCACTTGCGGAAGATGATTGAGAACAGAAGCCACCCTTGCATTTGCAATCTTTTCATCGACAGTATCGCTATTAACAATATCAAGAACCTGCTCTGAACTAACATTCGAAACACTGAAATTAAGCTTTCTTGAATAATCTGCAAACTTCAAATCTGCCTTGCCGGCATAATTCCAGAGAACATCAATATCTTGTGCTATTTTCTTAACATCACCTTCGCCGCATTCTATCGTATAAACACATCGTCCGGCCTCCCTGTTGACAGAAACGCAGTCGAGCAGTCCCTGATCATACAGTATCTGTCCCAACACCCTCTCAGTCTTCGCTATCTGGCGTGTCTGAAACTTCAAATCATAATTACGCAGCCCATTGGATAACTTAACATCTTTATGAGAAGGCCCATAAAGCATGCTCCCCATCTTAACAGGAACATTCTCATTCTGAGCTAAAAGATTCGAAGAAACTTTAGTACCGCCACCTTCTGTACCTTGAGTAGAAGGTTTGCTTATAAGCCACAAAACAGATCCAAGCGCAAGTGCCATAAGCGTCATTGCCGCAACATTGAAGAAACGCCTGATTCCAAACTCGTGCTTGTTTCTGCCCATATCCCGGCTAGAACCAACACGCTTGAGAACATCCGAAACTACATCTACCGCAGCAGGCTCATCAGCAGCTAACAACTGCTTCTGGCGCCTCATGACGTCAGCCTCATGGGCAAAATCGGCATCTGTATGGCACAATTCATCAAATTGCTGTTGCCCGGAAGCATCAAGCCTACCATCAAGATAATCGTTAATAAGTTGTTCTTGCGACTTTTTCATCGTTCCACCTTTGTTAAAAAACAAACAAAAGTATCAATCCTGCTCACCGAAAACGGCAGTTAATTTATCCTTCAGCATGGCTCTTGCCCTGAAAAGACGACTCTTGACCGTACCTATCTCAAGAGTAAGCACTTCTGCAATCTGCTCATAGCTCATTTGCTCGATATCACGAAGCACCAAAATAGTGCGATACTTATCTTCAAGCTCAGATATACACTCTCTCAATATCTCAACTGCTTCTTGATTGGCAACAATGTCGGCAGGGTCATCAATCGAACCGTCAACAAGATAATCTTTCAGTAAAACCTTACCGCCCGTATCATTCTTATCGCCATCGATTGTAGTGAAGCCTATCTTTTTCCGACGATTACAGAAATTTATCGTCAGATTCACACCCACACGAAAGAGATAAGTATAAAAACTGCTTTTGCCTTCGAATTTATCAATACTTTCAATAACTTTGACAAACGAATCCTGAGTTAGTTCCAACGCATCCTCATGATTGTGGCACATTTTCAGAATCGTATTATAAAGGCGGTTTTGGTAACGACTTATGAGAATAGATATTGCTTCAGTATCACCATTGCGATACCTTTGCACTAAAAAAAAATCATTGTTTTTATCGTCTATTTTCACTTGTCGTAATATTGAATTTCACGTTTATCAGAAAAACGGAGTTGCTGTTTGGGATTTGAAAATGTCACCGAGAGCACATATTTTTCCGTCTCAGCGAGCTTTGCCTGAAGCTCAAGCTCAAACATATAGCATCTCAGAGAATCACGCCAATACTCATTGTTTACAGCCGAATCGGTTATGTCTATAACCGGCCAACTGTATATCATCCTGCCGACTTCATTGGCAGAAAGCGATTTGAACTCATACAGCTCAAATCGCAAAATTCCGGGCGACTTCAGTTTAACGCCAAATTTATCGGACAACGAAACAAAGGCATCTATCTTGGCATATTCATTATAGTCATCGATATAAGTAATCTCTGTGAGCCGGTTTACAGAAACCTCCGCTGCAGCGAAGCCTTCGCATTCGTGCTCTTCAAAGTGTGTTACCTCCCCACACCCTTGCAGCATTATGCTGCATGAAAGAAATATTAAAACGAAATATTTCATGATAGATTTTTAAAATCAGCTTTCAGCAAATGACCAAAACGATGTTTCTTAGTTTCCAGATACTTCGCATTATGCTTACACGGCTCAACCTCTATCGGAAGCTGCTCAACAACTTCAATATTATATATCTTGAGACTGTCTACTTTTTTAGGATTATTTGTAAGTATTTTAACCTTGCTGATTCCAAGGTCGCGACATATCTGCGCACCAATACCGTAATCGCGTTTATCCGCCGCGAATCCAAGCTGAAGATTGGCATCCAAAGTATCGTATCCCTGCTCCTGGAGCTTGTAGGCACGCAGCTTGTTCGCAAGCCCAATGCCCCTGCCTTCCTGACGCAGATAAATCAACGCGCCCTTGCCGGCCTTCTCAATCATCCTCATCGACTCTTCAAGCTGACCGCCGCATTCACATCTTTGCGAATGGAAAAGGTCGCCTGTAAGACATTCCGAATGAACACGTATCAGTATAGGCTCATCATGCATAATCGGATTCCCGTCCTTATCATGCTTGCCTATATCGCCTTTGCAAAGAGCCAGGTGCGGCTCAGTGGAACCGGGGCTTTCATAGCCAATCAGAGTAAATTCACCGAAATCCGTAGGCATCCTCACAGACTGAATCCTGCGAACCTGAGTCTCTGTCTTAAGCCTGTGCTGGATTATCTTCTCAACACTGGTCATTTTCAGATCGAATTTCTCGCAATATTTCATAAGCTCAGGCACTCTCATCATAGTACCGTCATCAGCCATTATCTCACATATAACGCCCGCAGGTTTAAGCCCGGCAAGCTTCATAAGATCAACAGAACCTTCGGTCTGACCGCAGCGAGTCAGAACCCCGCCCTCTCTGGCACGAAGCGGGAATATATGCCCGGGCCGAACCAAATTGTAAGGCTTGCTTTTTTCATCTGCGAGTATTTGTATCGTCTTAGACCTGTCCGCAGCACTTATACCGGTGGTTATCCCGTCTCTTGCATCGACTGTAACAGTAAACGCAGTGCCCAACGATGCAGTATTCACCATAGTCTGTGGATGCAGAGCCAACTGCTCGCAGCGATCGCCTGTGATCGGTACACATATCATACCACGGCCGTGAGTCGCCATGAAATTAACGATTTCCGGTGTGGCAAACTCTGCCGCACATACAAGATCGCCCTCATTTTCCCTGTCTTCATCATCAACGAGAACAATCATCTTACCCTGCCTGAGATCCTCAAGCACTTCAGGTATTTCACTAAATTCCATTATCTTCCTTACTATTAACTATGCCCAAACCGGCGAAGTATCAAAAAAGTGCAAATCGCACATATATTACATATTAACAAGACGTCTATAAACGTCAAACTTTATCAAAGCTCACTCATATCAGAATCATCAAGAAGCTTGAAGCCCTCGGCTTCCATTTCAGCCATTGCTTCATCACTTATCTTGTCGTGTATCTCCATACAGCAGACACCTGTATTCTCCGGCTTTATTACAAACCCGAACACATCCGCTATATTGACATCATTATCATGCATTATGGTCGTAAGCTTGTTAAGATTTCCTGGCTTATCAGTCACTGCCACCGCCAGAACATCCTTTATGGCACAAGCATAACCACGATCGGAAAGGGCAAGACGGGCATTTTCAGGCTTATCCACAATAAGCTTCATCAAACCGTAATCACCTCGATCCTGAATAGTGAATGCGCGAATATTAATTTGACGCTCATCAAGTATCTGAGTTACGCTGCTAAGCCTTCCGGGCCTGTTTTCAATAAATATGCTAAGCTGTTTTATCATGATTCAGCTCCTTTTCTTTTATACATCAATAAACATCGCGATCGTCTACCACCCTCTTCGCCTTGCCTTCAAAAGTAGGCAGAACGCCCGGCTCATGAAGCTGCACTGTAGGGTGTATGAATATAGATGCTCGCAACTCTTCGGCAATATGCCTTTTCAATGACTCAAGCTGTGAAACATCACCCTTGAACATTTTAGAATATATCTCAACTTTTACAGTCAGCTTATCAATAGCTGCCTTTTTCGACAGATATATCTGATAATTCGTCCCAACCTCAGGTATCTTCATAATCACTTCTTCTATCTGAGAAGGGAACACATTCACGCCGTTGATTATCATCATATCATCGGTCCTACCTTTAATACGAGCCAGACGCCTGTGAGTTCTGCCGCAACTGCACTGACCTTCGATTATCTCGGTAAGATCTCTTGTGCGGTATCTCATCAGCGGCATGGCTGTCCTTGTCAGATTGGTAAGCACAAGCTCGCCCTGCTGGCCGTCAGGTAAAACCTCGCCCGTCTCAGGGTCGATTATCTCAGCGATGAAACCATCTTCCCATATGTGCATTCCGTCCCTGTTTTGACATTCAAACGCCACTCCTGGACCGTTCATTTCACTAAGCCCATATGAATTATAGCATTCGATATCAAACAGGTCTTCAAGCTTGCGGCGGGTCTCTTCGCTATGAGGCTCTGCGCCTATTATAGCTCGTTTTACGGCAAGCTCATCGCGGGAAATGCCGATTTCAGGAAGCTTCGTATGTATATGCAGCAGATAACTCGGAGTTATGTGCAGCGTAGTGGTCTTGAAATCACGCATCAGGGTTACCTGACGTATCGTATTGCCACCACCAACGGGCAGAACCATCATCCCCACTCGTTCACCGCCATAATGAAGCCCCAAACCGCCTGTGAAAAGGCCGTAAGTCATCATGTTTTGAAAAACATCCTTTTTGGTGCAACCGGTGGCGGTAATGCTTCGTGCTACAAGATCTGTCCAGGCTTCCATATCACTGGCAGTAAGATATATCACTGTCGGTATACCCGTTGTACCGCTGGAAGAGTGCATGCGCACAACATCATCGTAATCAACTGCAAGAAAACCTTTCGGATAGTTTTGCCTCAGGTCATCCTTGGTCGCAAAAGGGATTTTCCGTATATCTTCAATGCTCCTGATATCATCCGCGCTGTTTATACCGGCCTTTGGAAGGCGTTTCTTATAGAAATCAGTCTTTAACGCGTAGCTGACTATATTTTTAAGCCGTTCAAGCTGTATTTTCTCGATATCAGATCTGTTTGCGGTCTCAATATCCTTATTCCAGTAAATTGTTCCCATCACTATTCCATTTTATATTGTGAAATCAAGTGAAGCAATAAAATCACATAAATAATCGTTGATAACATGCTTCGATAATTGCAATGCCGGAAAAAGCCTTATTATACCCCAAAAATGAATAGAGGCAAACATAGCCTGGCAAAGTAGTTACTAAAACGCAAAGTTTATCACAGCCCCCCCGCCTTTGCAAGTATAAATATCGTGATTTGACTCAAGAACGATCACGATAATATCTCAGAACAAAAGAAAAAAAGGGACATGCCGCCAGGCATATCCCTTTTTAGTGTGCTTAGTGCTCGAAAGATATTTATACAAGACCTTGGTCAAGCATTGAATCGGCAACCTTGACAAAACCGGCAATATTGGCGCCGGCAACATAGTTACCTTCCATATTGTACTCTTTTGCCGCTTCGCTTGATTGCGTGTGGATATCCTTCATGATTCTCTTAAGACGCTCATCAACTTCCTCACGTGTCCAGTGCGAGTGCTGAGCGTTCTGACTCATCTCAAGACCAGAAACGGCAACACCGCCGGCATTGGCCGCCTTGCCCGGACCAAACAGAACATCGCCGTCAATGAAGATGTCGACACCTTCCGCTGTCGTAGGCATATTGGCGCCTTCAGACACCATCTTGCAGCCGTTCTTGACCAGCTCCTTGGCGTCTTCCTTGGATATTTCATTCTGAGTTGCACTTGGGAACGCGCAATCACACTTTATACCCCAAGGAGTCTTGCCCTCGAAATATTCAGCGGATTTCACTGCATCAGCATACTCTTTGATTCGGGCACGCTTGAGGTTCTTGATTTCCATTACAAGTGAAAGCTTCTCTGGATTTATACCTTCGGGATCATAGATGAATCCGCTTGAATCTGACAATGTAACGCATTTTCCACCAAGCTGATTAACCTTCTCAACGGTATACTGAGCAACATTACCCGAACCGGAAACGACACATACCTTACCTTCATAGCCTTCCTTACGTGTAGCAAGCATATTCTGCCCAAAATAGACAGAACCGTAGCCGGTAGCCTCAGGACGAATAAGCGAGCCGCCCCAGTTCAGACCCTTGCCTGTGAGAACACCAGTGAACTCGTTGCGAATCCTCTTGTACTGACCGAACATATAGCCGATCTCACGGCCGCCTACGCCAATATCTCCCGCGGGAACGTCTGTATTTGGGCCGATATACTTGCATAATTCAGTCATGAACGACTGACAGAAACGCATTACTTCATCATCCGACTTACCCTTGGGATCGAAGTCAGAACCACCCTTACCGCCGCCAAGAGGCAAGGTTGTAAGCGAATTTTTGAATATCTGCTCAAAGGCAAGGAATTTAAGGATACTCAGATTCACTGAGGGATGAAAACGAAGACCGCCCTTATAGGGGCCGATCGCACTGTTCATCTCGATTCTGAAACCTCTGTTGACCTGAACCTCACCCTTGTCATCAATCCATGGAACACGGAATGTTATGACGCGCTCAGGCTCAACGACCCTTTCAAGGATCTTTGCGCTGCGATATTTAGGATTTCTCTCGATTACCGGTGTAAGCGAAGTGAATACCTCACTCACCGCCTGGAGGAATTCCGCCTCCCCGTTGTTGCGCTTTATAACGGTCTCGAAGACACCGTTAATGTAATCTAACGCTGAATTTGACATGTCTGTACCTCTACAAATTGTCTGTTAACATTAATTTTCGGACTAAAACCCCATAGACCGAAATAACTGCCTTTTTTATACTGGTTTTTCCTTTTTTTGCAACACTAATGTATACTTTTTAATCCGCGAATACAAATTTGTACCAGCCAGATTCATAAAACCCCATTCTCAATTATCAATTGATTCATCTCCTCGATACCCGGCAACTCCTTACTGCCGCCAACAATCCCAACGGAGGGGCTGTTGAAAAAGCCCTCATTTTTGGTATAATATAAGCATTATTTGTAGCCCTTTCAAGTTTATTATTTTGGATGTATTAGAATGCTTGGTCGACAAAATCGCAATCAGGAAGACTTGTTTATATACGCCCCTTTTTCTTCGTTAATACCGGATGATCATATCCTGAAAAAGGTTGATAAATTCCTTGATTTATCGTGGCTTCGTGAAGAACTCAAGGATGTTTATTGCAGTGATAACGGCAGACCCGGCATTGACCCCGAAGCTGTAGTTCGACTGATGCTGGCAGGCTTTTTTGAGGGTATTGTTCATGACCGCAAGCTGATGCGTCAGGCTCAGGTAAATATTGCAATGCGTTGGTTCGCCGGATACCGGCTTGATGAAACATTGCCTCACCACAGCAGCTTGACTAAGATAAGACAGCGATGGGGAAGCGAAAAGTTCAAAAAAATATTCTTGAAGACCATCCAAAGCTGTATTGATGCGGGGCTTGTCAATGGTGATACCGTCCATGTTGATGCAACATTGATACGTGCCGATGTGAGTTGGGAAAGTCTCACAACCGAATACGCGGACAAGGTCATTGCGGAAAATCAGGATGCCGTAAATAAGAAGCCTAAAAAACGCAGCACTACAGACTTTGATGCGACAATGGCTACCTCAAAGCAATCGTGCCGTTTAGAACCCTCTTTTAAACAGCATGGCGCCGTTGATGACAAATGCGGGGTCATTGTCGATGTTGATATTTCAACAGGTGAAGATAATGAAGGAAGCCAACTTCCAGAGCAGGTAGAACGTATTGAATCCAATACTGGTAAAAAGATAGAAACGGTAACGGCAGATGCAGGCTATGCCCACGGCAGTAATTTCCAATACCTTGAAGAGAGGAATATTGATGCGGTTATTCCTACTCAGAGACAAAGCTATAAGTCAGATTGTATACCTAAAAGCAAATTCAAATATGATTCTAAAAATAATATTGTAAAATGTCCTGCCGGTAAGATTCTAAAGCCTGGTAATCCAGGTAAAGATGGTACGATTTATCGGGCATGCCAAAAAGACTGCGGGCAATGTAAGCTTCGTAAAAAATGCTTTGGCTCTTCGGCTAAGGCTAAGACCATTAAGATATCACCTTATGAAGAATCTTTATTACGTGCCAGAAGGCGGCACAAAAACCCCGATGACAAGTTTATACGAGCCTACAGCAGACACCGTTTTAAGATTGAAGGTATGCACGGCGAAGCCAAGCAAATGCATGGCCTCAGACGAGCAGTGCGCAGAGGCATAGAAAACATGAAGATACAGGCATATTTCACTGCCGCAGTCATAAATCTTAAACGTCTGGCAAGCTTTGGAACCGGCTTATTGGAAGATATATTGATGTTTTTGGTCGAAATATTGCTTAGAGCTTTAAGTATAGTTAAATTTGAGCTTGCATGACAAGTTGTATAGAAATATGGCACCAAAAACGAAAACAAAAAACAAATGCAGTTCAGCGGGCAAAACAGGGCTTTTTCAACAGCCCCACGGATACCTATTTTTGAGGTTAATGAATCAAGTCAACGCGATGGCTTTGACAGTGTCGTTTTTTGTATCTCTTCATAAGCTATTCGTTTATGCTCGTCAGGTATATTCATTTCAGTGATTGTTTTGTATATTTCGAAAGCCTTATTGCGACAAGGCAACGACGCATATTCAGACGCAACCATATACAACCTGTCATATTCATCGTATCCCTTTTGGTTCTGATCTGAATATTCCGATATTGCTTTTAGTCCTGATTCCAGACCAGCAAGCCTTATCTCTGCCAAGTCGCCATGTACAGTCCCTCTATAGCGGTCTAAGCTCAGTTCGTATATGCTGCGAGCCTTGTCAAATTCTTCCAATTGGCAATATGACTTTGCAAGCTCATTCATCGAAGCAGGCTCGCTAAAATTAGGGGTTACTTTATGATACCAATACTGAGTTTCCTTCTCAAATTCGATAGTCGCTTCTGCGTAATTCCCCTCTTGATAAAATTTAAATCCTTTGCGATAATTCCAACCAGGAAAGCAGCTGAAAAGCAAACAGCAAGTTATAAATGGTAAAAAAAATTTATTATTAATACTTTTCAAGACACCATTTGGATTTGTTACCAAGATACGATTCATTCCAAAACAAGCAAGCAGTAACACAAGTGGGAGGGAAAGAAATATTGACGATTGAACTGAGTAGCCTCGAAAAACACCTATGCACCCGATAATAACTGCTATTATACAACAAACTACTGCCGCGACAAATAACAGATAGAATAAATACAGAATCTTCTTTCTCTTGCATTTCGGAATATCTTTTGATTCAAAACTCATATAAAATACCTTTCTGAAAAGTATATTATTGTTTTACAACAAACCAAACCTTTATAGTAAGTTTACATATTTTAGCAATACAAGCAGGACCAATCTAAGCATCCTCATAATCCCAGAAAAAACGGGGTCGGGGATTTTTTACCACGAAAATCACTAAGGCCAGGAAGTTAAAAGCAAATCAATCACAACACATAAAGTATTTAATATCAACACCTTAACTCAAATCTCAAAAAAAAAGAGACCTGCCCCCTTTAGCTTGCCCCTTAATTCCCTCCCCTCTTAACTACCTTCTTCCTCAAAAAGAGATCTAACCCCTTAATACCCCTCTTCTTTCTTCTCTGTTTGTTGCGTATCCCGCATTCGTTCACGCTTACGCTCAAACATCCGCAAGAAGAGTGTAGAATACATTGTGAGCATAGCCAGAGCAACTGACAGTAGAGTTGGTGTTAAGAGGAGAATGTTCTTGGGCTCTACAGTGGTCAATATCTCTTTGAATGGCCCGAGGAAACCAACTGTAGCAGTCATCATGGCAGTCATAATCCCGAGCATTACACTCATCGTATGGACCATTCGCTTCCGGTATTCAGCGATCTCAGAGACAGACTTGGGTTGCGAAGGCAGTTCTTGCTCCGGCAACGTTTTTACCGATTTAGGTTCTAGATTGCTGAGCCTCTCACAGAATTCAGCTTTTGCGGATGCAGACAGGAAACTCGAGTCCATAACTTCTTTGGTCAACACGTCTGCAAGATCGGACGCTTGGTTTAGATCCCGATGGTCAACCGCATACTTTTGGCCTGTTGCCTTCACCAAGGATTCTAAAACTGCTTGACTGGGAATGACGCCTTCAGAAATGCCCGGCCGCACAGCGTAGAGAACCTCTTGATTTGCCGTGACAACCCGTTGGAGATATTCGCGGTTGTCCCTACGCGAGAAGAGATAGCGTGTAACCACCGTTACGAAAAAACCACTCAGGATGCCACCGCCGACTCCGATAAACCATGGATTACTGATAAAGCTCATGTTTCCCCTTTAAAATTAAGACACCATGTGCATAATAAATAAAAAACAATAGCAATATACTGGTCATCGACAAACAAACAGGAATTACAAAATATGCTCCAGTAAAATAGCAGCAAATTTTTCTAATCATATTCACAACACGAAATTCCATTTAAAATTACAAA
>JBITAJ010000015.1:0-329177 GCA_044440125.1 Sedimentisphaeraceae bacterium JB056 | reverse complement strand
ATGATATGCTGCAATAAAACACCTCAGAACACAAAAAAAATATAACCATAAACATCTACAGAAATATCATTTACGACCCTTACGGTTGGAATCCCTTGCAATAAGCACCGACATCTGTATTATTTACTGGCTATGAAGCAGAAATTTCTAATCGCAATAGCAACCCTTATTGCCTATTGTGTCAACACAGAACTATACCGGGCAATTGACTCTTCTCTGAACTCAAGTAGAAGTGCTCCTTGAAGAACAACAAAAACAGAACAAGCGAATCTGTTTAAGCGGCAAGACAAATTCAAAACGAACTTTTTGGTAAATTGACGAACTATGGGGTAAAATGGGCATTTTAGAGCAACAGCAGAAAAACAAAAAGCCTCGTAAGCTATTAACCTACAAGGCTTTAACGGAGCGAGGCCGAAGGGACTCGAACCCTCAACCTTCGGATCGACAGTCCGATGCTCTAACCAATTGAGCTACGGCCCCGTATCGAAGACTTGCGATATGATAGTAAATATAACCAGCAAGTCAAACCATATTTGCAAAAATTTGAAAAAAACACAAGAAAAAACACTGCCACATTTTGCCAAAATCACAAATTGAAAAGCAATTAAATCTCTCGTCTTTTTAAATTATGTTGCTTTATAGTTTGTTTTAGCATATAATGCCGCTAATAAGATTTGATTCTTCAAGTGTTAACTCACCCAATAGGAAACAATTCAGGTAGGTATGAAACTTCGTCGAACCTTCATATTCGTCGATATATCCCCCAAATTGCATCTTTCAAGAATCGTCTTAGGCGGATGCGAACGCGGTGTCTCCGGACCTGCCCCGACAGGGCAAAAGCTTCAATGAGCCGCCAAATTTGTATTCGTAACATTTTATTATTATTAGGACTACTAAATGCCATTTAAGACAATTGGTCTAAACGACCACATTGTGCGCGGAGTTACCAAGGTTGGTTATTCTTCGCCCACTCCAATTCAGGCGAAAGCCATTCCTTTGGCGATCAAAGGACTCGACATTATCGGCTGTGCACAGACCGGCACAGGAAAAACAGCAGCTTTTGTACTGCCAATTCTGCATAAACTTAGCGAAGCTGATAACTTAAAGAACAGCAAAAAGATACAGCCACAAGCCCTGGTTCTTACACCAACAAGGGAACTTGCGGTTCAGATCGATAAATGCATTGAACAATACGGCAGTCATCTTAACCTAAGGACACTTGCTGTCTACGGCGGTATAAATATTCACCGGCAGATCAAATCACTCAAACGCGGCGTTGACATAATAGTTTCAACACCGGGAAGGCTTATTGATCATCTGGGCAGGAATACTATTGATCTGAGAAATATCAATACCCTTGTTGTGGACGAAGCCGACCGCATGTTTGACATGGGATTTATCAAAGACGTGCGTAAAATACTTGCAGCTTTGCCTAAAAAACGTCAAACAATGCTCTTTTCAGCTACAATGTCCCCAGAAGTGAAGGCATTGGCTGGAGATATAATGAAATCCCCAGAAGTTATTCAAATAGGTAAGGCTCGCAATCCAGTTGAAACAGTTCAACAGCACGTTTATCCAGTTGAAAAACAGCAAAAACTCGAGTTACTGCTTCATCTCCTTGAGAATCAAAGCATTTACAGTGCATTAATTTTCTCGCGAACTAAACACGGAGCGGATAAAATCTGCCGTAAACTTTCCGTCAATGGCGTCAATTCCGTAGCAATACACTCGGACAGAAGCCAGGGACAAAGACAGAGAGCTCTAAACGGCTTCAAAAATGGCAAATACCAGGTAATGGTAGCTACTGACATAGCCGCCAGAGGCATTGACGTTGAAGGCCTTAGCCACGTAATCAATTATGATGTACCGGCCTACCCTGAGGACTATATACACCGTATCGGACGTACAGGACGTGCGGAAGCCACAGGCGATGCCATAACCTTCGTTTCAAGCGATGAAGCGGGTTCACTAACGAAAATTGAGAAATTCATCAATCGCAGGCTTGACGCCAAAACAATTGATGGCTTCAACTACATTCAGCCACCTGAACAAAAAAGAGGTATCCGAAAAGCATCGGGTTCTGCTCCAAGATCATCAGGCGGAAGAAGGAGAAAGCCAACAAGCAGAAGACGTGGCGTACACTAATATTATTTGCAGTAACGAATCCAACAGCCGGAGTATCAATAAATACTTCGGCTGTTTTCATTTCATACCGTTTTAACACCTAATATCAATAATAAGTATTGCGATAATAGTGATTAACATTAGAATCTAATACGATTTATTAAAACAATACATATCGAAAATTAATAATAGGCTAGATGGTTATGAAAAAATGGTTTGCTGAAAATGTCGAGTTTGACAGAAGAAAGAATTACTATATTCCTGCAACGCGAATTGTCAAAACTTTCGGAAGCAACTGCCAGTCAGCTAAATTACTTGAAAATGGCAATTTTATACTTAAAAAGACTTCGGATGAAGAAGCTGGGCTGATACTTGATTTTGGACAGGAACTCAATGGTGGAATCAGGATTAAGACAGGCCATCCAAGAGGTGAATGGTTTGCTAAAATAAGAGTAAGATTTGGAGAATCAGTCAGCGAAGTCCTGACAGACCCCGTAAACGACCATGCAATACATGATCAGTTGATGACAATTTCGGCTCTTGGAACACACGATTTTGGCGACACAGGCTTCAGATTTGTCAGAATAGATTTCCTTGATGATAATATTGAGTTTGATATCCAAGGCATTTGCGCTATTGCAAAGGAGCTTGAACTTGAGTACAAAGGCAGTTTTGAATGCTCCGATGAGCTGCTAAATAAAATATGGATCACTGGTGCCCGTACGGTACATCTTTGCTGCCAAAACTATATTTTTGATGGTATAAAACGAGACCGCCTTCTGTGGGTCGGTGACCTCCACCCTCAAATCCAGGTTGCCAAAACGGTCTTTGGTGACATTGATGTTGTACGCAAAACGATAACCGCCTCACCGGCAACCAAACTGCATACACCATGGATGAACTGGGGATTCGCATCATACTCACTCTGGTGGATTATCTGCCTGTGGGAATGGTACCACTACACCTCCGACAAACAGCTGCTTACTCAAGCTGAAGCCGACATTGATTTTATCATCAACGAAGTAAACAAATTCATTGACCAGCAAGGCAACGAACATTACGAAGGCCACAGGTTCATAGACTGGCCCACCGCTAAAAACGAATCTGCGATAAATCAGGGGCTGTTGCTTCTTACTTCAATGGCAACAGAGAAAGTCAAAACTATCGCTACGATTCTTTCAAATAATGATCTGGCACAAAAAGCAGCGGCCATCAACAACAGACTCAACAAAACCAAGCTGCAGCAGGTGTCAGACTCAAAGCAAATCAACGCCCTGAAAGCTTTTGCAGGCATTGATTCTCCAATAAAGAAGCAAGCCATTTCAAGTCAGGGATTATCCACCTGGTACGGCTATTATTACATACAGCATCTTGCATCATGCGGCTTCATAAAAGAAGCCATGGAACTTATAAAGCAATACTGGGGAGGAATGCTCTCCCTTGGTGCAACAACTTTCTGGGAACATTTCGATCTGGCATGGCTTGAAAACGCCTCACGCATAGATGAACCGCCAACAAAAGACAAAGTAGACATTCATGCCAAATACGGCGGATTCTGCTTCACTGGCCACAGGCATAGTTTGTGCCATGGCTGGGCTTCAGGACCAACTGCATGGCTCTCGCAATATGTGCTGGGTTTCAATTTCAATTCGCCCGGCTGCAAAGACATGGACATAAAACCCAATCTCGGCGATCTCGAATGGGCAAAAGGAACATTCCCCACTCCCAACGGAATCATATCAGTTGAACACAAAAAAACGGCAAACGGTATAGAGAGTAAAATTGACTGCTAATTTACGTTGCGATGAGTCTCGACAACACTCATCGCAACGATTCACAATGAATACAACGCCGAGACATACAAAAACTTAAAGATTCGAAATATTTGATAAGCATATAGCCTTCAATATAACATCTACATCCCGGCAGTTGAAAGCCTTTATTATTTCATTACTTTTGAATTGAAAATAACAATCGTTTAATGTAAAATACGGCCCTTATGAATACCTTGGTTTATCACTCCAAAGATTTGTATGCTGATAGTGAAAAGCTTAAAAACGCAGCTGAGATACTTAAAAACGGTGGATTGGTCGTTATCCCAACAGAAACCGTCTATGGTATAGCTGCGCGAGCTGACAAAGCCGGCATAGAAGCTCTTAATGAGCTGAAACAAAGAGACTTATCAAAATTTTACTCTCTGCATATTCCCAACACTGAATCATTAAAAAAATATGTGCAGTCAACCGATATGCGAACTGCAAAATTGGTTAGAAATTTCTGGCCCGGCCCGGTAACCGTAGTCTTCAGTCTTACCGACCAGCAAGTAGACTCAACGGTAAAGGCATTGGGGAAACAGTGGGAGCCAATGTATAAAGAAAACTCAATAGGTGTCAGATGTCCTGATAATGAGATAACTTCTAAGCTGCTCGAACTTGCCCAAGTGCCGATATTAGCCACAAGTGCAAATCTTTCAGGCATGCCTGCTGCTGTTGATTTTGACCAGGCATTTCAGACATTCAACGAGAAAGTGCCGCTGATCATAAACGATGGTGCTTGTGAAGAATCGATGGGAAGCACCGTTGTAAGAATCAAAAATGGAAACATTGACATTTTGCGTGAAGGTGCAATTAACAGCGAAGAAATCGCTGACATCTCAACGGTTAATATAGTATTTGTATGCTCTACAAACACATGCTGCTCACCTATAGCCGCCGAGATATGCCGTAAATTACTCTCGAAACGAATTGGATGCGATGTCGAAAGGCTAAGATTGTTTGGCTACAATATAAGCTCTGCTGGCGTTATGGCACCGATAAAGCAGCCGTTAAGAACAGAGGCATTGAATCTTGGTAAAAATCTGGGTTTTGATCTTTCTGACCATATAAGCACTCCGCTTGCACCTCGAGACATCCTTTGCTGCGACCTGATACTGACTATGGATGCCGATCAAAAGAAAAGAATTGTGGATTTTTACCCGCAGTTAGAAGACAGATGCAAACTTCTTGCCGGTGACTATGACATATGCGACCCTGCAGATGGCAGCAGTGAAGTCTATTCTAAATTTGCGGATGTAGTAGAGAATGCAATAAACGAAAGGATTGGAGAATTATTAATATGAAGATCGCAGTAGCAAGCGACCACAGAGGAATAGATTCTAAGGAGATAATAAAGGCTCTTATAGAACAACTCGGCCACAGCTATGTAGACTTTGGGGCATTTGACAACCATCCGGTTGACTACCCTGATATGGCTTATCAGGCTGCGATATCTGTAGCAAGCGGCGAAACCGACAGAGCCATTCTTATATGCGGCACAGGAATAGGTATGTGTATTACTGCCAACAAGGTTGATGGAATACGTGCAGCATTGTGCTTCGATGAGCTTAATGCAAGAGTTTCACGCCAGCACAACGACGCAAATGTACTGTGCCTCTCGGGGGATCTTCTTGGTGAAAGCTCTTTGAGAAAAATAGTTGAAGTATGGATCGAAGCTAAATTCTCAGGCGGAAGACACAAAAGACGCGTTGAAAAGATCAATTCCATAGAAAAAGGTCTTGACCCCAGAGATATTAAGCAGTAAAAGCTGAAGCAAACGTTAAATAAAGGGCAGTGAGTTAAAATCACCGCCCTTTTTATTTTTAATAACTGAACATATCAAATTTACCGCTTAGATACGGATTATGTTTCTTTTCGCATCTGATAGTTGTTGATGGGCCGTGTCCCGGCATCAGCTTGATTTCCTCATTCAATGGAAGAATCTTTTCTTTGATGCCGTTAACAAGCTGATCCCTGCACTTACCTTCAGCATAACCCGGAAAATCGGTTCTTCCTATTGAACCTGCAAACAGGCAGTCGCCGGTAAATATCACATTCTCAGAAGGTAAGTATATCGCCACACCGCCTTTGGTATGCCCTGGAATATGAAGAAACTTGAAGCATATTCCCGAAATTTCAAGCTCTTGGTTATCCGCAATAAATTCATCAGCAGGACCTGTAGTAAAATCTGTATAAATCCCGCTGTATGAAGACATATTCAAGTCGGCATCGCCAAGCATGGGAGAATCATCCTCATGAATATAAACTTTCATCTCAGGATACTTCTCTCTCAACACAGGTATGCCGTAAATATGATCGAGATGACCGTGTGTTAAAAGCAGTGCTTTCGGATTTAATCCTGAATCTTCAATGTACGCTAAAAGTGCATCATTTTCCAAACCGGTATCAATTATCACACAATCATTACTGCCCTGTTGGTTTAAAACATAGCTATTGGTCTGATAACTTCCCTGTGGTATTGCCTTTATATTCATATTTATATCCTGTTTTATTTACCTATTAGAACTTAGCTCTCGCATAGCGACAATCATATTTTCTACGAACTGCGCACTGCGAACTACGAACTATAAACTATAAACTTTTGTCACAAAAAAAATGAGCGGGCCTGTAAGCCGGGTTCTGTACCAAAACCTAAGTTCTGGTGTCGGCCATTTAACTTGACTTGCCGTTGCCGACAAGCTCTGCCTTAAAGGCAAGCGACCTACCCGCCGGTATCTTTCGGACTAAAAACCGGCATATTTGGTCTTGCAGGCGGTGGGGTTTACCCTGCCGCTGACGTCACCGCCAGCGCGGTGCGCTCTTACCGCACCATTTCAACCTTACCTGTGCCCAAAGGCCATCGGCGGTATATTTTCTGCGGCACTTTCCCTCGGATCACTCCGGGTGGTCGTTAGCCACCACCGTGTCCTGTCCTGCCCGGACTTTCCTCCGGCTTAAAAAAACCGGCGACCGACCGGCCCGCTCAAGGTGCGGTATTATAACAATTTACTGTAGGAATGCACATCATAATTTCAAATATACTTTCCGAATATCGCTAACAGCAAAACACAGCAATCAAATCCCAAGACATATTGCTAATAATCAAGAAATCATTGTATTGGCATTAAAAATCGCTATAATACCCGCCCTGCATACTATTTAGAATAAAATCAGTTTATAGGTTAAATCAATACAAGGATCGGAATATATGCCTCCACAATTTGTTTTTGAAATGAAAGATGTCTGTAAAAGCTATGGTGATAAGCAGATATTACAGGATATATCACTCTCTTTCTTTTACGGTGCTAAAATAGGCGTTGTCGGTGAGAATGGAGCCGGTAAAAGTACGCTTTTAAAGATAATGGCCGGAATCGACAAGGACTTTCAGGGAACTGCAAAGCTTGCCGACGGAATGACACTCAAATACGTAGCCCAGGAACCTGAGCTTGAAATGGAGAAAACCGTCCGTGAAAATCTCCAGACGGCAATAAAACCTACCCTCGATATGGTCGCACGTTTCAATGAGATATCAGAGCAGCTTGGAGACCCCGATTTCGCCGACAAAATGGATGAACTCCTCGAAGAAATGGGAGTACTCCAGGACAAGATCGATGCCTGCGATGGCTGGGAAACGGACAGAATGCTTGATATGGTAGCGGATGCACTCGTCCTGCCTCCCGATGATGTACCAGTAAGCAGGCTCTCTGGTGGTGAACGCAGACGCGTTGCCCTGAGTATGGCACTTCTGGAAAAACCCGACATACTCCTTCTTGACGAACCGACAAACCATCTTGATGCAGAAACTGTTCAATGGCTCGAAACCGCTCTGCGGGAATATCACGGCACAGTAATAATTGTAACTCACGACCGTTATTTCCTCGACAACATAACAAAATGGATTCTGGAAATAGAAAATACAAAGGGACTGCCTTTTGAAGGCAACTATTCCTCATGGCTCAAGCAAAAAGCCGAACTGCTGCGTGTAATCGAAAAGAAAGAAACTCAGCGTCAGCGAGTTCTGGCCCGCGAACTTGAGTGGATAAACACTTCCGCAAAGGCAAGAAACCAGAAAAATCAGGCGAGAATCAACGCTTATGAAGATCTCGCATCTTCTGCTGCGGTAGACGCCAAGAACGACGTCATGATACAGATACCTTCCGGCCAGCGGCTTGGCGAAAAAGTAATGAGCTTCCACAACGTAACAAAGTCGTATGACGACAATAAGCTTCTGGAAGACTGTTCATTTGAGCTTCCGAGAAATGCTATTGTAGGAATTATAGGCCCCAACGGTATCGGAAAAACAACAATGTTCAGGCTTATAACAGAGCAGGAAACACCGGATTCGGGCACCATTGACATGGGACCTTCAGTATCAATAGGATACGTTGACCAGCATAGAGACGCATTGGATGGAGAAAAAACAATATTCGAAGAGATAACTGACGGCAAGGATAACCTTGATCTCGCCGGCACTTCCATTGCTTCACGTGTTTATGTTTCAAGATTCAACTTCCGCGGCACATCACAGCAGAAGAAAGTAAGCCAGTGTTCAGGCGGTGAACGCAATAGAATACATCTGGCAAAAATGCTCCAGAAAGGCGGCAACTTACTGCTGCTTGACGAGCCGACAAACGACCTCGACGTAAATACAATGCGGGTACTGGAACAGGCAATCATAGATTTTAAGGGTTGCGCAATGGTTATAAGCCACGATCGTTTCTTCCTCGATAGAATATGCACTCACCTTCTTGTGTTTGAGGGTAATGGCAACACACAATGGTTCCAGGGGAACTTCTCTGCCTACGAAGAAAAGGTTCAGGCTCAGAATCCAGAAAGACTCGCACACAGAAGAAGCAAATACAAGCAGATAAAGCTAAAATAAACAACCTGATATATCAAAGGCTGGCAATCAATTTTGCCGGCCTTTTTTTATTTTAAATAATTATTGTACCAAAATAATCGTTTTAAAGTTGATTTCTTCGCTATTTTGTGATAAAAATACACGACTCTTAATATATCACAACACGATATATTAAACAACAACACTAAACAACACAAAATTCGGAGATTTAACAATGCAAATGTGTCTTAGGTGGTACGGGATTGATGACCCCGTAACCCTGAAAAAGATGAAGCAGATACCCAACCTGACAGGTATCGTAACTGCCCTGCACGAGATACCGGCAGGCGAGGTATGGGATAAAAGCAGGCTGATAACCAGAAAGGACAAAATAGAGTCCGAGGGCTTGAACTTTGCCGCTATTGAAAGCATACCGGTACACGAAGATATAAAGCTCGGCCTTGATACAAGGGATGAACTTATAGATAACTACTGTGCAAGCGTTGAAAATGCCGGTCAGGTAGGAATACCTGTAGTATGCTATAACTTCATGCCGGTATTCGACTGGACTCGCTCAGACCTCCGCATGGTACTGCCAGACGGCTCAAACTGTCTCAGCTACAGCGAACGCCAGATAAAAAAAATCGACCTGACTCAGGGTACACACGACCTTCCCGGTTGGGGTGCGGCCTATAGCTCCAAAAAACTCAACGCCCTTCTCGAAGCATATAAAGAGATAAATGAAGACAAACTCCGTGAAAACCTTGAATACTTCCTCAAACGAGTCATACCTGTCGCCGAGCAGCATGGCGTCAAAATGGGTATCCATCAGGACGATCCGCCATGGCCGATATTTGGTCTGCCGAGAATCGTTAAAAACAGAAAAGACCTCAAAATACTTACTGAAATGGTAAACAGCCCTTCCAACGGCATTTCTCTATGCAGCGGCTCACTCGGAGCAGATCCGAAGAACAATGTAGCGGCTATCATCCGTGAATTCGGAGCAAAAGGCAAGATCGTCTTTGCTCATTGCCGTAACGTAAAGCATGTAAGCAGAAAATCTTTCCACGAAGCCCCGCACCCTACTAACTGCGGCAGCCTCGACATGTTCGACATAATGAAGGCGTACCACGAAATAGACTTTGACGGACCAATGCGGCCGGACCACGGACGTATGATATGGGGAGAGACAGGCCACCCTGGCTACGGACTGTACGACAGAGCACTCGGTGCAATGTACCTAAACGGTCTCTGGGAAGCAATAAACAGAAACGCCGAAAACCAAAAATAAACAACAAAAGCCTCTGCAGCAAAAGCAGGGGCTTTTTTCATTTCAACTCAACAAAACATCACCTGTCCATAAAAGTCCATTCAGTCCATTTAGTCCATACTGTCCATAAAAACCTACCTCTTAATTGCCTCATCGCGTTAAAAAACGCCCTTTCAAGAAATTAACTTGCAAAATCGCCCCTTAAGACTAAATTATTATCTGTTTACTAACAATCTACGGAAGGAACCTAAAAAATGATAAAAGGTATTATTTTCGATATGGACGGAGTCCTCGTTGACTCTGAGGAATTCATCTGCAAAGCGGCATGCAAAATGTTCGAAGAAAAAGGCAGCAAAGTAAAGCCTGAAGACTTTCTTGATTTCGTCGGCACAGGCGAAGACCGCTACATCGGCGGCGTAGCCGAGAAGTACGGCATCGACCTTGATATTAAAGAAGCCAAAAAACGTACTTACGATATATATCTTGATATAATCATAGGCAATCTCCAGCCGCTCGAAGGTGTCAGGGATTTCATTGATATGTGCAAAAGCAAAAACCTCAAGCTGGCAGTTGCATCAAGCGCAGATAAACGCAAGGTAGACGGCAATCTCAAAGAAATCGGCCTGCAGCAAAGTGAATTTGAAGCGGTCATTTGCGGCGAAGATGTAGAACACAAGAAACCATCGCCGGATATATTCCTGTTAGCTGCAGAGAGAATCGGCGTGCCGGCAACTGAATGTATTGTAGTCGAAGATGCGGTAACAGGCGTTACCGCCGCCAAAAAAGCAGGAGCAATATGCCTTGGACTAACGTCCTCATTCTCCGCCGAAGAACTCTCCGAAGCCGATATGATAGCCGAAAATTTGGCAGACGCATTAGACAAAGTAGAAGCTATTCTATAATTAATTATCTTGAAAAAAACGCAGAATATGTATAATTCCATGCGTTTGTTCATTAGATAATGGACGAAAAGTTGCTTAAATCGATTTTATCTCAAGGAATATTATAGTGTCAGATTGTATAACAGGTAAGACATTCCCGGGCATAGGCATTATCAGGGAAAACAGCGGATTTGTTCAGCTCGAGCAATGCAGCGACGGCTTTTACAAAAAAGGCGTAAATGGCGTAGTCGAAATTCTCGCTACAGGCGATATGAAAGTAGAATTCATATGCTTCGAAAAAAACACCATAGCATTCGTCAAAAGTGCAATGGGCTACCCTGCTTACTACCCTGTACCTGATGTTAAAATCGAAAAGCCGATCAAGGCAGTACTAATGGATCTTGACGGCACAACAGTCCGCAGCGAAGAATTCTGGATCTGGATAATCGAGCAGACAACCGCAAGCCTGCTTGACAACCCAAAATTCGAACTTGAGGATTCAGACCTGCCGTTCGTTTCCGGCCACAGCGTATCCGAACACCTCAAGCATTGCATAAACAAGTACTGCCCCGACAAAACAGTCGAAGAGGCTCGTACATTCTACTTCGAGCATACTCACAGAGAAATGCAGGCAATCATGGAAGGTCACGGCAAAGAAGGTGCTTTCACTCCATCGCCTGGCATCAAGGAATTCTTGCTCGAACTCAAAGGAATGGGCGTTAAGCTTGGCCTCGTAACATCAGGTCTCTACGAAAAGGCGTATCCTGAAATACTATCAGCGTTCCATACTTTAAACATGGGCAAGCCTGACGACTTCTATGATGCAATAATAACTGCCGGCTTCCCGCTTAGAAAAGGCAGTTGCGGCACGCTCGGTGAACTCTCACCCAAACCACACCCATGGCTCTACGCAGAAGTAGCAAGAGTAGGCCTCGGTCTGGAAGTTGAAGACAGACACAACGTCATAGGCATAGAAGACAGCAGTGCGGGAATTTCATCAATCAGGCTCTCTGGATTCGGCGCAATCGGCATCAAGGACGGCAACATCATTGACGGCGGCACACTGGGCTTGTGCAACCACTACTGCGAAAGCTTTGAGGAAATCCTTAAAGTAATAAAAGACTAAAAATCAGACAGTTTATTACTATATAAAAAAGCCGGCAACTTAAGACAATTTGCCGGCTTTTTTAGCTATTATTTTTCATCTTGTAGAGACGCCGGTTTACCGCGTCTCATTAAAACCCGTATCATGCTCTCTTAAGGCGAACCACAAGAAACGGCCAGCACCCAAGTACAAACAACGGCACTGCTGTGGCAAGAACACCAAAAGCAAAAATAGGCCTTGACCATGAGTAAGAAGCAAGAGCCATACAAATCGCGCCGATTATAAACTGATAGAACACAATGAAAGATGATGCAGAACCAATATCGGTATTGACCTGCTCGAGTATTATATTGTTGCTCAGAGGCCTGCTGAGTCCGCAGCAAAATGTAAACAGACACATCGGTATTGAAAAAGCCATATAGTGAAGATGGCCAAAAGACAAAATACCTATTCCGCCTAAAAGACACCCGATAAAACACGCCGTCAATAGTTTAATATCACTGACATATCTGGTAAGCCTTGTACATGTAAAAGCCCCTATCATAGACATCAACGCATTAAGTCCAAACAGGAGACTGAACTGGCGAGGGCTAAGACCGAATATCTTCATATAGACTAATGGTGAGAAAGATATGAAACCGTAAAAAGGACCAAGCAATAACCCCATAGCCTTGTTAGCTATAATATAATTCGTATTTTTAACAAGGTTCACATATCGCCCGAATATCCTGAAAATACCACTCATAACCGGTTCGGCTAATGTCTCTTTGTAATTCAGTGAAACTAAAAGCGCAATAATCGCAAGCAATGCCTGTGTTCCAAATATAGCACGCCAACTCATATACTGCAGCAACATGGCACCTATCATCGGAGCTACCATAGGCATAACTGAAAGTATGATACCTATGTAGGCAAGTATATGTTTTCTGCGATCACCTTCATATTTATCCCTGCAAATCGCCATACACATTGACGAAGGCGATGCAGCAGAAGCTCCCTGCATAATTCTGAAAACTATAAGTTGAAACACATTCGTTGCCGAAGCACAGAGAACTGTTGATACGATGAACATCAAAAGGCCGCCCCACAGTATCCTTTTTCTGCCGAATTTATCCGACAATGGGCCTAATATCAGCAGAAAAACGCTGAAGCTGACAAACCAGAGTACAAGAGAAAGGGCAACCTGATTCTCAGGCACCTGCCATTTAGCAGCAATCCGAGGCATTGCCGCCACATACATATCCGTAGACATGGCCGGTATAGCCGCGATCATTGCCAGGAAAAAAACGTAATATTTTTCAAATCGGGATTTTTTTTTCATAATCTTTGTTTGCTTTAAATGTCAAATTAGATGATATGACGCAGATATTACACAAAGCAATCAAAGATTCAACTAAAAACCCAAAACTTCCCTAAATTCCTTGATTACAACATTGTCAGGGGCGATAATCTATGCAAGTTCCTAAAGCAGGATTGGTACACTGCTGCCATTGAGATGCCAGAAATACAATATCCAGAATGTCGACATAACCATCTTGATTTATATCACCGGCAAGAAAATCCTGAATGAACGGCTCGGTAAAATCAAGAATAAGCTCACTTCCATCAACGGAATTTACAGTTATGACATCCGAATCATTATCAGAATTCAAAAACGGACTACTGTAGGTAAAATCTGGATCAAGAACTACAGCTTGGTTATCTATCGCAGGCAACGTAGTATCTGTGAAAATACTCAAAGCATCTCCTGCAAGCGATGAATAATCATACCTTGTCCCATTAAACCCTTTGGAATTAAGTTTAATTTGAGACTTGAATTCATCAAAATCAGAGAAATTCTCAGCAGCCGCTGCCTCAAGAACAACAATACTGTCAGATTGCGTAAAAGTAATCCACTTGCCGTATGTTCCCGTTGCAGTTGTAATCACATATCTCTGCCCCCAGAAATCACTGCCGGTTGAATAAAGGGCAAAATAAACACTGCTGTCTGAATTGTAACCAAAGAGCCAACCCGATTCCTGACTTGTAGTAAAAGTGTTCGACACATACATCCTGAAGCCAACGTCCTCTGCATCTTTATGCTTACGTATAAGCATCGCGCCCTTTTTCTGCACAGCAATATAATCTTTATATGTCTGATTTTCATCATCTGTCTCCGGTGCAAAATAAAGACGACTGTCAAAACTGTCTGCCGCAATAAGCCCATACCAACGATTCTGATCGGAGATAAGCGTATAGGCTTTGCTCTCATCAATCGTTACCGACCCTAATATGAATTGCGGCTCACACCAGCTATACCACCGTATCATAGAAGGAAATTCAAGTGTATACATCAAGCTGGGTTCACTGACATGAGTACCACGACCGGGTCTGACGGTAATGTATTCATAACTTCCTCGCAGTGTATGATCATAAAGACTAAGCGTCTGGTCCTGAAGGCGAAAATCACTGTTGAGAGAAGGCACTATATCATACGGAGTATTACCGTTATTGAATGCCGAAGGTTTTCCGGCAAGCATCCACGAGTAATACGCCCCCTTATCGCTGCTGTAATTATAAGATGGTGCCCCCTTATAACAACGACTCTTTGCACCACCGCGAATACCGTTAATGCCCGTTATCGCCTGATCAGCAAAATAAAGATTGAGAAATTGACCTGCCCTTTTTTTAAGCGTGTCATTCTCTGCAAGGTCGTAAATTATGAATATCGACTCTAAGAACACTCCGGCATAAGTCGGTGAACCTAATTCAATGTTAATACCTTTCCTTGCTCTTTCCCTGAAATAGCTCTCAAAGTAGTTCTCCCATGCCGTGTAATGTTCGGCCACGGTCTTGCCATCGGCATACGTAAGAGAGCTCCACTGCGGATTATTCTTAAAAATCTGAGATGCAGTGAAGTAAACTTGTTTTTTTAGAATATCGTGGTTCTCACTGTCAATTACCAGCCACATGTTTGCGGCATCCGTAGAAGCATACCCGACATCATCCTTATCATACACGAAGGTATAGAGAATATTCTTTATCGATTCTTTCGCAGCAGCAGTCAAATACATACTCAAAGTATCATCAGCTAATATCCTGCTAAGGTGCGGCAGCATCCAGTAAAGATCATTACCCTCATCTGCTGCCGGCCAAGCAGTAAACAGCGGTTCGAGCAATTCATTAGCCTCATTGATATCTGTTTGAGTTATATTCTCACTGCCTCTTGCTGCAAGAGCAAATATGCAATAAGCCCTTACCACATTGCCGCGAGGTTCACCCGTAGGATACTTCTGTGAATTATAATGATAAAGCATCGCTGAATTCTGTCTGTCAAATGTATTATCTGCCAAAGCAGATACCAACGATGACAATATTAAAAATATAACAAAAAAGTGTTTCACTTAGAGAGCTTCCGATTAATAGTTAAAATCAAGAACAAGATTTTCACCTTCAACACCTGTAACTGTTACAACGCCACTACCATAATTAGACTGCATATAAGGGCTGTCATAAACTTTAGCCGGCCTTACATCAACAGGCTTACCATTGACCAATGGCATGCGGACGTCTGTGAACATCTCAAGACTGCATTTACAGGTTTTGCTATCGTATATAATTTCATCATAGTTATTCTCAAACCTCAAATCATTGCCAGAGATATATTCACTGAATTCATTCAGATTCTCATATTCTTTCTTATCAGCAACTTCAAGTACAAAATAAACATTCGGTTCATTGAAAGTAACAAATCTGCCCGGTCCAAAATCCGTCTTTTCTATTTCATAACCCGTCTTGTCATGGTGTTGAATACACATTACTGCTGCATAAACACTGTCGTTTTCAAAGAATAACGTGCCGTCTTTATCAGTCATTTCAAAATCATTTGAAACAAAAAGTCGCAAAAGTCCGCCGTCTTCAGCCGCAAGCTGTTTACGAAACATTGCACAGTTTTTGTATTGAACAGCCTGTAAGTCCCTGTAGCCCGTTCTCTCATCAGATGTCGGTGTAACATTGACAACTATCCTACTGGAGGGCTTCGCTGCGGTCGTCAAGGCCATCCACTGGTTCTGACTGTTTATAAGCATATAGGTCTTTGTCTCGTCAATCGTAAACGTACCCAACAGATATGACGGGGTTGCATAGGTGTATCGCAAAAGACCAGACTGTGTTTCAGCGGTATAAATTGGAGCGAGAGCATCGCCAAGCCCATATTTGTTGCCAAGAACATGGCCACCCTGAGCAAGTCTGTTAGACTTATAAACATACGCTCCTTTGGCCTTCGTATCAACCATAAGTTCTTTCACTGTCTGCGGAAGCCTGTAATCACTTTGTGCCGCGCCAAAACAATCCGTAGGAAACAGTCTGTCAAGTTCTTTGGGCTTTCCGGTAAGTATATAATTATAGTAAAGAAGCTTATCCGCCTGATAATTGCAGCAATGAGCATTTTTGTACATACGCACCTTTGCACCGCCGCGAACACCATTCAATACTTCCTGCGATACATCGGCAAAGAAAAGGTCAATAAACTTGCCTGCCTGGTCTGCAAGCTGTTTATCCTGACAGCAGTCGTATATACTGAAAATAGGATGGAGGTATACACCAGCATAACAAGTCGAGCCAAATTCGACATTGACGCCTGTTGAAGCCCTGAACTTGAAATACTCCATCAGATTCTTTCGCCATATAGCATAATGAGCGGCAGCGGTGAGACCATCGGCATATTTCTTATCTTTGAACTGCGGATCGTCCTTCAATGCCTGCGCAGCCATAAGATATACACCTCGATGTATCATATCATGATTGTCACTGTTATATATTGTGTTGATCTTTTCAAGCGATGGTTCACTGTGACCGGGCTTATCAAAATTATACACAAAATCCCATAAAAGTGTATTAATGGTATGTTTTGTTTCATCTGAGAGCTTAGCAGTGATTTCCTTACAATTCATCATTCGCGAAAGAATTACTGTCTCCCAGTAAATATCATGGCCTTCGCTGCCTGTCTGTGTAAAGATGGTTTTCTGCGGCTCTAAAGTCTCAAACAGCACCCTATCAGCCTTTTGTGTTATATCTTTATCATTATAAAGTGAAAGTGCCGCATAAGCCCAGTTTACCCTGATACGGTTAGATGACTGTTTGTCAATATCTATATAATGCTTGTAATATTTGTCGAGAACATCATCTCCCCTATCACTTACATCATCACACAAACCACTCGAAACACACAGCAATAACAAAAACAGAAAACAACTTTTTGTAAACATCAAAAATCCTTTTCATAAAAAAACCGGCAGACCTGCAAACAGTCTGCCGGTTAACATTAATTATTATTCAAAAATCAAAGCGTACTTTGTGCCCATTGTGAGGCAATAGAGGCAATATCTGAAATATCAACATTGCAGTCACCATTTAGATCGCCTATGAAACGTCCGTTGGTACCACAGCCGTTTTCTCCGATCAAAGTAATTGTATTCCAGGTAGTAATATCATCTATAGTATTTTCACCATTACCGTAATCTGTAAGGAAATTTTCAACAGGGCTATCACCATCATAATCAACAAGCAGCAATCCAAGACCATGTCTATCGCCCGGATGAGCGAAATGCTGATAAGTGTTCCACGGAATAGCGATTTCCATCTGCCAGCCGTCTTCAAATTCTTTACCGGCAACAGTTAAGTTGTCAACATTGAATATTCCGTGAATAGCAACCGAAGCACCAACTTCGTCTGCAGTATTAGCACTGAAATCATATATCGGAGCATCTTCAAGGAAGATTGCTTCTGAGTTATCAAGAAGATTGAAGGCTACCTGAAAACAGTCTTGACCATTATAAGGACCCGGATAATTTTTACTAAACGTCATGTCCTCATCATATACACGAACATATACATAGAGATTATCGGCATCCCAGAGCATCTTCACATCCGCACTGCAATCAGAAGCTGCAGGACTGCTTCCGGTTATATCAGCACCGCCGGCTGATACAATGCCAGGATACGCAATACTTACATCCAAACTGCCGTCCCATTCGCCAGGCAAGCTGTTACCATCCACAACCGGAGCGGTGAAAGTAAGCGGCACCTGATAATCAACAGCGGCAGCGATAGCACATACACCTAAAATAATAATAAAAATTGACTTTATTGTTTTATACATATTAAAGCTCCTTTGCTCTATTATTCACTCAAGATTATTAAAACGCCACAACGCAACCGGCCTCATCAGTCGTACATTCAAGCCAATCAACAAGTATAAGCTTGAGATCGAGTATATCGACTACACAATCCTTGTTGATATCGCTCTCGAGATAGCCGTAATCGCCGCACTGCGGATCTGGAATAACAACATTACTTATACGAAGTTCATCCATTTGTCCCCAGAACATTCTTGAGCTGCCGTTATAAGTACCAACTCTCATTTGTGATGCTCCAACTGTTGCATCGTTAGTCGGAAGTGTCGTTGAAGCCTTCTCTGCACCATTTACATAAATCTTAGTTACACCATTATATAGTTCACAAGATATATGATTCCAGCCTTCAAGTGCACCACATGCAATTGTTGTTAGTACTGCACCGCTTCCATCAGATGGCCATACATAATACCTCAACCTTGCACCGCCAACCGTACCGTCTGACTGAAGATAAACACGGAACATACTGTCATGCCCTACTATCCAGTACAAACCGCCAGAGACAGTATACCAATCAGGATTTGGCTTAATCCATACTTCCACCTTAAAATTGGCAGGGTCTATGCCATAAGGCATCGGCTTAAGGCATTGGAAATAATCGCTCATTCCATTAAAGCTGACACTGCTGCCGAAACTCGGATCATCATTGGGATATGAACCATCATCAACAATGGCCGGATTGCCGTAAACAGTCAAATCCAAAGGTGATCTTGATGACTGTGAGTTATCATCAGGCATAATAGAGCCGGTTATTTCATCCATGTGATAAAGGGCATATGTACCAAGAACTGCATCCTCATGGACAGAGGCCCATTCAGGGACTTCAGCGGCAGGATCCGTAAGCCTTACATCATCAATAAGACCCTTGAAGAATCTCTGTGTACCGCCGTAGCTGCCAATCCATACATAATCTTCCTGACCGGCGTTATACATTTCCGTCGTTGGAAGGGTAAGTGTTCCATACTGAGATGTACCATCTACAGAAAGAGATGCCGTTCCATTCTCAAAACCAACAGTAATATGCTGCCATGCATCGGGTGTAATTGCTTTGCGTATATTCGAAGCCCAGTCACCATTTGCATCCTTGACATAAAGATTTATTCTCGTAGCGTTTGTATCTGTATATAAACGCCATACGTTTGGAACTTCAGCTATCCAGTTGATGTCTGTCTTGCTTGAATCAGGTTTGATCCAAAGCTCAAGCTTGAATCCCTCATTAATAGGAAAGCGAATAAAACTTTTTGCATAATCGTTGACGCCATCAAGCTGAAGAGCTTGACCAAAACCACTTTGAGAACTGACAAGCGTAGCCCCGTAACCATTGGCGTTATCTCCATCATAGAGGGTAAGATGGTGATTTGTACGTCCCCAGTTATCATCCTGATCGAAAACTATGACCTTGCCATCTGACAAAGTAGTCGTAGAATCCATATTCCACAAAGACATCGTTTGATAATCATCACTGAGAGGACTTTCGTATGCCGCAAATATAAATGGCGTAAACACCAACAGCGAAACACACAGCGTCCTTAAAGAGATAATACATTTCATACTAAACACTCCTTACAAAACAAATTAATATTACATTACTATAAAATTATCTTCACACACCGATTTCAGAAAGAATATTACTTTTTCTCATTACCGCGAACTGATGCCCTGCTGGGATGAAAAGCACTTCCTGTATGGTCTGTCCATGGGAACTCACCGTCAACACATACATTCACTGCCTCAACATGATAGTCGGCCATAAGCATATTGCAGTCTCTGCCGTGGTTTGGAGCAGGTCCGGACGGACTCGTCTTTGAGACTGTGGCCGGTGACTTACCACCCATATAACCATACTTAAATGCCTTTGGATGTGGTCCTCTATAGTCGAGTACTTGTCCGCCGCCTGCACCAAGACCTTCATATTCTTCGCCGCTGACGCATCCGAACAAAGGCAAAGTCGCACCATCTCTTATGTGGGAGACATTCCTTTCCACCCAATCACCCATATTCGAAAACTTACCGCCCGGATTAACACCGTAAAAGAAAAAATAGTTGTAGCCATAACTGCCAACAGCGCTCTTGCCTCGCTCTACCTTTTCCCCTTCGCTATTGGTAAGCCATTTAGGCTGCGCCGGACATGAGTATAATTCAAAGCTGAACAGCTCTGACGATGTACCATCCTGATCCTGATCGTAATATGGGGCAAGTTTATATGGAAGTCGCGTATAGTTAGAGCCTGGCACCTTAGACCAGTAAGCTTTTGGAAGTGCCCCGTCCCAATCCTGCGAATAAAGATTTAGTGCCAACCCAACATCCTTCTGACGGGCAGCTCCTAATATTTTTTTTGCCTGCTCTCTCGCTTTGGCAAGTGCAGGCATCATTATCGACATCAAGACGGCTATTATCGATATAACAACTAACAACTCGATGAGAGTGAATGCTTTTTTATTACGTTGCATTGGATATTCTCCTTAAACAGTTAACAAGAGATCGCTTTCAGCATCGACTTTATGAGATAGCTCTTTTGAAGTTTCAAGAAGCTCTGAATAAAGTCCAAAAGATGGATTGATAAGAGTAGTGTTATCAACAAATCTGCCTTCGAGAAGTGCATTGATTTTAGTGGTGAGGGCTCTGCCCACATCCTCGAAAGGCAAAAGACTTATATAGATATCGCCAATACGCTCGACTATCGGCTCAAGTCGGGGAAACTGGTTGTAAGTTGAACCAACGAGAAGACAATGGCGATCTATGTCGTCAAAACTTTCAGGGTGACGTTTGAAAAAATCACTCAATTCTTCAGTATTGGCTATCACAATCCCGTTTTTCACATTATCTTCGGCGATAATATTCTTCAGCATTCTTTCCGTACTTACACGGCATCCATCGTAATCAATAATATTAAGCTTACACTTTTCCTCACCAACTATGTTCATGACAAGCTTAAGAGTTTGATATACTCCGGAAGCAGACACCTTAGCGTAATCATTATCATAATCTTTGGCTTTGTCGTACACTTCAGTGGAAAACCAGTTGATGACATCGCACTTTTCAACCTCTACAAGATGTTTGACTATGGAAAGTGTACTGGAATAGCCGCTTATCTGAACACAAGGCAGAGAAGTATTGAAAAGCCAATGACTACTAAGCGCTACAGGTATGCCGCTGTCACGAAGTGAGTTTATGCTGTCCCAATGCGAAACATCCGGATAAAGCCAGACAACCCCGTCATAACCGTTAGCCCTCACAACATTCAGCAATATTGCCGGTTCAGATATATTTACATTGAAGTTTATAAGCTCAACATTGAAATTGAACTTTTGCGCCTCTCTGTAAATTCCTGAAATTGTTTGGGGGTGATAGATCTGGGGACCGTCTATCGTATTTTTGAAAGCCGCCGCAATTGCAATAGTTCGCTGCTCGGAATCATCTTTTATGCCGCTAAAGCTCTGATTGTACCTTTTGAGAATATCAACAGCTTTTTGCTTGGCCCCGGCGGCAACATAAATACCCTTACGCGACTTAACTTCAACCAGCCCCGCATCTGCAAGCGACATCATGACTTTCCGAGCGGAATAATCAGTCATAGAAGACTCTTTTGCCATTTCACGCACACTTGGAAGCTGGGAACCTTCTGAATAATTACCATTAGCTATCTCAATGAATATGCCTCTGGCAAATTTATCAGCATTCTTACCCGATATATCTAATTCTTCGAATGTAAATTGCATACCTGTATAATCCTTGTTGTTACATTAACACAATCACCTGATTGTAAAATCGACACAGACCAATCATACCCTACAACCAGATGATTGTCAAGAGCATTCCCCATTTACGGTTCAAAAATTCTCAAATCATCAATTTCACCCTTGAAATACCTCATCGTTGTCCCAAAGGCACCCACGTATATTCTACCGCTATGAGAAGCAAGAGTTGATGCCCCTGCTGAATCAGACGAGTAATCACCTACACTGTAATCATCATTCAATACAGATACAGAGACCGTTCCATCACAGAATTCCGCCGTTACGTGCTGCCACGTATCAGTTGAAATATCCGCGGAAACAAAAGTCCAGTTATCACCGGAATCGTATGCACGGAAAGTCAAAGTAGTACCAGCACTATTTGTATAAAGGCCATACTTACCGCCTTCAACTATCCAACGATTATCGCCCGTAGTGCCTGAATCAACATAAAGCCAGCACTCGATTTTCACTTCTGTGGGTTGAGTGATAACATCAGTGTATGAAGTATCGTTGGTACCATCAAAAGATAACGCATTACCAAAATCACTCCGCGAGGTAACCAGTGCAGGACCAGAGAGAGTAAGGTCACAATCACGTCCGGAGTTATTATCATCCTGATCTACAATCACCCCCGAAGAAGTACTATCCATATTCCACAAAGCAACAGTATTTGCCTCATCCCAAAGAGGATAGTCATAATAATCGAAGTTAAGCACGAGACAATTACTCGACTCATCTGTCACATATACAGTAGGGTTATCATAACAATCGTTAGATAAATAATACCCAGTATACGTATTAGAAATATTCAACCCGAAACTCACCCCGTTAATCTTGGGCTGAGTACCATCGGTGTACATCTTTAATGTATCACCATCAAGAGTCGTATATGTAACTTCCGTACCGCTTTTACTGAAAGTTTCCGCCTTGACAGCAGTCTGGAAATCAGAAAAACTATTATAATCGCTCGCTTTAGCCGCTTGAATGACACAAATAGTATTATCGTCACTGAAATCGATTGTCAGCGGATCGCCGTAACCAGGACCATCAGTATCAAGAGTGTAGAATGCAGCAGAAGAAGCATCTATAGCTTTAACAGCAACATAAACGGAACTGTCAGTATTTTCTGAGAACACCCAGTAATTCGTACCGCTGTCAGGCCCTACCCTGTTAGTCCTGAAATCATTCGACATCCAACAGAAAAGATCGGGAGTGCCTACAACATTTTCCTGCCTCTTTATCAGCATAGCCCCCTTATTACCGATAGCATCCAGCTCGCTGTATCCGCTTGTGGTATCAGTAGGAGACCCACACTGAAAATAAACCCTGCTTTGAATATCACATTCACTTACAAGCCCCATCCATTGGTTCTGCGAATTAAGCTTTACGTAGTAGCTGGAAGGCTGTTGGTCATATATACAGAAGCCACCCATCACATATTCTGATGTGCAATAAGTAAAACGCCTTATATCAGAAGGCCACTGAAGCGTATAAAACGGTGAGTCATCCCTTGTCGCCTGAGTGCCTTTAGCCGGTCTTCGAGATGTGCTGTTATAGTCACTCTTAGTTTGCGTCATCAGGTTTTGTATGACTGACGGACATGAATAGCCTGACATACAGACACCAAGAAAAGTCCTGTCGGGGCTGGACCAGGGAAAGGCAGCCGGATCCGCAACGAAAAGATGATAATATGCTCTCATATAATGTGATTCAGGCCTGAATGCCCAGGAATCCTTATAAACTCTTGTCAAACCTCCACCTCTGATACCATGAAAAGACTCAGCCGCATAGTCCGCAAGGTAAAGATTGATGAATTTCTCCGCCTGCTCAGCTAAAACCTCATCCTCACAAAGATATACAAGATTAAACATCGACTCAAGAGTAACTGAGATATAACCCGGACTGATTTCCGGATCGATTCCGCGAGCGGCAAGCTTCCTCATCCTTTCCTTGAGATGCAGTCTCCAGGCGTCATAATGCTGAGCCGCTGTATAGCCGTCATTGTAAATATTTCTCCCATTGCCGTTATCAAGCTCTTTGAAATGCTGCGCAGTAAGAAGATAAGTTGTTTTCCGAAGCCAATCGTGATTCATGCTTCCTGATATCTCATACAGCTTAGAATCTGTCAAAGCCGCATCTGAATATTTATCACGATAAGCAACAAAATTCTCAAGCACATTTCTTACAGACGACCTTGCGTTAAGCGTAGTCCTGTTAGTGATTGTAGGATCAAGAACGACCTTGAGCATATTAGGCATGGCCCAATAAACACCCCACTGATCAATGGATGCAAACGATGCGGTTTGCGGCATTTGCGTAAACTCAGAGGAATCATCAAGATCGTCAAGCCTCGAATTTGCCGTGTCAATATCACTTTGTGTAACATTCGCATTGGCAGTACCAAGCCAAAGCGTTGATACGCACCACGGCACAACATGACCTGACGCATCATCAGAAGCTGGATTTCTATTGGTGTGATACAATTCCACAAGGTCATATTGGCGATCAGCCAAACCAGTCGATACAAACACCGCTAACACTAACATAGAACACAAAAACCTAAACATAACAAGCCTCACTTTCTAAAAACAATTAACTGATTGCTTATTCAACACAGTTGATATATTATCATTCACAAGGTGTATTGTCAAGAAAATTAAGATTCACAGATGCACCATCTCAAAGCTCAAAGCGTCAATCAGACAGCAATAAACAATTTGATTTTTTGAAATTTCATGTTAAAATCAATCCAAATAACGTTTTATATTTATTAAAGGAGCGAGACATGATTACACAAATAGCACATATCTGCATCCATGCTAAAGATTTAACTGCAAGCGAAAATTTCTACTGTGGCATACTTGGGCTTGAAAAAAGTTTCGAATTCACAAGAAACGATGAGATATTTGGGTTGTACCTAAAAGCCGGACATAACACTTTTGTCGAAATATTCAAAAGTACGGATCCTGCATCAGAAGGTTCAATCAAGCATCTTTGCCTTGAGACAGATGACATTGATGCCGTAGCAGAAACTTTGAAAGCTAAAGGCCTTGCAGTAACCGATAAGAAGCTTGGATGCGATAAAACATGGCAGATTTGGACAGAGGACCCCGACGGCGTAAAAATCGAGATACACCATTATACGGCAGAAAGCATGCAGTTCAAAGGTGGACGAATCGAAGTTGATTTTTAGTATAAGCACCCAGTGCTGCTGAAAAAATAACACTGCAAATTTGAATTCAAAAAAATAGTCCTTTTTCAACAAAAAAGGCTTGAATCTACGAGTCTATTGCATATAATCCCCAAGCTCTGAGACAAAAAGTCTTAATTTATGCGGGTGTAGCTCAGCGGTAGAGCGTCACGTTGCCAACGTGAATGTCGTGGGTTCGAATCTCATCACCCGCTCTTTTAAACCGGCTTTCATGCCGGTTTTTTTATTTCTTCTCCAGAATATGCAAATACGCATACAATGCAAAGTTTCCCAATGGCCGGCTGATAAAGTTTTACTGCACTGAACGACTCCAAGCCGGCCTTTCTTTATTAAACAATATTAGCCCCTAAATCTGAATAATTTTTCAATAAATCATCTAAAGAAGTAAAATTAATATTGCCTTGGAATCCCACTTTAATTTATAATACGCCGCTTATAAATTTTCTTTTGAACTTTTTATATTTTGGAGTAATAGATGCAAGCATCGCTTGTTTTTGCCCCAGCATCGAGTCCGGCATATATGCCGTTGGGAATAGCCGCATTAGCGGAATATATGGGTATATATTGCCCAAGCTGCCAGCTATCGACTCATGATCTCAACATTAAATTGTGGGACAACCTTTCCGACCAAAAGCCGGAATTCATAAGATTCAAGGACTTTTTCAGGGGCAAGGAAGGCAATTTCTTTGATAAAGCCCAATACCTTTACCACCTGGAAAGCTGGTTCGAGATATCCAGACAGATAGATAAATATAGCGATGCCTGCAAGAACTATTTGCAAACAGATCAGATGACTGAATCGTTGGCAGAGATACTCCATGATCAGTGCAATTCGATTCTTATTGAAGCACCGAAGATTATCGGCATTTCCGTAATGTATCCTGAGCAGATAATCCCTTCACTGGCAATAGCAAAACATATATGGGAGATAAAAGGAACAGAAAAACCAGACATAATCCTGGGAGGGGCAACAGCATCAATAATGGATGCAGACGAAATACTCCACTGCTGCGAATTTGTTGATGCAATACTGCAGGGTGAAGGCGAAGAAGGATTAAGGATGTTATGTGAAGAATATGCATACAACAATATCCCGGGCCTGCGTTATCGTTCACATGGTAATATCTTAAAGAACACCAAACCTGACACTATCAGCCTCGCAAAGGTTCCCCTGCCAACTTTTGCCTGTTTAGATACTTCTTTATACTTCAACTCCTCGCCTGTTGTACCCGTCATCTTTTCGCGAGGCTGCAAATGGAGAAAATGTCGTTTCTGTGCACACAACTTCTCATACAGCGGATACAGAAAGCACCAAATCAGCAAGTTTGTCGATTATCTTGAGTATATGGATAATTCTATGGGAGCGAGGCATTTTTATTTTGCAGACCAATATGTAGATGCAGACGATATGGTGGCTCTAAGCCGGGAAATACTCAACCGCAATCTCGATATTGCCTTCCACATAATGGGCCGCCCTACAGATGATTATACGCCTGAGATACTTGATACCATGTCACAAGCCGGCTGCAGATGGATTAGCTGGGGCGTTGAGAGCGGTTCACAACGCCTTATTGACATCTGCAACAAAGGCACCTCAGTAGATACGATAAAGAAAGTACTTGAAGACACTTATAACGCCAATATATCAAACCTGCCAATGATGATATACGGACTTCCGACAAGTAATGATATAGACCTTGAACAGACGTTCGATATGATAGATGATGTTCTTGACTACTGCGATGACTTCACTGCAAGCAGTTTCAAGCTCTTTGACCAGACGCCTTTCGCTTCACAGGCGGCAAAATATGACATAAAAATAACAGAACAGGAAGTGATATTCACACGAAAAGGCGTAGATGTTCACTCTATGCGTCTTATATTCAAAGAGAAGGCAGCCGATTGCACATACAGAACACCGCGAGGCCCATATGAGGCCGACAAATGGCGCAGACGTAAAAAGATGATGGGTCTAAATTCTGTTTTTACAGACCTTTGCTGTGAGCACTACCTTCTATACGCAAATCAAATGCACAGCATAATCAATAATAAACCAAGAAAACGTCCGGCGGTATCATAACCAGCGGACGTTGGTTATACTTTTCAGCTATGCTTTTCAAGAGTCGCAGCAGCCAATCCAACGCATTCACTGCAAGGCATTTTAGAACCTTTCTTTATTCCTTTGCAAGTTAGGCAACCAGCCTTTTCCATGAAGACATTTCTAAGCTCATCCTTAACTAAATCTCCGCCTGCCAGATGAAGACCTGCATAAAGAGCGCCGCACAAGCCCTCCTCAGCCCTGCCGCCGCCAAAAGCCTTAAACTCGTCTATCACATCCTGAGATACATTATATTTTTCTTTGAATGCCGCAACAATCGCCTGCGCACAGTTATATTTTTCTACGCCGTGAAATAAGCTCTTAGCTCTCTGTTCCATATGATAACTATCCTTGTTTAATCTATATTATCAAAATTGCTCTTCTACGACATTTATTATCGTATTATGAATCTGCTCAATCTCGCCAACAGCATTAACCACAACAAAAGAGCCAAAACCACTATCATTACTGCGCGTTGCAAGCTCTTTATATCCAGCCTCAACCAGCCTGTGATAATCCTGACCCTTCAGTTCCATTCGGTCAAGCTCCCTTGTTAGTCTCGCGCTGCTCTGTTCAACATCTATATCAAGCAGAACAGTAATATCAGGCCAGAGCCTTTCAAGGCTCAATGCCGCTATATCAACAACTCTTTCCATCCCAAAGCCGCCTGCGTAACCCTGATATGCACATGTACTCGATAGCCAACGATCCATTATTACACATTTCCCGGTCTCAAGAGCCGGAGCAATATTCTCATGCCAAAGCTGGATTCTCGCCGCCATATACAACATTACCTCGGCTGCATCATCAATATGTCCATATTCAGTGCCAAGCAATATTGCACGAATTGCTTCACCTGCAGCCGTAGTTCCCGGATCACGAAAACTCACAACATCAACACCCTGAGACTGAACCCATTGTGACAAAAGTTTTGACTGTGTGGTTTTTCCGCAGCCATCCGGCCCATCAAGAACTATAAATTTCCCATTTAGACTACTCATTTCGCCTCATTTTCATTGTCTTTTCTCAAACTCATAGGACTTTGCCCCTGATGCTTCTTAAAGGCGCGATAAAACGTCGATATCTCTTCAAAACCAACCTCAAATGCTATAGCTGATATTGACATTGAGGTCTCGATCAAAAGCTCACTTGCCTTCTGCGTTCTTATTGAGTTAAGGTATTGCACAAAGCTCTGCCCCTTCAACTGACGACAAATATTAGCAAACTGCCTCTCGGAAAGCCCCGCATCTGCCGCTATATCCGAAAGGGTAAAAGTCTCGTAATAGTGTGAGTGCACATAATTCAAGACATCAAGAACTCTATCCTGACTCTTTTGCGATGATTTATTCTCCACTCCGGCTGCCGCAAGGCGGTAAAGCATAAGCATTATAGAAGAAAAACACTGAGTAAGAGCAATATCATTAAATTCCGGTTTGGCATTTTGTTCATAAAGCATCTGGCGTAATATCTGCCTAAGCTGGCGGCTGTTGTGCCGAGGGACCTGCACAAGCGGTTCATTGAACAATTTGCGTGTCATCTTTTCATCAACAAGTGGAAGGCTATCAGAGAAATATACAACGAAAACAACCATCGCACCGCTTGGTTTATCTATCATCTGATGAGGCATGTTCCGCTCAAGCATAAGAACCGAGTCACTCTCAAGGTAGTGATCTCCCTTTTCTGTGATACAACGCCCCCGGCCGCTGACAACATATATCAGGGTAGAATAGCTATGCCTATGTATACCAGTCTTAAAATTAGGCCCGTGATGGTGACTCTCAACAAGAACACCATAAGCGGGAAGGTCCGGTTGATAGCTTAGTATTTCAACTTGGTTACCGCTCATCAGATCAAAACCTTTCGCCGATCTTATTTGTCATAAGAAAGATTCATTTTCTTCGCTTTATTACGCTCTTCTTTAGGCCGATGCTTCCATCTTCTATGAAGCCACCAGTATTGAGAAGGGTCTTTGCGTATCAGCCTCTCCATTTCTGAGGTAAATTCCTGAGTAACCCATTTTAATGGGTTATCTTTGTCTTGCCACTGATCGGGAGTAATTATCTTGCCGCATTCTATCTCAAAGAAAAACTTGCCGTATTCCTGACGGCACACACCTATACCAATCGGCAGGTTCTCAGTAATAGCAAGAAGTCCTATACTCTTATAAGTACTAGCCTTACGTCCGAAGAAATCAACAAAAACACCTTTCCTGCCCGCATCCTGATCGGCAATAAAACCGAGCACTGCGCCCTTCTTCAATAAAGAAGGCATCACTGCACTGGCACCCTTCTTGTCGATAATTCTTTGCCCATGTTTCTCACGAACACTATAAAGCCATTTGTTTATGTAAGGATTGTCAATAGGCCTTGCAATACTGTAAATATCAAAGCCAAAGAGCCCCAGAAGATAGCCTATTATCTCAAAATTCCCGTAATGAGGGGTAAGAAGTATCATTCCCTTGCCTTCAGCCATCATCCACTTACATCTCTCAGTGTTCACATAAGATGCAAATTCCTTCCAGTTATCCTTTCGGACAAGCCTGGTTGTAAATATTATATCTACCACGAGCATAACAAGGTGCTGAAAGCTCTTTTTGCCAGTCTCCTCTATCCACTGTTCGTCTTTGTCAGGGAAACTGTTCTTAAGATTCTCTAAAGCTCGGCCGCGACCGCGATGATAATGATACCACATGAGCCTTCCCAGACCACATGCCAATCGCATTGAACGATCAATTCCAAGCATGAAAAGCACCGAACAGATCATACGCACACCTAAATAGGTGATATAATCTGAAACCGGATTATTTTTTTTACTCTTTTTCTTTCTTTTGCCACTCATATCTGCCGCTATTTTAAGGATTAACACCAAAACGTCAACAAGATTTATTGCGGCAAACAGATGCTTATTTACACACTGAAGCAAATCGTCTCTTCAAGAAATGTATTAAAAAACACTCAGGAAGAGACGATAATAATACTATTCAGCGCCCGTAGTATCTTATTTTCTATATTTAACACCAAGTTTATCAAGGCGTTTTTCGTGAACCTTAAGTCTTGCTTCAAAATTTTCCTGATCTTTGTTCTCGGGCATAGTCCAGGCTACTTCTGCAAGGGCGCAAGCTCTTGGGAATGTCATATATTCAACAACCTCAGGTGTCTGCATATATTCTGTCCAGATATTCCCCTGAATTCCCATTATCATATGTCTTTTACTTGCGTCAATAGCTTTAGGGATAGGCTCATATAAATAAGCTTTTTCCAGCGGCAGATAACCGCCAATCGCAAGAGGCTCTTTCTCCTTGTCTTCTGACTGATAAAAATCGAGATAGCAGTAATCAGTAGGAGTCATAACAACCTTGTGGCCTTGATTAGCAGCCTCTATGCCACCTTTTTCTCCACGCCATGACATTACGGCCGCATTTGGTGCAAGCCCGCCTTCGAGTATTTCATCCCAGCCGATAATATTGCGTCCCTTAGAGTTGAGATACTTCTCGATTCGCTTTATAAAATAGCTTTGAAGCTCTTCTTCGGTTTCAAGCTTTTCGGCTTTCATCCTGGCCTGACATTTTGGACATTCTTCCCATCTTTTCTTGGGAGCTTCATCGCCACCAATGTGTATATACTTCGAAGGGAATATATCCAACACCTCATCAAGTATATCCTGCAGGAAAGTAAATGTATCATCATTACCTGCACAATATATATCATCAAAGATACCCCAGCTCTTTTGCACTTCGTGCGGGCCGCCGGTACAAGAATACTCCGGATAAGCCGCCAAAGCCGCCATCGCATGGCCGGGAAGCTCAATCTCAGGAACTATGGTAACTCCTCTGTCGGATGCATACTTAACAAGCTCCCTAAGCTGCTGCTGAGTATAATAGCCGCCGTGCTTAACATTATCAAATTCATGAGGCAAGTCATTCTTATGGCCAATCAACGTGCCATCACGGTATGCACCGACTTCCGTAAGCTTAGGATATTTTTTAATCTCAATTCTCCAACCCTGATCTTCTGTAAGATGAAGATGAAAAACATTCATTTTATGCATTGCCAGAAGATCGATGAATTTTTCAACAAACTCAATCGGCATAAAATGTCTGGCAACATCAAGATGAAGCCCTCGCCATTCAAATCTCGGCTTATCAATTATAGTGATACATGGAATCGTACAACTCTTATCACATGATTTGTCTTGCGAGAAGAATTTGGGATCGCATAACTGCCTTATAGTCTGGACGCCATAAAAAAGTCCCTTATCACCGGCTGCATAAATCGCTATTTTTTCTTCCGTTACTTCAAGCTTGTAGCCATCGGTGCCAAGCTCTGTAAGGGAATCACTGATTGAAAAACTTATGCACTTGTTTTGGCATGAAGAAACAATCTCAGGTTTGAAACCACAAGCAGATTCGGTAAGCCCCGCAAGGTATTCAGCTGCAAACCGCCCTGAATCATCACAACATAACACCACTTTTTCATCATAGACAAACTCACCCTTGCCAACAACTATATTATTGGGCTGAGGTATTATGTCTACCGCCTGCACTTTTTCTTTTGTCAAGTTCATCACCACTCCAAAAAACAAAAGGTTTAAAAAAATTAAATTAATACGTCTTTTCATCTTACCTCCTCACTATAATTACTTCCAGAAACAAGGTTCATCAGGTTCAATATGAACTATTATATTAACCGGCATAGTCATTGTATCACTGATCTGGTGTTCTACATCCATGCTTATCTTATGAGCCTCAACGACACTCAGACTACTGTCAACAAGTATATGAAAATCAAGAAAAATTTCCCTGCCTACACTTCTTGATCGCAGCTTATGCATCTGACGTATGGCGGGATTGGATTTCACTATACCCTCAACCATATCAATTATCTTTTTATCGACTGCGGCATTAGTAAAATCTCTCATCGTACCGGCCAGAAGCTTCATTGCCGCCGCGATTATGAGAGCCCCCACAATAACAGCCGCACAGCGATCACCATACTCAAAACCAAGCATTTGCGCCACGAGCCCTGCAAGAACAGCAAACGAACTCATGGCATCACTTCTATGATGCCAGGCATTGGCATAAAGACTGCTGCAATTTGTAACCTTAGCCACAACGCAGGTTTTACGGTACAGTAATTCCTTGAGTACTATTGATAAAAGCGATGCAAGTATAAGCCCTGCAAAACATCCGCTGCCGCATATTTCAGTACTGCCTGATGCTGATTTATATATCGAAAGAACACCGGTAATGATAAGAAGGATTGAGATCACTACTGTAGTGAATGTTTCATACCACTCATGGCCGTATGGATGTTTCTCATCAGGCTCTCTTCTGGAAAGCTGAACACCGATAAGTACAGCGGCATCTGTAACCAGGTCGCTTAGCGAGTGTAAACCGTCAACGACAACTGACATGGAGCCGAATAAGAGACCTGCTATTACCTTTACAACGGAAAGCAGAAAATTAAGAACAGCTCCAAAAATAGTTATTTGGCGTATCTTTGCATCAGAACCAACATCTGAGCTCATCATTAACTTTCAATAATCAGAATTTAGTATACTTAACGCTATATATGAGTTTCGTATCAATGCTGTCGCCTGCACCTTCATATATATCAATATTGTGCATAACAACATTATCCAAAGACGGCTCATAATAGGCATTGTAACAGAATGATGAATAAGCACCGTTGCCCTCTTTGATCTCAAGGCGATTGATCACACCATCGGAGATTCTTGAATAAAGCTTAAATACACTCTCACCTTTATTCTTCTCATAAACATTGTAAAGAATACCCTGGATTCTTACCGAACCTTCAAGTTTGTCGTAACCTAAAGTCTTAGGTGTCTCATAACCGGCTGATATAGAGAAAGAGGCGGCAAGAAGTCTGGCCATCTCAGTACTCCAGTATTTTTCACCGTTGGTGCCACTGAAACTTACTGATGAGCCATTAAATGTCATCTCATATTTACCAGCAGGCTCCACAGCCGATGCTTTCATTTTGAGCGAATCAACAATGTATGAATGACTCTGTTTTGTAAGATACGCGGCACCATTAGAGCCGGCAATATCAAAATAACTGGCCAAAGCATCAGCTTTGATCGCCTTTTGAGAAGAAAGATCCTTGTCCTTATCCTGAGAGACAGAAAATGAACACCCCCCGCATATAGCGACCAGTACTGCCAAAAAGCATATTTTTGTTATATTCATAATAATTCCTCGAAAATTAATACGGTATTCTATTAGTGAGAATTGTATATTATTACATGATTTACTCTGAGTTGTCAAGAGACTAATCAAATGATTTGCTGGATGATATTTTAGACTGGATTACTGAATTTACGTTTTGAGGACTTATTAAAGCTAATTGGCCTATAACCATAACACTGGTAACCGCGTTCGCTACTCCGCTCGGAGTACGTCTATCGGGTTTTGGGCTGATGCCTTCATTGCAGGGTATGTACCGAAAACAATTCCTATCGTACACGCGATGAAGAATGCCGCTACCATTATCCAGTACGAATATATCACCGGCCAGCCTGCATAGTACGCGACTGATTGAGCCAGAGCAATGCCTGTCGCGATTCCTATCAGCGAGCCGAGAGCGGTCAAAGTAACCGTCTCCACAAGAAACTGAAGCAAAACGTCAGACTTCTTGGCACCGAGTGCCCTTCTTGTACCAATTTCTTTCCTCCTCTCAAATACGCTGGCAAGCATAATATTCATTATACCCACGCCGCCGACAATCAGCGAAATGCCCGCAATAGAGCTCATAACAATAGTGAATATCTGCTGGGTCTTCTGGCGTTGCTTAAACAGCGAATACGGGATTATTACGTCCCAATCTTTAGTCTTCTTATGAGCCTTATTCATGTAATTAACGATACGACTCGCAGTATTATTGATAAAACTAAGCTCTCTCATCTTGGCAATAACCGCATCATACCTCACGACAGTAATGCTGGTATTGCTTCGTTTGAGCGAATAAGAATAACCATCCTTTTCCTGAAGAAGAGTTTCACTTGGAACAAGCACCATATCATTGATACTTCCAAGATTAGCAAGTTCGGTGCCGGTATCGTCCTCTATGACACCGACAATTCGCCAGACACTATCCTTGGCCTGAATCGTTCTGCCTATGACCTCCATAGTACCTATGCCGAAATACTTACGCTTGACATCTTTTCCGATAACGCAAACCCTGGAGAGATTCTTATTGTCTACAATACTGAGCCACCTTCCCCGAACCATCTGCGCGGCACAAGTATCCATAAAATTGTACTCAACGCCGACAAGTTTTATATCAAGCAGTGTAGTTCCTGAAAGAATATTCTGCCGTGAATCGGTAAGGGTAGTGATCATATCTATATTATCGAGCAGCTTGAGATGGTCTATATCATTCTCTGTAATACCATACTCCTCTACGATATTAGATTCTGTAGAACTGGAGCCTTTTCCTATCACAGAGGGCTTTTTTGTATAGATTATGATATTATTAATTCCCATCGACTGTATCTGAGATAAAGACTCGATTCTCGCACCTTCAGAAATCGCAAGCATCGCAATAACACTGGCAATACCGAAAATAACACCAAGAGAAGTAAGCCCGCTTCTTACCTTGTGCTGAAAGAGATTATGGAATGACAACCTGTAAAGATCACTTATTCTCATCTGCCTGCTCCAATACTCCATCACGAAGATGCATTACTTTGTGGAAATAACTCTCATAATTTGGGTTGTGAGTAACGAATACAATCGTCGTACCAACTTCGGTATGCAGTTGTTCAAAAAGTTCAAGCACATCCTCACCGGTTTTCTCATCGAGGTTTCCTGTAGGTTCATCGGCGAGCAAAAATGCAGGCTTTGTAGACAAAGCCCTTGCAATCGCAACCCTCTGTCTTTCACCGCCGGAAAGCTCCCCTGGAAGGTGCTTGAGACGATGAGAGAGCCCAAGCTTTTCAGCCAGCTCTTCAGCAACCTCTTTTCGCTGCGACCTCGCAACATTGCCGTATACAAGAGGCACTTCGATGTTCTGTCTTACCGACAAATAGCCGAAAAGATTGAAATTCTGAAATATAAAGCCGATTCGTTTATTCCTCAACCTTGCCAATTCCCTGTCTCCCAGAGAATTAGTCTGGACACCCTCAAGCAAGTAGCTTCCTTCGCTCGGAAGATCAAGCAGACCAAGCAAATTCAAAAACGTAGTCTTACCGGAACCCGAAGCACCCATAACACCGACATACTCACCCTTTTTAACGGTGAAGTTGATACCTTTAAGTACGGGAACATCGTTTTTGCCGAGCCTGTAACTCTTATACAAATCCTTAAGCTCTATAACATTTTCACTACAATGCTGCATATATTCAACTTTTGCCTTGTGCCTAATGCCTTCTACTTACTCAACCGGTTCAAAGAGACATATTTTGTCCCCTTCTTCAATGCCATCCTTTATCAGGACAAAATCATCATTCGACTCGCCTATCTCCACATAACATATCTTCGAGCCCATTTCTCCGGATTTATATACGAACAATTTACCATCATTTTCAAAAACAGCCTCAATCGGCACAGAAAGAACATCTTTGAGCCTCTCGGATATAACCTTAACCTGAACGTTCATTCCGGTAACCATCCTTTCATCCTTATCCTCAACCTCTATCTTTGTCTTGTAAATCTTTGGTGAAGTAGGATCAAAGAACAACTGGTTGGTAGGTAAGGCGGCAATCTCTATGACCTTACCTTTTACCGCAAGCCCCGGAATCGACTCAATTGTGATAACTACCTCATCATCTACATCAACTCTGGAACGAAAGATCTCCGGAAGATCCATATAAACCAACAGCTCAGAGAGGTCTGGAATAGTCGCAAGCACCTGCCCCTTATAAACATTCATACCTTCCTTAGGCTCAGTTCTGTGCCATCTCTGGTCGGTATCGCCATAAAGTATTATGCCTTCAGCAGGAGAAGTGAGCTCCATCATAGTAAGATATTCTTCGTGTCTCTTGAGATTTTTCTGATAACGTTCAATATTATTCTGGTGTCTTTGAATCTGATTATTCTTTTGAACAATGCTCGACCTTGCCCTCACCTGAGCCCTCTTAAGATTGAGCTTGCTCTGCTCAAGAGCATTTTCAAGATTATCAACCCTGTTGGGATAAGTATAGCGTTTGAATATCTTGTCATCAATCAAGACATTGTCATAGTTAATCTTCTTCTTCTCAACAGTACTCAATAGTGATTCAAGTTTTTTCTCTGCTTTTTCCTTGTCGTCCTGATTGTCGTATACTGTTGTCTTATATGTTTCATGGGCTTCATCATAAGCTTTTTGAGCTTCATTCAGCGCATCAAGAGCATCTTCCACATCCACTGCCTGTTTATCTTTGGCCTTCGGTCCTTCAAGACGAAGGTATTTGTATAGATTTTCCTCAGCAGTAGTCACATCATCCTGAGCCTTTTTCAAATTCGCCAGGTTTTCACTCTTCTGTATCTCCAGCTCCTCCTCTGCTATGGCAAGTTCCTTCTTGCTGTTCTCGAGAGAGTTTTGAAGCTCTTCTATCTTGGATTTAAGCTCTTCATCATCAAATTTTATAAGAGGCTCATCTTTACTGACCAGACTGTTTTCCTCAATGACCCAACTGATCTGGGTATTGTATGACGCTTCATATCTGATCTTATGATTTTTAACTGAATTTATCGTACCGGATTGAGTAATACCCAAAAGCATCTCTCTTGGAGCTACGGTGTAATACTTATCCAGATTAGAATCACCACCCTCATCAGCATTGACCTTTTTCTCACATCCATTTATAAAAAATGTCAGCGTGACAAGTATCAAAAGACAAATTATCCTTCGAAACATAATCACTCTCCTTTATCCTGACTGTCATCATCGCCCGGGAAAAGCTGCTTTGATGCCTTGATTGTCTCTCCTGCACTACGCATCTTTGATGCATTATCCTCAACATCAACAAAAGTAGAGGCGGAATTTTCAACAATATTAACCTTCATGAAAAAGATAAGCTGCTTTATCTGAGTAGTGTCATTTCTGGATTTGAATAATTCACCTAAAAGAGGCAGATCACTAAGCAGAGGCACCTTTTTCTCTTCAGTAAGCTCTTCGGTGGAGTAAAGACCGCCAAGCATTATTATCTCGCCGTTTCTCACTGTAAGCTCTGTCTCCACATCTCTAATCGAAACGACAGGAATATTCAATTCATTGAATTTTTCGTATCGCGTAACCGTACTCACCTGAGGATTTACCTTGAGCTTAACAGTATTCTTATTAATACGTACAGGCGAAACATCAAGTGTTATACCAGTTCTTTTATATTTGATATCAGTATTTACCGTACTGCCGGTAGTGGATGTAGACTGAATAGGCAAATCATCACCTGTTACAATATTTCCCTGACTACCCAGTGAGACAACTACGTTGGGAGACGACAGTATCTGGGCATTATTGGCAGTCTTAAGCCAGTCAAAGAAGAATCCAAAATTATTTATCTGTCCGGAAACGCCAAGAGAGTAAGGAGAGAAATTGAACATATCAGATTTGCTTAATTTATCAATATCAACTCCGCCGCCATAAGCATTTGCCCCAACTCCAAGGGTATCAGAGTTCTGATTATAATCAAACATTAGTTCCTGATCATACTGATCAGTAGTATATACTTCTATAACTTTAGCTTCTACAAGTATTTGAGGAACAGGAACATCCATGGCCACGATAACCTGTCTGATCTCCTCGATCTTTTCATCAGTATCGCTGACAACAACCATATTCTTATCTTCAGCTTCCTCTATCAGACCGTTTCGGCTTATAACCGCTTCAAGTCCATCGGAAACTTCCTTGCAGTCGGAATACCTGCACATGTATATGAGAGTGGAATTCCCCGATGATCCAGCAACAACCTTTAGATATGGTTCCTCGTCATCGAGAACAATTCGCGGCTTAATGGGTTCGGGCTGAAAAAGCTGCTCAAGCTGATTTATAACATTCTGCTTGTTCTTCTGGTGGTCACCTTCGGTTGAAGCCGCCATAGACAATGTAACACCAAGCAACAAAACCACTGCTAACTTTCTCATCTTAATCCTTGCCTGAGCCAAGCTCACAATATAAATAATGACTATTGAATAAAAATATATCAATAACCCATTATAGAAATTAGAGCAGGTTGTCAAGCGTCTTATCTAAGAATTTTATATAATTCTTAGATTAAACAGCTCACTTTATGAAGATGATGCCTTTTTCAACGCAAGTATTACAATTGACCAGATAAAAATAGCAGCCAAAGCAATAATAAACACGAACCAGCCGCCCTTTATTGCCAACAGCGGTATTGCCATACCTGTCCAGAGTCCACCACCCATAAACGGCTCATGAACTATCTGCTTACATGCGAAGGCATCCGCAGCCGGTGTTTCATAATCAGGGTCCACAACTCTCAGAAGCAGCAGTCCAGTAGCGGTAACACCCATGCTCTGTCCCATCTCCGCAATAGACCGCTCAAACCAACTGTCTTTAAAGACACGCCTTGCAAGAAACATAACACAAACCACGTTCCACAATATTCCCAGCGTAACAAGTATCACCAAGGGCAGCAAACCCTGCACCACAACACTAAGTTTTATTGTCGCAATTGCGGCAACAACAAGAAAATCAAGGGCTGTATTCTGAATACGCCTCATTATGCCAAGATCAATAAGGTTGTGCTTATCAAACTTGTCTTCCCAAAGCTGGATAATAATACCGCCTATCATACAAAGCGGAAACAGTGGAAAACCCTTAAGCAAACCAAGATTGCTGAGTTGCTCACTGCTAGCCTCAATACCGACAAGCCCCTGTTTAATTAAATATCCAATGAGACATGCTATTCCGACGATAGCAAGATGAAGGCTTGTAGACTCAATAGCATCTGAATTCACAGTAAGCCTACCGGCAGATGGTCTTTGCCCAATCGGTATAACACCAATAGTATCATCTTCAGTCAAGTCAACTGGCTCTGCATATTTCACGGTATAACCTTTACGAGCCGCCCAGTTGACAAGTATCATTCCTACTATTATGGCCCCCAATATGCCAAAAGTAGCACTTGCGAGAGCAAAATCCTTACCGGCAATCCAGTCATATTGTTCAAATACCGGTGCAAGCCCTCCCGCAGTACCATGGCCACCTTCAAAACCAACAGGCAAGACACCCCCAAACATAGCGGGAAGCTGAGGCCATATCCAACGTAAAAGTAGAAGCCATGCACCAACACCAACAGCATACTGTCCCCATGCAACTATCTGTCCATAAGCAACTTGCGTACTGCTTCTATCCCAAACCTGTTTCATTGAAGGTATCTTTATTCCGAGGAATAAGCATGCAAAAACTATATTTATCAGAAAACCGGGAAGTTTGGACCATCCGGCTGTCCAACTGCCTTTTGTTTCAGGTGATAAAAACTGCAATACAATAAGTGCAAAAATTCCGCCAATAACGCATGAAGGCAAATAAAGGCGCTGAAGTATACGCAATTTCATACGAAGAAAATGCCCCGCGGCCAAAGCACAACATATAACTATGAAAGATAACATATAACGATTTCCTTAATATAAAGGTATTGAGCTGATTATTGAACACTGAAACTTTAATTTTATCAGAAGCACTGTATCCAACTGCTTAAACAACAGAAGTGATTATATCAAAAACATAAGCTCAGTCAATGAGATGGAATGCGGGATTAATATACTACTAAAACGTATTGATTCATTATGTAAATATCAGCAAGTGACAAAATCAACCCGCTACATATATCTTTTCAGTAACGCCGCGTCCCAGAAGAGTTTTGCTCTGGAAAATTTCAACAACAACCTGCCCCCGACCCAGCGTTTTGATAACACGTACAGTCGCCCCTGGCAATAAGCCAAGAGCAGCCAGACGCTGCCTCAAACCTCTGCCGGCATCAATACGGGCAATCTTCACAGTTCTGCCCGAAGAAATATTATTAAGTGAAATTGTTTCTTTTTCCATATTTTTTTAGAAATCAAGCTATAGACGAACCGAATCGGAACCACTTGAATATATTACGAATCATTAATAATTATAACGACAACAAATATAGTTAGTCTTCCCTTAATGTTCAATGTTTTTTTTGAAATTTAACAAAACTTGCTCAATTATTTTTCAAAAGCAATCACTTCGTACATTTTCTGCAAACCCGAACTCACAAATAGCCCAAATCAGTAATGCTTAAAGTCAGATTTTTACTTTTTCAAAAAAAACTTTCAAAATCCACCCTAAATTGTTAGAATACGCCCTAATTGTACTTAAAGTGCGCACTTTTGATATTTAAAAAGAGTCTATAAACAACGGAATTATTGCGTACTTAAGTTTTATAAGAAACTATAGAAAGAGTACTTATGGCAATTTCACAAATAAACGAGCGAATAGATTATCTTCCGTTTGAATCGGAAGTAGCAAAGCTCGCGGATAAAATAAACGAACTGAAAAAAGACGGCAACGGTAATCCTTCTGAAATAAGAAAGCTGCAGAAACAGCAGGCTGAACTTATCAGCAATCTTTATTCAAGTCTTTCAGCGTGGCAAACGATACAAGTATCACGACACCCGCAAAGACCACTGTTGAATGATTATCTTAAAATGATGGTAACTGATTTTCGTGAGCTTCACGGCGACCGAGTATTCGGCGACGATCGTGCGATAGTTACCGGATTTGGTCAGATAGGCAGAGAAAAAGTGCTTATTGTAGGCCACAACAAGGGTAAGGACACCAAAGAAAAGATAGAGTGTAATTTTGGGTGCGCCAATCCTGAGGGTTATCGCAAAGCTATTGCCAAAATGAAACTTGCTGAGAAGTTCGGGATTCCGATTGTTACGCTTATCGATACTCCCGGAGCTTATCCCGGCATAGGCGCCGAAGAACGCGGCCAGGCACAGGCTATCGCCTACAATCTCATGGAAATGTCAAGGCTGAAAGTACCTGTAATATCTATAGTTATAGGTGAAGGCGGCAGCGGCGGCGCGCTTGGAATAGGAGTTGGTGACAAACTCGCTATGCTTGAATATTCTTATTATTCGGTGATCTCGCCCGAAGGATGCGCAGCTATATTGTGGCGTGACGGCTCAAAAGCAAATGAAGCTGCCGAGGCACTTAAGCTTACGAGTAAGGAACTGTTGAATTTGAAAGTTGTTGACGATGTAATCACCGAACCACTCGGCGGCGCTCATCGTAACATCAACGAAACAGTGTACAATATGGAAATGTACATTACAAAAACTTTGAATGAACTGAAAAATATAGACGTTGACACTTTACTTCACAGACGCTATAATAAAATAACGTCTATTGGAAATCCGGCTTTATTAGGGGTTTGAAGCTGATGTTTTCGAAGATGCGCAGGTTCTGCAATACTGAAGGTACTCTGATATGTCAGAGAAGATAAATTTCACCAAAGTAATTTCTTGCGGACTGATTGCATACTTTATTCTGACGTTTATTTACAGAATTAGTAGTTATATCGGTAGCGGTTCGTCCAAAGAATGCGGATTTGCGATAGCTGCCGTTACAATAAGCTGGCTCATATCGTTAGTACCTTATGTGCTGGTGGATAAGCGGAAATTCAACAGTTTCATAGCTGTATTTATGATTGGATCCGCTATGAGAATACTCTTAATGGGTATTTTTATAGTAGCGGTACTGAAAAACTCGAATTTGATAGAGCATGTTTTATTAATATGGACTGCCATAATTTATTTCATGTTCTTGGCGGTGGATACTTCTCTGAATATGAGATATATCAAAAAACACCAGTGGACAAAGAAAGACTTTTTCGCAGACAAGAAAAATGAGATTAACATTAATAACAGCGAATCCCCTCGAGGAGATAGCGAGTAAAACGCTATTTAAGATAGGCTGGTTTGAATTTACAAACCATATGCTTATGATAGGCGTTGCCGCTATACTGCTTCTTATCATATTGCCTTTGTCGGTAGGAAAAATTCGGATAATAAGAAGAGGATTTGGAAACGTAATAGAAACAATATGCGTTTTCATCCGCGAAGAGATAGCCCGACCTTTCCTTAAAGATGACACTGACAAATACGTAATGGTATTGTGGACTCTCTTCTTCTTCATACTCACAATGAACCTTCTTGGACTTGTTCCTTCTGACAGAATAATCTGGCTCATAACCCAGAAAAAGAACCATCTTTACGGTGCTCCTACCGGAAATATATGGGTAACCGGAGCTCTTGCTCTGTTTTCCTTTATATTCTTCCATGCCGCAGGTATCAAACAAAACGGTATAAAGAACTATATCAAAGACTTCTGTCCAAAGGTTCCGTGGATAATGTGGCCGCCAATGTTCTGTCTTGAGGTGATAAGTTCTTTTGTAAGAATGTTCTCTCTTGCTATAAGGCTGTTCGCTAATATACTGGCAGGTCACATATTACTTGCTACTATATTAGGATTTATAATACTTTACAAAAATTTCATGGTTGCTACAGCTTCCATAAGCTTCACGGTTGTAATGAGTTTTCTTGAAATATTCGTTGCTTTTCTTCAGGCGTATATCTTTACGTTCCTGACCGCAATATTCATAGGCTTCGCAATACATCCTGAACATTAGACGATACGAGTATAAAATAACATTTTAATAAATGGAGATTAAAAATATGTTTACAACTTTATTAACTGTAATACCTACATTGCTTGCAGAGGTCAATATTGATCTTGACGACAAAGGCCTTGGAATGCTGGGCGGTCTTCTGGCTTGCGGTCTTATTGTAATAGGTGCCGGTATCGGTATCGGTAACCTTGCCGGACGCGCTACAGAAGCTATCGCAAGACAACCTGAGGCAGGCGGAAGAATCTTCACCTGTATGATTATTGCTGCAGCTTTGATCGAAGGTGTTACACTGTTTGCTTTAATTATTTGTTTGTTAAGCGTAATTTAAGGCGTAGGTAGATGCAGCTTAAAAGATATATAACAGCTGTTTACCCAATGCTTTTCACAGCAGCCGTATTTGCCTCGGAAACACCTATGGCAGAAGCAGAGCATTCATCAGAAAGTTCTGTATTCAGCGGCTATCCCGGTGAATCAATATGGACTCTTGTATGGTTCGCTGTCCTTCTATTCGCTTTAAAGAAATTTGCCTGGAAACCATTGCTTGCCGGCTTGAAGGCACGTGAAGACCATATATCTTCAGAGATAAGCAAAGCCGAAGAAACTCGAAGACTTGCCAACGAAAGACTGGCAGAATACGAGAAGAAAATAGCAGCGGCACAGGATGAAGCTAGATTGCTTGCTGAAAAAGAAGTCGAAAAAGGACAAAACAAAGCCGGTGATATAATCAACGCTGCTAAAAAAGAAGCTGAGGGTATAAAGAGCAGAGCAAAAGAGGACATCGACAAGGCAGTCGAATCTGCACGAAAAACACTCTGGGATGATGCCGGAGAGATGGTGTGTTCTCTTGGAAGTGAGATCTTCAGCAAAACGCTAACAGCTGACGATAACAAAAAGCTCATTGATGATGCTATTAACAAATTCAGAAACATTCAGGGAACGACATAAGCAATGGCAGCTGAAAACCTGAAAACTGAAGTTATTGCTGAAACCTATGCATCAGTGGTATTTGAACTCGCAATAGAGGAGGACAAATGCCAGCAGATGTTTGAAGAGCTCAGTGACTTAGCAGACTTACTGGAACAGGAAAAGGATTTTACATCAATCCTGTGTTCTCCATTTGTGCAGCTCAGTGAGAAGATAGCTCTTGTTGATAAAGTCCTGGACGGCAAAGCAGATAAACTGGCAATAGGTTTGCTGGTATCAATGCTTCGCCGTGACAGACTCAGATATCTTAAAGATACAACCAGAGTCTACGAAAAACTACTCGATGAACATAACGGAATAAAGCGAATAGACGTTACAGTCGCATCGCAAATGACTGATGAGCAGAAAACTGAGCTTGAGAAAAAATTGAGTGATGCGGTTAATGCTCAGGTGAAGATAATCTATAGCATAGACCCTGAGATTCTGGGCGGTATCATAATACGTCATGGGGGAGAGTATGTTGACAACTCTCTAAGACGCATATTATCTGATGCCAAATCAAGAATCAAAAACAAAATTAAAGCATAATATAACGACATATTCCGATAGATGATCGGCTTGTCGACCAATGTCTGTAACTGCGTAGCAAACGCTCATAAAAACGATTGGTACAATATGAAATTTGATGTTAAAGAAATAAGTTCGCTTATAAAACAGGAAATAAGCAGCTACAAAAACGAGCTTAATGTTGCCACTGTAGGCCGTGTGATGGAAATTGGCGATGGTATCGCAAGAATCTACGGCTTAGAAAACGCAATGAATAACGAAATGCTCGAGTTCGAAGGCGGCATACCGGGTGAAGTATTCAACCTTGAGGAAGACTCCATCGGGGCTGTTGTTTATGGCGACTACAGCAATATCAGAGAGGGTTCCATCGTCAAATCAACAGGAAAAGTATTGACACTGCCTGTAAGCGACAAGATACTTGGCAGAGTTGTCAATCCGCTATGTGAGCCTGTTGACGGCAAAGGAAATATCGAAGCTGATAAGTATCGCCTTGTTGATGCAGCAAGCGTCGGTATCGCAGGTCGACAACCTGTGAAGGAGCCGCTGCTAACGGGTTTAAAATCGATAGATGCAATGATTCCGATTGGACGCGGACAGCGTGAACTTATTATCGGAGACCGTAAAACAGGCAAAACAGCCATAGCTCTTGATACAATAATCAACCAGAAAGATCGCGGTGTTATCTGCGTATATGTAGCGATAGGCCAGAAAGATTCCACAATAGCTGAGGTTGTTGAAATACTTCAGCAAAACGGCGCAATGGAATATACTGTAGTTGTCGCAGCAAGCGCCGCAGACAGTGCCCCGCTTCAATATATAGCACCATATGCAGGATGCACCATAGCAGAACATTTTATGTATGAAAAAGGAGCGGCAACACTTTGTGTTTACGATGACCTTTCAAAACATTCAGTAGCCTACAGAGAGCTTAGCCTTCTGCTTCGTCGCCCTCCAGGACGTGAAGCATTCCCCGGTGACATTTTCTATCTCCATAGTCGTCTGCTCGAAAGAGGCGTGAAGCTCAGCGATGAACTTGGAGGCGGTTCACTTACTGCCCTGCCTATAATCGAAACACTTGAAGGTCAGGTTTCAGCATATATTCCAACGAATATAATATCAATCACCGATGGGCAGATATATCTGCAGAAGGACCTATTCCTATCGGGCATACGTCCTGCGGTTGATGTTGGTATCAGCGTTAGTCGTGTGGGCGGTGATGCACAGGTTCCGGCGATGAAGAAGATAGCCGGAAGGCTCAGGCTTGATCTTGCCGCATTCCGTGAGCTGGAAGATTTTGCCCGTCTTGGTACAGAGCTTGATTCTGCCGCACAGTCTCAACTTGACCGTGGATACAAAATGGTTGAGATACTTAAGCAGCAGCAATTTTCTCCAATGGATGTGTCCGAGCAAGTCATATCTATCTTTGCCGGCTCATGTGGAGTACTCGATGATGTTGAGACTGATCAGGTTCAAAACTTCATAAATGAGCTTCTGACATGGATAAGACTTGAAGCCAAAGAGTATATTACTGAAATAGAAGAGTCCGGCAAGTTGACAGACGAAATGGCTGCCGACCTCAAAGAAATAATAAGCGTTTATAAGAATATTTACAGATTCTCTTTCGGATTGTAAAATGGCCGGTACAAGGCAAATACAGCAAAGACATAAAGCAGTTGCCAATATCTGCAAGGTAACGAGAACGATGGAGATGATCTCTACATCGAGATATCGCAAATACCTTGAAACATGGCGAAATCGTCAGCAGTTTGATGACGAACTCGCAAGGCTTGCGTACCTTATACTGACTTCAGAAAGAACAATCAAACATCCGCTTATGGAAGATAATAACAGCGGAAATTTTGCAATTCTCGTAATGGGATCAAACCGCGGTCTTTGCGGCGGTTTCAATAACAAGATAAATCATCTTATAGATGTGCACATTAAAAGAGCGAAACGGTTCCGTAAAAATCTTAAGGTATACGCTGCCGGCAAAAAGGCTATTTCATACTTAAGGTCCAAGAAAATTCCGATAGTTAAGGAATATACCGACTTTGATGAAGTTCCGACTCCACAGCAGGTTGATGCAATAGCAGACAGCTTCATCGATCAATATGAGAAGAAAGAGATTGATTACTTTGGCGTTATATATACAAGGTTCTTCTCACTGGCAAGTCAGCATGCTCAAACACTTTCGATTCTGCCGGTTGCCGATCTGATAGATGACCTAACGACCCGTTCGACAATAATATGGCCATGGAAAACCAACCCGTCTGAATTCGAGCTTACGCCTTCAATAGACGAGATATTTAATTCTCTGATCTATATGATGATACGCTCAGCTCTTTCAGGATGCTTCCTTGATTCTGCATTAAGCGAACATCTTTCGAGAGTCGTAGCAATGAAAAGTGCTACTGAGAATGCTGATAATATGCTTAAGGAACTTCAGGGTGAATATAATCGAGCACGTCAGGGACAAATAACCGGCGACCTGATGGATATAATTGGCGGTGTTGAGGCTATGAAATAATGTTTCTGAAATCAGCGGCAAAAACCGTTTGAAGAATATTTAGCAATATAAAGATCAAGAAATTGGATTATTATGAATAAAGGCAAGATAACACAAGTTGTAGGCAGTACGTTCGATGCCGAATTCGATGTTGATAAACTGCCTGCGGTTTACAACGCAGTTAAAGTTAACTATGTACTTGATGGCAAGGACACTATACTTACAGGCGAAGTTCACCAGCATCTCGGGGGCGGTCGCGTAAGAGTAATAGCCCTTGGAACCACTCTTGGTCTTAGAAGAGGTCTTGATGTTGCAGATACCGGCAGCCCTGTAACAGTGCCAGTAGGTGAGGAAACTCTCGGACGTGTGTTCAACCTTCTTGGCGAAACAGTTGACGGTGGTGAAGAACTGAAAGTCAAGGAAAGACGTCCTATTCATCGTACTCCCCCTTCTTTTACCGACCTTGTTCCAAAATCAGAAATGTTCGAAACCGGTATCAAGGTTGTAGACATGCTGTGTCCTTTCGTTAAAGGTGGTAAGACTGGTCTCTTCGGCGGTGCCGGAGTCGGCAAGACAGTTCTTATACAGGAACTCATTGCGAGAATTGCTACCAAACACGGTGGATATTCAGTATTTGCAGGTGTTGGTGAAAGAACACGTGAGGGAAATGACCTCTGGCGTGAAATGAAGGAAACAATGATCGGCAATACTGATGACAGGGTTCTCGATCATACGTGCCTTGTTTTCGGTCAGATGAACGAGCCTCCCGGAGCACGTCTGCGTATCGCTCTTAGTGCTATGACAATGGCTGAATATTTCTGTGAACTTGGAAGTGCAGAAACATTGCTGTTTATTGATAATATCTTCCGATTTTCTCAGGCAGGTGCGGAAGTATCAGCACTGCTGGGCCGTATACCTTCGGCGGTCGGTTATCAGCCAAACCTTGCAACTGAAATGGGACGTCTTCAGGAGCGAATTGCTTCAACTTCAAGCGGTGCGATCACATCTGTTCAAGCCGTCTACGTTCCTGCTGATGACTTGACAGACCCGGCTCCTTCAACTACATTTACACACCTTGACTCGTCAGTAGTTCTCAAACGTTCTATTGCAGAAAAAGGTATTTATCCGGCAGTTGATCCTCTTGAAAGCAACTCGCGTATTCTTGACCCTAACGTAGTAGGCAAAGAGCATTACAAAACCGCGCAAACCGTTTTGGAATTTCTCCAGAGATATAACGATCTTCAGGATATTATCGCGATTCTTGGTGTTGACGAACTCAGCAAGGAAGATCAGCAGATAGTGTCGCGTGCAAGAAAACTCGAAAGATTCTTCTCTCAGCCTTTCATGGTAACATTCCAATTCACTGGTATGGAAGGACGTTACGTATCAGCTCAGGAAACAATACAAAGCTGTAAGGAAATATGCGAAGGTAAGTGGGACAGTATACCGGAACAAGCCGTTATGTATGTTGGTACGATGGAAGAAGCCGCACAGAAAGCAAAGACTTTGTAAGAGGATAAACAATGGCTGACTTCTCCGTATTCAAATGTAAACTTATAACGCGAAACCGCAATCTACTCGACTGCTTTGTTCATTCGCTGATTGTACCTGCCGTTGACGGACAGCTTGGAATAATGCGCGGCCATTGTTCGATCGTCTCAGAACTCGGTCTTGGAATAATGGTAGCCAAAAAGGTAGTTGACAATGATGGGCAGCAAATACCAGACCAAAGTTTCCTAATTGATGGCGGCTTTGTTCAGTTTGCCGAAAACAATGCGACCATTCTGGCATATGATGTTACCGGTTTCGATGGAATACCAATGGAAGAAGTAGAGCAGATGATAGAAAAGGCTGAAGATATACTCTCAGCCGATGCCTACGCCACTCAGATAAGAAGCCACGAAGTCAAAAAGGCTGAGTTGATAAAACAACTCGCTGAACATGCAAAATACGCAATGGAAAACCAATAATTCCCGAAAACACTAAATACTTATTCTTATCAGAAAACTCAAATAGCAGTTTTTTCCTTATTGACAGCTTAACTGAGCTTTTATAAAATCAATAATAGATGTAGTATAATATTATTACTAATTATTGTTGAAGGAGTATATGATGAGAATTAAAATTTTAGCATTATTGGCATTTGCCGTAATTATCTCCGGTTGTGGACCAAGCAAAGATCTCACCATTGATCAAAGAAGAGACGAAATCAATGAAATGAGAGTTAAAAGCTTGCAGCAATTTTATCAAGAAATCGATGAAGGCAAAAATATCATCGATAAAGCTGAAGGTTATGGCGTTTTCAGTAACGTGAATGTCAACGTAATATTCGTCAGTGGCGGCGGCGGCTATGGAATGGTCGTTAACAACAATACAGGCGAAAAGACATATATGAAAATGGGAGAAGCCGGAATAGGTCTGGGAATCGGAGTTAAGGATTTCCGGGCTATCGTCGTTTTCCATAGTAAAGAGACGATGAATAAATTCATAACCAGCGGCTGGGAATTTGGAGCCAATGCTGATGCATCAGCCAAATCAGGCGAAAAAGGTGGTGCGGCTGAAGCTTCCGGAACACTGGCAAGCGGTATGTCTTTATATGAATTTACTGAATCAGGTATAACTTTACAGGCAACTTTGAGTGGGACAAAGTACTGGAAAGACAAAGAACTGAACTAATCACGCTTAAAGAAAAAAAGGCCGGTATGTTATACCGGCCTTTTTTTATCACAACATATTTTATATCAAGAATTTATCAATTCTTTAGCTCGTCTGAGAACATCTTTCGGATCGGTATCCTCGTCAGCGTCTATCCAGTTTACACCTTCAAAGCTTTTGAACCATGTTCGCTGCCCCTTGGCAAGTCTTCTGGTGTTGATCTTTACCTGCTCGATGGCTTTTTCGAGAGTGATTTTCCCCTTGAAATAGTCAAAAAACTCTGTATAACCGATAGCTACGGAAGCTTGCTTACTCAAAGGTCTTTCCATATTAAAAAGCTCTTTTGCCTCTTCTACAAGCCCCATTTCCACCATTTTCTTAACCCTGGCGTTTATACGCTTGCTTTCAACCTCTTTAGGCCGCCTTATGCCAATCACAAACCAGCTTGGATCAGGAGAGGAATTAAACTGGGTTTGAAATGAAGATATCGGTTTTCCAGTAATCTCATAGACCTCAAGTGCCCGCACAAGCCGCTTTGCATCATTGGGATGTATTCTCTCGGCCGCTTCAGGGTCTACCTTGGCAAGACGCTGGTGCATCAGCATCTGCCCTTCTGTTTCAAGCTGCTTTTTGAGTTTTTCGCGTATTGCCTCATCGGTTCCCGGCCCTTCAAAGAGTCCGTAAAGGAGATTTTTGATGTACATTGATGTACCACCGGCTGCAATCAGGCATTTTCTTCTGGAAAGAATGTCTTTCTCTGCCTTTCCCTCAAGCTCCAGAAATTTATTAACACCGAAAGACTCCCAAGGCTCAACAACATCCAGAAGATGATAGTTTACAATTTTTCTGTTTTCTAAAGACGGCTTGGCAGTACCAATATCCATTTTCTTGTAAACCTTCATGGAATCTATACTTATAACCTCAGTCTCCATATCTTTAGCAAGATCAAAAGCAAGACGGCTCTTGCCGCTGGCCGTAACTCCAAGAATCAGTATCTTTTCTCTATTCATCAATCACTCGTAATCTTATATTTTATTGGTGTCATATTCTCGAAAATTTATATAATAACAGATTTATGGCTTAAAAGCCAATGGTTTGATACTTTTACCAATCGGATTTTATATGCAAAAAATAGCAGAGCAGGAAACTGTAAAGAATGAACTCGTTAAATCAGCGGAAGAAATAAACAAATTTCTTCATGAAGTAATGAGTGAGCAAAGTGAAATAGAGCGCAAACTCAAAGAAGCGATGGAATATGCTCTTTATGGCGAAGGCAAAAGGGCCCGTGCCGCGGTTATAATGTGGGTTTGCAAAATGATATGCGGCGAAGTCAATAATGATGCCAAAACAGCAGCAGCAGCCATGGAGATGGTGCATACCTATTCTCTTGTTCATGATGATTTGCCTGCTATGGATGACGATGACCTTAGAAGAGGCCGTCCAACCGTACACAAAAAATACGATGAGGCAACCGCAATACTCACTGGTGATGCCCTTCTGACTCTTGCATTTGAGCTTCTCGCTACAGACGTATGCGATTCAAATAAAGCAATTAAGATGGTTGGCATATTATCCTGCGTTGCCGGTCCCTCAGGAATGGTGGCAGGCCAAATGGCCGATATGCTTTCAGAGCAGACCGAACCTGACATTGAAATGGTGAATTATATACATAATAATAAAACAGCTATGATGTTCTCCGGTGCCGCGGCACTGGGTGCTATTGCAGCAGGAGCGTCAAGCGATGTCATATCAAAGATGACAATATACGGATTGAAAATCGGGCTTGGTTTCCAGGTAGCTGACGACATACTTGATATCACCGCTACTACAGAACAAATGGGGAAAACCGTTGGCAAAGACCTTGAGCAAGGCAAAGCCACCTACCCTGCTATTCTCGGCATGGAGAAATCAAAAGAAGCCGCGGAAAAACTGGCAAATGAGGCGTTGGAATTACTGAAAGATTTTGGCGACAAAGCTCAACTGCTGAGAGGTTTGATTTTTATGCTCCTTCACCGTACAAAATAACAGTAACAGTTGAACTAAATAATTTACAGAAACAGCATGTACAAATATCTCGAAAAAATAAACAGTCCACAAGAACTGCGACAACTAAGCGTTTCAGAACTTGAAACTCTGGCTGCAGAAATAAGAGATTTCATTATTGATAAAGTCGGCGTAAACGGCGGACACCTTGCAAGCAATCTGGGAGTTGTTGAAACGACGATAGCACTGCATTACGTTTTTGATTTCAAGACAGATCATTTGCTTTGGGATGTCGGTCATCAATGTTATACACACAAAATCCTTACGGGACGGCGTGAAGGTTTCGACAAACTCAGAAAAGAAGACGGTGTAAGCGGCTTCCCTCAACCTACCGAAAGTGAGTATGACAGATTTGAAGTAGGACACGCAGGTACTTCTATCGGAACGGCCCTTGGTATGGGACTGGCTTCCATACAAAACAAGACTGATGAAAAAATCGTGGCTCTTGTTGGTGACGGCAGCATTGTAAACGGCGCATCTCTTGAAGCCATAAACAATCTCCAATCTCTGAATAGACAAATGCTGGTTGTTCTCAATGACAACTCAATGAGCATTGATGTAACACAGGGAGCCGTAGCTGAAATTTTTTCGAGGATGCGGCTTAACCATACGTATGAAGAACTTGTAAGAACCTCCAAAAACATACTGGAGCATGTACCGTTGATAGGTAAAGCCGTTGACGGCGCGCTTGAAAGATTCAAAAAGACAATTCGTATGGCTCTGCCGGCAAGCAGACTCTTTGAAAGCATGAATCTTGCCTATTTCGGGCCTGTTGATGGACACGACATAGGTTCACTTATAAGACTCTTCAAGGCACTGAAGGATTTGAAACACCCTGCCGTTCTCCACGTTTACACAAGAAAAGGCAAGGGATATGAACCGGCAGACACAAACCCGTCAAAATTCCACTCCACCGGCCCATTCTGCCAAGATGGAAATTGTAAACCGTCATGTGGTAAAAGCTATACGGGAGTATTCGGCGAAGCTTTGGCACAAATAGCCTCAGAAGATGAAAAAATAACAGCGATCACGGCGGCAATGCCCGACGGCACTGGATTAAATAAATTCCGCGAGCTGTTCCCTGATAGATACTACGACGTTGGAATTGCTGAAAGCGCAGCGGTTGATATCGCAGCAGGAATGGCAAAGAGCGGACTAAAACCATTCGTCTGCATATACTCCACATTCTTCCAAAGAAGCTTCGACCAGATAGCTCACGAAGTATCCCTGCAGGATTTGCCTGTTGTGCTTTGCATAGACAGAGCCGGTGTTGTAGGATATGATGGAGCAACTCACCATGGGCTTCTTGATATAGGATTTTTGCGAATGCTGCCTAATATGGTGGTACTGGCTCCGGCTTGCGAAGCTGAGATGCACTCAGCATTGAGATACGCAGCTAATTGCGGCAAACCTGTCGCCTTGAGGTACCCAAGGGATTCTGTCTGTGTTGAAATGCAGCAAAAATATCCGCAACTAAACGAGCCGTTTGAATACGGCAAGTGTATGCCTCTTACACAAAATGATGCCGACACGGTGATAGTTTCCTATGGTACGATGCTCTCAAGAGCAGTCAATGCAGCCCAGCTTCTTGAGCAGGAGAACATCAAAATCGATGTGATAAATACAAGATTTGCGAAACCTATAGACCAGTATATCGTCGATATTGCTAAAAAAGGCAAGAACATAATTGTCCTTGAAGAACACAGCATAGCATGCGGTTTGGGTTCTGCGATACTTGAGGAAATAAGCAGTCAAACAGGAGAGATTAAGGGCAAATTCAAGATAATAGGCGGGCCCGACTCCTACATCAAAAAAGCTTCGAGAGACGTTCAGCTAAATGATATGGGGATGAGTCCCGAAGCAATCGCCGAAATGATAAAGAGCTTTTAGCATTATATTCCAACCGATTTGCATTTTGCCGTTTTTAGGTTAAAATGTTCGGTTTCAGGAAAATTGAGAATTTGGAAATATTAAAATGGCATTAAAATTTTATAACTCATTAACAAGAAACAAAGAAGATTTTGTACCTGTAGAAGAAGGCAAGGCTAAAGTCTACGTATGCGGACCTACTGTTTACGGCCACGCTCATCTAGGCCACGCCAAAAGTTACATAAGCTTTGATGTAATAGTACGTTACCTCCGTTATCTTGGCTATGACACAACCTACATTCAGAATATAACCGATGTAGGACATCTTACAGATGATGCTGATGAAGGTGAGGACAAACTTGCTGTAGCCGCAAAGAAAATCCATAAACATCCAATGGCAATAGCCGAATTCTATACGGCAAGCTTCTTCAACGACATGGACAAGCTAAACTGCCTGCGTCCAGATATAAGCCCAAGGGCTACCGGACATATACCAGAGCAAATCAAAATGGTTGAGGCTCTCATTGAAAAAGGTAATGCCTACGAGGTTAACGGCTCTGTTTATTTTGATGTCACCAGTTTTGAGGGCTACGGCAAACTTTCAGGCCGTAATCTTGACGATATGAAGAGCGGCACGAGAGTTGATGTTAAAAGCGAGAAACGTAATCCTTCTGATTTCGCTTTGTGGAAAAAGGCCGAGCCAAACCACATCATGCAGTGGGACAGCCCATGGGGTAAGGGATATCCTGGCTGGCATCTTGAATGCTCTGTAATGAGTATGAAATATCTCGGCGAAACCATTGATATTCACGGCGGCGGACTTGAAAACAAATTCCCTCATCACGAATGTGAAATAGCACAGTCAGAAGCAGCTAACGGCAAACAATTCGTTAAGTACTGGCTGCATAACAACATGGTAACCGTTGACGGCACCAAAATGGGCAAGAGCCTCAATAATTTCATCAATCTGAAGCAAGTATTTACCGGCGATCACGAAAGACTTAGCCGTAAATACGACCCTATAGCGGTGAGAATGCTTGTTCTTAACAGCCACTACCGCAGTCCGCTTGACTTCTCTGATGCGGCTTTGACAGCTGCACAAAGTGGACTTGACAAGATAACCGAAGCTGTTAAGAATATCCGCAAGACCATCGAATCAGCCGCAGACGGAACCGTTGACGAGAAAATCACAAAACAGCTCGAAAGTTTGAAATTCCGTTTTGAAAAGGCAATGAACGATGATATAAACACATCGGTAGCATTGTCCATGATCTATGAAATGGTGAAACTTGCCAATAAGGTACTCGCTTCACCAAACAAGACAAAACAAACCCTTGAAGCGATCAATGACATGTTCAACCGTCTTGGTGGTGATGCTCTGGGTATAGTCCTTGAAAGCTACCCGGAAACTGCATCCGCAGCCGACGATGAGCTGATTGACTATCTCATGCAGGGAATTATAGAGCAGAGAACAAAGGCAAGAGCCGATAAAGACTGGGCAAAGGCCGACGAAATCCGCGATACTATGGCAAAATTCGGGATAACCTTCAAAGACACCCCCGAAGGCACAAAGTGGGTCAAAGCATAAATAAATCCATAAGGGTACTGCTGTAATGGAAGTATCCTTATTTTATGCGCAAGAATATAAGCAATGTCATAGTAAGTATTTGACTGTCAAATAGTCTATTTTCCGGTTGCATTGAGGCCGTTTTTAGCATACAATTTATGGCCCTGCGGTATATAAAAAGGATATACCTGCGCAAAAAATCAGACAAATATTTACCAGAAATTTAAGACTATGAGTACAGGTAAGAAAAGCTGGGAACACAGACTTGAAGGCGGGCCTAATGAATTGGCTATGGCATTTGTGGAATCCCTCTCATATGATAAAAGATTGTATAAGTATGACATTCAGGGGTCTATCGCTCATTCACAAATGCTTGTTGAACAAGGCATTATAACGCAAGAAGAAGCTGAAACCATCAAAAAAGGTCTTCTTGAGGTTCAGGCTGAAATCGAAAGCGGCGAATTTGAGTTCGATATATCCCTCGAAGATATACATATGGCAATAGAAGCAGCTCTTGTTGCCAAGACAGGCGATGCAGGACGTAAACTTCATACCGGACGAAGCAGGAATGATCAGGTTGCGACAGACATGCGGCTCTGGATGCGGGATGAAATCCTGGTAGTACAGAATAAGATCCGCAAACTCCAGAAAGCGTTTGTAAATCTGGCGTCAAAATATACAGAAGCCTTGATGCCTGCTTACACTCACCTTCAGCGTGCACAGCCTATTGTAATTGCTGCTTACCTGCTCAGCTTTGTTGAGCAGCTTCAGCGTGATTACACCAGACTGAGTGATTGCTCGAAAAGACTGAACGTATCCCCACTTGGAAGCGGCGCGGTAGCCGGCAGCACCCTGCCGATAAATCGCCACAGCACTGCTGAAAAACTCGGATTTGCAGACATAACTTATAACAGCATTGACTCTGTCTCCGACAGGGACTTCTGTGCAGAGTTTATATTCGCTTCTACGATGATAATGACACACCTGTCAAAATTCGCGGAAGACTTCATTCTTTATACAACGACAGAATTCGGATTCATACGCACTGCGGATAAATACTGCACATCGTCAAGTATGATGCCGCAGAAACGTAATCCTGATATGCTTGAACTGATACGCGGAAAGAGCGGAGCTGTATTCGGCTCTTTAACAGCGATGCTTACAATCCTGAAAGCCCAGCCATCTACATACAACCGCGATTTGCAGGAAGATAAGATACACATATTCAACGCGGCAGACTATGTAAGAATGTGTCTTGATATGGCGGAAGGAATTGTATCAAATACAGAGTTCAAGACAGAAAAGATTGCAGAGAATATCGACGAAGGATTCCTTGATGCCACCTCACTTGCTGAGTATCTGGTTCGTAAGGGAGTACCATTCCGCCAGGCTCACGGTATAGTAGGTGCTGCCGTAGCGGATTGTGAAAAGAGACAAATCAAGCTCTCAGAGCTCTCTCTTGATGAATACAAGCAAATGTGCAAAGAAATAGAGCAGGATGTATTTGACAACCTGACAGCTCCTAATGTTGTTAAGCAATATACCAGCCCGGGAGCATCGGGAACCAAGCAAGCCGCAGAGCGAATAGAATATTGGACCAGTATCCTGTAAATCAGCAAAATATCAAACAGGTAGAATTTGGACACAAAAGAATCAAAAATAACGGGTTATTTTGCCCAAAAGAGTGATCTTGATCCTGTAGATTTTCCTATTGGCATAGGGGATGACATGGCCCAGATGCGATTCGGCGGTCTTGACAGCGCTCTTATCACTACCGATATGCTGCTTGACGGCACACATTTCGATACCAATATCCATTCGCTTGAAGATATAGGCTATAAATCAATGGCAGCAAGTCTGAGCGATTGTGCTTCAATGGCAACAATACCTTTTGCAGCGGTCGCAGCGGTCGCCCTTCCGCTTGATTTCAGCAGTAATGATCTTAAAAAGCTTCATTCGGGAATAATCAAAAGCGGAGACATGTTCGGATGCAAACTTATAGGCGGTGACATAACAAGCTGGAGCATCCCAGAAGGTAAGCTCGCAGTCAATATTACCATGCTCTCCAAACCGGCAAAGACAGAACCGGTCAGACGAAGTACTGCCCAGATAGGTGATGCAGTATGCGTCACTGGTTTTCTTGGCGGCTCTTTGGAAGGAAAGCATATCTGCTTTGTCCCTCGAGTACGTGAAGCACTGGAGATAGCAAGAATTGCCAAGCCAACTGCCATGATGGATATAAGTGACGGCATAAGTACTGATTTGACTCATCTTACAAGACTGAGCAATGTCGGTGCGGAACTCGAAGAAAAGCTTATTCCGATATCCAGCGCAGCCATGCAGAAAAATAATCCACTGCAGGCAGCACTAAACGATGGAGAGGATTTTGAATTACTCTTCACGTTAAGCCCTGCCGACTATGAGAATCTGAAGACAAACTGGAACATGGAAACTCCGATAAGCCGTATAGGAACAATTACCAGGCAGGGGTTGACAATCAAACTTAAAAGCGGTAAATTAGAAAACATAAAACCGTCAGGTTTTGATCATATGAAGGACTAAAATGAAAATAGTATCAAATAGTGTAGAAGATACAATAGCACTGGGTGTCAAAATAGGCCAGAAGCTTAAAGGCGGCGAAGTATTCGCTATAAACGGTAACTTAGGAGCAGGCAAGACACACCTTATAAAAGGTATCGTTAAAGGAGTTGCAGAAAGCGATGACACTAATCTTGTATGCAGCCCTACATTTGTACTGGTCAAAGAATACCTTGACGGCAGGCTTGATCTGTACCATATCGATGCTTACAGACTCGATACAAGCAGAGATTTCGAGAATCTTGGATTTGATGACATGTGCACCCCCGGCTCTGTTGTACTGGTCGAATGGGCAAACAGGGTACAGGATGCATTAAAGGGCGTTGAAACAATAAATGTAACGATTGAACATACAGGTCAAAGCAGCAGAGACGTTACTATTGACGGTCTGGATGTTTAAGAAAATATAAAGAACGGATTTTTATCATGGCTGTACAAAGAGTATTAGGCGCAGAATCGACCGGCTCAAATGAAGAGAACTTTAATCTCGCTCTTCGTCCTCAGAGTCTTGATGAATGCGTCGGCCAGGAAAACGTCAAGCAAAAACTCTCGATAGCCATACAAGCAGCCAAAGGCCGTGACGAACCGCTGGAACACATACTGTTCTACGGGCCTCCCGGACTTGGTAAAACAACTCTCGCAAACGTAATAGCCTCAGAGATGAACGCGGCTCTGAGAGTTACTTCCGGCCCCGCCCTTGCAAAACAGGGAGATGTTATGGGCATGCTTAGCAACATAAGCACCGGTGACATCCTGTTCATTGACGAGATACACCGCTTGAACGCTTCAGTAGAAGAGTTCATCTATCCGGCAATGGAAGACTTTAAAGTCGACTTCACGGTAGACAGCGGGCTTCATGCCAAAACAATAAACTTTCCCTTGAAAAGATTCACGCTAATAGGAGCAACGACACGAGCAGGACTCTTAAGCTCTCCTCTTAGAAGCAGATTCGGCATGCTCTATCATCTTGAGTATTATACAATCGAAGAGCTGACCAAAATAGTAAGCCGCTCTGCCAGACTTCTCGAACTGGAATGTAACCAGGATGCTCTGAAACTGATTGCGTCAAGATCAAGGAGTACACCGCGAATAGCTAACAGACTACTCAAAAGGGTACGTGACTATGCTCAAGTCAAAGGTACAGGCAAGCTTACCACAGAAATAGTGGAAGCGTCCCTGGATATGGAGCGAATCGACCACTTGGGGCTTGATGAATTGGACCGCTCTTTCCTCAAGGCACTTATCAATGTATACGAAGGAGGTCCGGCTGGCATAGAGGCAGTAGCCGCTACTCTTGGCGAGGAAAGAGACACCCTTGAGGATGTCGTAGAACCATATTTGCTGCAAACAGGCTTTCTGAGACGAACCAAACGGGGTAGAGAAGTAACCCCTGCGGCATACGAACATCTAAACATGCAGCCAAAGCAATAATTCTAACTTACAACAGGAGCAAAAATGATTTATAAGGAATACGGAAATACAGGTCATAAAGTATCAGCCGTTGGTTTTGGAGGTATGCGTTTTGACCTCAGCATAGGTCAGGAGAAAAACGCAGATATTATTCAGTATGCATACGATAACGGTATAAACTTTTTAGATACCGCTCCCGGATACTGTGAAGACCAGAGCGAAGACATTTTCGGCATATTTGTCGATAGAAACAAGAGCAAACGTGAAGATTTCTATGTATGCACAAAATGCATGCCCTTCCGTGCACCAACAAAGCAAGAAGCGATAGAAGCTGTCGAAAAATCTCTTAGAAGACTGAAAACAGACTATATTGACTTTTTCTATACATGGTGCATTCGTAAACGCGGTCACTATGAAGAAGCGATAGTTGATGGAGGCTTTTACGAAGGATTGCTGGAATGCAAAGAGCGTGGTATGATAAAACATCTCACTATTTCATCGCATCTTCAGGGTAACGAATTGAAGGGTATACTTGACGAAGGAAGATTTGAAGGCGTGCTCTTGGGAGTCAACGTCCTGAACTTCCCCTTCCGCTGGCAAGCCGTACAAAGTGCTTACGACAGCGGCTACGGCGTAGTGGCAATGAATCCTCTTGCAGGAGGAGCAATTCCGCAGAATGAAGTCAATCTCGGATTTCTCACTGAAAAAGAGGAAACACCAACAGAAGCGGCTCTTCGATTCTGCGTTAGCTGCCCTCAGATCACTGTAACACTCAATGGCTTCACAACAACAGATCATATTGACACAGCCTGCAAAGCGGCAGACAATGCATCACCTTTCACTGCTCAAGAAATAGATCGAATCAAAAACAGTGTCAGCCAGAACATGGATTCTCTCTGCACCGGCTGCGGCTACTGCCTGAAAGAATGCCCAAAACATATACCAATTGCCCGTTATCTTCAGATGTACAACGAAAAGCTCTTTGAAAACAAAGATGAAGAGGCAATGCTCAAGGCAATGGAGCATCATTACAACTGGGGAATTCTTGTCGACAGGCATGCAGATGCCAAAGACTGCATCAAATGCCATAGATGTGAGGATGCCTGCACACAACACCTGAACATAATGGAACGTCTTGACGAGATAGCAGAGCTTCAGAAAAAATGGGAAGCTGAAAAGGAAAAATAGACTATAAATATTGAGCCGGTTGGAATAAACAACTCTGACCGGCTCAATTAATTATTCGGGTATTGAGAAATAGAAAGTGGAACCTTTGCCAGGTTCTGATTTAACCCATATTCTACCGCCGTGCTGTTCAACAATTCTGCGGCAAATCGCAAGGCCGATGCCGCTTCCTTCATGCTCCTCCTGAGTGTGCAGCCTTTTGAAAGCTACGAAGATCTGCTGGTAATAGTCTTTATCTATACCAATACCATTGTCAGAGATTGAAAAACGCCATGAATTATCAACTTTTTCGCAATTTACGCGAATCAAAGGCTTTCTTCCCGGAACTGAATATTTCAACGCATTATCAATTATATTAGTGAACATCAGCAGCAGTCTGAATTTATCGGCCTGAATTACAGGAAGATTATCGCATATAACTTCAGCCTCAACATCATCAATTTCTTTTTTAAGCTCATCAACCGCTTCTTTAATGATTTGATTACAATCGCATTTTGCTATCTCAAGACCGGTATTGCCAATGTTTGAGTAGGCCAGCAATGCTTTGATAAGCGTCTTCATCCTGCGCGAGCCTTGAACAGCATACTCTATAAGCTGCTTACCCTGATCATCTATATTCTCTTTGTACTGCAGCTCAAGCAACTGAAGGCAGCTTGCCACCGACCTCAAGGGCTCCTGCAAGTCGTGCGATGCCACATCTGCAAAACGTTCAAGTTCGGTGAGCGAACGCTTAAGTTCAGTCTCAACCTGCATGCGAAGTTCAATATCCCGCTGGAGCCTCGCAACCATCTGGTTAAACTCATAACCAAGCAAATCTATCTCATCACCGCTTGACTCCTGAACCATCTTTACAAGTACACCGCTATGGCGGATCCCTATGATATGATCTATAAGCCTTTCAAGCCTTTTTCCCATTATGTTGTAAATCAGATAAAGCATTATCATAACCGCTGCAAGAGCGAATCCAAGCTCGGATACAAGTGCTATACGTTTTGCCCTGCGGCTTTTAGAGGCTATGTCTGAGGATATATTCGCTTTTATGGCAAGCGACGGCTTACCGGCAACATTATTTACAGCAAGCAGCGTCTTATATTTGCCCTCTCCTGCTTTTTCCATGTAGAAATAATTCTCCGTTATAGTTTCTCCCTCGCGAAAACCCGCATCAGCAACAGAGACTACATCTATAGATATACCATGAATACTGGCAAGTTTTTCAAGATATTTGCCGCTTAAAAGTTTACCAAAAACTAATGTTCCCACTATATTTGAGGCATCCTCCGGAGCAGATATAGGACATGAAGCAACTATGACTACATTCTCACGAACCTTCATAAGACCTGTCTTAAGATCATCTCCACCTTCAAATCCCAATAAAGGATGTCCGCCGGCCCATTGCTCCGCACTGAAGCCGTCTATCTTAACAGGTGTATTAAAATCCTCATCCGTAATATACGAGTACACAACATTATTATCAGCATCCAGCATAACAAGAATATTGACTTCGAGCGAATTACACATACTTCCTTCAAGCTCAGCCTTGATAAGTTCATTGCTTCCGCTGGTCATGTAATCATATAGGCCTTTATGCTTAGAAAAACTCTTACAAAGGAGCCCGATTTCATATGCTTCAGAGTCAAGCAGGTTTGAAAACCATTCAAGCTCTCTGTGCATCATTTTTTCTTCTGTTTCAATGTATGTAGGCTCCTCAATTACTTTACGCAGGCCGAAACTGAACAGCGAATGCAGTACAAGAAAAGAAGCAAACAGAAGTATTATTTTAGTTCCAAGTGACATTATACAATTTAACTTTCAAAGGCTATGGGAAATTTCAGGAGGTTCCGCAAGCTAATCAATCCAATGTTAAGTTTACCAAAAATCAGACCTTTGTCAATCTGCAAAAACTTTTAGTAAAAGGCCTTTTTCAATTCAATTATGCTATTTCTAAAATCCGAAGCATGCAGATCAACCGTATTCCAACGCCTGCTTCTTCTCTTCATGAATGATCTGTACTTGTTTACATGTATGGCAATAAACACATAAACTTTGCCGTTATACTCAATACTGTCGTTGCCGTCAGTGTCAACATCAATATTCTGAGAACGGTAAGCGAAAACCAATAAAGCCCTGTCAACCCCCTCAATACACTGCCAGCCGCCAAGACTCTCAACATCATCGCAGGTAACCCAGTTCTGAAGGCCCGATAGCGATGCAAAGGAATCCCCCTTAAAAACACGACCTTTCAACTCTACAACACAAACTTTACCATTGTTATCAACCACATAATCAAATGACTTGACGCTTTTTTCACCTATTTTGAGCCTTTCAGACTGTTTGACATGCCTGAAATTATAGTTATTTTCTTCAAGCCACAGACTAAATGCCTCTTCATAATCATTTTTGGTACTCATTAAAAGACCTCCTGAACCCCTCACGCTAAAACCATATACTTCATTTTCAATGATTTTCAAGGTTTTGACAGCAAATATCGCTTTTTTTGACTTTTGTCAGAGCCTACATAATTAAATTAGCATAATTTTACCCAACATCAAAGGATAAAACTTGTAATATCGATTCAAACGACTATAGTTTAGACTTTTGGCAATTAAAATCAGAATAATTTCATATTTTCAGGAATAAGATATTATGGCAAAACATTTTGGTGATCGTCTTTACGATGCCGTTAAAGCAAAAAACAGCCCTCTCGTTGTGGGCTTGGACCCTGTATATAGCAGGCTTCCTGAGGAAATCAAGAAGCGTTACGGCTCAAATAATGATATTGAAGCTGTTATTGATGCTACGATTGAGTTCTGCACAAGAACACTCAAAGCTGTAGCCCCTCACGTACCGGCGGTTAAATTCAATATCGCGTATTTTGAAAAATACCTCTGGGAAGGTGTAGAAGCATACTACAGCCTAATCGCTGAAGCAGATTCACTCGGATTGGAAGTTGTAGGTGATGTTAAACGTGGCGATATCGGGCATACCTGCCTTGCATACGCTGATGCTCATCTTCGCGACCCGAAATTCAAGAGTCTTAATGTTATAGCTCCTGATGCTATAACAATCAACGGCTTTGCAGGTGCTGACGGCATACTGCCTTTCGCTGATGCAGCAAGCGATGCCAATAACGGCATATTCGTATGGGTACGTGCAAGCAACCCTTCTGCAGCCCGTCTGCAGGACGCGGTAACAAAAGAAGGCGTAGCAATGTATCAGATACTGGCTGAAATCACAAACGAAATTGCAAGCCAGCCAAGAAGAATCGGTGAGTCAGGCTACAGCAACATCGGAATGGTTGTCGGCGGCACTACTCCTGAGCATACAGCGAGCCTCCGCATGCGTTATCCTAACGTATGGTTCCTTGTACCGGGATTCGGTTCACAGGGCGGACAGGCAGATGACTGCGTAAGATTCTGCAAGAGTGATGGTACAGGTGCTCTCATAAACTCTTCACGCGGCATTATCTATGCTTACGAGAAAGAAGAATACACAGAGCAGTTTGGCGACAACTGGGAAAAATGTATTGAACAGGCGGCTATAGACGCTAACAACATACTAAACAACGCTATGCAGAAGTAATCACGCGATTACCTCACATTGGAAATAATATTACAGCCGGTAGCGTTAAAGCGTTATCGGCTGTATTTTATGGCAGAGCAATATGAAATTAGAAAAGCTTAAAGGTAAAAATATCCTTATAATGGGATTAGGCAAATTCGGCGGCGGCCTCGACTGTGCTAAGTTCGCATCTTCAATAGCCCAAAAGGTTATCGTCACTGATATGGCGGATGAAAAAAAGCTGATCGATGCCGTAAATGAGCTTAGGGGAATCACAAATATTGAGTTCAGACTCGGCAGACACGAAGAGACGGACTTTACCGATTCTGACATCATAATAGCCAACCCAGCAGTACGCCCCGACAACCCTTTTCTCGAAAAAGCACGCCAAAACGGTGTCGCAATAACATCCCAGATAGCTATATTTATGGATAACTGCGCCGCAGAGATCATCGGGATAACAGGAGCCAACGGCAAAAGCACCACAACAAAGCTGACATGGCACCTTCTGGATTTTGCATCGAAAAATGCGGACGTTAAATTTGGCAAAGTATGGCTTGGCGGCAATATAGGGAATATGCCACTGCTGACAGAACTGGGCTCAGTAAAACCTGAAGATCTTGTTGTATTGGAAATTTCAAGTTTTCAGGCCGAACAGCTTGCTGCAGAAAATCTGGCACCGGAAACCGCGGCGATAACCAACTTGACGCCCAACCACCTCGATAGGCACGGTACATTTGAAGCTTATTGTCAGGCAAAAGAGAGCCTCTTCTCATACCAGAATATTGATGGCGGCAAACCTGCCGTATCAATATTTAATGGTGAAGATGAAATAACAAGCGGATGGTTTGAAAAATACAACTCAGAGAACAACCGTCAATGTATAAAGTTTCATGCAGGTGATGTTCCTGAAAATGTCAAGAAAGGATTTCCACTTCCCGGAGAAGCTAATTTGAGCAATCTCGCGGCGGCAATGGCAATATCAAAGACTTACGGGGTTGAAACTGAAACAATAGCACAAGCTGTAAAGAGCTTTAAGGGACTGCCGCACAGACTGGAATTTGTAGCTCAGGCCAATGGCGTAAAATGGTATAATGATTCGATCTCTACAACACCTCCAAGCACCATAGTCGGCCTTGAGGCATTCGAGGAGCCAGTCATACTTATTGCCGGCGGATACGACAAAAAACTGCCCTTTGATGAAATGGGAATTACTGCCGCACGAAAAGCCAAGGCAGCGATACTTATAGGTGTAACCGCTGACAAAATAGCCGAAGCTATAAAAAACGGCAACGGCAAATGCGATATATACAAAGAAGATACGTTCATCGGAGCAATAAACAAGGCAAATGAACTCAGTGAAAACGGTGATGTCGTCCTTATGTCACCGGCATGCGCAAGCTACGATATGTTTGACAACTTCCAGCAAAGAGGCGACATCTTTAGAGACACTGTCCAGAATATATGCAGGGAAGACACAAGATAAATGATTAAGAATGGTTTAGTACAGATATATACTGGTGAGGGAAAAGGCAAGACAACCGCAGCATTCGGGCTTGCTTTCAGGGCTGCAGGCGATGACAACAAGGTGTTGATCTATCAGTTCCTCAAACCCGAATCGCTTGAGCTGAGTGAGCGAAGGGCCGTAGAAAAATGCGGTCTTGATATTGAGATAAGAGCTCTTGGCATCGAATGGAATATGAGAAAATCACACAGTGATGCCTGCATAAAGAAAGAAACCAAGGAGCTTGTCAAAAAAACTCTCGCCGAAATAGCCCAAATGGCTGAAAAAAAAGAATATAATGTTATAATACTTGATGAGCTGGTTTATTGTCACAGTCAGTCGCTCGCTTCGACTAAAGATATAAAGAGGATAATAGACTGCCGTGACAAAGCAGTTGAAATCGTTATGACAGGCCGTGAGGCGAAAAGCTCATTGATCGATATGGCTGATCTTGTTTCGGAAATCAAAGCCGTGAAGCATCCTTTTGAGAAAGGAATTCACGCAAGAAAAGGTATAGAATACTAAATACAGCGGCTATATTGGCTCAATTAAATATTGAATTTAAACTTTTTTGTAAATTATGCGGATTTTTTTGCTATGAATGAGAAACTATCAGAAATAGAACTGGACAAATTGAATTTTGAAGATACAATAACCCGCCTTGAAGAAATTGTCAGAGGCATCGAAACAGGGCAAACGCCTTTGGAAGAAAGCCTGACAAAATTCGAGACAGGTATGAAGCTGATAGCACATTGCCGTGAAATACTCGGAAGATGTGAAGAAAAGCTTGAAACCATTGCAGCTTCGTCAAAAACTGACGAAAGCAAATAATAAAAGAAAACTCAAATGCGAGCGTGGCGGAATTGGCAGACGCGCCAGATTTAGGTTCTGGTATCCTCAGGATGTGAAGGTTCGACTCCTTTCGCTCGCATCTTTCTTTTAACTCTTAACCGCTGATACCACCCTGTCGTTATTCGCGAAATCTTTATACACCAGTATATCTTTGAAATTTCCGTTTTCTTCAAGAAGCTTCTTCACGGCGCCAGCCTGCTGGTATCCGATTTCCAGAAGCAGTTTACCGCCATCAGTCAGATATTCAGGCGATTGTTTTATTATCTCTTTATAGAAATCCAGACCGTCATCACCGGCCAATAATGCCAAAGACGGCTCATAATCCCTCACATTCTTATCAAGCTCCGCATATTCCCCTGTTGTCACATACGGAGGATTCGATATGATGAGGTCGAACTGCTCACCGGCAAGCGGCTCGAACAAATCGCCCTGAACGACCCTTACCCTGTCTTCAACACCGCACTGCCTGAAATTCTCGGCCGCCACTTCCAAGGCTCCTTGAGAAATATCGGCAGCCGCAACCTGACAATCAGCGACATTCTTCGCTACAGCCGCCGCTATACATCCGCTGCCGCTGCACAAATCAAGCACTTTTTTGCTGTCACTGCCTCTAAGCGTATCAACCGCGTATCGCACAAGGTCCTCGGTCTCCGGACGAGGTATGAGCGTATCACTGCTGACTTTGATCGTGATAGAATAAAATGTAGTATAGCCGATGATATACTCAACCGGCTTATGGCTGGCGGCCTCACGCACAAGTTCTTTGAGAGTCGCGAGCTTATCGGGAGCCACCGGAGTACTTATATACAGCATTATACGCTGCAAACCAAGCACATGCGAAAGAATCATCTCAGAACGCAAGCGAGCAGATTCAACGCCGGCCTTATCAAGATAACCGACCATCCAGTCGAGCAGTTTAGTTGTTGTCCATTGTGTCTGTGTCATATATTTCCAGAACGATTATTCGTTATCAAAACCAAATTCGCCGCGAATATCTTCAAGCATCTTATCCTTCAATTGCTGCCCCTTGAACCCACATCCAAGCAGCCACATAAGTTTGACAATCGCAACCTCTGTGAGCATTGTTTTCAAGCCCGTAAGCCCGGCCTTTCTGAGTTCACCGGAGCTGCCGTAGGTATCAAGCTCCACTGAACAGAGTTGCTGAGATGTTGCAAAGACAGGTTTATCTATTTTCGCAATATTAACATCAAGGCTGTAAGAATCTCCAAGCCCTACCGGGCCAGTACCATCGTTATAGAGTTCCAGGATAATTGCCTTGGAATTGTCGTTCGAAACAGATGAAGCCATAAAGCCCGGATACATCTTATATAAGCTTACATTGGAATCGATCAAAAAAGAGGATGCTTTTTTAACATTCTGATAATAAGCCGCATTTTGAGTATTCACTGCATAGCTGCTCGCCACAGCTGACCAAACAACTGAACCAAGCGGAGAACATCCAACACTTTCATAAGAGTTACCCGAAGTTCGCACCTTGCGTGTCCTTACCGCCGAATGTACCTCACCGGCAAAGCAAATGCAGACACCTGAAAACTCACCGCTTCGTACAGCCGAAATGCTGTCGACAATATTCTTTTGAGCATCGCTTCCCTCTCTTGAAAATGGGATATTGGCCCCGGTAAACATAACCGGAACAGGAACATCACCCAGCATAAAAGCGACAGCCGCAGCCGTGTAGCAAAGTGTATCAGTACCGTGAAGAACTATAACACCGGAAACCTCACTCAGGAGTGAAGCAACTTCTCTGGCAATCAGAGGCCAGTCCGAAGGCATCATACACTCACTGAATTTGACCAGAGGACACCGAAACTCGATTTTATCGGTATCTGCGACGACTTCTTTTTCAACAAGCATCTTCAGAAAGGCCTGCTCATCAAGCTTGCCGTCTATCAGATCAAGGCCGCTGCCGCCAATGGTACCACCTGTATAGATGATTCCGATTTTAGCATCCCTATTTGACAATTCTCCTCCGTTTTAGAAATCAAACTTTGATCTTGAATACTACTTTGCAAACATCCTGACTTTCACCGGCAACCATTCCCGGAGCATGGCCGTCTTCCGGATAGAATATGGCATACATTCCAGGCGTCATAACAATATTGGTCATTGTCGGAGATTCTTTAAAAAAGATAACATCTCTTTGCTCATCATAATCCATATCGGCAACCATCTGATTTAACGGTGCATAACCTATTGTTTCGCTGCCGCTGACCATGAATTGCAGGTCGATATATTTTCTGTGCGTTTCGAGCTTACCCTCACTTTGAGGTTTTGTCTTGTAACGCTGAACTATATAAAACAAGTCATCGCCGTCAACCTGGTACTCACCATCTTCAAGCTGAGAAAAATCCTGATTGAATGCAATATCAACTGCCTTAGCGAGCGGCTCGGGCAATAACTCTGGAAACACATCATTCGCTACTGTATCAACTATCATCGTTGTTTTTTAACTCTCTTAAATTGTTATTCTCTATTAATTTTCTTTCCCGCATGACCTCTAATTCAAGCTGTTTTTCGGTCGGCATGAAGTCAAGATATTTTGCGGCAAACAGATTTTTACTTTCACTTAAGACTGAATATTTCGCAACAGTCTCACTTTTGTCGGAACACAGAATCAGTCCAATGGTAGGATTATCTCCTTCTACCTTGAACTCATTCTCAAACAGCCTGACATACCCGTCCATCTGGCCTATGTCTCTATGAGTAAGCTTACCAATTTTCAGATCGATTAACAAGAAACATTTCAGGATATAATTATAAAATACCAGATCTATATAGAAGGAATCATCATCAAACGATATCTTTTTCTGTCTCGCCACAAAAGAAAAGCCTTTACCGAGCTCCAGCAGAAAAGACTGAATATTAGTAATAATAGCATCTTCAAGCTGCGTTTCATGCAATTGCGTCGAATCCGGCAAGCCAAGAAACTCCAGCACATATGGAGATTTAAGCATATCGGCAGGATTGATTTCTTCACCTTCCAGGCGTTCTCTGTTTGCTGGGGTTATCCCGGCCTCTCCCCTGTTTGCGATAATCCTTTTGTAGTAGGATGTCTGTATCTGCCGTTCGAGCTGGGCCTTGCTCCATCCACATTCGGCAGCCTCTTTTTCGTAGAAATCACGCTCTTTTCTATTTTTAACCTGTGTAAGAGCGCGATAATGCGACCAACTGAGTTTAGGATTAAAAAACGTTAGAGATTGGCCACCCGTCGGGTGGCTAATTTGATCGCACCTGTCAGGATAGGCGATATAGAAACTCCTAAAATATTTCAGATTAGACACTGAAAACCCCTTTTTATACCTTTCATTTAGATATTTGGAAAGATTTTCAATTATCTGCTTACCATATTCTGCCCTGTCGCTGCCATTTTGAATCTCTTCAACAATCTCTCTGCCGATTAGCCAATAGGCGATTACCATATTGGCGTTAATTGACCGCGCAATATTAGCCCTCGCGTCCTCAAGTATGGACACAACCCTGTCGAATAATTTATTATTTTTCGCTAAATTATCCATCGGCAAAATTACCGTATCTAAAGCTTGAATTCTTTATCCAGTTTTGTATGGGTAAACTTTCTGCCGCCCTCGCCTGAGAAATCTGAAACGGTCTGTCCTTTTCCTATAAGCTTCCACTTATATATCAAAAGTCCTTCAAGACCAACCGGTCCTCTCGCATGTATTTTGTTAGTACTGATTCCAACTTCGGCACCAAGCCCATAACGGAAACCATCACTGAAACGCGTGCTGGCATTCCAGAAAACATCGCCGCTGTCAACAAGAGCCATGAATTTTTTTGCGGCCTCCTTGTTGCCCGTTACTATCAGATCAGTATGTCCTGAACCATATTTGTTTATGTGGGCAATAGCTTCTGCAAGGCTGTCAACAATCTTTATCGAAAGGATATAATCAAGATACTCAGTCTTCCAGTCCTGCTCAGTCGCTGGTTCTACATCGATTATCGCCGCTGTTCTTTCGCAGCCGAAAAGCTTTGTATCAGCCTTATCATACTCAGCCTTTACCTTTGGCAGAAATTTATCCGCTACATCCTCATGGACAAGCAGCGTCTCCATCGCATTGCATACCGCAGGGTATTGGCATTTTGAATCAAACGCAAGTCGAACCGCCATGTCAATATCAGCATCCGCATCTATATAGCCATGACAAATACCATCAGCATGACCGAGAACAGGTATGCTTGTATTTTTCATGATGTAGCTTACAAATTCATTCGAACCTCTTGGAACGATAAGATCGATATACTCATCAAGACCAAGCATCCCCGAGACATCCTGACGGGTTTCGAGAAGCCCTATCCATCCATCCGGCAAACCAACTTCACGACAAGCCTGAGCAATAAGGTCGGCAAGAATGCGATTGGTATTCATCGCCTCAGATCCACCTTTAAGCAACACAGCATTGCCGCTCTTTAGACATAATGTGGATATCTGAACAAGAGCATCAGGACGTGACTCAAATATCACACCGATTACGCCAATCGGACAGCTAACTTTATAAAGCTCCAACCCTTCATCGAGAAGTGTAGCATCAAGCGTCGCACCAACCGGCTCGGGCAGCTTTATCAAACTTTCAATCCCATCGCACACGCCGTCTATCTTAGCCTGGTCAAACTTAAGCCTTCTTAGGAGAGGCTTATCCAAATTGTCTTTTACGGCATTATCAAGATCGGCCTGATTTGCCTTGATTATCTCATCAGCCTTGCTCTTCAGAGTCTTTGCAATATTAGCAAGAGCTTTATTTTTAAGTTCGGTATCTGCCGCGGCAAGCTCAATGGATGCCATCTTGGCCGCTGACGCTATAGATTCTATATTCGAAGACATTTGCTCGAATTTCCTTTCACGTATTTATTCAACAAGTTCAAGAGCCTTGGCAAGATCGGTATAACGATACTCGATATCGTGCTTCTCGCATATCTGCCTGAATCTTGATATTGCAAATTCACTCAACTCTGACTGCAGTTCCTTGTCAGCATCGCAAAGATAAATCCTACAGCCGGAGAACCGGTAAGGATGAATTTCACAATGATTTTCATCCGTCCTGTAAGGACACACTCCATCTTCCATTTTCTTTTTAACCGGAACAAAATGATTAAAATACAGTATCTCGGGAGTAGTTACATACAGCCTGTGTCCGTATGTCTTAAAATCACAGCAGCAACCGCAAGTCTTGCAATATATATTATCAGGCAATGCGTTTTTCATTCTCTGATCAATAGCCTTGTAGACTTCCTCAACTTCTTCGATAACTCTTTTCTTATCAGTCATTCCACCACTTCCTGCATGTTCTGATTTCCTCTATTTCCTGATATGTGTACAGACGCCCCCTATTGATCCCCGGACACCTTGAAGAGGCCCAGCCCCAATCTTCAGGACTCTCAAGATTCATATCCCAAAATGGCCAGGTACGGCACTGATTAGGCCGTACCTTATAAATACCACAACATTTATTTGACAGAAAGATACAATCTTTCGTTGTCTTTTCTTCAACAAGCGTAACATCGCCGCATTCAACTTTTGTATACTGTTGAGCAAACTGCTCCTTGCTCATGCCAAGCTCATCTGCTGCCATTTCGATCTCTCTTTCAGAGATCCAGATATAGCCCTCTTCAGGGCCGCTGCAGCAGTTGCCGCACTGTACACATTCAAAATGCAAACCGGCTATATACCAAGGCTGTTTCATGATTCTACGCTCCTGTATATCACCACTTAAGAACGCCGCCGGTATCAGCACTGGTTGCCATTGCTGCATATTTCGCAAGATAACCGCTCTTGATACGAGGCTCTGGAGCAACCCAGCCTTCTTTACGCTTTGCGAATTCTTCATCGCTGATATTAACTTTTATGCTGTTGTTAGGAATATCAATATCAATGATATCGCCTTCCTTAACGAAAGCTATAGGCCCGCCGTTTGCCGCTTCAGGGCTTACATGTCCAATACTTGCGCCATGAGTACCGCCGCTGAAACGACCATCAGTAATAAGAGCTACCGACTCACCCAAACCAGCTCCCATTATGTAACTTGTCGGACTAAGCATCTCCTGCATACCAGGGCCGCCCTTTGGACCTTCATATCGGATAATAACCACATCACCAGCCTTGACCTTGCCGTCAAGAATACCTTCGCAGGCCTCTTCCTGACTCTCAAATATAACTGCTGGTCCTGAATGCACAAGCATTGCCTTTGCAACACCGGCAGTCTTCACAACACAGCCGTTAGGTGCAAGATTTCCACGAAGAATTGACAACCCGCCCTTCTGCGAGTATGGATTATCAAGAGTATGGATACATTCTGTGTCTTTGATATCAGCATCAGCAATATTTTCACCAAGAGTCTTACCGGTTACGGTAGGTCTTGTAGTGTCAAGGAGCCCGTCTATCTTGCTGATTTCTTTCATGATAGCACTGATTCCGCCCGCTGCCTGAACATCTTCGATATGCCATGAACTTGAAGGCGAAACCTTGCATATGTTCGGACACTTCTGACTTATTGCGTTGATTCTTTCAAGATCATACTCAATGCCGGCCTCGTTGGCTATAGCAAGTGTATGGAGAACTGTATTGGTAGAGCCGCCCATTGCCATATCAATGATAAAGGCATTGTCAACCGACTTAGCCTGAACAATATCAAGAGGCTTGAGATCGATATCAATAAGATTCATAACGGCCTTTGCCGCCTGCTTGTAAAGATCCTGACGTTTTGGATCGACTGCCGGAATAGTTCCGTTGCCCGGTAGAGCCATGCCGATAACTTCGCACAGACAGTTCATGCTGTTAGCGGTGAACATGCCCGAACAGCTTCCAACTGTAGGACAAGCACACTGCTCAAGGTCTTCAAGCTGCTCCTCATTGATCGTACCCTGCTTGAGCTGAGCAACACCTTCAAAAATACTGATCAAATCCACAGGCTTGCCGTCTTTCTTACCGGCCATCATAGGGCCGCCGGAAACAAACACTGTAGGGATATTAACTCGCATAGATGCCATAAGCATACCAGGAACAACCTTGTCACAGTTGGGTATACATATCATACCGTCAAAACAGTGGGCACGGCACATTGTCTCAACCGCATCAGCAATGATCTCGCGAGAAGCCAATGAATATTTCATACCGCTATGGCCCATGGCAATACCATCACATACTGCAATTGTATTAAACTCAAAAGGAACACCGCCGGCATCTCTTACTGCCTGCTTTACAACCTCTGCAACCTTGTTAAGGTGAGCATGGCCGGGTACTACTTCACAAAAACTATTTGCTATCGCAATAAAAGGCTTTCCAAGATCCTCTTTCTTAACCCCGCAAGCATGCAGAAGCCCGCGGTGAGGTGCTCTCTGAAACCCTTTTTTAACTTCATCACTTTTCATAATCGCAAAATCCTTATATATTTATCAAAACTCTATTAAACAGAAAAGTTAATATTATTAAAAATCAAAACCAATTTAGTAATTATAACAAATCAAGCATATAAATGCAAGATTATAATACCCCTGCAAAGGCCTACCGTAAAAGCATATAAAACCCTACGTCAAAAACACTTAGACAACATTTCGACACAGGATACATTTTAACCTTCAGCCTTCCGAAATCGCCTGAATAAGACAAATAATGACAGATGTAAAGAATCTGTACCGTCGCCTTAAAACAATCAGATATCTGAAAAACAATTAATCCGGACAAGCGATGCACAAACATGCACAGACAAATCGGCTTACTTTACTTAAGCTTTTTTACGAATGCATATTCTTTTATTTTGAATCTTGCCAAAATAATACAAATATGTATCATATCAATCTTGCGGGAATGTCCCCGTGGCTCAATTGGATAGAGCATCGGTTTCCGGAGCCGAAGGTTGCAGGTTCGAATCCTGCCGGGGACGCTATTTTACGGTTGGCAGCAAAATATAGATTAACGCAATTATTAGTAAATGGAGGTTAAAAATGAAATTTAGCACTATTGTCATACTTGCATTACAGAGAGGTTCAAGTATCGGAAAACGCATCGCCCTGCTCACGCTTTTGTTACCAGTTTTTGTCTTAGCCGAAGATATTGACTACAGCGATGCTGACAATTGGCTTAAATTACCGACATCTTATGATAAGCCTGTCGATGTGTTTTATGTTTACCCGACTGTAAGTGCTGACCCGAGCGGATACATGGACATAAACAACGAAACAGACCGTGGACTTGCTCTGGGAATTTACAAGTCTCAGGCTTCCATTTTCTTCGGTCTGGCAAATATAGTTGCCCCATATTACAGGCAATGCAGCACGGGAGGGCAAACTTACGATTATTCAATTGGGCAGGCCGATGTTGATGATGCATTCAATTACTACCTCACAAACATCAATCCGGGATTGACTCGTCCGTTTATTTTAGCAGGGCATAGTCAGGGAACACGTGCATTAAAAGTGCTGATTATGAATAACTTTCCGAGTAATCAGGCGCTCAGTCAGAACATGATCGCCGCATATCTGCTGGGTGAAACAATAACAGAAGCAGATTTAGCAGGCACAGGCTTAACAGCAGCACAAGGCGAATCGGACACGAAAGCTGTCGTAACTTTCAACACGCAAGCCCCCGGAGTAGACCACGGTCCAATGGTAAGCAGTAATGATGCGATCTGCATAAACCCGCTCAACTGGAAAACCGATGATACTTATGCTTCAAGCGAGATGCATCTGGGTGCTGTAATTTACGACCATGCAACAGGTGAAATGCTTACAACAGACAGCTATCCTTATCTCAACTTCTGCGATGCACAAATTGATACTGTGCAACGAGGACTCACGGCAAATATCCCCGAAGAGTATAAAACAAGCCTGGATTTCGGCGACAATTTTGGTGAAGGCGTCTACCATCGCTATGACTATGATTTCTGGTACAGAAACCTGCAAAATAACGTTGTAACACGAATCATAGCATATGGAATTGATGTGCCGTGCATCTATAAGCATGCCGCCGACCTCAACGGAGACTGCAAAGTCAACATGCTTGATCTGGCCGAAATATCCAAAAGCTGGCTATTGAACTGTAACGAATCACCAGAACTGTGCAATTAATCTGCACCAGTACCAATAGAGAAAACCCATTGATTTCATATTGTTGACTTAATGCATAAATCAAGATATAATAGATAATCAAAGGCATAATATAGTATTCTGACTAACTTTTAGGGAGGAGTCTCTCATGGATCTATTAATGAATTGGCTGCAGATACTCAATAACATAATTGTGATAATATGTCAGTTTCTCGCGATGATCGTACTTTCTATTGGCATTGTCAAAGCTCTTAAGATATACCTCTCAGATGTATTAACCCCCGGCCGTTCGGCAGAGGCTGTCAACGCAAGCCGCATGGAACTGGGCTACTCATTTTCTCTGGCTCTTGGCTTTCTAATCGGCGCAAGCATCCTAAAAACCACGCTTGCACCTAACTGGACCGACATTGGTCAGCTTGCGGCCATAATCGCAATAAGGACAATCCTCAACTACTTCCTGCTTCACGACATCGCCACGCATACAGAACAAGAAGACGAAAAACCTAAGGCAAAGACAAAAACTAAAACTTAAGCTCGTTGTATGTAACATGAAATTTTTCAGCAATATATTCTCCATAAATCTGACGCCCTGTTCCTGTTTCATAATAATATCCGTATTCAATTTCTCCGACCGTAATAGCACAACTTTTTGAATCCATTGGATTAACCCATGTATCAATTATGCCCGTTTTAAAGATTGGTGCTGTTGGTGATAAAATCAAATACCTGCTTGGATATTTTTTAGCGACAGGGACAAAAGATGAAGCATAATTCAATAATTTTCTCTTACTTTCTAACGAAAACTCATTGTAGTCTTTCTCTGGAACGCATAATGTAACGCAATAAGCACCATCAATAGGAACAAGCATTGGAGAAAAACAGCACTTAGGATATTTTTCTTGTAAATCAAAATAAATCTTCTCACCATCATTCCAATTATATTCAGAAAAACACAAGACCGCTTCTGATTCTTCTTTTTCGAGAATACCTGCTAATACTTCTAATTCCAGGTCATCGTCTGAAACACTATCACCATTAAATATCATTACAGAAACAACTATAACTATAGTGAGAACCAAAAAGAATATATACTTCGACATTCAGCATCCCCCTTTCAATTAATTCAAGAATCTAATCAAAAAAAAACGTCTGTCTATACTCATAAACTTTCACCAACTCTCGTATCTTGAGTAACCTTAATCATTTTCCCGTCATTCGAAAACAAGACAGCAAGATGCCTTGCTCCACAAGTTGCCAATGCAGTGCCATAGGAATATTGCCATTGTAAAAGATACCCACCATTTAAAGCACTGCGAGAAAACGGTTCAGCTCCGAGAATGTTAATCACTTCTTGCTCTGTCATTCCTACTTTTAACTGTTGAATATTATCATGCTTATAAACAGTTCCTACTACTGTACAGGATGTTAAAAAAAATGACATTGACAATAAAATTGTAAGGACAAATCCTTTTTTCATATTTTTCCTTTCAAAACACAAAGATTCATAAAAACTTTTAGAAATAGGTTTTCCAACAATCAACGTCAATAATTATATTATCAAACAAATAATACACAAGTTATTTCCCACACATTCAACTACCCAAACCACCACATAAAAAACGCTGACGACTTGTATTGCCATCAGCGTTTTGATTTCTACCAAAGTCTTGCGGTTTTCAGATCGCAATCTTTTGCTATTGTAAAGGCAAATTTATGTGTATATCTGCCTGGTTTTATTTTGTATTGCTCAAGAGTATCGGGGCCGCATGAAGCAGTGCCTAATCCTCTCTGGAAGGCATCAATGTGCACCTCTATCTTATCGGAAGCCTCAAGTTCATTGGTATGATAAGCCTTTGTCATCTGAGCTGAAGAATACCTGCTCGCACCAAAGCTGAACATCGCCCCTGCCTGAACAGCAAGAACCACGCCCTTATCATTTCCAAGGCTCATCCAGCGAACATCTTCCTTATTCCCGCATTCCTGCGGCACGATATAAGGAAAATACTGATCGCTTACACTGCCTTCAAACAGCCCTATCTTGCCGCAAGCCTTACGATCGGCATAAGTCTCAAAAGGCCCATTACCAAACCATCTTAGCTGTTCAAAATCATTTGCAACATCAAATCGCACACCAAGTCGCGGCACATCGGTCATACCTTCAGCAAAGCGGTACTCATTGCTGACTTCAACCAAGCCGTCAGGCCGAACCGTGTAAGATTGCGTAACATCAAAGCACCCCTTGGCATCTCTGCAGTCATATTGCAACTTACAATCAACTTTAACGCTGCCGTTCTTCTTCTGCGACCAATCAAAAGAAACAACCGAAGACTTCAACTTATCATATCCGGCAATCATCCAACAGCCAAGAGGTTTCCAATCTGCCGTCCACTGCTCCTTTTTGCCTTTAACGCCATCGTTATCAAGTGGAGCTCTCCATATATCAAATTCAGGGCCGTGGCTAACAATAGTTTTACCATCAAGTGATATCTTATTGAGCAGTCCTTTCTTTTTACTGAACACAAATTCAAGGCCTTTATCTGCAAGCAATATTTTCAAGCTTGCTGCCAAGTCTTTAACTTTCACCTCTGATTGACTTGTTTCAAACAGCGGTTTTTCTCCTTCGCAAGCAAAGCTAACCTTGAGCTGCTCCCATGCAACCTCATGCCCCTTATCACACCAACTCGTTTTTTTCGCCGTTTTGCAGGAGATTGTAATAAAAGCTTCCTGCCCCTTTTTAAGCACTACCGGCTTGATATCAAAAGTAAACTTTGCCTTTTTCTGCGGCTCAATATCAATCGCACCAATGCTTCCGGCCTGAGATTTCTCGCCGTCTATCTCAAGAACCCAATCACCGCAAAGCCAATCAGAATTCTTGAAGAAATCATTATTGAATATCTCAATTTTACCGGCATTAATATCAACCGCCTTTATAAACAGCGGCTGTGCGATTTTCTTAAATTCGTACATCTGAGGCTTTGGCGTCCTATCGGGCATTATCATGCCATTACAGCAAAAATCTACATCATGCGGCTTATCACCAAAATCACCGCCATAGCCGTAATACTCTTTGCCGTTTGAATCTTTCTTGGTAATCCCCTGCTCTATCCAGTCCCAGATGAAACCACCCTGCAGGCCTTGATATTTATAGATAGCATCCCAGTAATCCTTCAAACATCCGCACGAATTACCCATGGCATGAGCATACTCACACATGATGAACGGGCGATTCTTTTCCGAATCACTCTGTCCCCAGTCTATAACAGCTTGAACAGTAGGATACATAGGCCCGATGAAATCGTTGGATCTTTCACCGCCAGCGTCATAGGCATCGCCGCCGTCCTGACTCCAGGCAATTTTCGTACTGCCTTCATTATGCACAGCTCTGGTTGGGTCATAGTTTCTTACCCAATCAGCCGCCAGATCATGATTGATACCGTAACCAGACTCATTACAAAGCGACCAGCCATATATGCAAGGATGATTTTTATCACGGATAACCATGCGTTTAATACGCTCAAGATAAGCCTCTTTCCACCGCGGATCATGGCAAATAGTTCTGTAATTATCATGATTCTCAATATTAGCCTCATCGAGAACCATTATGCCGTATTCATCACAAAGATCATACCACTGCGGATCATTAGGGTAATGACTGGTACGCACGGCATTAAAATTAAACTGCTTGAGAAGCATTATCTCCTTAAGCATATTTTCGCGGGAAATATACTTACCGGTTACAGGGTCATGATCGTGACGATTAACACCTTTTATATATATCGGCTTGCCGTTAAGCAACAGCTCGCGGTTTTTAATCTCAATATCACGGAACCCAACATTACAGGCAGTGGCTTCAACAATTTTGCCCTTGGAGTTCTTGAGCAAAACAACCAAACGATAAAGATTGGGTTCTTCCGGCGACCATAAAAGCGGAGCCTCTACTTGTCCGCTCAAAACGGTTTCATAATAGCTCAGCCTGTAAGATTTATTTATTGCAGATCTAAGCGGATCAGCCAAAACCGGCTCCTTGCCTTGATACAGCATCGCCTCTACTGAATAATCATGCTCAGGTTCTTCTGCCGTCCCCATCGACACTTTAATCTCAAGTTTGCCGTCTGCGGCAGCGGCAGCAAAAACATCACCAATAAACACATCTTCACGGCTAAGAAGATACACATCACGATACAATCCTGCCATCCACCAGTGATCCTGATCCTCAATGTAGGATGCGTCTGAGTAACGAATACACATGACAACAAGTTCATTCTTTCCTTCATTAGCAAATGAGGTAAGATCAAACTCCGAAGGAAGCCTGCTGTCCTTGCCCATCCCCACAAACTTGCCGTTAAGATATACATACACGCAGCTCTCTGCACCGCCAAGATGCAGGATAGTACGACGCGATGCCCACTTCTTACTCAACTCAAAAGTCTTCCGATAAACACCTGTCGGATTAGCCTCTGGAACAAACGGAGGGTTATTTTCAAAAGGCATCTGGATATTTGTGTAGTGAGGTTTATCCCACCCCTGCATTGTCCAGTTGCCCGGGACTGATATTTCGTCCCATTTACCGCTCTTTTTCTTGGATGCCAGATGTGTATTTATAAATTGGCAAGCATCCTCAACACTCTCAAAATACTTGAAATCCCATTGTCCATTAAGCCCTTCATAAAATGAAGACCTCTCAGTTCTCCCGGCTAAGGCCTGCTTAGCAGTACTAAAAGGATACAAGCTCGCCCGCATAGGCAGACGGTTTATTTCTGTAATTTCGGGGGTTTCCCATGGCTTTGCAAAAACTTCTGTTCTAATCGTACTCATTTTTTCCTCGTTAAATATTCAAGTTAAAAAAACATATTAATACAAACCTGCTTGCAATTCAATCTGGAAAATGGTAAACTTTTTACGTTAAATGGTATTTTATTATATGGTGAAAAATGATTTTTGATTTTGAGTTTCAACCAGGCCCGTTTCACAGAACAATGGGGCCTGCCGGTTCCCGCGAACTTATAGGTGCAGGCTTCATGAAAAAACGTCCCGGAATCGATCATTATAATTTCGACCCTCCAACATACTCTCTCAGCTATGTGATTAACGGCACAGGAAGTTATAAATGCAGCATTGGAGAATGGGGACTTTCGCAAGGCAGCTTCTTCCAAAGAATACCCGGATTTACCCATTCAACATTCATTGGACAAGACGATCAGTGGATTGAATGCTTTATCGATTTCGGGACTGGTCTTTGCAATACTTTATGCCAAATGGGAATGATAGATACAACAAAACCATGCGGCAAATCAGTAATAGACAGAAGCATACCTGAAACCATTGCTCAATTCCGCAGGACACTTGAAAATTGCAATAATAGTCAACTCAGAATGCTGTTGCCGCAATTCATAGAAATGCAGCAGCAGATAATAGCTACAACACCAAACCAGTACTCTGTAAATCAAAATATAGTCATGCGTGCATGCAGGCTGCTCACTCAAGATTTACATCAGAGAATCGACCTTAAACTGTTTTGTAAGGAAAACGGATGGGGTTATGAAAACTTCAGAAAAATTTTCAAATCAGAAACAGGCATCTCCCCTTCTCAATACAGGCTTCGCAGAAGAATTGATGAGGCAAAAAGACTCTTGCTCGTCAACCGTAACGAACCGCTTGTAAGTATAGCATATCAACTGGGTTATACAAATGTCTATGAATTCAGCTCACAATTCAGGAAGTTAACGGGTCTACCGCCTGGAAAATTCAGAAATCAGTAATATCAATTAAAATTATAAAAACTTCTTGTTTTCCGAACCAAAACATCGTAATATCGTAATATCTCGATATATTAATATTTAACAGAGGATATTAAAATGGAAAAACCAGAGCTTTTATCGTTTGAAATTCTTGACAGGGCTGCCGAATGCCTGAAAGTGATGGCTCATCCGGTAAGACTGCGAATAGTCAATGTGCTGATGCAGGGTGAATTTGCCGTGCACGAGATTGCGGAAATGTGCAAAACATCACCAAGTCAGACATGCGAACACCTTCGCCTCTTAAAGGGACATGACCTTTTGAGCAGCGAAAGAAGAGGCCGTACCGTATATTATAAAATCAAATCACCGCAACTACCGTCTTTGCTTGAATGTATTACAAAAAACTGCAAATTAGACAAATAAACGGAGGACAAAATGAACAATAACAAAAAAATAGTCATAATTGGAGGCGTAGCAGGCGGTGCTTCAGCAGCGACACGTGCAAGAAGGCTCTCCGAAAACGCAGAAATAACAGTATTCGAACGCGGCGAATATATCTCATTCGCAAATTGCGGCCTGCCGTATCATATAGGCGGTGTCATAAAAGAGCGAGACCAGCTTCTCGTGCAAACACCACAGGGTATGAAAAACCGTTTCAATATTGATGTAAGAATCAAGACGGAAGTGATTAAAATAGACCGCAACAAAAAAGAGGTGCTGGCAAAAAACCTTGATGACAATAGTGAATACTCAGTACCATACGACAACCTGATATTAAGCCCGGGCGCAGCACCGTTTGTGCCGCCAATGGAAGGCGTTGATCACCACAGAGTATTTACTCTTCGTTCAATACCCGATATGGATAAGATCAAGCAGGTAGTTGACAACGACAAACCCTCAAAAGCCATTGTCGTGGGAGCAGGCTTCATAGGACTTGAAACAGCAGAAGCATTGGTAGAAAGAGGTATAGAAGTTTCACTGATAGAAGCAATGCATCAGGCATTTGCACCATTCGACCGTGAAATGGCTCAGCCGATACATACATGCCTCAATTTAAACGGCATAGATCTGAAGCTTGGCTGTAAATTGCAAAAAATACACCAGGACGGCGATACTCTTAATGCCGTTCTTGAAGATGGGCAGCAGTTAAAAAGCGATATGATAATACTTGCTATAGGCGTAAAGCCGGAAACAAAGCTTGCTGTTGATGCCGGACTCGAAATAGGTGAAAGAGGCGGAATCTTAGTTAACAAACAAATGCAGACCTCCGCCCCGGATATCTATGCTGTTGGTGATGCGATAGAAGTCGAGGACTATGTCGGCGGTTTCAAGACGGTAATACCACTTGCCGGCCCTGCTAATAAGCAAGGTAGAATCGCTGCGGAAAATATTTTGGGCGGCAATTGCTCATACAGCGGCACGCAAGGAACTTCTGTCTGCAAAATATTTAACATCACAGCAGGCTCTACGGGACTAAACGAGAAAACACTTAAAAGAATAGGCAGGAATTACGAAAAAATATATATCCATCCTTCTGACCATGCCGGCTATTATCCCGGGGCATCCACGATAAGCCTTAAAATGCTTTTCGATCCTGAAAACGGGCTGGTTCTTGGTGCTCAGGCAGTTGGTACAAAAGGTGTAGACAAACGTATCGATGTTTTCGCTGCGGCAATAAGGGGGAAAATGACTGTCCATGATCTCAGCGAACTTGAACTCTCTTACGCTCCGCCATACGGTTCTGCAAAAGACCCGGTAAATTATGCCGGCTTTGTAGCATCAAACATAATCGACGGGAATATGCCTGTCTGCCACTGGGAAGACATGCTGAATATTAATGAGAATCAGGTCGCACTTGATGTTCGAACATCTGATGAAGTCCAGACAGGAACTATACCAGAATCTCTAAATATCCCCTTGGCGCAACTTCGAAACAGGCTGAGTGAACTTCCAAAAGACAAGGAGCTTCTCGTATTCTGCAGAGTAGGACTCACCGGCTACATTGCATCAAGGATTCTGCTCCAGAATGGTTTCAAGTGCAGGAACCTATCTGGCGGAATGACTACATACAAAGCGGCAACAGCAAAGGCAGAATCACCTGCCGCGGTCAAAACAACTCAAAAAGAAAACTCTTCTGGTGGAGATAAAAATATGTCAGAAATAACAAGAGAAATAGACGCCTGCGGACTTCAATGTCCGGGACCAGTGATGAAACTCAAAAACGCTATGAATGAAGCTGACGATGGCCAGACAATCGCAATCACCAGTACCGATCCCGGCTTCGTTGCTGACATCCCTGCATGGTGTGAAAGCTCAGGAAACAGCCTGATTGAACTCAAACCAAGCGGAGACGGCTACAGAGCTGTAATAACCAAAGGCAGCCATCAGGATTCACCGCAAAGCCCCACAGACAGATCCAACAGTAAAACAATGGTAGTATTCAGCAATGATTTTGATAAAGCAATGGCGGCGTTCATTATCGCTAATGGTGCAGCATCAACAGGAAGTGACGTGACCCTATTTTTCACTTTCTGGGGACTCAACCTGCTGAGAAAGAAAGAGCACGTCTCTGTCAAAAAGAACCTTATAGAGAAGATGTTCGGCTTTATGATGCCGCGAGGCCCTGAAAAAACCACTCTATCAAAGATGAACATGGGAGGAATGGGAACAATAATGATAAAGGGCATAATGAAGAAGAAAAACGTATCTTCGCTGCCTGAGTTAATAGAGAATGCCAAAGCAAACGGCGTAAGACTTGTTGCCTGTGCTATGTCAATGGATTTGATGGGAATCAAGAAAGAAGAACTCATAGACGGTGTTGAGACAGGCGGCGTTGCGATGTATCTTGGAAAAGCGGAAAAATCCAACGTAAATCTTTTCATATAAGAAAAGCCGAACGACATCAGGAGTGTCAAAAGCATTTAAAACCTTGACACTCCTATACCAATGCTGTAGAATCAGATTTACAGGTAGGAATAAAGATTATGTCTTCGAAAAATTCATTTATTAAGGAATGGTAAAATGAAACATCTCATTACAACGTTAGCAATTATCTCTTTGCTGTTATTTTCAACTTCTCTAATGGCAAAATCCGATAAAGCCCAAAAGGCAAAAGGTTCTGGCAAAAAAGCTGATATGAAACAGGCTGACAGACAGGAAGAAGCCAGAGAAAAAGCGAAGGAAGAAGCTCGGGAAAAAGCTGAAAAAGGCAAAGAAAACGCAGAAAAGGGAAAGTCTAAGAAAGAAGAGAAATCCGCAGATAAAGGCTCTCAAGCAAGAGAAAAACGACTCGAAAAATTCCAGGAAAAGTCTGAAAAGGAAGTTTCCAAGCACAACCAAAGACAAGAACGCCTTCAGAAAATGCTTGATGTAGCCAAAGAAGCAGATGACGAAAAAGCCATTGCAAGAATAGAATCCCTAATGGAGAAAGAACAGAAACGTCATGAAGAGAAGTTAGAAAAGATCAAATCTCAATCATCAAAAGAAAAGACAGAAAAAGACGATGATGATGGAGATGATGATAGCGATGACAGCGATAACAATGAAGATGATGACGATTAAGCAGAAAGTAAAAGCAGGCTAATTGCCTGCATACTTTTATTTTAGGAGAAAAAAATGCGTTCAAAATACTTTATAGTTCTACTTTTAGCTACAGTATTATTACTTATGCCCGGTTGCAAAAGAGCTTCCGAGCCGACCAAGGCAAACGATAAACCTGAAATCACAAAAGAAAACCTAAGCTCTGAACTGGATAAAATGGAACAGGAAATCGAAGCTGACATGGCTTCAGAGCAATAAAAACCTGATTCCAAATAAAAAACAACTTCTATCTCTCTGTTCAGCTTTTAGCAGGTTTAAGGGTATTAAGTAAAATTAAACTTGATTTCCTCTCTTTTTAAGCAATAATAAAGGCAAACGTTTACCCTTGAGTAAAACAAATTTGCAACTTTAAGCTTTAGAGAGAAATGATGAAAAAAGTCAAATTTTATATTAAAAGTCTGCATCTGTTATTCTGCATTCTGATAATTACTGCCGTATCCAACGCCTCAACAACATCTGAGCAGCAAATACAAAGCGCCAGCGAAGTAGCAACCAGGCTCCTGAGTGAAGAAACTGCCTCTAGATTCGCATTTGAATCAATACCCACAGACAATGGTTTTGACGTATTTGAGATAGAATCACTTGCCAGCAAAATCATAATACGCGGCTCATCAGGTGTCTCTGCTTGCCGCGGGCTTAAATGGTATCTCAATGAAATGTGCAATTGCAGTGTTTCTTGGAGAGGAGACAATCTCAATCTACCTTCCCCCCTTCCAAAACTCAAAGCTAAAGTCCGCCAAACAACACCAATGAAATACCGTTACTTCTTCAACAACTGCGTTTACGGCTATTCAATGGCTTACTGGCAATGGCCTCAGTGGGAAAGAATGCTTGATATAATGGCATTAAACGGAATCGACCTGCCGCTTTGCCTTCTGGGACAGGAAAAAGTTTGGCAGTTAACATACGAAGAATTGGGAATAAATAAAGAAGAACTTACTGACTTTTTCGCAGGCCCTGCATGGTATCCGTGGCAGTGGATGGGAAATCTTGACGGCTGGGGCGGCCCTCTGCCCCAATCAGTAATAGAATTACAATCGAAACTGCAGAAAAAAATACTGCAGCGTGCAAGAAGCCTTGGCATGAAACCTATATTAGCCGGTTTCTCAGGACACATCCCGCAAGCTCTCAAACGCAAATTTCCTCATATCAAAGTGCATGAGTTGAGTTGGCAGGGATTCAAACCAACCCTTTCGTTAGATTGGCAAGACCCTCTTTTCCTCAAGATAGGAACAACTTTCCTTGAAAAGCAACAAGAAATATATGGTACTGACCACTACTACTCAATAGACCCGTTTAACGAAATGAATCCGCCAAGTACGGATCCAGCATATATAGCCAATATGGCCAAACTCATATTCTCATCTATTGACACTGCAGACCCTCAAGGTAAATGGGTTCTCATGACATGGTTCTGTAAAAGTCCTCAATTTGACTGGCATTACTGGAAAAAAGACAGAACCAAAACTTTCTTTGATGCCATTCCAAATAACCGCATGCTTGCTCTTGAACTGCATGGCGACAGCCGCCAATGGACAGGATGGTTTCGTCAAGATGGTTGGTATGGCAAGGAGTGGATATGGTGCGCAATACAAAACTTTGGCGATCAAGTCGATATCTATGGCGGACTTCAACAGATATTTGACAATTACAATATGATGCAAAATTCACCCGATAAAGGTAATGTTTCCGGAATCGGAATAGCAATGGAAGGTCTTTGCTATAACCCTGTTGTATTCGAGCTTCTTTTCGATATGATGTGGTCTGATGGTGTAACTGATCTTGAAAAATGGAAAGATGAATACATCATCAAACGATATGGCACTAAGAGCGAATCAGCAGAGAAGGCATGGGAAACCTTATATAAAAGTCGCTACATCTCGCAAGAAAGAACCGGCAGTTCACCTCTTTGTTTTACTCCACAGCTACTACCTGACTCCGGCCCTGATATGAATATAGTCAAAGCATGGAAATGCTTGCTTGATGCCGGAAAAGAACTCAAAACAAGTAAAGCATACGAATTCGACCTCATAAATCTCGGACGTGAAGCAATGGGAATATACGCCCCTCATTATACCGCAAAGATCAGAAATGCCTACGAAGCTCAAAACTTGCCTGCATTCAAGCAGTCTTCTGCTCAGATGCTTCAATACATAAGGGATTTTGACAAACTTATGGGCTGTTCAGAACATTTTCTTCTGGGCAAATGGATAGAAGGATTTCGCAACCTCAGCAACGACCCTCAGGAAAAACAACTGCTTGAATGGAATGCAAAGCGTCAGATAACCGATTGGGGTGGGAATATAGGTACATATGCGATAAAAGAATGGTCTGGTTATATGTCGGACTACATCATTCCACAATGGGAAATATACTTGAATAATCTCGAAGAGAACCTGCCGAATGCCGTAAATCTCAAAGACATCGATTCCAATAAGCTGACTGCCGAGTTCAAAAATAACTGGTACAACAGTACAAGCATTCTGCCAACAGAGCCTTCTGGAGATGCTTATGAAATAAGCAAAGAAATGTGGGAGAAATACGGCACAGTTATGTGGGAACAAGGCAGCGGTCCTGGTCTTGATACTCCGCAAGGAATAGCCGTAAAAAAGCCCGTTACAGCGACAGGAATTGAACATGGACATAAACCGGAACTTGCTGTAGATAACAATACTAACCTTCAATCTTCATGGTGGGCAACTGCACCTGCTTCACTAACTGTCGATCTTGAAAAAACAGAAACAATCTTCGGCTTCCAAGTGTATCCCTACTGGGGTAACGGCAGATACTATCAATATACAATAGAAACTTCGACAGACGGTGAAAACTGGTCACTAATCATTGATATGTCACAGAATACAGAGATGGCGACAAGCCTTGGGCATCTGCATAAATTCAAAATAGCTCATCCCGATGGAGCAAAAGCAAGATATGTGAGGCTCAACATGCTCCGAAACAATGTTAACACAAGCGTACATGTTGTCGAGTTTAAAATATTCGACTCGGAAATAAGTTTCTAAATAATTAAGATGATGACATTCTAACTATCTTAGGATCGAATCTGGCGATAGGCTCAACAAGATCATGTTGGGCCTTCATCACCTCATCTATATCCTTATAAGCCATCGGCACCTCATCGAGACCAGCAGATATAAGTTCGACACCCCTATCTTCCAAAAACTTTTTGGCATCATGCCAGTTAAAAAGCTTTTTAGCCTTCCTTCTGCTCATTTTACGTCCGGCACCATGAGAAGCTGAATTTATTGATAAAGCATTACCTTTACCTCGAACTACATAACCCGGCGTTGCCATAGAACCCGGAATAATACCAATATTCCCTACCGCTGCCGGTGTAGCTCCCTTCCGGTGAACGATTACCTTTCTGCCTTCATGCATCTCTTCCCATGCAAAATTGTGGTAATTTTCAATATCAGCAAGTTTATTTGCGTTCAGATTATTAAGAATAGCCGAATGAATCAGCTCGTGATTTGCTGATGCATAAAGTCCCATAAGCTGCATGGATTTCCAATACTCTTGCCCTGCAGAGCTATCCATATCAAGCCATGCAAGATGTGAAAGCTGAGCCGATAGTTCAGGATGAGATTTCAGAGCCACATTACTGTAATATTTTGCAATATCATTACCAACGCCACGACTTCCGCTATGACTGAGAAGAGCGAGATATTGACCCGCTTCAAGTCCTAAGTCAGCCTTGGGTATGTCTAAAATTCCAAACTCGACAAAATGGTTGCCGCTGCCGCTTGTACCAAGCTGACTCCAAGCCTTGTCTTTAAGTTTCCTTATAAAGCTTGAAAATCCCCAGTCCTCATCCATAACCGGGTGCTGACGTTTATTCTTGAAACTGACTCCAACACCAAATAATGTCTCACTGCAGAGAGCGTTCTTCAGTCTTTTGCTATGTGTCTGGAGCATATCAACCGTGATATCCAAAACAGTCATCTTCATTCGGCAGGCAATATCAACACCGACAGCATAAGGAATAACCGCATCCCTAACGGCAAGAACCCCGCCAATAGGAAGACCATATCCACTATGAGCATCAGCCATAAGTGCACCGGCAACAGAAACAGGCAAGCTGCAAGCTCTATCCATCTGCTCTATTGCTTCCGGCTCAATATCGCTCCCCCATTGCTTATAGTGTACAGTGCGGTTTTTCATAGAATACCCCATTCAGTAGCTGATTACTCCCCGTTCCACAAAAAATCTGCCTAAGAAATCAATTTATCGCAGTATTCTGTGGATATGAAAGGCTGACTTTCCTTCTCCTTAAAGCGTAAGCCTCAAAAAAAATAGGCTGCGAAAAACATTAAATGCTTCTCGCAGCCTTAAATTCAATTCATGATACGATTACTGAGACTTCGCTGGCAGTGAGACCTTTCTCACCTTTCTTGACATCGAAAGACACCTTCACGCCGGTTTTAAGGCTTTTAGCCACGTCAGATGAAATCGTGGAATGATGCACGAAAACATCCTGACTGCCTTCAACCGCAATGAAGCCGTAGCCCTTCGTCTTGTCAAACCAGATTACTTCACCAGTTGACATTTGACACCCTTACTTGTGATTACAGTTAAATATTTCAATAAAAAAACCACCGTTCAACATTATATCAGAAAGGCGGTCTTTTTAAAGGCTTGTACAAAATTTATTTGTATTTTATGAAACTATCGTTAGCAAACGAAATTTATTCGCCGCCAACCTTAACCTTCATAAGCCTGCCCATTTTGAACTTAACTGTACGTTTGGAAGGAACTTGCACTCTTTCAAGTGTCTTAGGATTCTGTGCCATACGAGATGCTCTTTCACGAGTCTCAAAAACACCAAAATCCCTGAACTCAAGTCTGTTATTCTTAGAAAGTTCATCAATAATCTCATCGAGAAATGTCTGAACAACCTTCTTAACAACTATTCTCTTCTCCTGAGTGGAATCCGCAATTCTATCGATCAATTCTTTTTTTGTTACTGTTGACATTATAACCTCTTGCCTACGCAACCTTGAGACATACCTATTTCTATTGACTTCTTAAACTATAAAACTTTATCTTGTAAACCACTATACAAAAAAGACTTCCGCTCAGCAAGTCTTTTGTTGAAAATTTCGCTTCTTTTTCATTTTTTTATCATTATATCTCAACAAAAAGCGGTTTAATGCATCAAAAGAGGGGTTAGCCTAAATAGCGAGATTAAATTTATTTCCTATTCATTTTATCCGGAGGCGGCACCAAACGCTTTCTCAGCTTGGTCAAACGCAAAAAACGTGAAATTGATCTCAGCAAAGACTCTGTTCCATGTGGCCAAAAAACTGCGGTACGGATAAGGATTTGGTACCATAAAGGTATCACCACTTTTAATTCAGAAAGCAAAAATCGCACGTCATCTGCTCTCTGTCGGTGAAGCAGCATTGACCTAAGCCATCTCTTTACCATAAAAGAGGCCATTTTATCAAATTCCGGCCTATGGCCATATTCCTCGGCAATTCCACGATGCCTCAGTATAAGTTCACAATAAAGAGCAGCAGGAAATTTTGCCTTTGTTATACTGCCTTCAACCTGCATATGATAAATGGCACCGGGCTCAGCAACAACACCAATTTCAGGCCACCGGCATGCAATCCTCCACCACATATCAAGATCCTCACCTACTCTCAAGTCCGGATCAAAACAGCCAGATTCAACCAGCGTACTACGCTTTATAAGCATAGTACCTGTCCAAGTAAGAATTCCATTTATAAAAGCATTGTAATAGTTTATGCTTTCCGATCCATTAAGTATGCGATCAACTTTTCTAACAGGATTATACGGGGACTGTTGTCCATTAAGACACAAGCAAGTAATATAATTCGAACATACCCAGTTCAATGATGGATTCCTACTCAATAATTCGACCTGGTCATTAACTCTGTTTTCAAGCCACTGATCATCACTATCAAGAAAAGCTATCCATTCTCCTTTTGCTGCCATTATTCCGGCATTTCTCGCAGAGCTTGCTCCTCCATTTTCCTTATAAATATAACGTACCTGATCACCAAATTCGGCTACAACGGCTTTTGTCTCATCTGTAGAGCCATCGTCAACAACAATAACCTCACAAACAGGATAAGTCTGCGACAACACACTCTCTATAGCCCTCGATATATATTTGCCATTATTATAAGCAGGGATAACGGCTGATATAGTTAATCTATTTTTCATGCTTGCGAACCTTATACTTCTTGCAAAGTATCAGCGGAAAAATACGGAAAAATTCAACAAGAGTTGCCACATGAGAAATAAAATTAGTGAACAGACCGACACTGCATACTTTCCAGAACCGAACCTCTCTCTGGCTCAAACCTCGTTCTTCAAAACGTCTTTTAAGCATATCCTTATTAAGATGAATCTTGAAAAATATCGCATATGGTGTATAAAAAAACTCGTGTATGACAGAATGCCCTGCTGCTAATCTTGCATGGATTCTGCCAGCGCCTGTACGCATAACCTTTTTTGTGAATTGAGCCAAATTTCGCGTTGGGTGTTTCACAGCAGCTTTCTCAGAATATACAAGTTGATAGCCGCTTGTTGTAGCTTTTCGTGTCCACTGCACGTCTCCGCCAGACTTAACACGACTGTCAAACACGCCTATTTTTTCAAACATCTCACGCTTGATAAATAAGTTTGCTGTAGGCGCAACCCCCTTCTCTTTGACTTCCGACTCCATCTGCATGTGAGTAATGGAATCATAAATCTCTGCGGCTGTAGGTTTCTCTGAATATATAAATTTCACGTTACCTGCAACCACATCGGCATTGCTGTCGAGCAAAGTCCTCACTCCCTCAGACAGCCATTCTACCAAAGGCTGACAATCCGCGTCAGTAAAGGCAACAACCTCACCTTTGGCAATCTCCAAGCCCTTATTTCTTGCCGCGTAAGAACTCTGAATTTCATTTTCTTCAGCAAGAATGAATGGATATTTCCCTATTATGTCTTTTGTGTTATCCCTGGAATGATTATCAACAATTATAATCTCATGCAGATGCTTGGGATAATCCTGCGCGAGCAGGTTATCAAGAAGTTTTTCAATAAAACCCGCAGAGTTATAAACTGGTACAACAACAGATACAAAGGGAAGTTTATCCAAAACAATCTCCTGTTAGAGCATTCCCTTAGCAATCTTCAATATGTCATTGAACGTCACAAAGATAAACAATGCGCCCAATAATCCAAGTCCAATATAAACAAGATATTTTTGGACTGTAAAGCTCACAGGAGAGCCCTTTATCTTCTCAATCACAAGAAGTACGAATAATCCGCCGTCTACAACAGGAATCGGCAGGAAGTTGAATACCGCAAGGAAACAACTTATCATCCCAAGGAAGTAAAGGAAAAACGCCAAATCCCTCTGCTGAACAATTCTATAGCTTATTCTCGCGATACCGACAGGACCACTCATCTCATCAGCAGAAACACGTTTGAGCAACAATCCCTTCAAGCTCGAAACCGCCTGATCCACCATATCAAGTATGAGATATCCGCCCATTTGAAAGGCCTCAATAGGATTACCAGCCTTATACATACGCCTGTAATCATCAAAAGGTATCGGCATTTTCAAAGAACCAGAAACTTCAACAGGCTTAGCTTTATCAATCTCAATAGAAGCATTTGCGATTTCCTCTGAGCCATCTGCAATATAACCGACTTCTATAGTTTCGTCGCCCTCTTTCACTAACTTGGCTATATCAAAGAAATTAGAGACAGCCGCACCATTGACGCTTACTATTTTTGCTCCGGCAGGTATGGTCTGCGAATCAACAACTCCGCTGATAAAATTACCAGACATATCTAAATTAAATAATACACCAATAAGAGGCCTGTCTTCTTTATTTTCCGCCTTTGGAGTAACAAGAACATCAGCCAATACTCGCTGACCATCAGATGCCTTCCTCAAAACCTTTACCGGCATCTGTCTATTACGATAGGATTCGACGACCTCTCTAAACTCAAGGAAAGTTGGATAATCAACATCCCCAACCTTAACAATAAGATCATCCTCCGCAAATTTTTCGTTAGTAACAGGATCTTTTTCACTTCCTGATGCCATAGCTGGACCACCCTCTATTTTGAGCAACGGCACCAAAGAACAGATATTTGCAAGCCCAAGTTTATCATCTTCAAAAACACCGGGAGAATAAGTCATTTCTATTTCCGTTGATACGGCCTCGAATGTATTCTCGCCCACAATATCTCTTCTTGCAGAAATTGTAACACTTTGAGCACAAATGCCTTCTACTATTTTGTCAAATTCATTTGTACTTGTAACCGGCTCACCATTGACGGCATAGACTTCGTCATCAGGGTTAAGCCCAATTTCTTCATAATATCCATCATCGTCAGCGATATTTGCAAGTCTCAATACTGAAGGTTTTTCAATACCAAAACCATAATTACCATTTACCATCTCTGCTGGTACAATCGCAAGCTCTCTAATTTCACCTTCAGGGCTTTTTACCTTCATTTCGATAGGCTCGTCTCTTTTACCAAGCATCGGAGCCAATGCCAAATGAGTGAAATCCAGATTGCTTTTACCCCCAACCATACGGCTTTTGCCCGCTATCTCAATTATCTCATCTCCAGGCTGCAGACCTGCCTCAGCAGCAGGATAACCATCAACAACATCACCGACAATCGCCGGAACTCTTTCTATTCCGTAGAAAGCGAGACCGAGGAAAATCAGAAATGCCGTAAATATATTAGCAAGCACACCCGCTGAGGTTATCATCATCCTTGCACCAACGCTCTTGTTAGCGAAAGAACGCGGATTATCATCATTTTCAAGATCAACAGGACCACTGTCATCCTGACCTACCATTTTCACAAATCCGCCAATAGGAAGCGGCCCAAGACAATACTCAGTGTCACCCTGTCCAATACCTGAACCGATATTCATCATAGCAAGACAGTCATCCTCCGCAAATTCATCCTTAACACCGGATGTTTTTGGCAGAATTCGTAATCTCCATCCTTTTTGAACCTTTTTAACGCCAATCAAAAACGGCGTACCAATCGCCATACCGATAGCAAATGCTTCACATTCAACATCATTTTTTCTCGCCGCAAGAAAATGCCCAAGCTCATGAACAAAGACAAGCATACCAAAACCAAGCAATGCGACAATAATATTACCGGCAACCTCCCAGTTTTGGACTACTAAATAGCCGAGAATACCGAAAACTATTAATAAAGGTAATATCTTATTCAGTTTATTTTCGTTCATCTAAAATACTTTTCCATTCAATTATTGTTAACGTCCACTATCGATATAAAAACAGAACACTGAAATCCACAATATCTTGCGGCCAGAATCCCCTTAAAATCATTTTGATTCGAAATTCTACCATAAAAACCCCGCAGATACAAATATTTACATAAAATCTAAGTTAAAGTTCAAAAATTATAGATCTTTTTACACTGCAATATCAAACCCAAAATTGGACAAACAGTTGATGTAAGGATTTATATTACTGGATTTCAGGTATCTCCTTATTATAAATGGACCTTAATCCCCTTATAATCAGTTGAAAGAACGATTAATTAGAAAGGAAAATTAACTTATGAGATATTTTATCATTTCGTTGCTGTTGTTACTGTCGCTTTCACTAAACGGCTGCAGATATGCCGAGGTTCCTCAAGCCAGTGAAGGTCATCCAGCAGTTACAACCAGCGAGGAGACTGCCCTGCACCTTGAACCGGCAGAACTCGTTATAGATCGTAACGATATTCCGAAAAAGCCGTCGGAATTCAACAAAAAATAACGTCCAGTCGAGTTCAACTATAAATTATTTATTTGAATGAAAGGAAATTAATGCGTATAGCAAAACCATTAATGTTAATTTTGCTTATCTATATCGCGGGCTGTTCAGATGTATCCACAGATCCTTCCGCTGCGTTCAGTGATATACAAAAGGATATATACGGGCGAACGGGCCATTACATAAGCTGGAATACGCAAAGCAAAGAAGATAAAGCTGTTGAGCAAAAAGTACAGAAAATGCTCAAAGGAAGCATAACTGCCGATCAGGCGGTACAAATTGCCTTGCTGAATAACCCCAAAATACAGGCATTTTATGAGCGGCTGGGTGTTGCTCAGGCCCGACTGGTACAGGCAGGACTGCTCAAAAACCCTGTTTTCGATGCTTCATTAAAGTTTGTAGAAGGATCTGGCAACGACTATATATTGGGAATGGGTGCGGCACAGGATTTTCTCGACATCCTTCTTATAGACTTGAGAGTTGAACGGCAGCAGGCAAATTTCGACCTTGTAAAAGCAATGGTAACTTCCGAAGTAATGAACCTTGCCTCCCAAGCACAGATGGCATTCTTCTCATATCAGGGAGCGTTTCAGACATATAACACAAATTTGCTGATATCAAAAGCAGCCGGTCTATACTACGAGGCTGCCAAACGCCTGAAAGATGCTGGAAATATAACCGAACTTGAACTCATCGCCAGACGAAGTATCTATGAACAGTCAAAAATAGAAGTTACATCTTCACACACAAAAATGCTTGAACAACGAGAAGAGCTTAATAAATTAATGGGTTTGTGGGGGAAAAACACAAATTGGGAAACTAAAGAAAAACTCCCGGATATTCCAACAGATAAAATGGATGTAAAGAATATTGAACAAGCAGCGTTAAAAAACAGTCTTGACCTTATAATAGCTCACAGAAAAATGGAGGCTGTTGCCGCTCAAACCGATATTGATATCTCAACGCTGGTATTTCCCGAGCTTGCAACAGGGATTGAAGCTGAACGCGAACCTGACGGGACATGGTCAATAGGCCCTACCGCAGCTATTGGCATACCCATCTTTGATACAGGGCAGGCTCGAAAAGCTGCCGGAGCTGCAAAAATAAAGCAACTCTGGAACGAATATACCGCCCTTGCAATCGAGATAAGAGCAACAAGCCGCTCCGCACGATACCGGCTTCAAAACGCCAGACAGCAGGCCGACTACTACAAACAAGTCATAGTCCCTCTTTCCGAAAAAATATTCCTTGAAACCCAGCTTCAATACAATGCAATGCAACTGGGCGTCTTCGATCTGCTTAATGCCAAAAGAATGGAATACGACTCTCAAAGAAGTTACATAGAGACAATACAAAACTACTGGCTTGCCAGAACCGAACTTGAACTGCTGCTTGACGGACATCTTATAAAGAATTCCGGTGTCAGTTTCAGCAGTGGTCAACAGATGTCTGAAGGTTCCGGTGGGCATTGATAAAAAGCAACAAAGGGAAACATTAATGTTTGATATAAACAAAAAAACAATCGCAACAATAGTCTTAATAATTTGCACTATATCTTTTTACGTCAGGGCGAAAGATAACGGACAGAATTCACCAACTCTCATGCCGCCCCCGCAGGCCGACCCGCCGCGTCCTTGGGCCCAGGCCGCACAGCAAGACCTACCGCCCGGTGAACCAGTTAAAGACTACACACCTGCAGTCGTACCTAACGGCCAAAAAGCAAAATACAAAATAAAAGACGGTGTCAAAGTGTTCCATCTCACCGCTGAGCCTATCGAGTGGCAGGTAGCCGAGGGACTTTTTATAAAAACCTGGGGATATAACGGCATGGTACCGGGACCTATGATAGAGCTGGCAGAAGGCGATAAAGTCAGAATATATGTTACCAACAAGCTGCCTGCTCCAACGTCTGTTCACTGGCACGGCGTGCTGCTTCCTTGCGGCATGGACGGTGTAAGCGGTCTGACTCAACCGGCAATTCAACCCGGTGAAACATTCGTCTACGAATTCATATTCCCCGATTCTGGAACGTTTATGTACCATCCGCATTTCGACTCTATGACGCAGGAGGGAATGGGAATGACGGGAATGATAATAGTGCATGAACGCCAACCGGATGAAGAAAAACGCCCCGACAGAGATTTTTCCATAATGCTTCACGAATGGCGTATTGATGCAGGAACCTCAAAACCGAACCCACTCGAAATGTCCGACTTCAACGTACTGACCATGAACGGCAAGGCAATGCCTGCAACCCAGCCACTTGTTGCAAAACTGGGTGATAAGGTATGGATAAGATACGGTAATCTCAGCGCCATGGATCACCACCCTATTCATCTTCACGGCTACGCATTTAAGATAATAGGCAGCGACGGTGGCTGGGCAGAAGATAAATCAAAACTTCTTCCTGAGACAACAGTTCTCGTTCAGGTCGGTTCGGCAAAAGTAGTCGAATTCGTTGCTGACAACCCGGGAGATTGGTTATTTCACTGCCACATGACTCACCATACAATGACCCAGATGGGCCACGGCTTCCCTAATATGCTCGGTTTTGAAAAAGAAGGTTTTGACGAACAGATGCAGGAGTTGATACCCGGCTACATGACAATGGGGACATCGGGAATGAAAGATATGACCCGAACAGGAATGCCATTGCCCGAAAACAGTATACCGATGCGCGGCTACAAGGGGCAATTCGGTCAGACGGTGCTCGGAAGCATGGCCAATATACTGATGGTTCGTGAAGACATCGACAACTACGAATATCCGGGGCCATACAAATTCCCAAACAAGACTGTCGCCAGCAAAGCTTCAAAAGAACAACTTGAACGTGACGGCATAAAGATCGACACCTCCGATATGCCGCAAAATAAGACAAGTCATAAAGATCATGAAAAAATGAAGATGGATATGAATTAAAACTCGGTTACAAAGGAGAGAATATGGAACCTCAGCAATACAAGCCTAAACTTGGGTGGCAGGATTCATCTGCATGGGGACTATGCTTAATCATAGCATATTGCGTTATTGCCATCATACCTGTTCTTATAATTAAATTGACCTCTCCGCCAGTAGATGAACCTTTAATGGTAAATACCGCCCTCATGATAGCATTAACCGGCTTCAATCTCTTATGCTTACAAATTTTTCTTGCGGGCAGATTCAGGAATATCAATCGACCATTTGGAATTGATATGGTGATGAAATTTCATAAGACAATGGCAATAACAGCACTTGTATTGCTGCTGTCCCATCCGATATTAATAGCTCTTCATCACAAAAGCTGGACTCTTTTCAGTTTCAGCACCTCATGGAAAGTCAATCTCGGCAAAGCAGCGTTACTGATTCTTCTGCTGGGCATACTTTTCGCCTTGTTTTTCAGAAAACTGAAGATCGATTATAATGTGTGGCATTTTCTGCACAAATCAATGATTTTCATCATCATCTTTGCATTCTTTCACGGCATCGTTATCGGACCGCATATAAAGAGCTCATTTGCGATAAGGGTATTCTGGTACGCAATTTTCTTTTCTGCAATAGCTGTATTTTGCTATCGTAACTTCATCGTACCATTTATAAGGAAGAAATATATTGTAGATAAAGTCAGTCAGGAAACACATAACACCTACACTCTATCTCTAAAACCTGAAAAAAATATAACCATAAATAGAAATCCCGGACAATTCATGTTTCTTAAGCTTATACGTCCTGGACAAAAACCAGAAATTCATCCTTTCACTATTTCTGCCTCTCCATTGCAGGACGGTACTCTGGAAGCAACAATAAAAGAGTCTGGCAATTTCACTAATACCATAAATAAAACCAAACTTGGTGACAAAGCCAGAATAGAAGCTCCTTTCGGACGATTCAGTTACATCTATCATAAAGCAGAGAAAATATTATTCATTGCAGGCGGAGTAGGGATAACCCCAGCGCTAAGCATGATAAGATGTCTTAGAGAAACAGGTGATAAACGCCCTGTAACTCTTTTATATGCAAACAACCAAGAAAAAGACATTATTTGCCGCGAAGAACTTGAAAGTCTACCTGAAAACTTCAAAACGGTATTTATACTCAAAGATCCGTCAGAAGATTGGAACGGGGAAAAAGGATACATAAATCAACACATTATAGACAAACATGCCTCGGAAATAATGAGAGATGCTCACGTATATCTTTGCGGGCCGCCTCCAATGATGGATGCTGTAATCAGCTGTTTACATCAACTTGATATAGACAATAGCAGGATACATTACGAAATGTTTACATTATAAGCAAAATATTGAAAAGAAACTTAACCTGCTGATTTAACGTCCTCAGCCTTATTCGTCTCTACAGATCCTTCAGTATCAGTTTGAGAAACTGCCGGTTCTTCGACTTCCTGACCACCTGTCTCAGCAGAAGATTCTTCAGCCGGCTGCTCTGATGGAGCTGCTGATTCGACATTCTCTTGCTTATCTGCTTCAACCTGCTGAGATTCAGCTTCTTTGGCTGCCGCTTCTGCTTTGGCTTTAGCAGCGGCAGCCTCAGCAGCCTCTCGCTCAGCCTTCTCTTTAGCTGCTTTCTCTCTTGCTGCCTGTTTAGCCTTAGCCTCTTCAACCGCCTTCTCAACCTCTGCCTTCTTCTGCTGTAGTCGTTTCTTTTCTGCCTCAATAGCGGCTTTGGTCTCAAGCAGTTTATTTATCTGTGCTGTAGATTCTTTAAGCTGAGCAGTGTTCTTATCTACCTCTGCCTGATATTTTTCGAATTCTTTCTTGAGCGTTTCTGTCTCTTTAACAAACTTGTCATATTCCGCCTTAGCAGCTTGTATTTGTGCAGTAGATTTCTCCTGAGTAGCCTTTTGAGCTTCTTGAAGCTTTTTCTTTGCTTCTTCAAGCTGCTTGACCTTTTCAGAATAACTCTTAGCAGCACTCTGTGCTTTCTTCTTAGCCTCAGCACCAGCCTTGAGTTTTGCTTCAAATTCAACCAGACGTTGTTTTGCCTGCTGAACCTCTCTATCAGTCTTAGCTGCCTCAACCTCTGCCTTCATGCGTTCAATAGTCTCAGTAGCAGCCATCTCCTCCATTTTTTCGCGATATTTTCCTTCACTGAAAGGATCGGTAACAATGCCTGTAAGCTTATCAGTAATCGACTCAGTGGAACTATGGGTTCGGTGCATCTCCTGAACGGTATCAACCATATCATTGAAATCGATGCCTTTTGATGCAATGCTTGGAGTTATAATAAAAGTTATTTCCTTGGCACGTTCTTCAAAATCCTTACTTGAGAACATAAAACCTATAAGAGGAAGATCTTTGAGGAACGGGAAGCCTCGAATTACCGAAAATTTCTCACTTTTCTGGAAACCGCCAATAATCAGACTGTTACCCACAGGAACACGCGTTTCTTTGAGATCAACGCTTCTTTCAGTGATTATTCGGTTTTGCACAACACCTTCAGGGGTGTTTTTAGAACTAAACTTTATATTACCGGCAAGGCCAATAGAACCGTCAGCGTAGACAGTTGGAGTTATTGTCAAAGAATCCTCAACCCAAATGTACACGGTTTTGTTATACGGCAATATATCCTTACCAGTCACAATCTCAACAATAGGCACATAATCCTTGGATAATATTTTCGCAGGCTTATTGGCCGCAGTGGTAACAATAGGGTTCATCATTACCTTCAAATAACCTCTCGAAGAAAGCATATCTATCAAAAAGCTGACATCAGCACTGCTATAGCCAATACTCATGCCGTAAGTGCCGCGTTTTGCCTCTCTTAAAGATGCCCCCGGGAAAAAACCCCATCCATCGTCAGGACCCGTAATAATCAGATTATCATCACCAAAAAGTTCCCCAACCTTAACCTTGGTCTCCCTATCCATAGTAAAGTCAGCATAATTTTCAACAACCATGCATTCAATTTTTACCTGAATAGCAGGAACATCAACCTTTTCAATATAAGAAATAACCTCATTGGCCTGATCTTTATTATCGCAATTTATGATAAGCTGATTGGTTCCGGTAGCAGCACTTATAGCCTTGACACCCATCTGAGCCTTTATCAATCCAACCAGGTCTTTGGGCTCTTTATTTTTTGCAAAATAGAATATCTTGAATCCCTCTGTGGTCTCAAGTATCTTAGAGGGGCGAACATATACATCCGGCGCATCGGTAAGTATATTATCATCTTTATCAATAGAAGACGCATCACTAAGTATTCTTCTTGAATCATACTCGGTCTGATCTTCGTCCAAAATACTTGAAAGCTCATCGCTGCAACCACTAATAAACGTGATAACAACTGAAAACAGTATTAAATACCAACAAATAGAAAGCTTCTTACTTAACATCAGCAGCCTCCTTGCTATCATCTGTTTCATCTTTCTCAGGAGCTTGCTCTGTCACAGCGTTTTCTGCAGCAGCTTCAGATTCCGATTTCTTGAGTGCTTGAATCTGCTTCTCAATCTCTGCTATTTGCTTCTGCAGACTTTCACGAGATTTGATCAAGTTCTCTGTCTCCTTCTCAAGCAACTGCTTCTTCTTCAACGATTCATCGAGTTTTGTTTTAGACTGCTCAAGCTGCTTTTGTGTCTCCGAAGCCTTCTGTTTAACCTTTTCAGCTTCCTGCTTGCTTACATCAGTTTCCTTTTGTGTCTCAGCAAGAGTCTTCTGATATTCCGCTTTTTGAGCCGCTATGTCTTTATCGAGCTTTTCTATCGTCTTTTCAAGTTCTTCAATTTCTTTAGCATGCGCAGCTTTCTGTTCAGAAGCTTTCTGAGTCAAGGCGCTTTCCTGTTGTATCTTTTGTTTATACTCCTCAAGCTCTTCACGTGCTTTTTGAGCTTCAAGCTCTGTTTCCGCAATTTTAATTTCTGCCTGAAGACGTTTTATGGAATCAGTTTCACGATTTCTATTGATTTCGTCTGTATAAGCCCCTTTTCCAAAAGGATCTGTAAACACTTTGTTTATAGCTGCCTTAATATCATTTGGATCGCTTTGGTTAAATTGATCCTTAGCCATATTCTCAAGCATCTCACTATAAGGAGTACCGCCGGTAGAAATACTTGGCGTAAGAATAAAAGTTATTTCCTTGGCACGTTCCTCAAAATCTCTGCTCGAAAAAACAATACCAATTATAGGTATATCTTTTAGAAAAGGAAATCCTCTTATAACTGAACTCTTTTCAGATTTTCGGAAACCGCCCACTACAAGGCTTTTTCCCGGCTCAAGTCTTGTTGAACCAAGATTTATAGTTTTTTCTGTAACAATCGGCAGTTGAGCTACACCTTCAGGCGTATTCTTGGAACTTAACTGCACTTCACAAGTAAGACTTACCGAACCATCAGCAAATACCACCGGAGTAGCCTTAAGCGAATCAACAATATCTTTATACTTCGTCAGATCATATATTGTCCGGGTCTTATTATCAGTAACCGTCTCGATTATAGGCATTTTATCCAAAGAAGTTACTGTTGCTGTTTTACCTGTAACTGTCTCAACAGTCGGATTCATTAAAACCTTTAAATAACCTCGGGATACAAGCATATCGACAAGAAACTTAAGATCATTACTGTTGTAACCAACACTCATGCCCATATCAACTCGGCGAGACTCTCTTATTGATGCACCTGGGAAAGTGCCCCAACCATTATCTGGACCCTCAATAATCAAGCCGGCATCACCCGCTATATCCCCTACTTTGACTTGAGTTTCTCTGTCCATAGTAACATCCGCATAGTTCTCAACCACTATGCAGTCAATCTTTACCTGAATGGGAGCAATGTCAATACTGTCAAGATATGCAAGCACCTGATCTACATCAGCCTGATCAGCGCAGTTTATTATGAGCTGATTGGTATCATCCGCAACACTTACCGAATTCTTGAGTTGCCCTTTAAGTATAGATTCAAGCGTTTTGGGTGAATGATTACGGGCGTAATAGAAAAGCTTCCAGCCTTTAGAGGTCTTAAGAATTTCAGGATCTTTCCTGTAAACCTCTGGAAGCGGGTTGCTTACATCAGGAGTAGCACGTATCTCGGATCCTTTATCAAGAATTATTTTAGCTTCTGTAGCAGTCGGGCCATCATCCATGAGGTCCGCTAATTCACCACTGCAGCCGCAAAATAAACTCATCGAAGCGAGAATACAAAGAATACTTGCTTTGAGAGCCAAAGAAAGATTAAAGTTTAATTTACCGCACATCCTTGCCTTCCGGTAATTCTCTTAAAAATATGAGCTGTCTTTTTATAATCACACTCGATTATCATACTATCTAAACATCTAAAAATCAAGTATTAAACACTGAATACTGCCCAACATAGCTGTTTTAAACTTATCTATCAACAGAAATGAATGACCATTGAATTTATACTAAGAAAACAACTTGGAGCTATAATACTAATCAATCATAAACAGTAGGTAAATCTCTGTTTCGGTAATGCTCAAAACACATTTCTATCTGATGAAGCTGCGTTCTCGAATGCGAAAGCTCAGGTATCTGGCTTTCACTAAAAAATGCCACTTCACTTGTTTCTATGCTCGTTTTGGCCTCACCGCCTGTTATTTCACACAAAAAGAACATTTTGTATATATCAAACGGGTACGGAGGTAAGTGTCCCTGTGTTCGCCTGTCAAGGATTGCAATGAGCTTCACCGCCTTTGTTTCAAACCCTGACTCTTCCCAAATTTCCCTTACAACATTCTCTGCCGGAGTCATTCCAACATCACACCACCCGCCCGGCAATGTCCAGCCGCCATCTTCTATCTCTTTTACTAACAAGATTTTATCATCACGAAAAACAGCACCTCTACTATCGGTTTTCGGTGTAGGATAGCCGCAATCGTCTTGCAGCATTGCCAATGCCTGCTCATAATCAACATTAGTATGCTTAGCAAGAATAGAAGCCGTTATCTCTTCAATCCTCAAGTGTCGCTTTAATTCATATTCATCTTTTGCGAAAGTTTTACCGGCTTGCGAAATAGTTTTGAGTTCTGTCGCTATCTCAAACCAGCTAAATTCTTTTCTGTCACTCATCAAATTCCCTGTTGCATCTTCACTTAATTAATCATTATCGTATCATTGGCTGCAGCATTTTCTTTGCCCGCTTGCCAAGATTGTATAAAAGCAAACCATTTATTGCCGCCTCAGCAACCTTTGCTCCGGCTATACGTCCGGCACCTCCGGCAATCTTTCCGCAATGCTCTCTTATATAGTCAGCAACACTATTAGCAGAGCCCTCAGTCGCATTTTCAATCATACCACTAAGGTATATATTAATTATACTTCTGGAAAGTACAACGACAGTCTGCCCAAAAGCAGGACGGAGATTGTATATTTTCATTATATCTTTAAGCATGGCAAAACAACTGTACATAACAACCATCTGATCGACAAACGCGACAGGCGAAGCTGCTGTACCAAAACCCGCTTTTATGGAATAGTCCTTTATTCTTCGATCGGCCGCTCTGTCGAGAACCGATTGCCAACTGTCACCAAACATGTCAAGCCATTGGTTCGATGAAAGCGGCTTGTTCTTATCCAACAGTTTCTCCCGCACAGCCGCAAGAGACTCAATCTCATTTGTGTTTAACCCCGCCCTTATGAGCAGCTTAGCATTTTTTCTATTCAATGAATAGCTTTTAAGATACTCCTTAAAAATATCTCTGGCTTCTTCTTGTTTCTCTTGTGCGAACCGTCGCATATCTTCACGCTGCTGCAGAACCCTTAAAGGCTTGATATCGAAAGGCTTAAGACGCTTCATCTTAAAACCTGCCCAGAAAAGCGAAACAATAATAGCGAAGAGTACAATACTGAAAAACACCATAGCAGAAATAGCTATTGTCTTATATGGCTGGGCAAGAGAGTTTATATTAGACAAGAAGCTAACACCTTGATTGACAATAAAAACCCCTGAAATTGCTCCGATAAAGAAAAGTATCCATGCCAAAAACCTCTTTATTCCACCTGGTAATTCCCATGATTTCGTGAATTGCTGCATATCCTGGAGTTTCTGCTCAAATTGCAAACGCAACTGCGCATCCGTCTGCTCACGGTACTCCTGTTTTTCCTGATCAGATATAACCCTGGCATCTTTTACCACAGGATCCGGCTGCCCAAGTCCATTGTCTCCAGAACGTTGCGACAAAGACTCTTTACCTGAATGCGCAGAAGAATCCTCATCTCTATCGAGAGGATCGCCAAGACGGGTATTTTTGTCATTTTCTTCCTGTTTCATAATTTTCCAAACTCGCTTTTACAGTATATGATATTGGACAATCAAGAAAGTAAAAAGTTCATTATCCCTTCGAGTCCAAAACTTTCCGGAGGTATCTGTATATTACCGCTTGCATTTGGATAGACACGGTAAAACTTATACTCCCCACTTTGCCATTGAGCGGGCCAATGCTCGGGAAGTCTTGAAACTTCAAATTCCATCTCCTCGTGGTTGGGATTACCATGCACAGGCTGTCCGATTAAAGAGTTGTCCTTTTTGCCTTTTCGTGTAGAATGGCACGCACTGCAAACAAACCATCCCGAGTCTACTCCAGGGAGCAAACGTGTTGCCCTGGTACTCATCTGACGCAATAGAGAGTCAAGCCTGTCATTATAAACATCATCAACAGCCACCAAATCAGCCTTTGAGGCAACAAAAGCTATTCTTTTAAGCTTAGGATGCCAGAACTTCAGTACTTTTAACAACTTGGAGCCAATCCATGAATCATCCCTTAGAACGTCAAAAAGGTCGTGCAGCATCTGCCTGTTATCGTTATAACGTCCTACACCACCTGCAAGCAATGATGGGATATCAATCAGAACAACAATAGAGTCACAAGCACAAAGGCGTTTGAATACAGGTAAGGCAACCTCTTTTCTGTAAATGCTGTAATTGCGCTTCATGCTTGAGGCTATAGCTGTATGTTTACGAATCAACTGCTCTGACAAAGGCGCAAACTCAAACCCACTGCCAACCCCTGAATAACGCAAAGAAGCAATCTGTTCTTCAGTTCCCGGCTTGGCACTCCTGCCATTGCTGTCAAGCAGAAAACATGAAGGGCTTATCAATGGTTTATAACCAAGTATGAGTTTGGCAAGCATTAATTTGTAATTATGAATCAATTCTTTTTCATCTAAATTATCTTTATTGATGTATGAAAAATAATCTTTTACCGCAACTTCATAGTCCGGGTGCTGGCTGTAGTAATCCAAACTATGCTTTGACCAATCTTTATAGTCTTTAAATACAGCTATCGCTGCATCAGCAGCTCTTTCACCAGGGAAATCAAAGAAGACAAGACGCTGCTTGAAGAATCGCCAATCCGAACGTTCGAATTCACACGAATAATTAAAATGGTCGGCAGTCTTATCCGGCCAGTTGGCCCCAGAAGAAAGTAATCGCCTATAACGTTCAAGAGGAAACTGATTGGATAATCTATCAATCACAGGTAATTCATAAAAACTTTCCAGCTCTACGCCATTACCCATTAGCTCACTGCCTTGGTCGTATTCTGATAAATGCGAAAGCAAAGATGTAAGGAATACAGTTTTTCCCCCTCCTGCAATGCCGGTTATCGCTATACGTCTTGTTTTAATACCTTTTAGATCCATCCAACTACGCCCTATTACATTTCACAAAAAAGTTGCAATTCATATCAAGAAAACATTAATGTCTTATCCTAATTATATGTGCTCAATTTGAGCCGTAATAATTCATCAAGCAAGAACCATATTTTATGAACGGGTGGCTCCCTCCAGTTTAATCAATTATAATTACTAAAAATATAAAATAAATGACATTTTCCTTGATTTTACACTTTAGTATTCCTATATTTATAATATAGTTCGGCTTTGTAAATTGCGAGGCCGGTTAAATATAAATAGCTTCACATTTGTGATAAATAGGTAAATACCTGAAAGTTTTTTTCAGGTTTGATTAGTATAGTAGTAGATTTTAATTATCTCTTAAACAGTACTTTAATTAAAAGTGTGTGTTTTACAGTATGAATATTGCTCTGAAACAAAATATTATAGATATAGCAAATACAGCTGTAGTAATGCTGCTGAAAGGTGGCCGACCCCTCCTTTTTAGTTGCGAAAACTCAGAATGCGACCTAGGCAAACAGCCGGGTTTTTCATACAAATCCTTATCATCAAACAACTTCTAATCATACAATATTACCTCACATCACAGATGCGGCACAACTTAGATTAACAGAAAGGTGATTCTGGTAATGTATATATTGGCAAATTTATTGGGGAATCCTGCAGGCATCGCTATTGGTGCTGTTGTCGCAGCAGGTTTAACTGTCATAGTGCAGCATTCTATTGCTGCCGCAAAGCATAAAACATTAAAGCAGAGATTAGAGGCGGAGGCAGAGGAAGCACACAAAAACGCCGAAAATATCGTCAAATCTGCAAAACTTGATGCTGCTTCAGAGCTTATCAAAAAACGCGATGAAGCAAACGAAGAGTTTAATCAAATAAGAAAAGAATTAAGGGATCAGGAGAGAAGGCTTAGTCGTCGTGAAGATGCTAACCAGCGTCAGACAGATCTCCTTGAAAACAAAGAAAAAACTCTCGGCAAGCTCGAAAAAGACCTCGGTGACAGGCAGAGAAGAATAGAAGTTCGTGAAAACAGCCTTACGGAAATCATATCTGAACAGAAGAAAATGCTTCTCAAGATTACAGATATGGACGTCAATGCTGCCAAGGAACTGCTGCTTAGCCGTCTTGAAGGCGAGTGCGAGCATGAAATGAATACTGTTATTAAAAAGAAACAGGAAGAAGCAGAAGATATTGCCGAGAGAAAGAGCCGTGAGATCATTACTACTGCTATACAGCGTTTTGCAGCAGAGCAATGTTGCGAAGGCACTGTTTCAACAGTAGACATACCTAATGATGACATGAAGGGTCGAATAATTGGCCGTGAAGGTCGAAACATCCGTGCATTCGAAAAGGCAACAGGAGTTGATGTCATTGTAGATGATACTCCAGGCGTTATCGTTGTTAGCGGATTTGATCCTGTAAGACGTGAAGTTGCAAGACTTTCTATGGAAAGGCTTATTCAGGACGGCAGAATACATCCTACTCGTATTGAGGATCTCGTAGAGCAGACTCACAAGGATGTTATGGCTAAAATGCTCCAGATTGGTAAAGAAGCCGCTACTGAAGTAGATGTAAGAGGCCTCAATAACAAGATACTGACAAAGATCGGTGTTCTAAGATACAGAACAAGTTACGGACAAAACGTCCTGCAGCACAACATCGAAGTTGCTTTCCTTGCACAAGTTATGGCTGAAGAGCTTGGCCTTGACGGTCAGATTGCACGCCGTGCCGGATTCCTCCATGACATCGGTAAGGCACTTGACCACGAAGAGGAAGGCGGCCACCCTGCTATCGGTGCAAACTTCCTGCGTAAGTTTGGCGAATCTTCAATCATACTCAACGCAGTAGAAGGTCACCACGGGGATGTTGCTCCTGACAACCCATATACTCCGCTTGTCGCGGCAGCTGACGCAATCAGTGCTTCAAGACCGGGTGCAAGACGCGAAACTCTCGAACGCTACATCAAACGTCTCCAGGCATTGGAAGACATTGCCAACAGCTTCCAGGGCGTAACTTCAACATACGCAATTCAGGCTGGACGTGAGATAAGAGTAATAGTTGATGCTGAAAAGATTGACGACGGTATCTCAACAAAGATCGCACGTGATATTGCCAAGAAGATAGAGGACGAAATGACCTATCCTGGCGAAATCAAAGTCACGCTTCTGCGTGAAGTCCGCTGCGTAGAATACGCAAGATAGTAAGAATCTGAATTTGATATAACAAGACCCCCGTCGCAATCTGATATTGCTCGGGGGTTTTATGTTTATAAGTAAGGCAAAAATGAAAATTAATGTACTTTGTATAGGCGATGTAGTCGGTAAAGCAGGCAGGGACCTCCTGATTTCCAAATTACCATCAATGGTCGAAGCCCACGGGATAGACTGTGTAATAGTAAATGCAGAAAATTCCGCTGCCGGCTCAGGAATTACACCTAAGCATTACCGAGCCTTGATTGATTCAGGCGTCCATATCATAACCCTCGGAGATCATGCGTTCAGAAAACGTGACATATTAAGCACCCTCGACCAGAACAGCAACATAATCCGCCCGGCAAACATATCACAATTAGCTTCCGGCAAAGGATTTACGGCTTACCAATGCTCAAAGGGAACCGTAATAGGTGTTGTGGTATTGATGGGAAGAGTATTCATGAATCCTGCAGACTGCCCGTTTTCCTGCATTGACAATATAATATCCAAGGTTAAATCTCAATCAGACATAATAATCATTGAAGTTCATGCCGAGGCTACAAGCGAAAAGGCTGCTCTCGGGTACTACCTTGATGGCAAGGCTTCGCTTGTTTATGGTACGCACACACATGTACAGACAGCCGATGAGAAGATTCTTCCATTAGGTACAGGATTTATAACGGACATCGGCATGACAGGATCACATTATTCAATACTTGGCAGAAAGGTTGAAAATGTTGTTAAGGCAATGAGAACTCAACTGCCCTATCCATACGAAGTAAATGATGAAGACTGCCGTATCACAGGCATAATCTCTACAATCGATTCAAATACAAAGAAATGTGAGAAAATAACCAGAATACAGGTTAAATAATGCTAAAAAAAGGAGAGAGTAGCAAATTGTTACTCTCTCCTTTTTAAAATCAAAATATAAAAGCCCTATCAGAGCCTGCCGTCAACAACATCTTTGCTGAGCATAGCCTTGATATCATATATTACGACGTTATCTTTGGTAAATTTCTTGAAATCAAGTTCCTTGAATTTGTCATGAGCAACCGCTAATACAACAGCATCACATTCGGCTTTCTGTCCGCAATTAGGCTTCTCACACAAATCAATACCATATTCATGTTTTACCTCTTCAGCATCAGCCCATGGATCGTAAACACAAACATCACATCCATAGTCATTTAGCTCTTCAATAACATCAATAACACGACTGTTACGTATATCCGGACAATTTTCCTTAAAGGTAATACCAAGCACAAGAATCTTTGAACCTTGTATTTTATGCCCCTTCTTGATCATAAGCTTGACTACTTCAGAAGCAACATACTTACCCATGCCATCATTAATACGTCTTCCAGCAAGGATGATTTCCGGATTATAATCAAGTGATTGAGCCTTGTGTGTAAGGTAATAAGGGTCAACACCTATGCAATGTCCGCCTACAAGACCTGGTCTGAACGGTAGAAAGTTCCATTTTGTACCCGCTGCTTCGAGAACCTCAAGAGTATCAATTCCTATAAGGCTGAAAATCTTACTTAGTTCATTAACAAAAGCAATGTTTATATCCCTCTGAGAGTTTTCGATAACTTTTGCGGCCTCAGCCACTTTCAGGCCTGATGCAAGATGCGTACCCGCCTTGATAACCGTCTTGTATAGAGCGTCTACGGCCTTGCCAATATCAGGCGTGGAACCACTTGTTACTTTCTTGATCTGAGTAACAGTGTGAACTTTATCACCCGGATTAATTCTCTCAGGACTGTATCCACAATAGAAATCAGAGTTGAATTTAAGCCCGCTCACCTTCTCAAGAACAGGAACACATTCCTCTTCTGTACAACCGGGATAAACAGTGCTTTCATAAATGACAATATTGCCTTTTTCAAGCACCTTACCCACTGTCTCGCTTGCCTTAACAAGAGGTGTTAAATCAGGTTTTTTGTACCTATCTATTGGAGTGGGAACCGTCACAACATAAATAACAGCTTCTCTAATGCCTTCAATGGTACAGTCATAAGTCAGTTTAGTTGAGGACTTGAGCCCGGCCTCGTCAACCTCGAGAGTTCTATCGTAGCCTTTTGCAAGCTCATCGACTCTTTTCTGGTTTATGTCAAAGCCTATGGTATCAAAGTGTTTTCCAAACTCAACCGCAAGAGGCAAACCGACATAACCTAGCCCGATAACCGCTATTTTCGCGGTTCTATCTTCGATTTTTTCAATCATCTAATACTCACCTTAACAACTTATAAGATATATCTACTAAACTAACACCCAAACATATATTAATCAAGACCGGTGTTTTTGCAAGACTTTTCGAACAATTATTAACTGGCAAAAAGCCACTGAATCAATAACTAAACGCCCTAATCAAAGAATAATATTATGCTAATCCAAAGCTCTTATATCATGATTATGATTTATCCAGTTTAATTGAGCGTTATTAATATTATGGATAAACAAAATGGCAAAGATATTATATGGCGTTGCCGGTGAGGGGTTTGGACACAGCAGCCGTTCTCACCTGACTGCTCAAAAACTTGACCAAGCAGGTCACGAGGTTTTGTTTGCTGCATCGAACAAGTCTTACAAATATCTGAGCAATTATTTTCCTGATCAAGTCTCAAAAATACACGGGCTTACCTTTCATTACTCTAATGCACGTGTTTCACTCGGGAAAACATTCCTGACTAATTTGGCAGCTTTGCCTGAAATGATAAAAATCAATCATAAAGCTTTCACCAAGACATATCCTGACTTTGCTCCTGATGTAGTAATAACTGATTTTGAGCCATTTACATCATTTTGGGCATACATGAATAAAGTCCCATGTCTAAGCGTAGACCACGAACATCTGCTGTGCAAATGCGACTACGAAAAGCCCAAAACCGCCCTTTTGGCACGATTATCATCAGAATCTGTAACCAAAAACTATCTGACAGGCGTTAATTCACATATAGTCCTGAACTTCTTTGAGGCAAAACCGCATAATGATAAGGTTAAAATAACCGGACCTGTCATAAGAGAAAAACTCCTTGATTACAAACCAAGCAATGATGGTGACTTCATTATATTCTACGCTACCAGTGAAACCTGTCTGAAAAAATTCCTTGAGCTGTCAAAGCTGTTCCCAAGGCAAAAGTTCCATCTCTACGGATTTACCAAAGTAGACGGGCACAAAAACTGCGTATTCAAAGAACACAACGCCGAAGAGTTCATTTACGACCTCTCAAGATGCCGCGGTGTAATCGCTACAGGCGGATTTTCACTCATAAGCGAATGTCTGCATTTTAGAAAGAAGATGTTCATTAAACCGATAGATATGCAAATTGAACAAATTGTAAACGCATATCACATGGCCAAAATAGGCGGTGGGATGTATGTCAACAATTTTAATGAAGTTTCTTTGCAATCTTTTATTGACTGGCTTGATGAACCTTATTATATTAATCAAAAGCAGGTTCTTATGCCGGATAATGAACGATATTTTTCTGTATTATCTGATACTCTCGAACAACTTACAAATTTTGAAGTATCAATAAAAGGCTATGACTGGCAAAAACCTGATTTTGAAAAAGAATTGACAATAGCATGAACTACTCTTTGAAAAAACAAGACGTACCTCTCTACGTCATAAGTGATCTTCACTTAGGTTTTGGCAGACGTGACAGCTTCAATGAACCTGCACGCATAAGGCAGTTGTTCAGCTTCGTTGACCACATAGAGAAAGAAAACGGCCAGTTAGTGATACTTGGAGATTTCTTTGACCTATGGAGATTCCGCCTTTCATCAATAGTCAAAACACATCCTGATATAATCCAGAGATTCTCTGAACTTGATTGCGTCTACGTCCCCGGCAATCATGATAGAGCGGTATTGAATGTATCCAAAACGCTTAAAGATAAGTATGGGATATTCAATAAAATTTCAGAACCCTTTTCTGTGAACATTAAAGACAAAAAGATAATATTCTGTCACGGACACGAAGTAGATACTCTCAACAAATTCATAAGACCGTCATTTGGTAAAATACTCGGTCATTTTGCAATAATTGTAGAGCATTTTGCCAAAAGACAAATATTTGACTCTGACAATATAAGGTCTGCTATTTTTGAAGCAGAGGCCTCTATCGCGTCTGCATGGTCAACCATGATACTTGGCATAAATAAATTCATAACCGAATCAATGACAATCCAGAAGCTTGCAGTTGAAATGCTCAAACATAAGCATAATATAAAAACTATAAACAGATACAAGAAGCACCTTGACCAAGAGCATATCGTTATCAACGCCCATACACATAAAGCCGGTTATTTCAAAGACTGCTATTATAATAGCGGGGCATGGTCTATGGGAAATTCCGATTTTATCAGGATTTCACCAAATGGCATGATCGATGTCCTTAAGTGGGAAAATACCGGTATAAAGAAAAACCTGACCCTTCTTGCTTAAAAATTCTTCACAATTTGCCTGCAATTGCTAAACTTTGCTGATACAATCTGCTTAAACCCAAGTTTAATTCGATCAACGGCAAATAATAAATGTGTAGACAAGTAATCATAAAAGATAAAGACAAGTGGCTTTGTTTCAAAAAACCGCTGGAAATAATTCAGGCTGATACCATAGCAAATACTGAAGAAGCAGTCAAAAAAGCCTTTGAACATTCCCAACAAGGTAAATATTCAGTTGGTTTCGTCAAATATGAGGCCGCCAGAGCTTTCGATGACTCGCTCCGCACAAAACATGAAACAAACTCCAATTTACCGCTTGCGTGGTTTGCTATATTTGAAGATTATAGTCTTATAAATATTGAGGAATATTCAAATAATCCCGTATTAAGCGAGTTAAATTGGCAAATTGACACACCATATCAAGATTACAGGAACCATATTTCTGAGATCAAAAAACAAATAGCTCTGGGTAATACCTACCAAGTCAACTACACGCTTCGGCTTAAAAGTGATTTCAATATAAGCCCTTTGTCTTTTTTCGCATCAACAGCAAGTCAAAGTGATGCGGGCTATTGCTGCTTTATTGAGACAGAGGAATTCGCAATATGCTCTTTTTCACCTGAACTCTTCTTCAAATATGATAAGGGCGAAATAATCACAAAGCCAATAAAAGGTACCATTGCAAGGGGAAGGAGCCTTGAAGGCGATCTTGATGCAAAGCAAAAACTCCGAAAATCTGAAAAAGATATGGCTGAAAATGTGATGATAGTGGATATGCTTAGAAATGATCTGGGTACAATAGCCACACCAGGCAGCGTTGAGGTACCTAAACTTTTTGAGCTTGAGACTTATCCAACCCTGCACCAAATGAGCTCTACAATCACAGCACAAACAAACGAAAATGCCTTCGAAGTATTCAAACACCTTTTTCCTTGCGCATCTATAACCGGAGCACCTAAATGCCGTACCATGGAAATAATCTCCGCTCTTGAAACATCTCCACGCGACGTATATACCGGTTCTATAGGATATTTTGCACCTTCAGAAAAAGCTGTCTTTAATGTAGCAATAAGAACTGTTGAAATTGACAAAACCACCGACTCAGCCACTTACGGGGTTGGCGGCGGAATTGTATGGGATTCCACAGCAGAAAACGAATACAACGAATGCCTGACCAAGACCAAAGTTTTAAATCAGAGAACAGAAGATTTTGAATTGCTCGAAAGCCTTCTTTGGTCAAGCGATTCAGGATTCTATCTACTTGAACTTCATCTTAGTCGAATATCAAAGAGCGCGGAATACTTCGGCTTTAAATATGATCAGAAAAAAATCACAGACAGACTCGAAGAAGCTGCTCGGTCTCTCGATAAAAATACATATAAGATACGGCTATTGCTTGCGAAAGACGGTGCGATAACAGTAGAATCTCAGGCTGTAAATATCGACAGCTCTACAGTAAAGCTTGCCATAAGCAAAGAGCCTGTCAGTTCATCCAATTTGTACCTTTATCACAAGACCACATGCAGAAATATCTATCAAAAGGCTTTCGAACAAAGAGGGGATTGTGATGAAGTAATTCTGTTCAATGAGAAAAATGAGGTTACAGAATGTACATTTCACAATATCATATTTGAGAAAGACTCAAAGCTCTATACGCCACCAATAGAATCCGGTCTCTTAGCCGGTGTAATGAGAAAGAAAATGATAACAGACGGCCAGCTTGAGGAGAAAGTAATAAAACTCAACGACATAAACAAGTTTGACAATATCTATGTGATTAATTCTGTCCGTAAGATGAGAAAAGCAATTATCTTAGAGTGAGCAGACTACTTTTCAAGCTGTTTCAAAACAAGACAATAACAATACATATCAAATTGTTCTTCAATAGTATCAAGTTTTTTGCCGTAATAATCCGTAAAAAGCTGAATACCGACTTCATGATTTATTTTTGTTGTAAGCCTGTTGTTCCTATCTTCAAGCAGACTTGCGAGATCATCATCAACTTTCCAACTGCCTTCCTGAAGTGATTGTATCATTTTCTCGAGCCTTGGACGATAAATGCCTCCATTATACTCTCGCAAAAACCTTACTAAAGCATAAACTTTGCTATAGTAAGCATTTACTCTCAAAGCAACATCATCCTGCTGACCACTTATTACAACAGCAGGATTTTCTGTAAGCAATTCGACAAGAGATGGCTTGTAACCCTGCTCATAAGCACGTTTGAGACCCTGCATCCTCATATAATTGTAAGAAGAAGAGAATACATACCTGCCCTTATATTTTTTAAAGCCTTCAAACTGCATCGCAATTCCCTCATCAAGCCATGCCGGTATGCGATATTTGAAATACCTGTGACTAAACTGATGCCACCCTTCATGAGCAATTATAGCGAAAGTATCTGTTCTACCGATATTGTATGCAACACAGGCTCCCTTAACGTAATAAGCACCTTTTTCGATTCGTTTATAAACTGGCCACAACTCTGCCGTGAAGTATTCTCCAAAACTTTCCCACTGCTCCCGCGTTTCAAATATATATATCTTATTGCGATTTTTCGAAACTGAATCAACACCGCTTATCTTGCGGTATTCAGACTGCACATTCTCAAGAAATACCGGAATCTGACGCAGCATAAGCACATCTTGCACAGTGGTGTATATGTCATAATGATCAGTCTTGATTAACAATCCTGGGCCGTATGTTCCTCCCAGATCTTCAATAGAGCGAACTACCGGTTCTTTTTTCAAATAGCTTTTAAGCCATTTATCACCTCCCTTTGAGTCCGCCAGCTCACTCTCAGAACATCCGATCATAAAAACCGCAAGTATGAGATATAATAGTCCTCCTTTTGAGAAAATCATATAGCTCCTTACTTGACAAGCATACCCTGGGCTATCTCTGTGCGTTTTTCTTCGCCAAAAAGCAGTTCGGTAAGTACAAGAGCAAATTCCATAGCTGTCCCAGGTCCTTGACTGGTAACACATAAACCATCAATAACGACGGTCTGATCAACAGCACTATCGCCAAGCATTTCCTGCATAGCTGGGTAACAAGTAGCTTTCCCCGGCAAAAGTCCATGATGAGCAAGAACAACTGCCGGTGATGCACATATAGCCGCATAATACTTCCCATGACATCTCTGTCGCTTCAATATTTCTGCAACTTCAGGACAATCCCTGAGATGTTCGGCTCCGGGCATTCCACCCGGCAAGACAACAAGATCATATTTATTGCATACGCAAACCGAAATAGGAGCATCAGCCACAAGCTTTACTCCCCTGCTTGCCACCACTGCGAGATCTTCATTTGTACTTGCAACGGTAACTTCCGCACCGGCTCGCCTTAAAACATCAATTATTGTTATAGCTTCTAACTCCTCAACCCCATCGGATATAGGCACTAATACCTGCTTAGACATTTCCATCATCCTTAAATCTATTAAATTTTCATATTAATGAGCAAAACAGCTTTTATTGTAACAAAAAAAGCTGTTTTGTGAATAACCTAAAAAAATAAACTTTTATAACAATCCGCCAAACCTTCTCAAAGATTCAGGTAAAATAATTTTATCTCGGTCTCGTCATAGGGTGAAATTTAGTACGTGAATTCTTGACTGTACGAAGATAGTCAACTGCATCCTCGTAGAATTTTTGCTGAGCTCTGACTTTTTCTCCCTTAGAATATCTGGCCTTATAACTTCCATCAGTCCTGAGTAAGTAAGAGCTGACATTGTCACTAAAGAATGTATTCAATATCGATACAAGTCTTTTACGCAATTCAGCAGATTTAACCGGGAAAAGTATTTCAAGCCTTGAATCAAGATTACGCCTCATCCAATCAGCACTGCTTAGATAAACTTCTTCATGTCCTCCATTAGCAAAATAAAAGATCCTCGAATGCTCCAGATATCTATCAACAATCGAACAAACCTCTATATTCGTAGAAACACCTTTCAAACCGGGTCTTAAGCAGCAGATGCCCCTGACATTCAATTTGACCTTAACTCCAGCCATTGACGCCTTGTAAAGAGCCCTGCATATTTCAGGGTCTTCAAGTGAATTCATCTTTGCCATTACAAGACCTTTTCGGTCAGGAGTAGAATTACTGATCTCTCGCTCAATGAGACCAATTATTCTCTGCCTCATATTTGTAGGAGCAATTGTCAGCTTGGAAAGCGGTACAATATCAGAGTATCCAGTAAGCAAATTGAAAAAAGCAGCAGTATCGGAAGCGATATCGGTATCAGATGTAAGCAACCCAACATCTGAATATATCTTGGCTGTTTTATCATTATAATTACCTGTCGCAAGATGAACATACCGACAAATCCTTGACTGTTTTCTTTTAACAATAAGCAACGCCTTTGAGTGCGTTTTGAATCCACTTATACCGTATATTACGTAACACCCGGCATCTTCAAGACGCCTTGCCCATACAATATTGTTCTGCTCATCAAACCTGGCCTTCAGCTCTACAAGAACAGTAACCTGCTTACCGCTCTTAGCCGCTTTTTCCAATGCACTGATAATTGGTGAGTCACCGCTGGTCCTGTAGAGTGTCTGCTTTATAGCGAGAACATCAGGATCGTTGGCTGCATCTTCTATCATACGGACAACGGGAGAAAAGCTCTCATAAGGGTGAAATAACAACACGTCCTGCCCGTCTATTCTTTGCCAGATATCTTTGCAATCAGCCAAATCCCCGGGAACCTGAGGCGGCCATTCATTTATTTTCAAATGTTCAAAACCTGGACGTTTCAATATTTCAATAAGCCGTGATGAATCCATCAGACTATCTGTCACATAAATATCATCTTTCTTAAGAGCAAACCAGTTCGCAAGCCGCTCGCTTATTTGCTTATCGTAACCCTCACTGAGCTCAAGGCGAACCACTTCACGCCTTCTCCTCGATATAACAGCTTTTTCAACTGTCTCCAGAAGATCGCCCGCTTCATCTTCCTGTATCTCAACATCGGCATCACGTGTAACACGGAAAACGGCTTTAGACAATATCTTCTCTTTGGGAAACAATAATTTTATATAATTGCTTACAACATCTTCTACCGGAACAAGACACAAACCACTTTCAGAAGGTACACTTATGAACGAAGGCAATACTTTAGGCACCGGAACGATAACCACTCGCTTTTTTTCTTGCGTACCATCAGCCTCATTGACACTTCTCTGAATGATCAAGCCAATATTTATCCCAAGCCCCGGAATTACAGGGCTTAAATTTTTATCTTTTAACATCAGAGGCGTTAGAAGAGGCAGGATTTCATTAACAAAGTAGCCTTCAAGGAAAGTTATCTGCCTGGGATCAAGATTGTCAACTTCAGCTATATCCAATTTTTCTTTCCTAAGCTGTTTAACAACATCCCTAAGTATTTCAGAATGTCTTTCAAGAACCTCGCAGACGTTCTCTCTTATCTTCTTCAACTGCTGATTTGTTGTGAGGCCGCTTATATCTTTCTTCGCTATTCCTGCATCTCTTCGCTGTATTAAACCGGCAACACGTATCATAAAGAATTCATCAAAGTTAGAGCTTACTATGGATAAAAACTTGAGTCTTTCAAGAAGAGGCTGCCCCTTGCTTGAACTCTGCAAGAGCACCCTTCGATTAAATTCTATCCAGCTCAACTCGCGATTTATAAATAATTTGGGATCATTAAGTTTCTTATATTCAGGCATTTTAATTCTCTATTTTCATCTTAGTCTGTTAATCAATCTAACTGCCGACTGTCTGGAGCCTGACACGTAAACCGTAAATATCTTCGAAAAGATCACTCTTTTCAGCAAGCGACCTTCGTTCAAGGGCAAGTCCCTTTCCTCCTTCAACATAAAGGATAAGTTCATCATCAGTCATCTCTGTCTTAAGCAAACGAATCTGTTGAGTTCTCTCACAATCAAGAGCATCGGATATTCTCAATAATGCCGCAAGACGGCAAATAGTAATCCTCATTTTTCGCGGCATATTGATATATTCTGTATGATTCGGTTTTGGAGAATTACGACGATGATATCTTGATATATGAGCAACAATCATTATCTCTGTATGATTTAATCCAAATATCTCAGTATTTGAGATAAGATAATAACTGTGCTTATGATGCGCTCTTGTAGAAACAAATATACCTATCTCATGCACAATAGCCGCAACTCTTAGAAGAAGCCTATCTCGAGTATCCATACGATGAAGATCTTTAAGATCATCAAAGAGTTTTTCACAAAATTCATATACCTTTTCATAATGAGATGTATCAACCTGATATTTATGAGCTATAGCTTTAGCCGAGTTTATAACTGCTTCAAAAAGCCCCCTGTCTTGGGCACCTGTAATCCTTGCCAGAAGTTCAACCAGAAGTCCTTCTCTCATCGAAACTGGCGAAACTATAATCTCGTTAACTCCCATAAGCTCTATAAGATTCTTGTAAGTAAAAAGGGCTGGACAAAGAGTTTCAACGTCAGGAAAAGCCAATCCATACTTATTCGCTATCTGCTGAGCATCAAACTTCTTGCAAACCGACAAAACACTATCGAAATCAGACTTTGCGAGACTGTAAAAATCAGAACTGCCTATCTTCCTGCCAACTTGGCGGGCAGCAAATCTCATATCAGACCCTAATGCGATAAACACAGATATTTTATTGACAGAGATCTGAGATTTCAATCCCGATGTTGCTCCAGCTATATGCCTGTCAAACAAAGCTGCTACCTCGGCAGGGTCATGGCTCGAATCAGAAAATATTTCGTTAAGCCTTATTGCACCTATCGGCAAACTCAAAGACTGAATTATCTTACCTCTCTGCAAGACGGTAATCAAAGTACTGCCGCCGCCAACCTCCGCTATTATTGTGTTTTTATGACCAATATTCAGTGATTTACCTATTGAGTTGCGAACGGCAGCAACGGTAAGTCTGCCCTCCTCAGTTGCATCTATAACCTCCACATCGAAACCGGTAGCCATAGCAATTCTATCAATAAATGCATCAGAATTTACAGCCTCCCTCACAGATGTAGTAGCTACAGCAAGAACATTTTTAATTTCGTAAGAGTCTATCACTTGCTTATAATTTCGCAATATTGACACAGCCAATCTCATACTTTTTCGTTCTATATAGCCGCTACGAAATGTATCCTGACCTAAATGCACAGCCTGATGAAGCTGCTCAAGAATTTCTATCTTACCGTCTTCTCCGACTTGAGCGATAGCCATCCGTATCGAATTGGATCCGATATCAATAGCTGCCATTTGTATTTTTTTAAGCTGTTTTTTATTCATAGCAGCAAACCCTGCAACCTTAAGAATATATACAATACAATCACCCCGAATCATTATAATTGCAATTTGTTAGCGTTTTATTTGTAAGTCTTGTCAAATCTCACATTCTTTCCGAAAGCCCTGATAAAAAGATCTGACTTCTGCTTTGCAGCCTCAAGCTCCGGAGATATATCGCTGGCTGAATCACATAAAAACGTAACAAGATTTTCAGTGATAATACAACTTATATCACTGACATATCCATTATGAGTTCTGTCAAGACCGTCAGCTATTCTTAATATAGCCGAAAGTTTATCTACTCTTGATCGCTGTCTCTGATTGAGTTCACAGTAATAAACATGCCCTTCTTTGGGCAAACTTTTTCGGTGATAACGAGCCACAAGAGCAACAGCGATTCTGGTTTCAGAATCAAACGGAATACTCTCATCTGCAATTATCAATTTCATACTGCTTTTGTGATGCTTCCTCTGAGCTATTTGCCAACCGATATCATGTAATATAGCTGCTGACTCCAAAATAAAGCGTTCTTTGCCGCCAAATCCGTGAAGTTCCTTCAATTGATCATATATTCTGACTGCCAGCATTCGCACATTATCAGAATGGGCCTTTTCGTAATTATAGTATCTTGCCGCATCAGAAACTGCCTCCAATTCAGAACAATAAGAAGGCTCATTATCACTCTCGTTCAAAGCTAAAACCTTTCAAATTAACAAAACTAATCAGATCATTCCAAAAATTATCATCAATCAAATTTTCCCAGTCTTTAACAAGATTTTCAAACAAGCAATCTCTTGACTCGAAAATACTTTCTTCTAAAAACTTTACTCCATAGTTTATCTCTTCATTTGGAACATGCGATTCAAGAGACTTAATTCTTGCGGGCCATTGATCAAGGTCATGTATTTGACCCGTTATACCCTGAAAATATTTTATCTTATCAATAAAATCACTGAGACCATCTTCCTTATATTGCGAATAAAATTCAAGACAATATCGTAATTTTTTCAATGCTATGCGCATTTTATGAAGCAAGACCGTATCTTCAGGATATTGTAATGCCTTCTGGGAAACTGCTACCTTATCAAGCCTTTTCACCATATTGTCTCTTACTCTGTCCTCTAAAAGCAGGCTTTTGTTATCTTCTCCCAGCAAAGCATAGCCAGACAGTAATCTGTTGCGTATGCCGTATAAAGTTTCTGTAATCTCAAGCTTTCTTATACGTTCCCTGGCCCTTTTCTCATGTTTTGATCTTATTTTTTTGAGCTGTTTTTTTAGAAACTTAATACCTGGAGACACTTTCTGCTTCTGGCCGTCAGCGATATCATCACTAAAACTACCAAGAAACTTAAGCTGAACATCGGCATCTCTCAGATTGCTTAAAGAATCAGCAAACTTCTTCACTTTTTTGACGGCTTTGGAATCTTGTTTTGATTCATCAAGGCAATGATTTTTGAGGACTTCACGTAGACGTCTTGATGCAACACGACCCTTATGAACATTACGAACACTAAGCTTAAGAGGCTTAGTGCTGACAATATCCAATAATATATCAAGCTGCCTTGCAAACATCTTTCCAATATTAGAATCGCTCATAATTCTCCCAATTCCTCAACTTTGAAGAATTTCATTATATCAGAAGATTATAAATATTCAACACAGAAAGAATCAAGCGGTATGATTGAATATATATGTAAAGTCTACTCCTGCGGATTCTTAAGCTTCATCGAACTTATCAATAGAACAACAGGAATAAGAACTACAAATGGGATAACCTGCCTGAAACTTCCAGCCCAAACTTTCAATTGGCTAAATAGATAAGGTCCAACAGCAGAAGAAAACACCATTATTGACATATTCAAGCCGCTTATGGCACCTAAATGCTTCCTGCCAAAAAATTTAGGCAGTCCCACAACCGTAATCGTGGCAAACAATCCACCTGCTATCCCAAAACCGGAAAACATCATTATTCTTCCAATATTATCACCGAAAACAGCAAGACCTAAAAGCCCTATAAATTCACCCAACATCATCGCGATTACAATCCATTTAAACCTGACTTTATCGCTTAGTACACTTCCTGCAAAACTTGAAACAACACTGAATATGGCCATCGGCAAAAACACATCATACGAAACTTCTCTTGTTGCTCCAAACTCGTCTCCGATTGCCTCCATATGAAATACCACTGCAGTTGAAAGCATTGCAAATGACCCGGTAGCCATACTCAATACCCAAAAAGAAAAGGTCTTTACTGCTTCACTGCGGCTAAAATCCTTCAAACTCTCCGACATTATATCTTTAATGCCGGCCTTTACGATCTCTCCACCATCCATCAAGAGACCACATTTTTCAGGTGTGTCTCGATAAAATACCCAACCTATCACAGCCATTGCCCCGCCAAAACAAACCGCCATAAAAATATAACTGCCTTCGAGACCAAAATTATCCAGTATCTGATTAAGAAATCGAGGCGAAGAATTGAATCCAAATGAGGTAAGGACACTGGATATAGCAACGGCACGTCCACGATAGTGATTGAACCATTTGCCTATCGTAACACGTGATGTCATAGTCAAACACCCCTGACCAAAAAACCTGATCAGCAAAAAGCAAAAAGACATTACAGCTATGGTGAAAAATACAGTTAACCCAGAAGTGAATTTTGCAACCTGTGACATGATGAGCAAACTCAAGGCAAGCCCCATCGAAGAAATGACTATCATAAACCTTGCACCGATCTTATCCAGTAACCGACCGGCAAATGGTAATATCAAGCTGCTTGTAAGAGTACCCCAAAAATATGCTTTAGTTAGGTCAAGACGTGAAATTCCGAGTGAAGCACTAATAGATTCAGTAAAAACACCTACCCCCATGGTTTGTCCCGGGATACTTGCAAGTATTCCTATGGTAGTAGCAAAAACTATTATCCAGCCATAGAAGAACGGACATTTACGGGGAGAAAACGGTATATCCTGCCAACTTATCTTCATCAAATTTCCAAGTCTGTTTTATTCGTAAAAAAAAGCGGAGTCCGATCATACAACCGGCTCCGCTTAAAAAAAATAATTTTCAACTAAGTCTTATTTCTCGTCAAGAATAGCCAGACAGACAAATTTCTTGCCTTCCATCATCTCAAGAGATGCACCGCCACCGGTTGAAACGTGGCTTACTTCCTTCTGGAGACCAAGTTTCTTGATAGCACTTGCACTATCGCCACCACCAATAACGCTTCTTGCGCCAGCTTTTGTGGCCTCAGCAAGAGCCTGAGCAACAGTCTTTGTGCCGCCGGCAAAAGCTTCCATCTCAAAAACACCCATAGGACCATTCCATACAACTGTCTTAGCATTTTTGATTTTAGCTGCGAATAGCTCTGCACTCTTAGGACCAATATCAAGGCCCATCCAGCCATCTTCAATATCGCCTTCTACAACCTTATTTTCAGCGTCAGCCTTGAATTCCTTAGCAACGATAGAGTCTACAGGAAGCAGAATCTCGCAATCGCCATCTTTACTCTTTTCAAGAAGCTCACCAGCCTTATCAACGAAATCCTCTTCACAAAGGCTGTTACCAATGCTTTCGCCTTTAGCCTTAGCAAATGTGTAGCTCATACCACCACCTATAATAATAGTATCAACCTTTGACATGAGGTTTTCAATAACGAGAAGCTTATCTGAAACCTTTGCACCGCCAAGAATAGCAACAAACGGCTTCTGACCGTTATCAATTGTCTCACCAAGAAACTCAATTTCCTTCTCGATAAGAAAACCGGCAACCCTTGGTTTGCCTTCCATCATCTGAGGAACTGTAAGCATTGAAGCATTGTCACGGTGAGCTGTACCAAAGGCATCACATACATAGATGTCTGCAAGATCAGCAATCTGCTTTGCAAAACTATCTTTAGCTTCACGAAGCTGAGCATCTTCCTTGGCTGCCTTATCTTTAATAGTCTCAGCCTTCTGGAAACGAAGATTCTCAAGAAGCATTATATCACCGGCTTTCAGTGATGCCGCTTTTGCTTCTACATCACTTCCAATGCAATCGTCAGCAAAAATCACTTCTCTGTCGTAAAGTTCAGAGAGTCTCTTTGCAACAGGAGCAAGAGAGAAGTCAGGATTTCTCTCACCTTTAGGACGTCCAAGGTGACTCATAAGTATAACACAGCCACCACGATCAAGTACACTTGAAATCGAAGGCATAGCCGCAGTAATACGAGCGTCGTCTGTTATGTTCTTGTCTGCATCAAGAGGTACATTAAAATCGCACCTGATAAGCACTTTCTTACCTGCTACTTCTACATCTGCAATTGTTTTCTTTGCCATTTTTCTATCCTGTTAAAATTCATTTCAATTCATTAAACGCCGCCGCCTCTGCATCCCGGCACGCTTCTATATCTGCAAACTCAGATTATTGTACTGCTTTTCACAAAGAATGCAATACATGTAACAAAAAATATACAGAACCAATACGCTGCCTTTAAGCCAATTAATAAATCCCGACATCCGGCATCTTGATATTACAGTCAAGATTCAGAGTCTCCTGGCCTGAAAGAGTAAACGCACAGTCTATAAGAGCAAGGTGACTGTAAGCCTGCGGGAAATTACCAAGCAATCGCCTGCTCTCAAAATCAATATCCTCACTGAGCAGCCCAAGATGATTGGAATGACTGATCAGGTCTTGAAACATCTTCTCTGCAAGAGTTGTACGTCCCGTCTTCCATAAAGCTTTTATCATCCAGAAACTGCAAACAGTAAACGATGATTCAGGCAAGCCAAAATCATCCTCATTTCTGTAACGATACATAAGGCCGTTATGACAAAGCCTTTCATATGTTTTCTCTACCGTCTTAATGTATACGGGATGTTGTGCTGAAATAAACCCATATTGCTCTGCCAGCAGATTGGCGGCATCAAGATAATCCTCACCGTAAGCCTGAGTAAAGCATCCACTGGTCTCACTTATACCATTTGCCATGATATCTTTTCGTATCTCCTCGGCAAGATCACGGCACTTAACGACATAATCCCGCATATTGAAAATTGAGGCAATTCTTGCGGTCCTGTCCGCGGCGACCCAACACAATATCTTGGAAAACACGAAATGTCTGTCCTGCGAACGAAACTCCCATATACCTTTATCAGGATTCCGCCAGTTGGTTTCTACGTGCCTTAAAAGAGTTCTTACTATAGTCCAAAGCTCATCCATGGCTTTGATATTACCATTGAATAAACACAAACTTTGGAAAATAGCGTCAAGCAATATACCGAATATATCGTTTTGTTTCTGGTGCCAGGCATCATTGCCTATACGTACAGGCTTTGATCCTTCATAACCATCAAGCCAGTCGAGATCTCTTTCAGCAAGGTTCCGCTGGCCATCAATGCCGTACATGATCTGTATCTTTTCATCTTTATAAGGAATTATATCAAGAATAAAAGCCAGAAAACGCTTTACAACATTGTAATGATTGATATTAGCCATGACATTTATCGTCATCGAAGCATCACGTATCCAGCAGAAACGATAATCCCAATTGCGTACACTTCCTATTGTCTCCGGCAAACTCGTAGTGACTGCCGCTAAGACTGCACCACTTTTCTGATAAGCAAGCATCTTCAATGTAAGGGAACTTCGTTCTGCCAAATCTTTATACTTTTTAGGCAACCTTCCTCTCGAAGACCAATCCATCCAATAAGCTTTCGTTTTTTGATACGAAAGCTTAATTTTATCAAGATCAGGCCTGTTGATTTTCTGATTATAGGATAAAACTAAATAATGATCATTGGTTATCTCAAGCTCTTCACCTTTATCAATACCATTAAGATCAATATCCGAGTATAGATAAATAGACTCGTACTGCCCTGATTTGGTCGAAGTCTTTATATACTTATCTTCAATCACCTCATTTACAGGCTCATACTTTGCATAGCCCGGCTTTGGATCATAATTAATTATGACACGCGGCCTGCCTGAAATGTGCTTAACATATCTTACAACATCAGAAGGACAGTGGTAAGTGGAAGGGTCTTCTTTCCACCTCGGCATAAAATCTATTACAGCAAAACAATCATTGCCATTGGTAAATTTTGTCTTCAGTATATTTGTCTTATCCATGTAAGACTGCTTTATCTCGTAATCGCCAACCGGCTCAATTCCAAAACTTCCACCTTTATCTTTGTCAAGCAATGACGCAAATATAAAGGCGGAATCAAAATTGGGCAAACAACACCATTCAATAGTGCCATGCTTATTTATCAATGCTGCGCTTTTACAATTTCCTATGATGCCGTAATCAAGATTGTTCATTTGTGCTTAATTCCATCGCTAATTATCAATTCAAAATAGACTTTAAAAGTCTTTTAAGTTCTGCAGGATCTTTTACCACTGTATCGGCAGCAGTCTCACCGGTACCAACTTTTATAGAAAGCAGTCTGGGATCATGTATCCTAAACATCGTCTCGTCAGTATAGTCATCGCCTACACAAATTATAAGGTCATACCCCTTGCCTTCCACCAATTTCTGAACAGCATTTCCTTTGCTGATCTGCATAGAGCTTATCTCAACAATTTTCGCTCCTTCGTGAACCTCTACAGGCAGATTGGCTTTCATCTCGTTGAGACTGTTGACAAGATGCTTCGCCTTCCACTGCCCAAACTCAGGGTCTGCACGTCTGTAATGCCAGACAATTGCGGATATTTTTTCTTCAATGAAACTGCCCGGAACAGTACCGGAATACTGCTCAAGGACATTTCTCACCTGAAGTTTCCACGTATGATCGTACGAATCAGCCAAAGGCTGCCACTTATCTTCTCCCTTGAGACGCATCTCAAAACCATGCTCAGCAATCAGCGTCAAGTTTAATCCCTCAAACCACTGTTCAAGATTCTCCCCTTTTCTGCCGCTGATGATATGTGCATCAACATTTTTCCTGGAAGCGATTTTCCTCAAAAGAGCAAGTATCTCTTTAGTAGGACTCGCCTTTTCAGGACTATCCTGAAATTCTCTCAGAGAGCCGTCATAGTCAAGGAATAAGGCAACCTTTTTAGCCTTAGCAAATCGATCCTTGATATTCTGCTTAGAATTCGGCAAGTAATTACTACTGGCCTTTCTTGGTTGGTAAGAAGCAAGATCAGACAAGAATGAATTAGCCCAGAACACGGCATCATACTCGCTAACGCGTTCATACATGCCTGTCATACGTCTTGTTTTATCTTTCACATCCATTGTAAGTGCTTCTTCAATAGCATGCGCCATAACATCTACATCATAAGGGTTCACTTTTATCGCCTTGAAAAGTTCATGCGCAACGCCGGCAAATTCACTCAAAATCAAAGCTCCATCGCCATTGCTTTTGCACATAGCATATTCTTTAGCAACAAGATTCATCCCATCAATAAGAGGAGTCACCATAGCAACATCAGCTAAAGAATACAACGCACATAATTCCGTAAAATCAACCGAATGATGAATAAATCTTACCGGTACATTATCAAGAGTCGAATACTTACCGTTTATTCTTCCAATCTGAGATTCTACCTGATCCCGAAGATCCTGGTACTCCGACACTTCATCTCTTGATGGGACAGCAACAAAAACGAAACATATGTTACTGCGGTCAGGCCATTTCTCAAGAAACTTGTCAATAGCCATTATCCTACGAGGTATCCCCTTAGTATAATCGAGCCTTTCAACACTGAGAACAATTCTTTTGTCCTTGAAATGTTCTGTAAAATACTTCTTCTTCTTTTCAAATCTTTCACTGCTAAGCTCCGACTTAAAAGAAGCAGTATTTATACCTATGGGATAAGTTCCAAGATGACACAAACCATCATCAGTCTTAATACTGCTCATATCGGTCTCAATACCAAGAATCCTCATGACAGCACTTCTAAAGTGCCTCAAATAACCAAATGTATGGAAGCCAAGCAAATCCGCTCCAATAAGACCTTCCAGTAACTCTGACCTCTTAGGATGGCATCTGAATATTTCATATGAAGGGAACGGCGTATGCAGGAAAAAGCCGATTTTTAACCATGGCGCCCGTTTTCTGAGTAAACTCGGCAACAGCATTAGGTGATAATCATGAACCCATACAATATCACCTTTCTTAGCGACTTCCATAACCTTATCGGCAAACCGATTGTTTATAAGTTCATATCGTTCCCACCATTTTTTTTCATACCGCACGTAGTTAGTCATATAGTGAAGCAATGGCCACAAACTGGAATTGGAAAAACCGTTATAAAAATCTGATATCTCATTACGGCTTAAAAAGACAGGATGATACCCATGATCATTTACCAGCTTACTCTCAATTTCATTTTGTTTTTGGTGTGATTTGAATGATGCCCCGGGCCAGCCGACCCATTCAAGGTCATACTTATCAGCCAACCCCTCCATTGCGGCAACAAGTCCGCCACTGGAAGCATTTATCTTGCTGCCTTTGATAGTTACAGGCAATCTGTTAGCAACATTTATTATTTTAGACATAATTAAACTACTTTCTTTCTTATAAGACTTCTCTCTGTTTCTCTTTTAATTTTAGATGGATGAAGATAAATGAAAAATATTATTTTGTAAATCACTCTCAAGATGCATATCAGCTAAACATCAAAATGTATCCCCTAAAAATATGATAGGGAAATAAGCCCTTTTTTCAAGTTTAAACTCACCCCAAACAAATTACTATTCCATGCAAATAAACATGAAAAAACATGGCTTTGTTTTTCCTTTTTTATAAAATAGGGAAATTCCCTATTGCAACGCCACCACCTTGTATATTATAATCTAAAATCGGATTATAGATTATATAGAAAAGTTGCCTTCCCGCCTCAGGTGAAGAGCAGCACAAATTTTTACGGAAAAACAGAAGGTTGTAGTATGCTTAGAAATATTAAGATAGGGGTTGTGTGCGCCCTCAGTCTAACCACACTGGCGCTCGCAGAGTTCTACAATATGGATTTTCAGGATCTTGCCGAACAGGTAACGATTGATGTTAATCTTGGCAGTGAGACTTACACAGTTCCTGTGGGAACACTCCACTTTGAATCTCCAGATATTGACGGATCCGTATATGGGTTCTGTTCACAGGCTCATGTAATGGTAGCAGACCAGCTTGCCGAACTTCACTACATAATGGACTACGATCAGTACGACATTGAACAGCTTCGAAAGGTTGGCTACGCAGTCCAAACATTTTTCCCTGAAGTTTATAATCAGCCGGAAGGCCAGGCTACAAGAGATACCTATGCAGCAGCTGCTCAAGCCGTTGTATGGGAAATACTTGAAGAATCTGACGGCAATTATGATATCACTTCAGGAAATATTCAATTCGATGAAGGCCCGAATTTCAGCAGCACATCAGATATGTGGCTAAACTTTCAGGACTACTTTGACACCATGATTTCAAATCTCTCAGGAATGAGTCCTGATTTTTTGCCCAATAGCGATATCAAAATATTCATGATGGATGGTGCGCAGGATTTTGTGACAATAACGACACTTCCTGAACCCGCCACGATTGCAATACTTGGTATCGGTATGCTTTTCGTAAGAAGACGTATAAAATAAAGACAGTTGGCGTACCACTGTCTTGTAAGAAGTTAACAGTTATAATAAACTAAATTTAGAAGGAGTAATCAAATGAAAGTAAAAATGCTCTATTTGGCAATGGCAATGCTTATAGTCGCACCGTTTGCGGCCAACGCGTTGACCATAACACAGAATGACACATTCTCAGGTGAGACTCTCGATTTCAGCCACACATCAACCTTCAACAGGTTTGATACAATGGGTGGAACAAGAGTGCTCAATTCAGTAACGTTTTATCTCGAATTCAGCGTTGATTCAGGCGGATTCATCGCTGATAATGATGCTGAAACAACAGCAAACATTTCTTTCGAGTACGCAGTTAACGCTGACCTTACATCAGCAGACGTGTTTGGTGTAACCGGTACAGGCGTAAGCATCAGCGACAATGTAGCTCTTGAGTTAGCTGCAGATGACGGTGACGGCAGTGGTGTTATTGACAGTAATCCTTCTGACGGCGTGATTGTAAATCCATCAACATCTACTTTCATGGATTCGCAGGTAGTAAATAGTAGTCTGCATTTCTCATACATAGGAACTGACACATTTGACACAATCCTTGACAGTGGACGTACCTTCAACATTACAGGCTCAAGCGGCGTTGAAGGCGGCTATACAAATATGACAGGAAGTGGAGAAATTACAGTCGTTTACGACTATTCTGTAGTTCCTGAGCCTGCTTCTCTGGCTATCCTTGGCCTTGGCGGACTTTTAATTCGCAGAAGAAAAAAATAAATTCATATTATCAATATGAGTTGAAAATAAAAAGCGGGAATGTTTCAATAAACATTCCCGCTTTTTTAATATAAAGATAATCACTTAGCGACAAACTCTAAAGCCTAAAGCTCCGCTGACATTCGATGCTGTAATACTTTTAGAACCGTCAACTGTACAATAATAGTAACCAGAATCCCATGCACCGCCTTTAACAACATAACTTCCTACTGAATTTGAACTCGAAGTCCATTCCCAGACATTACCCGCCATATCATTAATATCATAGCCATAGGCAGGATAAAAACCAACAGGAGTAGTATATGGCTCCGACGTAAGCGACAAAGGATTAGATACGTTATAGTTAGCCAGTGATATGTCTATAATGCAACCGCAAGCATAATGATTGTCCTCATAATCAGCTACTGCTGTCCATTGTGGCTCTGAAGGCAAATGATAGCCATAATAATCACAGAAGGCCTTTGCCCCATACCAGCTAACCCAAGAAACAGGATGGTTTGACATGTCATAGCAATCACGCTCTCTTACGATGAACTCACCATTGGAATATATGATTTGTCCGAATTGATTTATAGTTGAATAAGTTGCTATTAACGGCATTGAGCAATCAATGTCATCTGTACAATAAACATAACCATTAGAATGAACAAACACAAGCCCAAGAGACAAGGCCTGATTCAAGTAGTTTGCATACTGAAGATTTGTTGTCTCATACTTGCTTATCTCGCCGGAAAAACCAGGTTTATCAATAGCTATCCACACGATTCCCCTGGCATCGTTAAACAACCACTCATTAATAATATTCAGTAAATCGTCATTATCAACAACGCCATCTTTATTGGAATCCATAGAATTACACCAATCAGGATCTGAACAAGAATCAGAAAGCCAATTGTTTGACAAATAGCCAAAAGATTCCATCGATGTCTCTGATCTCAGCTCTACTACAAAACCAAACATGAACAAAACAGAAAGAAATGAACGTAGTATTATTTTAACCATAATAAAAGCCCAATATTGACACATCTTACTTAAGTTTAATTTTAGCATCAAGGGATTGAAAAAGCAATATATTTTAGCATAAAAGTAGCCTAAACCAGCATTTTTGTTGAAAACCTTTTAGTAGTAATTAGTCATCTTTTATACCAATAAGAATATTAAGGTAACAAAAAAGGGAAACAGTTTAAATGTATTCAATTTTACTGTCTCAAGTGACGTAAAAAATATTTACACGAACACAATAGAGAGAAGGAATGTTCTAATAAACATTCCCTGTTTTGAAAATTTTATAGAATAATGGAAATGATTGATCTTAGCCAGCAGCTTCAATTACTAATTATCTATTATACCCCATTAGGATGGTTATCTTTGACATAATCTCAGGCGGCAATTTCTTTGAAAGAAGCACCTTGGCGTCTTTGATATGCGTCCTCTGAGACAAATGCGTCAATATAATCTGCTCATTATTGAGCTTTGTAAGTACATCAGCAAGATTATTGATATGAATATGCTTACCTGCTTTTGCCCTGTCAATATGATCCTGCTCGAAAAAAGTACATTCAATTATAAGTACTTTACTATTCTTAACATAATCAAGATATGAATAATCGCAACAACAAGTATCACCTGTGTATGTTACAATCGGAATTTCAATCATATATTCGATATCAATCCCCTGCGACTTAAGCTCTTTGAGCTCTCTTCCAGTTTTGCCGTAATATTCAGATTTAAGCTTCTTGCGAACTTCAACCAACGTGTATCCAACAGAATTACGGTTGTGATTGGTATCAAATACTTTCAGTTTCAAGTCGCGGCGGAGCATAAAATCATCGCCATCTTTAACTGGTATTATCTCTGCACGTATTCTGCTGCCGTCAAGCACACCCCATGCATCTATTATTTGTTTAACAGGATCAACTATACCTTCAGGAAGATAAATTGTACCCGGTTGCTGACCACAAAATACGCGATGAGAAAGATAGTACGCCAGCCCTGCGGCATGATCAATATGACCGTGGCTAAGCAATATATTGTTGATATTAATAACTTGATCTGGAGCCTTACCAATATCAAAGCAGACATCAAGCTCCGGAAGAGCAATGACTGTCTCCTCGCCCGCAACGGAATAACCCTTTACACTGAAATACTCAGTCTCTATCTGTTTTAGTCTATGGCTCGGCATCTCTTTTGTAGCAGGATATCAAACAACCCCGTGTTTATATAAAATCCAGTATAGTATTAAGTTACAAAATATCGGCGGTATTATAGCATATTTAACTTATTATTCAAACACACTTTCCATCAATGCGTCAAAATCCATAGGAACCTCAGCTTCCCACGACTTAAGGACAATACCGTTCTCAGTAACAACAAGCAAAGGTGTTGCAGCAAGCCATTTCTTAGTATCATCGAGTCTTCCGACAATACAACTCGTATCATCAGGTATCGGACTCTCAGAGGCATCCCCGTAAGGCGGCATCTCTATAAAAGCAAATTTAGTTTGATCGCCAAAAGCAGACATTGCATCATACATTTCACTGTATACAGGTATCGCCTCACGGCAATTAGGACAATTATTATGATAAAATAAAATCACACATAATCCATCCCGTAGGGAGTCTGCAACATCTATCTGATCAAGCATCTCAAACTCACTGCCTATCCACGCCTGATGGTCAATAACTTCATAGTCCTGCGTTTTTTCTGGAGGAATATAGCTTACAGAGGTAAATACCATAAGGCCAAGAAGAAGAAAAGTCGGTATTGCAGTACCAAAGAAATGATCTGCTGACGGCCACGGAGGAGGAAACAACTTCAATCCAACAGGCCTGAAATATATCAATAACAGCAGTAGAGGTATATTGATCACGGTCATTGTTATCCATGGATTGACTTCTACTCTGCCGAAACAACCGCATGATGCCGATCCTACAACTATTTTATATATATTGTCAAGAATAAAGACGCTGAAAGCCAAAATCGACAACAGCCATGCCGCCTTCTTAAAGAGACCGCATAAAAGCCAGATTCCAAGCCCTGTAGTCAGAAAAACATGTATTATGTAAAATTCTCTCGACTGCCAGAAACTTTTAGAGAGAATCGGCTCGCCCATAATCATCAGATATTTTGTAGCGGCTGCAAAAAGTAAAATGCAAGCAGCCACAGCCATCACAATTCTACTTAAAAACAAACGTTTTGTATTCTGCATATCATTGCCTCCAAATGATTTCAATCAAATTAATCAATGTCATTAGCAAAAGCATCTGTCTGCTCACGCCTTGCAAGAACTTCTGCACTTATCCTTCTGTTAACAGCCGGAAGATTGAACAATCCAATCATTTTGTCTTCGTCATCAACAATACAGGCATAATCACTATTGTAAGTCCGCATATGTCTTATCGCCTCCTCAAGAGGTTCATTAGGAAGCAGACGATCCATAACAGGCAGCATTACATCACAGGCAAGCAGCCAGTGTGCAGAATCCTGATACTTAAATGTCTCTTTTATACCTTCAATAGTAATAACACCTATAAGTTTTTTCGCTCGGTCAACCACAGGATAAAAAAGACTGTCAGTCTGACCAAATATGTCGAGAACGTTCTTTAATGTATCATCCTGTTTTATTACAGTAGGTTCGGTCTCCATAACATCACTAACCTTGAGTGTCTTTATGAGGTCTTCATCAGTAATGTTCATGTTAATTTCGCCGGCTTTCTTAACCGCAATCTTTACTGCTGAAGGACCGAGAAACTGAACAATAAGCGTTGTGGTAGTTACAACAATTACAATTAGCTGTGCAATCTGAGGCTGGTCTGCAAACTTATGACTCGCCACAATACTCAAACCTACAGCAACACCGCCCTGAGCAAACAGACAAAGCCCAAGATATTTCTTAACAGAAGAGGCCGCTCCCGAGACCTTAGCACCAATAGAAGCTCCGCACATCTTACCTACACTTCTTCCTATTACATATATTATAACAAGAACCCATGCAAGCATAGACAAGTTGCTTATCTTTATACCCGCACCCACAAAAACAAAGAATAGTATATAAATCGGCGGCGTAGCCTTTTTCACAAGATCAAAAGTACGGACACTGGCACGTGGCGCAACGTTAACAAGCGTAAGTCCGACAGCCATTGAAGAAAGTATCACATCAAGCTTAAGTGCTACACTGATACCAATAGTCAAAAGTATTATACCAAGAGCAAATGCGAGAACACTGTCGTTATCATCAATCTTTTTAAGAATAATATCAAGAATGAAACCGCTTATAACTCCAAGTACCAAAGCTCCAAGCAGCTCATAAGCAGCATGACCAAGAGATGCCATTATTCCGCCCTCACCACCGCCAGTCAGTATACCGGCTACGCTTGTACCTATTCCATAAAGTGTCAGAGCCAGAGCATCATCAAGTGCAACAATAGCCGTTGCAGCCGTGGTAAGCACGCCGCGGGTTTTGTATTCCCACATTACCTGAATAGTTGATGCAGGATCAGTCGCCGAAGATATCGCACCGAGAACAACGCCGAGAGCAACAGAAAGTTTTGCATCCTTAGTGAAAAGATAAGCAACACCGGTCGAAACACACCCCACAATAACAAAGGCAAGCACTCCCTCGCCAATAAGTATAGCGGTAAACTGCTTGCCGTATTTCTTAAATAATTCACTCTTAAGCTCACCGCCTATCATGAATCCAATTATACCAAGAGCGAAATAATTCAAGGGTTCAAGAGTCTTTATCGTATCAGCTCCAACCAGCCTGAATCCACTTTCACCGATAATCAGGCCAATAACAATGTATCCAATAACCTGTGGAATATGAAGCTTCTGGAAAAGCTTTGCTCCAATAATTCCACCAAATATTACAATACCCATCATCAGTATAACATTTAGATGATGAACATCTATTGTTGATATTATTTCACTCATTTCTTTTCATATCTCCGGATGTATTTTATCCACAATTATGGTATTAAATCAAAATCAGCCGTGGCGATATTTCACACCACGGCCGTTTATAACATATTTAACTAACACTTGGTAATAAATCAAGAGTTAGGGTCGTTGCTGTCGCTCTCAGCCTCTGTATCGTAAGACTCTTCAGGAGCTGTATCCTGAGCAAGATACTGACTGAAAACATCAAGTTCTGCGTTTTCAGGAAGCATCTCATAGATAGCAACCCAATCCTCACGCAATAACTCGTAGATATACTTTACGAGATCATTATAAAATTGTTCGTCTTCTGGTTTTTCAAGAGAATTGAAATCTTTCAACAAAGAACGCATCTGATCTTGCCTCTGCTGACTGCCGGAATTCTGAACCGCACTAAACTTAACTTTCAGATCAAGATATTCTTCCTGAAGTCTTTGCTCGGCTGTCTTGAATTCAATGCCGTATTTACTGAAGAGACCTGCAACTTTAGAATTTCCAAAAGAAGAATCTGCCTGGATAGAAATCTCCTTGATCTGCTCAACTTTGTCGAGTAATTTTTGCTTTGTAGCATCTAAATCGTCTTCAATAGCAGTAAAATTAAGCCTTTGGTATATAGCAGTCATATAGTTTCTGACAGCTACATCAGCAAATTCACCGCTTGAATAACGATCTATAACATCCTCATACTTTTGGAAGGCACTCTCAAATGCCTGTTGAGTCTTAGCAGCATAATCTGAAGCAAGGCTCGAAAGCTCTTCACTTACAGCCTTTACCTTATCGCCAGCCTGATCAAGCTTGAGTTGTGTCATGATCTCAGATGAAGTAGAAACTCGCTTTACAAACTCATATGTACTGGCACTTATTCCTGCAATAGCTTTATCACAGTCAGCCATCCTCAACTGTGCATTCTGACGCAAACCTTCACTTTTAACCTTCGCATAATTAGCTTGTGCTTCTGCGTAAAGTTCGATCTGACTTGCAACATCATTACTGTAATTAGAGAATGCTTCATTAAAATCTGCAATCTTTGCTTCAAGCGCAGACATTATCTCATCATACTGAGATTTCAGCGATGCAAGCTGACCGGTAAAATCGTATGTCTGATCCTGTTTGTCCAGCTCACTTATTCTCTTAGCAACATATTCTATATCAGATTGAAGCTTGGGAATAAGCGGCTTAACAGTATTTATCAATACCTGTACTGATTCTGCCTTGTCGAGGTTATCCTGCAATGCTTTCTGATAGTAAAACACACTATTGTTGCTGTCTTTTCCTTTTAGGAGGGAATAGGCATCTCTTTCGAGCTCTATACGCGCCTCACCTTCAAGTAATTCAGCCTGACGGAGCATCTTGTCAGCTTTAAGCTGTATAGAATCTGCTGACGCCTTGGCTGTCTCTGCTACTTTTTTGTATGAATTCAACTGAGCGAGAAGCCCCTCAAGCTTTTCCTTGTTCTCCGCAAGTTTAGCCTCAATGCCCTCTTTTTCACTGTAAAGAAGCGTCTTTAACGACTTAGCTTCCTGCTCACCGCTGTCCATAAGCATTTCTATTGAGCTTAACTGAGCTTGGCAGTCGGAAAGTCTTCTGGCGATTTGAATACATTTCTGCAGTTTCTCAGCAACTTCTTCCTCGCTGTCACTCACAACGCCCTGTAATTTAGAGGCGTAAGTTGAAGTCAAATCGGCACTTGCGAAATAAACACTATCAGCCTGACCACCGGCTCTATTTGCCATTGCGAGAGCTTTATCAACCTCTTGCTTAGCAGCAGAATAGTCATAGCCTTCATTAAGCTTATAATCCTCAACGATTGCAGCAGCCTTCTGTGCCTGCTGTCGAGCTTCTTTCGCCGCCTTGGCCTCAGGTGATTCTGAACAGCCTGCTACAAGACCAAGCACAAGGCCCAGCCCCAATAAATAAGTTAAAGATCTCAAATTCATAATATTATTGCTAACCTCTTAATATGTAATATTTAGACATAATAACAGCATATAGATTTTAGCTATAGAAGAGCCTTTTTCAAGTGATTTATCTGTAATTCTACTTGGCATCAAGAAAAAACGCCCCTGCTGATAAGATTCTAAATAAATTTAACAGTAATTCTACTCTATACACAAAAAAATGGCTTGAGCTTCTAAAAACATATATTAAAAGCCCAAGCCATCAAGTAAGTATTAATAACTATAGCAAGATTAACTTCCTATGTTCAATACAATAAAGAATATAGCGAGTATTACAACTACAGCAAGACAACTTAGAAGGAAACCGACAGTATCTTCCTTATCCCATTTGAGAAATTCCCAATTACTGCCCGGTAAGAGTTTGTGATGTTCGACCAGAGCCGGATCGTTCATGTTTTTGAACAGTTCTTTCTCATCCTCAGCCGGATCATCAAGCACCTTTGTCTTCATCTTCGCATAAAACTTATCGACAATCTCTTTGTCTCGCTGCTTGGTCATCCAACTGAATATAAACAGCAGTAAGAATGGGAAAGCACCGTCAAAAACAAATCTTGCCGTAAGCAGCATAGGAGGCGTGAAATCACGTACATTAACACCAATCAATTTCAGGAAATATATCTCAGGATAGAAAAGTCCGCTTCCCTTCATCTTTGAATCAGGGTTTTCAGGATCAATTCTTGTCACTGTCTCAAAGAAAGCTCCAACCGGCTCGATAACACGCGTCTTCTCAATAAGCTGGCCGGTCTCTTGTGCAAGACCTTCCTCTACATCCGCCGCAGTCGCTCTTGCCTCGATCATTATGACCTTCTCGTTGGTCTGTATCGCCAGTGCCTGATTTTGGCTTATGGCAGGCAGAAAAGATCCCACGAACGGCAGCAGTATTATCACGATGAAAGTAATGATAACCTGCCAGATAACAGCCTTTTTAGTGATTCTTCGCCAAACAAACAGCAGGTAAATAGGAGCTCCAAAAGTCACGTTCATTACAAGCATATACTTAAGCAAACTGACAATACCATGCACACGCATAGCCAGAAATATACCGGCCACAAGGAAGAACGCGATTGCCAGCCTTCCAACGATCACATAGTGTTTCTCGCTCTTTCCCGGGTAAATAGGAGCGTAAAGATTTCTTACAAACAATGCTGACATATTCACAGAGAAAGCATCGAGGGAAGACATGTTGGCCGCAAGAATACCTGCAAGCATCAACCCTATAGCACCAGGGCCAAGCAGCTCTTTTGTGAGAGCACCCCAGGCATTCTCCGGATTGCTGAGCTTATCACCAAGCAAACCTACCGCAATAAGACCGCAAAGGCTCCAGCAAATGATCATGAAACGCTTTCCAAAACCACCGGTTACCGCTCCCATTCTGGCGGCAAGCTCATTCTTAGCCGAACCGGCTATAGCCATATTACCCGACATTGCATGTATCTGAACCATACTCACGAATAGAATCGCAAGGAAAGAATACCAAGTGTATTCACTCACTGCCTGAGAACCGAAAAGCCGGAACATGTAATCAGGAACATTTTCATGAAGCCCACTGAAACCACCTATCTTGACGAGTCCGAATGGTATCAATATAAACGAAAATACAATGATCAAAATCGCCTGTATAGCATCTGTTACAACCGCAGCCCCGAAACCACCAAGTATAACGTAAGCACCTACTATAATGCCATATATAGCATAAAAACTCAGTGGTTTGACATATGAAACGTAGCTTTTGATCTCATTCTGTTCTGAAAGATTCTTAAGGGTTTCATATCTGGAAGTCATTGAAGGAACAAGGGTACCGTTTTGGTACTGAGTCTGAAGCTCGACATATTCGAAGTAATTATCGACCATCTGTTTTTCTTCGGCGGTATATTCAGTCTCAGGCTTAACCATCAATGCCTCCATAGTACGGAAAGAGACAATGTAACCAAGTGCGATGAACATAAGTGCAAAGAACACGTTGAACCCCGCAAACATCGCAGCCAGCGAACGACCGCCAAACCTGTCCTCAAACAAATCACCTACCGTGATGAGCCTCACCCTGCGAAACCACTTGTTCATAAACCAGTAGTAAGGAGTCATAAAAAGTGTCTGCATAGCCAGCCATACGCCGCCGACACCCTGCTTGAATATGATAGTCGCGATACTCGCGGCCCCATTGCCGTCGGTCATCTGACCGAAATTGAGGAAAAATTGAAAGGCTTTTCCGAGCTTTCTGCCCGCAAGATAAAAGTCACCCTGGTCGTGAATTGATTTGGCAAGCAGCTTACCTATCCACATCATTGCGCCCAGATAAACCACTACAATAATAAAATCAACGATATGCAATCCATACAAAGTCATCTTATAACCACCTAAATAAAATACTAAATCAGTTCATATCCGTTAAAACAGATATCTCTGGGGTAAGCATGATGGATTATACATGTTTTAAGCTTAATTTCAAAGCTTTGCATGTGCAATGGACGTCAATAACACTGAAATAAATTAAATTGATACTCAATCAGTCTTAATTATCGTTAAATTATCGTCATTCAGGGATTATCAATTCCATACCCGGCTTCAAACCTGCCGGATTTTTCAAAGTTGAGCGGTTGGCTTCAAGTATTTTCTGCCATTTTGATGTTGTTCCGTAGAATCGCTTCGAGATACCGGAAAGTGTGTCACCGGAAACCACAGTGTAGGTGCGAACCTCATTGGACTTTTGTACTGGTTTGCTTTCAACTTTGACTTCAGTTTTTGCTGTTTCAATATTCTCAATCTGCGGCCGTGATGTTTCTTTTGCCTGTTTTTCAAGCCTTTCAATAAAATCGCTCTGGCCTTCAGGCAAATAGCCGTGTTCCTGTGTCCTCAAAGGTACAACTGGTGAAATATTTTGTGTTTGATTAACTGTCTGGGAATCTGACTCTAAACGGGAAACAGCCCGGTCAGGATCTTCCTGAACCGGGCTGTTGTTTTTACCTGTAAACAAGTAGAAAACAAGAAATACTGCGGCAAAAAATGAGCCTGCCATCAAACCGAATTTAAAATCTTTACGCATCAACTCCCCTTTCAATGCAAAAGGTCATAGCTATATGTATTGATACGAATTTGATTTTCATTAGCATTCGATCTGATAACTCCTTGTTCTACTTTGATTCTTTATTTTTTCCACTGCCTATAAGAAGGATTGGAGAAGCAATCGCTATAGATGAGTAAGTACCAACTATGATACCAACAAGCATCGCGAATGTAAAACCTCTAAGTCCAATACCACCCCAAATATACATTACAAGCACTACAACGAAAGTAGTGAATGATGTAAGCAGTGTTCTTGACAATGTCTGATTAATACTCTTTGTAATAAGTGCAGCAGTTATATTGCTGTCCTTACCCCTGTTCTCACGAATACGGTCGAACACAACGATAGTATCGTTAAGTGAATAACCGATGATAGTAAGGAACGCCGCAATCATCTGAAGGTTTATCTTAAAGTCTCTGATACCAAGCATATCACCGATAGGTGTACCGGCAATATAGGTACATACTGCTACAAGACCAAGAGTAATGCAAACGTCGTGAACAAGAGCCGCAATAGCCGCAAAACCAAACGCCACATCGCCAAATCTAACCCATACGTAAGCAATAATAGCAAACAGAGAAAGGATTATAGCGATAAGAGCTTTCGTCTGTGACTCGCTGCCGATAGAAGGATTAACCTGCGTTACACGTGGGAGCGATGTCTCAAGAGAGCTGGCTGCTTTAACCTTCGCGACTTCATTATTTGTAAAACGATCAAGTTCATTCTGATCAAGTTCACGATAACCGGCATCCGGATGCATGCTGATGTAAGTGAAACCTGAAACAACAGCATCATCAGCAAGCGGCTGATAATCTTCTGTCAGTATCACGTATCTATACCATGCCATTTCCTGCATATCAGGTTTGAATCTAAGACTCTTGAAACGCTCTTTAAGCTGAGAAGCTTTGATTTCATTTGTAAGCTTACACTCAATCTTGAGACCGCTTAGATACTCAACAAGCTCTGCTGCCTGATCGGCAACATCATCAGTAATCATACCTGTTGATGTAATTGTAAGACCAAGGTCTTCCTGCTTCTGCAGTACATCACTAAACGCCTCAAGAACAGCTTCGTTTACGATTTCATCAACCTTCGGCTGACCAAGAACATACTCTTTTCCTTCGAGAGCCTTATCCATAAGACTCTTCATCGCAGATTTTGAAAGCTGACTTGTAGATACAGTGAAGGTATTGTCCGCTTGGCCAACTTTAACTGCGATATTCTTAACAGTATCCGATGCTGCTCCGCTTACTGCGGTCTTAACTGTTTCAGCAGTCTCGCCACCGGAAGTAAATGTAACATCAATACTGCTCTTGTTAGTCTCTGTAGTATTGATTTCATACTTGCTGTCGCTTTCACCGATACTGTAAACCTTCGCTGCCATAAGTCCAGAACTGCTGTACTTCTCGCCAACCTGATGAATAGCGGCCTCAACCTCAGAGCGTTCCATTGTAACGCCCTCCTTGAAGTTGATCTGTACAGAAGTACCGCCGGTAAATTCAATATCATATTTGTCGTTGTCACGACTGAAGAATATAAACATTCCGCATACAATTAAGATAGATGATATAGTAAAGAACGCTTTCCTTGCTCCCATCCAGTTAAATGTAGCGCTGTTTATCAGCTTGAACATTCCAAGCTGATTCTTTATGATCTTCTTGGCTATCAGCCAATCGAATACAACGCGTGTCACAAACAAGGCCGTAAACATACTTGAAATGATACCGAACATAAGAACGATAGCAAAACCCTTAATCTCTTCAGATGCAACTTTATACAGAATCATTGCTGTGATGAAAGTTGTAAGGTTCGCATCAAAAATAGTGCTGAAAGCCTTTGAGTAACCGGTAGCAACTGCCATTTTCAAAGAGCATCCGCTTTCCTGTTCTTCCCTGATACGCTCAAAGATAAGTACGTTAGCGTCAACCGCCATACCTATCGTAAGAATCAAACCTGCAATACCCGGAAGAGTGAATGTAGCACCGCTGAATGCCATTATCGCAAGGATAAAAAGAAGGTTCAATATAAGAGCAATATTAGCGATAAGACCGCTCTGCCTATAGTAGAATATCATGAATACCGCAACAATGATAAGACCGATAACTCCGGCTTTAATTCCCTTGTCACGATAGTCTTCACCAATTGTAGCACCGATTGTCTTCTCTGATATTGGAGCTTCACTTATACGTGCAGGAAGTGAACCGGCATTAAGCTTGTTAACCATGTCATCCTGCTCAATCGCACCGTATTTACCGGTTATGATACCGTTAGACCTTATGGCATCATTGACATTAGGAGCAGATATAGCTTTGTTATCAAGAAGGATACAAAGCGGGTTGCCAATATTGCTGTTGGTCAGTTCAAAGAACATCTTGGCGCCGATTTCGTTCATCTGGAAACTGATAGCTCTTCTGCCGACATTATCTGATGTCGGAGAAGCCTTGGTAAGCTTCCACTGCTTGCCGCCCTGATTATGCAGCATTGTATCGGCAGGCTTGTTGCTTGTAAGTACATAATACTTCTCAGCAAACATACCTGTTATGGCAGAACCTGCACCGAATGCTTGGGGATCTTCAATCTCGCACCATTTATATGTTGCGTCTGAAGAAAGCTTAGGTCCTCTGGCTGACAAGTCTGCAACGTAAGAATTTGCAAGATCTGAACTTATGCCACCACTGGCAACAGTAGGAAGAATACGGAATTCAAGTACACCCGCACCCTTTAACATTCTCTTGAGATCCTCAGGGTCATCAAGACGACCGCGAACATCTGAGTAGTTTTCATAAGCAGCTACAAAGGCATCAACCTTTTCTGCCCTGTCAGGGAAGTTTGCTTTAACACTTTCTATATACTCATTTCTCCTGCCTGTTTCCATCATCTCTGCAAGAGTACTTACATTGATATTGAGTTCATTTATCTTGGCAAGAGCATCATCATAAGTTGAGTTCAGACTGTCAGCAAGCTTGTTGATAGTCTCAGCCCACTGTCCGTAAGCCGCTACGTATTGCTTGAGAAGATCCTTCTTGGTCTTCTGTTCTGCATCAAGTTCAGCTTCTTCACTACCGGCCTTAACATAATCAGTCAGGGCTTTATCAAGCTCTGAAGCACTCATATCAGCCCAACGCTTAACTTGATATTCAAGTGAACGTGAGTTTACCTTGAGCTCTGAAAGCTTATTAATCAATTCATCCATCTGAGCCTGGTACTCATCACGCTGTTCTCTGGCTTCCTTACGTGCATCAAATGCTGCCGCAAGATCGCTGAGTATAGTACGCTGCTCATCGTTATTAGCAAACCCTTCAAAAGCCTCTGCTCTTGCATCAGGCTCAAGAGAAAGAGCCTTGATAACAGTAGCAAGATTTATATTGCCTGATTCGAGTGCATCAAAAGCGGCCTGATAATCTTCACGTTTCTGACGCGTATCTTTACTGGCCAAAGGAAGCTGAATCTCGATTCGTGTATCACCCTGAGGTCTTATAACAATGTTTGTTACACCGGTAGGATCAATACGTCTCATCAAAATAGGGACCATTCGAGATGCAATTCCCTTAATCTCTTTGGGCTCCATACCTTCGGTATCAATACCGTAAATAAGACTCGTACCACCGGCTAAGTCAAGACCGGGTTTCAGTTTTTTGTCAAGCGGAAACAGTGCCATAACCGCGATTAATACCATAACCGCTATTAAGACTTTCTTCCATAGTTGATTAGTTCCCATTGTTACAACCTTAATCCTAAAATAATTCTCTATATTAACTTACGATCACTTTTCTACCTTAGAGCTTATCGCATTCAAGCTGATCTTCATCTTGGTATTTGTTGATTCATCAATCTTGATAGTTACTTCCTTATCCTTAACATCAAGAACAGTACCGTAAATACCACCGATAGTTAAAACCTTGTCATTTTTCTGTATGCCGCTTCGCATTTTAGCCTGCTCTTTTTGCTGCTTACGTGGGCCGCGGAAGAGAAGGAAATACATCACAACAAACATCAAAACAATCATTATAAGCTGACCGGAAGCTAAACCCGGCTTCTTGGCAGGTGCTTCGCCCGCTTCACCTTGAACCTGCGAACCGTCAGCAACTGTCTGAGTGACCGCCTGCTCTGAACCTGTTTCCATAGTTACAACACCGTCTGAAGCCTGTCCATCAGCCACAGCTATCGTCCATACATTTTCCATAAACTATACCTTTAATATCCTCTATTATTAACGTAATCTAAAGTATAGAGATTATAGAGGAATGAAAGTATAAGGCAATAGGTTTTTGCCTAAAATCATAAGAACAATACCCGTTTTTTTACTCACTTGACAATAACGTTTGTATCATTTAAACTGTCTTTGTAGAGAAGTTTAGTAGATTCTGTAAAAATCAGCAAGGAGAAAAGTAAACCAATGTTTGCATTCATAACCGAACGCCCGCTTATAAATATAGTTCTGCTGGCACTTATATTCACTGTTGTCGCATTTATCGGGTCGGCTTTCGTTTTCAAGATACTTCGCAAAAAATACGAGCAAAGAAAAACCAACATCAATCTCTTTATTGACTATCTGAAAAAACCAGTCCTTTTCCTTTTAACTGTCTTTTCGGTAAGGTTGGGAGTAACCTTCACTCCCCATCTAAACGAATACTCAAGTGAGCTTATTCCCCATATCACCACTATTCTTGTCATAACAGGCTCTATCTGGTTAACGGCAAAATTCATGGATGTATTTTCTGAGATAATTATAAACCGTTTTGACGTAAGTGTTTCCGACAATCTAAGGGCTCGCAAGGTACACACCCAACTTAAAGTGCTAAAACGCATAATTTTTGTACTGCTGTGCATAATCGGCCTTGCAGCCATATTAATGACTTTTGAAAAGGTTCGTCAACTTGGTACCAGTCTTATCGCATCGGCAGGTGTTATAGGTATCATTCTCGGCGTCGCGGCACAAAAAACCATACATACCTTCATAACCGGCATCCAGATAGCAATAACCCAGCCAATACGCTTAGATGATGTCGTTATAGTAGAAAATGAATGGGGCAGAATCGAGGAGATAACACTAACATATGTCATAGTAAGGATATGGGATCAAAGGAGACTGATACTGCCGATTACATATTTCATTGAAAAGCCCTTCCAGAATTGGACAACAAAAACCTCAGACCTGCTTGGTTCTGTATACATCTATACTGATTATAAAATCCCAGTCAACGAGGTAAGAGAACACCTCAAGGAAATAGTAAATAATAACCCCAAATGGGACGGAAAGGTATGCGTCTTACAGGTTACCGGCAGCGGCGAGAAAACTCTCGAACTGCGTGCTTTGGTTAGTGCTGCTGATGCATCAATTGCATGGGAACTTCGCTGTCAGATTAGAGAACAGCTTGTTGAGTTCATCCAAACCAATTATCCGCAATGCCTGCCAAGAGTTCGAGCTGACCTTGATAACACCAATAAGTCGCAGCCATCAGAAGAACATAATCAATGATAATGCCGCGAAGATAATTTATCGCCAGTATTTCGGCCTGCCGTAATAGTCGAAAAGCTGTATCTCATATTCACGGTTTATAGGAGCTTCCGGGTTGAATTCAGGGCTTTTTTTGATCGCTTCAACTGTCATATCAACTTCAACAGTGCCGCCGGCCCAATCAAAATCACCTACCCAATCCAGTGCAAGCAGCACTTTACGGCCTGAAAGGAAGTTGCGTGTATCAACTATCATGTACTTGACCGACCAGTCGCTTTCCTCAATTATAAAATCCTCGATATGCCCAATCTTACCATCCTTTGCCTTAATATGGTAACCTATAACCTCGCCAAGGCTTCGAAGAGAAGTATTCTCAACCTTTTCTTCAAACTCTTTCATCTCTCCCTTATCAATTGGAGGCGGTGTCAGTATCGGAGATGGGTATGTGAGGAAGTCGTTATCCCAGTACGGAATCCAGTTGTAATACTTGTGAAGTTCAATCTCTTCAAGCTTGGAAACCGGCAGCTCTGTGCTGGCATCGGGGCTTGATTTCACTTTTTCGCAAGTGAGATCAACAGGCATTATCTTGTGCATCGCCTGCGGATGACCAAAGCTTTTTGGAGAAAGAAGTACTCTTTTACCGGGCAGGAACTTACCGGTATCAACAACGATATAACGAATCACCCACTCGGTATCATCAAAATATATATCCTTGACATTACCGATATTTCCATCTATAGCCTCAACATCAAAATCGATTAAATGATTCGCACTAAGCAGCATAATAGTCTCTCCCGTAATTCCAATTACAATTATTAAAGCTTATTTCCTATTTATATTATAGCACAATTCCAGCAATAAGACAACGCCCCTGCCGTTATCTTTAAGATAATTTCCATTTATGCCCGCAGTCCATACATTCAACTTTCTTGTTTCTAAACGGAACAGGAAACCCTAAAAACAGAAGTGTAAGAAAAAAGCTTTTTCGTTCAAATTTCTCTCTGACAACCTCACAGCTTCCGCATTGAGGACATACAAAATCAGCATCTGAAATTTCTTCAGCAACCTCAACAGCCGCTTTTTTACCAGAGCCAATGTTAGCTTTGAGAATCTCAATCGCTTTTTGCACATCACTTTCCATGACCTCGAGCTGTATCCCTTTAGAAGCAATTCCGGCAAAATAATAAGCGTTGAAAAAATTTGCACCAATAAGGCCGCATTTTATTCCTTCACCATCAAGAATTTCCGCCGCAAACTCTGCCTCATTTATATCAAAGAAACGCATAATGGTAACACTTCTATCATTATCCTGACTCATTCCTTAACCTTTCAGCTTCACAAATAACTAACTTGGCTCATAATTGTAGCATAGCGACAAATAAAATGGAAGTAAATTAAATAAGCAAACCAATATAGCTCTATTTCAATAAACTCCTGTACTGTCTTGGACTCTGTGCCTTTCGTTTTTTAAATTGCCTGTTGAAATTCGCAATATTACTGAAGCCAGCATCAAAACATATCTCGGTTATCGGCTTTTGAGTCTCATTGAGCAGCTTGCACGCAAGCGACACCCTCAAATCATTTACATGCTCCATAAATCTTCGTCCTGTTATTTTCTTGAAAAACCTGCAAAAGGCCGACCTGCTAAGGCAAACTGCCGCAGCCGCCTCATCAAGTGTGATTTCGTCAGTGAAATTATCATTGATATACTTGAAGAGCCTGTTAACATTATCACAATCCTGCCATTCTCTGCACAAACCTGATGAACCAGTAACCCTTTGGGATTTGGCGCAGGCAAGATGATCAAGAAGCTTTATCAAATTAATAAGACTCTCAACACCATCGCTGCAAATAACATCCTGCATCATGAGCTCGACTTGGGCGTCCAACTCGAATACCAAAGCCCCCTGGCAGTTATCAATCAGCCTCCGAACTCTTGTAAATTCATTCATATCAAGACCGATATTTTCGAGCATCTGCCTCGTAAATTGTATTACAAGAGCAATATTCTTATCATCACAATGTTCTGCCTGCCAGCTATGCGGCATATCAGGTGGAATCATGACAAGATTCGGCTTACGATAATCATCAATGCTGTCAGCAATATATCTTTTACCACTTCCTCCAACTATCGCGGTAATCTCGTATTCCGGATGGTAATGCCAGAAGAAATCAAACCTATCCTCTTCTTTCTTATAAGCAAAGAAGGAAGAGTTTTCTCTCTGCGGCACTTTTTCATAACAAGGATTCATATGTACTATATTGCATAACAACCACAATTAAATCAAGAATAAAAGCCAAAATAGTACATAAAAAATCCATTATTTGAGTAGTTTTGAACGTTTTTAACTGATAAAATCATAATACAGTTAAAGCTAAACAGAAAATGTAATGTAAAACAACTTTTTAAGAGGTATAAAATGGCAAACTTCCAGCCCGACTATAATAATATAATAGCTGCGGCAACCAACAAAACACCCGACCGCTACCCTCTCTATGAGCATACTGTGTCAGCCAAAGTTATAAGTGCAATTATTGGCGAAGATATTTATTCTCTTTCACAAAGTGAAAACTTAGAAGATCGCCGTCAATTTTTCGTCAAATACTGTAACTTTTTCCGTGAAATGGGCTACGATGTCGTATCATGGGAATGCTGCATAGGCCACGCAATGCCCGGCAGCGGCTCACTCGGCGGCCATAAACCACCTGAGATCAAAACGGCTGAAGACTTTAACAATTATCCATGGGATACTGTAGGTGAAAGATATTTCGATATGTTCGCCGAAAATTTTGAACTGCTCAGAGAAGCAATGCCTGAGGGCATGAAAGCTATAGGCGGAGTTGGCAACGGCATATTTGAGTGTGTCCAGGAAATTGCCGGCTATGAAAACTTATGTATGATCTCTATAGACGACCCCGAACTTTACGCAAATCTATTCAAGACAGTAGGCCAGACAAACTTGGGTATATGGAAAAGATTCCTCGAAAATTACGCAGATGTTTACGCCGTCTGTCGTTTTGGTGACGACCTCGGTTATAAAGCCGCAACAATGCTCGCTCCTAACGATATAATAAACCATATTGTTCCGCAGTATAAGGCAATTGTTGAGCAGGTTCATAAACACAACAAACCATTCCTGCTTCATAGTTGCGGCTGCATATTTGATGTTATGGACAGCATAATTGAAGAAGCCCAGATAGATGCAAAACACTCAAATGAAGATGTAATAGCACCCTTTGATGACTGGGTAAGCCGTTACGGCAAGAAAATCGGCAATTTTGGAGGCATCGATATGGATGTGCTATGCAGAAGCACTCCCGATGAGGTCAGAAGCTACACACTCAGCGTACTGGAAAGAAACTGCAAACCCGAAAACGGCGGTTTGGCTTTCGGTACAGGTAACTCAATAGCTGATTACGTGCCCCCGCAAGGGTACACAGCTATGGTTGATGCTGTCAGAGAATTCAGGAAAGATTAATTTTCCACACCACACAAAAATCTCAAAAAAAGGCCCGAAGAACTGTGAATTCTGCGGGCCTTTATATTTTGCGTCATAAAGATTAGAACGGCTTATCGCCTTGAACCTCGGCATTGTAACCTATAAGATTCTTAAATCTTTCAGTATTGAATACCGGTATTGAAAGCCCTGCAGCCTTTTCCATTACAGATTTATACTCATTGGCAGTCCTTAGAGACTCTTCGTACTTATCCATAGCCATAGGATCAACGTCAATCTGAGACTCACTTGGCTTAGGAGTCATAAGAGGCTGAGCACCAAGTACAACAAAATCAGTATTGATGTCAAGCTCATCAGTTACAATACCACCCCATGCCTGAATCAGATGAACAACCTTGTCCTTGCCGAAATTATCAACATTACCGTCACCATCAAGATCAAACTCACCAACAACAACAAATGTATTGGGGCTCTGCTTATTCCAGATAAGGTTAACGATGATATCATCAGGAATGATAGGATTGTTTTCGTCTGTTGAAACAATTCTTGCTACAGACACTTCAGAACGTACATCAAATACTCTGATCTCGGCCTTGCCTTTGCCATCTTCGGGCATAGGAGCACTTCTGTCATAAACAGCAAATGTCAAACCACGGTAAACGTGATCGTTACTTCCAAGATCAAGGTAGACAATGCCAATCTGCTGATCAACGCTAACAACCTTACCATCAGGTTTATAGGCAGCAACCTCTATATCAGGACGAGGTTTGATCTGCTCAATCTGAGTCTCAAGCTTATTACGAGACATCTCAGACTCTTTCAATGCATCTTGCAGTTCAGCAATCTGCTGCTTTGCCTCTTCAAGCTGGTTATTGCGGCTGTCAATCTGCTGCTGGAGCTGATCAAGCCTTCTCTCAACAGATTCTGCTGCACTGTCCTTCATAGCATCAACACTCTGCTGAACCTCTGTTGCCTGAGAGATGAACATGTTCTTCTCTTCAACAATCTTTTCTTCAGCAACAGCAAAACCTTCAACTTCACGATCCCAGTCAGACTTCATCTGCTCCATATCAGCTTTAATGCTTTCAGCCTTAGCAACTGCTGCATCACGCTCATTCTTAAGCATAACGGTCATTGGCATAAGAGCCATTTCCGTATATGAAGGATCATCGAAATTGTTCTTGAAGTTTGTGATAGCCATATTGACCTGCTCGGTAGAAGCCTCAAGACTCTTGTCTTCTTCAGGCAATTTACCTGTCAATATTTCATAAAGATCATTGTATCGTTCAACAACAGCACCAAAATAACTTTGGGAAGACTCTTTGTTGCCAACGACCGCCGCCGCTTCACGCTGCTCATTATCGGTCGCGATCTCACGCCTGGAGCGTGTTTCGTTTTCCGCTATTGTTTTGGCCTCATCAAGTTTTACATAACAGATGATAGCGGCCACTGTTGCCACTATAAAAAGCACAACAAAAGTAATCAACGAATTAAGCATCGCATTACTCTGCCCTTGCCTTGCTGCCGGCATATGCATATCTCCTTAGTAAGTCATATAATATTATTGATAATTACTGGTTATTCTTCAAGGCTATACAGTATCTTCGTTAAGGGGTATTTCGTCAACAAAAAAGTGATAAATATATTGACTTAAACGTAAATTTTGCTCATAATGAACTGCAATAAGGCCTTATCAAGGCTCTTTTTGGAGTATTTTAGTGTCAGAGAGAAAGTCTTTTATGAATAATAACACAGTTGTTTCAGCCTGCGACCATAATTATATCTGGGGCGCATGGCTGCTTGTAGCGTCAATGCGTGTGCATAAAATGGATGACAAGGCCCTTATTTTAGGCGGCGGCCTTACTGATCACGATGTTGAATTACTCAAACAGTTCGATAATACTGAAGTACACCACATGGAAGAAGGTAATTCTCGCAGCATGACATGCCAGAAACCGGAAGCAATGCTTCTTGCTGACACTGAAAACATCACCTGGGCAGACTGCGATGCCGTTTTCACAGGGAATGTCAGTGACTACATGAAAGCTGAGCCCGAAGAGATACGTATCAGGATAAGGGATAAGGCTGAAAATGCGATGGTATATTCCTCAAGGTACGAAGAAAGCGACGCTTACGGATCAATTCCTAAAAAAGTACTGGATATATGGCAGCAAAACGTAGGCGAAAATAATACTCCGGCTATTGAAACAGTATCATCTGCCGCAGCTATGACGTTCCACCGGGACAAGAAATTCATCATCAAGAAATGGCGTGAGCAAATGCTCAAAGTCATCCCAAACAAAGATGAAGGCGTTGTTGATCAAAGCAATTTCGCCTATTTCCAAACAGATGAATCAGTACTGAACTCAGTACTTTGCTTTGCAGAAGGAGCTCCAAGACCGGTCGAATTTCTGCTCGATAAAGATCCTGACGCCTTCTTTGCCCACTACACATTTAAGCCTAAACCGTGGCAGCAATGGGACAGATACTCATTAAGATACTACGAGCCAACACTTTACGTTGTTGAACAGGCTATAAAAGAGGGATACCAGACTCCGCCTGAGATACCTTATACATTCAAAAGAAAGTATAAAGCCTTCTGCGCAGCTCAGGCATACGCAAAAGACTACACAAGGCGAATAGCAAAGGCAATATTAGGCAAAAAGTAACATACAAAAAGAGGTGATACCAGTTGAAAATGATATCACCTCTTTCTTTTATTCTTATCGGTTCAGCTATTATCAACCGTTTGCTTCTTCTTTTATAGCCAGCAGATCCTTCATTACGTTGCCAATATTTGCAGTGCTCTCTGTTATGCCAAAAGCATCATGGAGCTGTTTATATAGCTTGTAAAGTTTGGCGTATACTGCAACGTTCTCTGGTATCGGCTTATAAACAATGTCTTTAACGCCAGCCATCGCTGCCTGAGCAGAACCGAAATCCTTGTATTCACCGGCAACTACAGCCGCCGCTATTGCTGAGCCAAGAGCACAAGTCTGGGCACTTCTTGATATTTTCATTTCTCTGCCGGTAATATCAGCATAAATCTGCATTACCATTGAATTTTTCTCTGCAATACCGCCACAGTTTATCACGGTATCAATCTTAACTCCGTATTCAGCCATACGATTTATGATTGTCAAGGCACCAAAAGCTGTAGCTTCAACTAAAGCCCTGTATATTTCTTCCGGTTTTGTGTGAAGTGTCTGCCCGACAAGAAGACCTGTAAGTCTCTGATCGACAAGTACCGTACGGTTACCATTGTTCCAATCAAGTGCAAGCAAACCAGACTGTCCCGGTTTGAGTTTCGCTGCCTTTTCAGTCAGATTGACATGTGTGCCTTCGCTGCCGCAAGGCTGTATATAATTTACGTACCAGTTAAAGATATCACCAACTGCCGACTGCCCCGCTTCAAAGCCAAAACAACCCGGCAGCACCGAACCGTCTACAATACCGCAAATACCCGGAATATCGGCTATTTTTTCAGTATTAGGACAAACAGCCATATCACAAGTGCTTGTGCCCATTATCTTTACAAGAGTGCCCTCTTTTATCCCGGAACCGACTGCCCCAAGATGCGCATCAAAAGCACCCATCGCAACTGCAATACCCTCTTTAAGACCAAGCTTTTGGGCCCAATCAGAGGTAAGATTGCCCGCAGCAGTATCTATTGCGTAGGTTTGATCGCTTAGTGTCTCTCTGAGCTTAGCCATCTTTGGATCAAGCTTGCCTAAGAATTCAGCATCAGGATACCCGCCCCATTGATCATTAAACATCGCCTTGTGGCCTGCTGCACAACGACATCTCTTGATTTTTTCAGGAGCAGTATTGCCCGTAAGCAGTGCAGTCATATAATCAGCATGCTCCACCCATGTATAAGCGGCATCAAATACTTCACTGTCAATTCTCAGACAATGGAGAATTTTGCTGAAAAACCACTCAGAAGAGTATGTGCCGCCGCATTTGGCAAGATATTGCGGTCTGATTTCTGAAGCAAGCTCTGTTATTTCGGCTGCTTCTCTGTACGAAGTATGATCTTTCCAAAGCCACGCACATGCGTTTATATTATCACTGAAAGCCGGATTTTCAGACAGAGGCTTGCCTTCTTTATCTATAGGCAAAGGAGTTGAACCAGTGGTGTCAATTCCTATACCGACAATCTTTGAAGCATCGAATTTGCTGTCTGCCTTCATCGCCTGCTCAACAGCACATTTAACGGTAGAAACAACACCTTCAATATAATCCGCAGGATTCTGGCGAGCGACATTATGATCCGCCGGATCAAGAATTATGCCGGCACTGCCGGTTGGGTATTCGTATACGCTGCTGGCAAGCTCACGACCAGTTGCAACATCAACGATTAGACTGCGAACAGAGTTCGTTCCATAATCAAGGCCTATTGTATAAGACATAACTACTCCACTTTACTAAGGGGATAACGACAATGCAACTGACATACCTTATTTTCAGACGCATCGAATTTATCCGTTACTGATATTTATACTTTAACTTAATTTACCATTTTATTGGATAATGCACAAATATAAATACCAAATCACGTTAAATTCTAACCAATATGCGCAATACTTATTCTATAGGGCTATACTCTTATTGGCGGTAATTAATCCATTTGGCTATTAAGATTGTTTATGTAATTTCAAAATAAACAGTATAACTTTAATCCCATGCAACATTGAACCGGGGCTTAAAAACATCGAAACGGGTGAAAGAATCAATACCGAACAATAAAATCATTGACTTTCAAGGAATGTTAGGTAACAATATGGTGTTTTAGTTTATATAAAAACGTAGAGGCAAACAAGACAATAAATACCCACTTTGTGGTTAATCTATATATAAATGTTCGGCAGAAATAAAAACAACAATGACGGCCCGAGTAAATCTTTTCTTACGGCCGGGCCTGTATTGCATTACAGCCACAGCAATGTTCACCGATGGTGGTGGGCTTCTATAGGTGTATATTTACTGGCATGCCTGTTCTGGTCAAAGATCACTACAGGCAACCTCAACTCTCTTCAGCTTCAAAGTGTAAGCAATGCAGACATATGGTCTCTTGGGTACTTCGTAGTCAATCCGGTAAGCATATTCGAATACCCATGGCAAATCCTTGTACTTGGTTTGCTTATGGCAATCCTTGGATTCGCTCCGATATTACTGTCCCAGCTTTTAAGTTCAAGATACAGCGTCTTGCCTATATTAATGACAGCTTTCATCGCAAAGTTGCCAATCATGGCTTTTTTCCTTGCGATTAGCTGCGTAGCGGTTGCCTGCAGACCACTTCGTTTCCGTTCACGATTCATATCAATAGTATTATGCAGCAGTCCATTAATAATTTACTGGGGCATCTTTGGAGGATATGTTGATGTAGACCCTGTAAAATGGGGACTCTCATATGCTCCATGGCTGATGGCCTGGATATCCGGCCTTGCAATATGCGCATTAGTGCTCGCAATAGGTCATTACACCCGCTATAAACCTGGTGCAACTTCAGTAATAGCCCTTACAACTTTACTGATAGCTGGTTTCACATTTTTCTACTTCATAAGCTTTGCAGAATCCGATTATCAGATATATGTAGTAAGCAACAATCCGGAAGAAAGCGAAGAATTTCATAGCCGGTCAGTCTCGGCAATAATTGACAAAGCTGTATCAGAACCGTTGCTGGATAAAGATATATTCATGATGCTCTCATCTGTTCACGAAGGGATGGTAGAGCAGAAAGACGCCGTAAGAGCAAGTTTACTTGAAGAGCTTGAGGCAATGGTAAATATCAACGTATGGCCCTTATGGTTCATGGAACAGGCTGACAGCAAGTTCTATGATTTCAAAAATAAACGAAATAAGCGAATCGAGCAGCTTGACTACTTTATACATCATCACCCAAACAGCAAACGAATGTCGACTGCTCTTTACTACAAGGCCCTGCTTCGTGAATATCTTCCAGACCCGAAATCTCTGCGTAGGAAAGAGATTCTGGAATACTACCATGATTATCCAAGACCTGAGGTCTTCCCGGATTGGGTTAGATTATATCGGGATTATCCTCAAAGTCCTGAATCACTTGAGGCTCGTTGGCGAATAGCAGTTAACCTTTGCCGAAAGGGAGATTTTCAGACAGCGCTAAGCATATGCCGTGAAGCAATTAAGATAGGACAGCGGCTGCATGATACTTTGCCAACTGAAACAACAGCGGAAACTGCGATTTTCACAACACCTCAGGAAACAACTGTAAGTTCAAGGAAACTTGATGAAATAATCTTGAAAATCAAGCATCTCATTGAATTCATCGAGAATAACAATATTCCCGAAAACCGTGTTTATAAACTCAGACTTGCAGAGTATATGCGACTCAATAAACACAGCTCAGAATACAAAGAGAGACTTGATATCCTACTGTCCAAATCACCTAAAACCGATCCGCTGCGTTACAATATTGAGTTGGAACTAATACTGGAAAACACAAATCCTTCGGAGAGGTCACTCTTACTTAAAAAATTCATTGAAAGCAATAAGAAGGATGATAGTTTAGTGCACGCATACTATGAACTTGGACTCGCAAATGTTGAGCTCTGGCGTGAAACATCTGAAGATTCCCCCAAACGTGATGAATACCTCAATGAAGCAAGAAATATACTTAAGAAAATAACCGAAACCTATCCGGAAAGTGTTTTCAAAACCAAAGCAACAGGAATACTTAACGGTCTTCCAAGGCAAGAACAACCGGCAACGAATAATTAGCAATGAAATACCTACTTGATATAATATACTTTTTTGCGTTTTTAATATACCTTCCTAAAGTTCTTTATCGTCGTTTTTTTCAAAATCGTTATAAAGAAGGTGGCCGAGAACGACTTGGATATGTATCCAAACACGGCAATAAGAAACGCTGTATATGGATACATTCTGTCAGCGTTGGAGAGGTTAATGCGACCAAAACACTTATATCCGAACTTAATAAACAACTGCCTGACGCCGAGATTATCATGAGTACTACGACCGATACAGGGTATGCTCGTGCCAAAACTTTGTATGGCAAAGACATGAGTGTATTCTACTATCCTCTTGATTTTTCGTGGGCAGTTAGTCGTGCTTTCAAAAGGATAGAACCCGATCTCTGTATACTGGTAGAACTTGAGGTATGGCCGAATTTTGCGCAAGAGGCTCAAAACCGCAAGGTTCCGTTGATAGTATTCAATGGAAGACTCAGCGACAAAAGCTTCCCGCGATACAAAAAATTAAAAGCAGTCACAAAATGGATGTTTACAAAGGTAAGCAAATTTCTTGTCCAAACAGAGCAATACAAAAACAGATTCATTGCTCTTGGTGTAGATGCTGAGAAGGTAATCGTTACAGGCTCAGTCAAATATGATACAGCGGAGATAACAGATAACATAGAAGGCAGCAAAGAACTCGCAGAAAAACTTGGAATAGACAATACCCAGCGGCTCTTTGTAGCCGGTGGAACCGGCCCTGGTGAAGAAGCAATAATTCTTGAAGTATTCAAAAATCTTAAAGCTGATTATAATGATCTCAGGCTCGCTATAGTTCCAAGAAAGCCGGAGCGATTCAATGAAGTTGCCGCTATGATAGAAAGAGAAAGTTTAGCTCTGGTAAGATACAGCAAACTCAAAAACAGCAAGGCAGTAACTGAAATACCGCCTGAAACAGTAATACTGGGAGACACGATGGGTGATCTTAGAAAATTCTACAGTCTCTCAGAAGTCGTCTTTGTGGGCAGATCTTTGTGTGCTATGGGTGGTTCCGATATGATGGAATCGACAGCAATGGGAAAATTCACAACATTCGGCCCTCATACATTCAACTTCAATCAAACCGTTGAAGTTTTGCTTGCAGGTAAAGGAGCTGTTGAAGTTCGTGACAGCAAAGAACTCAAAGAAATGTTAAGCAAGGCACTTAATGAGCCTGAATACAAAAAAGCTATATCAGAAAACGGTCAAAAGGTAATTAAGCAAAACCAAGGTGCTACCGCAAGATCCGTTAATGAAATCAAATTACTTCTGAAATAAATAGGGGATACAAAATTGAAAAACAAAAAAGTTACTATTTTGCTTCTTCTTAGCTGCGTCTGCTGTTTTGCAATGGACAGTAGAAAAGCCGCCACCAATCATAAGCTTACTTCTCCAAAAGAGCGTGCTGTTGAGGTACTTGAGAGTTCTATGGCTAACCCTAACCCGCTAATACGCATGGACGCTATCGAATCTATAGTGTTGTGTAGATGCAAGCAGCTATACCCACTAATCGAGAAAAGCCTCGTTGACCCTGTGGACAGTGTCCGTTTTGCAGCATCGCTTGCAGTTGGCGACCTTCACTACGACAAAGCCGCGGGCAAAGTCGATATTCTTTTTCAAAGCAAGAACATGAACGAAAAGATCGGAGCAGCATACGCATTGATAAAGCTTGGTGACAATGATCTGACATACCATAAAGCAATAGTTTCGGCATTACAAAGTACCGACAGTACTATAAGTGCCAATGCGGCTCTTATAATGGGTAAACTCGGGTCAAAAAAATATACAGGATTGTTGAGGTGGGCCCTCCAGACTAAAATATCTGACGACAAAACACAGATTCAGGCTATTGAATCACTTGGTATGTTGGGATACAAGGATGTAGACTCAAAAGCCTGGGCATTGATGATAAGTAAGCGAGCCGATGACAGAGCAATGGGCATAATTACTATGTACAGACTTGCTACATATGATTCAATGAACGCTATCAAGACGATGCTTGATGACGATGTTATAGAAGTTCGTCTGATTGCAGCCGGCAGACTTGAAGCTCTAAACGATGATAGCGGTATAGATATCATCCAGAAATTCTTCGAAGAAGACATAAATACGCTCACCGGCCAAGATAGATCAAGAGCCCTTATACACGCCCTTGATGCTGTACGTTTCAGCAGAGATCTCAAACTGGCTGAATACCTGCCGCCATTTCTGTATGATGATGACGCAGGAGTGAGAATCCACAGCGCATTGTCAATATTAAGCTTCTAAATTAAACAGGTCAAATATGTCGTTAACAAGGTTTTTTTGCAGGGAAATTGCTGATGATTGCCGAATAGAAGGCAGCGAGGCGCACCATATAAGCAATGTAATGCGAATGAAGGCCGGAGATAAAGTAGAGCTGTTCGATGGTAATGGGAAACTTGCTGTCGCAGAGATAACCAAAGCCGGCAAACGGGAAATTTTATTGACAACGCAAAGCATATCTGCTGTAGAAAAACGTAAATCAGGCAGAATAATCCTTGTCGTAAGCGTTGCAAAAGACCAAAGGTTTGACTGGATGATTGCCAAGGCAACAGAGCTTGGAATAGACCATATTTGTCCTGCAATGTACCACAGAACAGTAAAACAAGGCAGCGGCAAGAATATAGTTGAAAGATATCAAAAAATAGCCGTATCATCTGCCAAACAATGTAAAAGACTGCATTTACCAATAATCGAAAAACCCGCAAATTTCACTCTTCATCTTGAGATGCTCAAAAAAGTATATCCCGAAAATGAACTTATAATATCAAGTCTCTCAGAGGGGTCAATTTCTCTGCTGAAGACAGATATCTTAAAATCACCCAAAGACAAAATCGTATTTATAGGTCCTGAGGGTGGTTTTACAGAAGACGAAGAAAGATGGCTCTCTGAACAAAATGCCAATAAAGTACGTCTTACAGAAACAGTTCTTCGCATAGAAACCGCTGCAGTAGCAATTTCCTCCGTTTTGGCACTCGCAAGAAACCAAGCCATAAATAATAGTTAATTTAAAAATTGAAAAGCATAACCTGATGCGGTATAATTGATGCCGTGTTGGTATAGATATTCTTCAAAACTATTTAAGTGAGGTTGTAGAATGAAATCAGGAAGCCTTTTCATCGCAGTAGTTATTGGCATTGTAAGCGTTGGTTATGCCGGTTACGAAATGATATCACCATCAGGAAATGATGCACCCTTACAAACAAATGGCTTATCGTATACAGGCAGTCTATCTTATAACGTGGCCTTAAACGCAACTGGAGCATGGACAGACAACCCCTTAACAATAAGCTGGATAGTGAGTCAAAACGGCAATGGAAGCTGGCACTACAAATATACCTATACTACCGGTAGTCCGAATATCCACGATGTTCTAATCGAAACATCAACCTCATTTAACTCCGGCAGCATAAGCAATGTAGTTTACGGTTCATACACACAAAACACAAGCTATTCGATTGACACATTCACTGTAAGCGACGATCCTGCACGTCTAACTAATTTACCAGAAGATATTTATGGCATAAGATTCACAATTCAGCCTTCATCAGCAACAACGTTTATTGTAGATTTTGACAGTGATTACGCTCCCGAATGGGGTGATTTTTATGCAAACTGTGGACATGCAAAAGGGGATCTAAACTCTGCATGGAACATAAGTTTTACGTCATCAGACATTGACCCTACCAATCCAGCTCAAAGCGGAACCATTGACAACAGTCTTTTAGTACCTTCTCCAGAACCTGCAACTATAGCACTTCTCGGTTTAGGTTTCATGTGCATCCGCAAACGTAAATAGAAATTATTTTACACAAATAACAAATTTTATCGCACTTATTGTTGCTTTGCTACGTATTGTTTGATATATTTTTATCAATACATCTTTAACAAGAATACGTATGCAACAGTTAAAACCAATATATACCGTTACGGCTCAATGCCAGGACTGCTATAAATGCCTCAGGCAATGCCCTGTCAAGGCAGTAGAAATACACGATGGCAGTGCAAGTGTTATCCATAACATGTGCATAAGCTGTGGGCATTGCGTAAACATCTGTCCTATAAAGGCTAAAAAATACCGCGACGACCTTTCTGCCTTCTCATCACTGCTTGCTGAAAAGAAGAAAAATGGCGGCAAAGTGATTGCATCATTGGCCCCAAGCTTTATCTGCGAGTTTTCAGAAACCACAGAAAATGCAGTGATCAGTGCACTGAAAATGATTGGATTTGACGGAGTATCTGAAACAGCCCTTGGAGCACAGGAAGTCTCTGCCAACATAGCCTCGCTGCTACTCAAAAATCAACCAACAGTGAGAATCTCATCAGCCTGCCCTGTTGTTGTCGAATACATCAACAAATATTATCCAGAATTTTCCGCCAATATCACAGGATTTCTCTCTCCGGTTCTTGCGCATTGCAAAATGTTAAAAGAAAAATACGGTCAAGACACATCTGTCGTATTTATAGGTCCCTGCATAGCCAAAAAATTGGAATCTGACGCTTCTGAGCTTCTGGATCTCACACTCACCTTTGATGAATTAAGGCGTTATCTGTTTGCAAACAGCATAAATCTTGAGCACCTTGATAATGATAAGGAAAGCTTCATACCACAAAGAGCCAATGAGGGGAACCTATATCCAGTAGACGGCGGTATGATTGCCGGTATAAAGGCCAACTGTACCGTAAGTGATGAGCGTTTTATGACTTTTTCCGGTCTCAAGAACATTAAAAGCGTGTTAGAAGAACTTTCTGCAAATGCAGAAGCCTACAACGGCACTTTCCTTGAGCTTCTGGCATGTGAAGGCGGATGTGTAAATGGCCCGATGATGAAAGACAAGGGAGCTTCTGTAGGCAAACGTGTAAAAGTGCTTAAGCATGGCAAATCTGACTGCAGCAATGTACCAAGAAAACCGACAATCGATATCGAAAACAGATTTGAAATATCACCGGTATACCTCCCAAAGCATCGTGAAAGCGAGATACGAACCGCCCTTCAACTTGTTGGCAAATACAGACCGGAAGATGAACTCAACTGCGGAGCCTGCGGCTACAACAGCTGCCGAGATTTTGCATCGGCAATGCTTGAAGAAAGAGCTGAGCCGGGAATGTGCCTTGGCAATATGAGACGTCTGGCTCATAAAAAACTCGATGCATTGATCAAAACACTTCCATGCGGCATACTGATTGCCGATAATAATATGCGAATCATCGAAGCAAATAGGAAATTCGCGGAATACATGGGACCGGACAACCTAATGGTCTTTGACAGTTTTGGAGAACTGACAGGTGCTTCACTCGAAAAGGTGGTGCCGTTCCATAACCTCTTCACGCAGGTGCTGGAGCACAACAATGATTTCATAGAAAAGGAACTCACTGTAGCAGACAACGTGTTGAATATCAATATCTTCTCGATTGAGCCTAACACACTTATCGGATGTATCGCACAGGATATTACAGAACCGGCTGTACAGAAAGAACAGATAATAAAGAAGTCTCAGGAAGTAATGGAACAAAACCTCGGCACTGTTCAGAAGATAGCCCATTTGCTTGGCGAAAACGCCGCGGCATCGGAAGCTATACTTAATTCAATAGTGAATACATTTACCAAGACCAACAGAGATAACAGCATTAAATCCAATGAACATTAAAGATGCATTTGTAGAAGTTGACTACTGGCAGAGAAAAAAAGAAGGCCAGAAGGTTTGCGGCGATGCCATCAAAACCAATATCATCAGCGGACAAGGCAGGCTTGTCATCTGTGTAGCTGATGGTTTGGGCAGCGGCATAAAAGCAAACGTATTGGCAACACTCGCATCTACAATGGCTGTTGAACTGGTTAGCCGTGAAACAGACATCAAACGCACCGCCGAGCTGATAATGAAAGCTCTGCCTTTATGCGACAACAGAAATCTCGGCTACTCAACTTTTTCAATCGCTGACATTGACTCTGATGGACAAATTCGACTCATTGAATATGATAATCCGGCAGCAATATTTATCTCCGACAATAAAATTCAGCGGCTGCCGAGGCGAAAGATACTTGCCAACTTCGAAAAACTTGGCACAAAAACAATATTCTACAGCTGTTTCAAAACCAAACTCAGCGACAAGATCATAATATGCACCGATGGTGTAACCGAATCCGGCAGAGGCAGGGAAAATATGCCGTTTGGCTGGGGAGAAGAGAAGCTCATTGAATATACATTAGAGCAATGCCAGTCGCAGCCAGATATTTCGGCACGAACATTGGCAAAGAATATTGTATCAAGAGCCATACTCAATGATTCGAAGATTGCAAAAGACGACACAAGCTCTCTTGTCATAAACATGCGAAAGCCCCGCAAGACACTTGTCGTAACAGGGCCTCCAGCCGAGACAAAATTCGATGCCTATCTGATCGATCAGATAATCAGTTTTGACGGCAAAAAAATAATCTGCGGCGGAACGACTGCCAATATTGTGGCAAGATATTTCAATACGAAAGTGGAAACCGACATAGGCGATCTCAACAGAAATCTGCCTCCTGTATCAAGGCTCAAAGGCGTTGATATGGTAACTGAGGGCACTCTTACGCTTACGCGTCTGGCGGATATGCTCGAAAGCGGCGAAGACATTGAACAAAACAATCCAGATGCAGCCGCAAGATTACTGGAAAGTTTACTTGATAGTGATATAATAAAGTTTCTTGTAGGGACAAAGGTCAATCAGGTTCATCAAAACCCTGATTTTCCGATTGAAATGGATCTGAGGCGAAACCTCGTAAAACGACTTATGCGGATTTTAAGTACACAATATCTCAAAGATGTTGAGATGGAACTAACCTGATAAACGGTAAAAACATGAAAATCAAAGTAGTTATATGCACCGGCACAACATGCCATGTGATGGGAGCCGAATCACTTATGGAGCTTTCAACAAAACTGCCTCGCGAATTTGGCAGCAAGGTAACCATAGAAGCCTCGGCATGTCTTGGACAATGTCTGAATAAAGAGCAAAGCGATCCGCCATATGTCACAGTAAACGGTAAAGTAATAAGCTCGGCAACTATGGCAAAAGTGGCAGATGAAATACGAAACATAATTAATAATACTTAAACAGACTTGATATGCTTTCAGACAATAACGCAAACAGAATAAAAAAGAAACTCCTCATCGAAACCGCACGACTTGCTTTTGAGGGTAATCTTGAACAAAAACTCGATGAACTTGTGATTAAAATGTTCCCAAGAAAAAAGGCCGCCAACAGGTGCTGCGCATACAAAGAGCGTGCAGTTGTCAAATACCGGCTGATGGCAATACTCGGCCACAGCGTAGAAGATGAGACCGATGAGCTCAAGACTCTGGGAGCCTACAGTAATGACGCCCTCAAACGCGAAACTGTCGAAAACCCGATACTTACCGTTATTGATGAAGCATGTACATCGTGCCCTAAAGGCAGGCATTTCGTAACAAATGTGTGCCGAGGATGCGTAGCAAGACCATGCATGGTAAACTGCTCGAAAGATGCCATAACAATGGTTGACGGCAAGGCAAGAATCGATGAAGACAAATGTGTAAACTGCGGAATATGCCTGAAAGTTTGCCCTTATCACGCAATTGTTAGCATTCCCATTCCATGTGAAGAGGCGTGCCCTGTTGGCGCTATAGAGAAAGATGAAAATGGAACTGAAAGCATAGACTATGACAAATGTATATATTGTGGACGATGCATGATGGCGTGTCCTTTTGGTGCTATCATGGAACGCTCGCAAATAATTGATGTTATAAAAAAAATCAAATCCGGCCGCAAAGTGGTAGCTATGCTTGCTCCTGCTATTGCAGGCCAATTTCCATGTGAATTTGAAAAAATAATTGGAGCAGTAAAAGCTCTCGGTTTTTCTGATGTTATTGAAGTAGCTCATGGAGCTGACATTACAGCACAACATGAAGCAAAAGAATTTATGGAAAAAATGGAACAAGGTCAGCGATTTATGACATCAAGCTGCTGTCCTGTATATAAGGAAGCCGCAAAAAAACATATAAACTCACTACAGGAATTCATATCCGACACCCCGACACCAATGGATTTCACTGGAAGACGAAGTAAAGAAACTGACCCTGATGCAGTGACGGTTTTTGTAGGTCCATGTATAGCAAAACGGGCGGAAGCCATAAACACCGGCTCGGTAGACTTCGTTATTACTGCCGAAGAACTTGGAGCAATGTTCGTTGCAAAAGACATATTCGTACGCGATGCCGAAGAACAACAAACACCAATCAAGCCAACTTCAGAAGGCAGAGAATTTGCTATTTCAGGCGGAGTCACTGAGGCTGTAAAGAGCTGCTTAGACAACAATGCTGATATAAAGCCTGTACTTATTGACGGGCTTGATAAGAAAAGCATCAAACTCTTGAATGCTTATTCAAAAGTCAAATGTCCGGGTAATTTTGTTGAAGTAATGAACTGTCAGGGAGGCTGCATCGCCGGCCCAGGTAATCTTAGCAGCCCTAAATCAGGAGCAAAAAGGATTAAGGAATTGTCCGACAAACAATGACACCTTGCGCTTTTTGGTTTTTTTTTAACGTAATTTGGTCTTGAATAAACCACTCCATAGGTATAGAATCAATCAAGGTTAAAGGTTGACAGATTTTCAAGAGGCTTGGATAAGTCAATCACAAATCAAATATATTCTGTTTAAAGATATGGAGAGAAAAATGGACAAATTAACTTTCGGTGTGATAGTAGCCAACAGAGGTTTCTTCCCTGATGCACTTGCAATGGAAGGTCGCAAATCAATACTTGAAGTACTTGACAAAAATGGCTATAACAGCATCGCACTCAGTGAAAATGACAGTAAATACGGTGCAGTTGAAACCTTCGAAGAAGCCAAGAAATGTGCCGAACTTTTCAAAAAAAATGAAGATAAAATAGACGGTATAATAGTAACACTTCCAAATTTCGGTGACGAAAAAGGTGTTGCTGAAGCAATCAAAAGAAGCGGGCTAAACGTACCAATTCTTGTACAGGCCGAACCGGACGTTTCATCTGACATGACGATAATACACCGTCGCGACTCATTTTGCGGCAAGATAAGCGTTTGCAACAACCTGCTTCAGGCCGGACTGCCCTACACGCTTACCGACTGCCATACAGTAAGTGTCTCATCGGAAGCCTTTGCCAAAGAGCTTAGCAAATTCGCAAGTGTATGCAACATTGTAAAGGGGCTGAAAAACGTACGTTTCGGAGCTATTGGGGCACGCCCTGCCGCTTTCAATACTGTTCGTTACAGCGAAAAGATTCTCGAAAGCTATGGCATCGCCGTTGAACCTGTGGATCTTTCTGAAATCCTCGGACGTTCAAATAAGCTTGCCGACAGTGACAGTTGTGTAATTGATAAGCTCAACGCTATCAAAGGTTACGTCCAGACAACTGATATTCCCGAAAACTCCCTTATGAAAATGGCTAAACTCGGCACCGTAATCGACCAATGGTGCAAAGAGGTAGACGTTCAAGCGACAACCATTCAGTGCTGGACAAGCATTGAAGAATTCTATGGCGTTGTTCCATGTACACTTATGAGTATGCTAAGCGAAAGCCTTGCACCAAGTGCATGTGAAGTTGATGTAATGGGTCTTCTTGGAATGTATGTTCTTCAGCTTGCAAGCAATAAGCCAAGTGCCCTGCTCGACTGGAACAACAATTATGGCGAAGATCCTGATAAATGTGTGCTCTTCCACTGCAGCAATCTGCCGAAATCATTCTTCGAAAAATCAACCATGGAATATCAGGCAATCATTGCCGGCTCCGTTGGAAAAGAGAACACATTTGGCACAATCGGCGGACGTATCGCACCAAACCCAACAACATTCCTCAGAACCAGCACCGACGATATGAACGGTACAATAGCCTGCTATCTCGGCGAAGGAGAATTTACTAATGATAAGGTGGATACCTTCGGCGGATACGGCGTAATGAGGATACCGAACATGCAGACACTGCTTAGGTATATGTGCGAAAATGGGTTTGAGCACCATGTAGCCGTGAATATCAGCGAAAAAGCCGCTGCTATAAACGAAGCACTCACAACATACATGGGTTGGGATGTTTACTATCACGGATAAGCCGAATTACAAAAATTGACACCTTAAAGCCTGTTTGGTTAACAACTAAGCAGGCTTTTTTATATATATGCAAACCGTACCGTACTAAATATATCAAATTTCAACTCGAAAAATCATTTCACCTTTGTATTCAAAACTGTATAATGTAACGGATGAAAAGAACAACTATATCAAAAATTTATGATTATAAACAAGAGAACAAGAAGTTTTCTGTTATTACATGCTATGACTATACTACAGCGTCTCTGATCGCTGACACAGATATTGATATGCTCATGGTAGGCGACTCTGCCGCTCAAGTTATGCTTGGCGAAAAGAGTACGCTGCCGGCGACAATGGACTACATGACGCTTATCACAAAGGCAGTCACCCGTGGAGCACCTTCCAAACTCATAGCCGCAGACATGCCCTTTCTTTCGTATCAGACAAGTATCAAAGATGCTATCATCAATGCGGGCAGGTTTGTGACTGAATCTGATGCGGATATCGTAAAAATCGAGGTTACGGATAAGCAAGTCGACATAATCGAAGCAGTAAGCGATGCCGGAATAGCGGTTATGGCACATATTGGAATGCGTCCGCAAAGCATCAACCTCACCGGCCGGCTCAAAGCAGAAGGCACAACCGATGCCGATTGCGCTGCCCTGCTTGAAACAGCTAAAAAAATGCAGTCAGCAGGTGCGAAAATGCTTCTTCTGGAAGGTGTTGCAAGGGAAGCGGCTAAAATCGTAACCGATAATATTCAGGTTCCGGTGATAAGCTGCGGCTCAGGCCCCGACTGTGATGGACAGGTGCTGGTCATATCAGACGTCCTCGGCTTAAACAAAGGCTTCATGCCCAAATTCTCAAGGAAATTCGCAGATATCGGAGATCAAATAACCAAAACAATCGCCCAGTACGATGAAGAAGTCAAAAACGCAGGCTACCCAAAAGACTCTGAATCCTACCACATGAAAAAATAAAGCCGAAGAAAAAAGTCCATTTGATTATTTAGTTGACAATTGCCGGTCTATAATCAATAATCGAGGGTGAGAATGTTTTTTCACCAGAGAGGAGAAAATTATGATCTGCATAGAAGGACCAAACGACAACAATGTTTTAAGTGTTACGGCATCAGGAAAGCTTCGTAAGAGCGACTATATACCTCTTGTTCCAAGAATGGAAGAACTGGTCAATTCATACGGCAAGCTCAATTTCTTCATTAAACTGCAAGACTTTACCGGCTTTGAGATCGCAGCTATGTGGGAAGATATCAAGCTTGACATAAAATACAAGGACAATTACGGCAAAATAGCCATAGTGGGAGAAAAGAGATGGGAAAAATGGGGCACAAAAATTTCCGGCCTGTTCTTCTCCGCCCCCACGAAATTTTTCTATAGCGATAAAAGCGAGCAGGCTTGGCAGTGGATCAACAGCGAATAACACCTTCTTTCAGTACACCGCAATAAGCAATAGTCTTATAATAAGATCTTAATTGAGAAATAATAAACACTGAAGGTAACACAATTTTTGAGTAATTAATAATTACCAAATTACTCAAAGGCGTAGTTTCTTAGAACCATCGCATCTGTTGGCTTTGTGGAAATCACTTTTTTTGCATTGAGCATTTGCTGCAGATTCCTCAAATTCGTAAAATCGGAACTATGGTGCGGCATGAGAAGTAAATCGGTTTCGATGCCCATATCAAGAAGTTCATATTGTCTTTCCTGCTCAATATCGCTGGGAATCATTACCGAATATCCCTCATAATCAATCATAACAACAAGCGAATTGTTATTTCGTGAATAATCATCACCGGAAGGTATAATATCAAGCTTCCACTTGCCATCTGTATCAAAAATCGAATATGTCTGCCCATCCACAACACTGCCATCAAAGCCCATTTTCATGCTGTCTGTATTTATGAACACATTATCAGGCGAGAACTTCTCTAAAATCACATCAACACCATTAACATGATCGGCATCAGGATGGGATATTATCATCGTATCAAGCTTTTTGATCCTTCTTGACCTCAGAAAGGGGGTAGCAATACGCCGGCCGCAATCAGAAAATGTCTTTGAGCCGCAGTCTAACATATAAACTTCATCACCCGGCATCTCCAATACTACGCATTGCCCATGACCTACCGGAAGCAATGACATCCGCAACTGATCACTGTCAAACTCGGATAAATCCCATTGAATTATAAGCACAGCAAGCACAAGAGTACATATCAGACACAATCTTTTTAGCTTCCTGTTCAGCAAAAACGAAGATAACGAAAACAGAATAATGGTTCCGACCATAAACCAAAATACCCTCAAAGGAATGAAACCGGTAAGCACCTCACTGTGAGGTATTTTTGCAAAGGCACCAACGATATCAATCAGGATACCGGCAAACCACTGTGATACTACCGAAAAGCCATCCCACGCTATCAGTCCTAAAAAACCGGCATTTATAGTAAGCCACAGAAGCGGAGCAAGCAAAATCGTATAAAGCCATGAAAACGGATAAACCGCTCCAAAATGATAAGCGATAACCGGAAGTGAACTTATCCATGCGGCAAATGACACGCTTAGAGCCATAAGAAACCATTTCCTGAATTTGGCAAAGCTGAGAACTTTTAAGTCGGGCTTATCATCACTACTGCGATGCGGCAGCCATAAATCAAGATAGTAAAATTTCAGATAAATAAAAGATTCATAAATAGGTCTCGTAAGCAGCACAATCCCCAATACACATATAAAGGAAAGCTGCCAGCCCGGACTGAAGATATCCCTCGGATCGATTAGCAAAGTTATCACCGCGGCAATAGACAACACATTCAGCGGCAAACTGCGTCTTTCCAAAAGCTTGGCAAACGCAAACACATAGGCGATTATAGCAGCCCTGACCACTGGCGGCCTGATCTGAACTTTCAGAAGAAAAATTGTCAGCATAAGAATCACAATCGCTCCGGCAACCTTCTGCCTGAAACCCAATATCCGAAGAATCCCCCACAGACCAGCCATAATTATACCGACATGCATGCCCGAAAGGCTCAATATGTGCATCAAGCCGGCAGTCCTGAAATCGTCCAAGACATTTTCCGATAAGGAGCTTCTTTTTCCAAGAGTCAGGGCTTCAATCAGAGCGTTTGCTTCTTCATTTTCTCGATTATTAATATCTGAAGGAATAATTGCAGTATTTTTCTCTGAAGGTTCTCTAATAATCGCCGGATACTGTGAATAACTGCACACGTCTATTCTCTTGAAGTAAAGGTATTGAGCAAAATCAAACCGCCATCTCTCCCGCATTCTCTCTGGTTTGGAAAGGTTGCAATATAAAGTAATCCTTTCGCCCTTTTGCAAGGCTGCTTGCGGCAAAGCATCTTGGGGTATAAAAGAAATACGGCTGTAAACACGCCCTTTGGCCTTTTGAAAACCAGAAGGCGTAAGTATCTCAAGAACTTTAAGCTCAAAAGAAAGGCTGTAGCTGGAATTCAGATCGGAGGCGGATGTTGGTTTGAGCACAGGCTCTGTGGCAACAACACCTTTGAGAGTTGCTAATACCGGATCTCCGGAAATCATTGAGGAAATATCTGAGCTTCCGGGATTGTCAGAATAGTACATTCTTGCCGCCCCAAGTACAAAAGCGGCAAAGAATCCCAAGATAAGAAAGAGTGTTATTTTATAGCGTTTAAGAAGAGATGTTATTGTTAGAATGAGTACAAGAAATACTGATGAGATAAGGTATAGGCCATTTATATTCAGTGTCTTTTGAGACACTATCCCCAGAATAAGCCCTGTCGCTATAATCAAAAATGGACAATCTTTCAACGGCAGAAACAGAATTGCCCTGCCATTGTTTATCCGGTATTCAGAAAGATGAATATTTTCCCGTATTCTCCCCATCCCAAACTGCCGCAAAAAGTAAAAAAAATAAAACCGTCCTCATCGGCTGACAAGGACGGTTAAAATTCAGTTTTATCTTCTCAGGTATGCTTTATAGCTGTATTTAAGCTCCAACTTATCTGAGGCATCAACCTCAACATTCCATTTAAGCTTCTGAGTTTCATTGACTTGTCCTACATTAGTCGCTGTCTTCTCTATCTGTGCATCAGGAGAAGTATTCAATATCTTGCCGGTTAATACCTTGGAAATCTCAACATCGACTGCCTCTTTCTTGGCATTTGTCACAAAGAGGGAACCTTCAATCGTAACCTCATCATAAGTAGTGCCAAAGAAAGTGGCGGAATTTGCAACTCTCTTGCTCACATACTCAACCTGATTGGCCTTTACCTCACCGGCTCGTGTTATCTTAACGGTTGCCTCGTCACCTGGAATGGTAAAATCAAGAGTTGACTGTCCCAATATGAGGTTCTTCTTTACAGTCTCAACAGGAGCGGTAGTCCACGGCTGAGCAGTACTGTTCTTGAGTTTTATGCAATGCCAGACAACCGGATCTTCCTGAGTCTGGTTATTATTGTAGCGGTAGTATCTATCTATATTATCCGCGATATCCCACTTGTATATATGCTTGCAATCAACTTCTGTGCTGAAAAGCGGATAATAACCGGTCTGTTTCTTATTGAGACTTATATTCTCAAGTGGGTAGAAGAACATATCCTCTATCTGCTTGCCTTGAGCCGCATCGCCATAATTAATCGGAGCTGCTGATTCTGCAACCATATCAAACCTTGCGCTTTTAGCCATATTCTGCATCATCACGCCACGTCCGGCAGAAGGAGTAGAGCCACCAAGTGAAGCGAGAAACTCAGCAAGAGAATTCTTCATAGAAATCGGGCTGAATGTATCGTTAAACTCAAGATTGGGATAGCCGGTTATCAGCAGTATTTTTACATCTTGCAGATCAGCCGCTTCATTGATAATAAGAGCTTTGGCAGTAAGAAATGCCTTTCCATCCTTTGATATATCAACAACATAACTTGGAACCCATGTGATTCCCTGGCCGATATAGCTCATATCTATTCTTGCGGCTCCTGTTGATTCTTCAGTCAAGTATCCCTTAAGTGCTACCTTTTTTGTCGCACGGGTAGTAGAGCGACTCATTTTCCAATCAAGGAAACTGACACTGCTTACCCGTGAAGCACTCATTACAAGCATACCAGAATCGGTTTCGACAGTTATCATTTCAGCTTTAATATTTGGAATAATTGACTGACTGCCGGGCTTATACGGCAGATACTCATCTGAGCTATTCTTTTCATCAAAGCTCTTGAGTGTGCCTGTAACATAGTCATCACCAACTTTAAGTTTGACTTGTGATCCGACATTCGCTTTCAGAAGCTCTACAATGGTAACCGCTTCAATTTCCTCATTATAATCGACTTCCTCTGCAACAAGCGAGCTAACCGAAATACCTTTAGGCCAGCTAACCCAGAAAGTTCCATTAGCCGGAGCGACTTCCGGCATTATTTCAAAATCGCTGACTCCTTCATCAATTTCAACAGAACTCAAAAAATAACCTGAACCGTTCTTGAAAAGTGCGATAGTGTTGATCTTATCAGAGACAGGTTTCGCAATGCATGATGATAAAAATAAAACAGACAGTGTTAACAATATAATTTTTCTCATAATGATTACTCCTACTATAAAATGAATGATTACTATTTCAGCTACTTCGAGCTTAATTATTGAATTTACAAGTAATTAAACAAATAACAATGAGAAAAGTTTCTTTAAAATGAAAAAAAGCTGCACAATTATTATGCAGCTTTGAGTTTTTGATTAATCATGGGAATCAGCGTTTTTTACGTATGAAAAATCCGCCAAGTCCCAGTAAAGCAATAGTAACAGGTTCAGGAACTGTTACAACAAAATCATTTGTACTTAGCTCATTAGTTCCACCGAGAACAGGTTCAGTTGCAGAAGAAGCAACCACTGGGTAACCAGTTAAAGAAACAGACTTTCCAGAACCGGCAACAGCGATATCCTCAGATGCAGAAATAGCCTTAGGGCTCCAGCTAACAGTAGAAATGCTTTCAGCATTCAAATCAGACTCAACTGCCTGATCTCCCTGAACAGGTATTTGATCCAACAACTGCACTGAAAAACCACTAATCGAATCAGCCGGCATAACCTCGTCTAAAATTGCAGTAACAGCATTTTCGCTGTTCTCTGCATCTATCTGCATATATCCCGCAACTGCAAAACCAGTGAAGAGATATACTGCAATTAAAATAACTAAAACCTTTTTCATTATTTTCACTCCATGTCCTTGTTTAATCGCCTGTAAGGGCCAATATTACAATCATCCTATTATATACCGCATATATTTTCGTACAATACACGTAATTTGTCAAGTTTTTTTTGCTAATATCATCATATTAAACATGATTCTAACAAAATCTCGCCTTTGGCCCCATATAATCAGTCATCAGTTTCTTTATCTTCCTGCTTTTTAGGAAGCTTAATATCATATATCTCAAAGTCAGAATACCTCATCTTGGTCCATTTCATCTGCCTGAAACCGATCTTGCCCCAATTGAGTACATCACCAAACCGCTGACCATCATCAAAAAAGTCCACAATCACCCAATTGTTTATTGCCATTGCTATTTTGCCGCCAATCTTTACAAGCGTAGCCTCGTATATCTCTGTTGAACCGGGCTCAACCACAGATGGCCCGTAATCGGCAAGATAGAAACCTGCATTTTTCCATAAGCTGCTCTTATTTCTGGCCGAATAAGGAGTATTAGCATAATATGTTATATGATAAGAATTTATATCCCCATAAACATATTGCGAAAAAGTGCCGTCACGCGCATCAATGGAAGGATCATAAATATTTTTACCGTTCTTACCCTTGGCACAGAAAAGCACCATCGCATGGCCGTATTGGTCGAGAGGCTGAAATTTCCATTTTGCTATAAAATTGGCAGGCAAATCATCACCACACCATAACACAACATTTCCTTCACTGAGAGAGCCGTCAGGCTTGTAGGATTCAAGAACAAGACCATTTTGATCAAAAGACACTTTTGCCTGCCCCTCAGGAAGCCAACCGCGAATGTCCTTAGGCGAACGAAGGGGATTAGAATAGAGCAGTTTACCCTGTATAAATTCCGCATCAAGCTTATTAATGCGTTCATTACCGAATATCCTGTCAAGCAGTTCAGTCTTCTCTACAGCCAGAAGTTTTTCAAGAAGCCTTCCTTCTATCATCTGATCAGAAATTATCATTTCGCTGAAACCAATATCTGAGACATATACCACCATATTATTGCCAAACGGATTATTAAGCCCGTTAATGGTTTCATCCTGCCTGTATGGAGTTCCATTTATATAGCAATTGAAAATCCCCTTGCTGCTGCTCCACCTGAATACCAGTTGAACCCACTGATCCCCCGGCAACTCAGGAGCAAGAATATGCAGGTCATGATATTGCGTATTCCCCTGAGATTTGTTCCATCGCCATATAAAATCAAGAGTACTTGCCGATTGTTCAAAAGTAAGCGAACAAAGGTTTTCAATCTCAAATATACTTTTGTTTTGAGATTTAGTGTTTACTCCTGTTTGATAGCTTTTGTCAAAATGAACCCAAAATGCAACAGTTCCCTCCGGACCTATTTGGGATTGCAGCATGGCTTTGGCAAGTATCGATTCACTATTAGCCTGAATACCCGTTGTATCAGCTTTGGGGCCTCTAATGAATTTCAGCCTTGCTGTATCAGAAATATCTGTTTTGTAAAAAGCGTCTATCTGCTCAGTGCAAATAGCGTCTGTTGTCATCCAAAGCCTTCCTGTATACGCATAAGTACTGCTTAGCAAAGCTGTAAAGATCAAAAATACAATGTTAATTTTCATTCGTCTGCTCTTCAATGTAATTATTCCATATCATTACGGCCAAGTATGGCGTCAATAAGTATTGGACTGCTTGCATACTCTATATTCGATCCGGCAGGAAGCCCCCTTGCTAATCTGGTGATTTTCACACCGCTGTTTCTCAGCAAACTGGCAATGTAAAGTGATGTTCCATCCCCTTCCACTGTCGGATTAGTAGCCATTACTACTTCCTTAATATCTTCCGTCTTAACCCTTTTAAGCAACTCATTTATTGTAAGATCATCTGGTTCAAGCCCTTCAAGAGGCGCAATATGACCACCAAGAACATGATATCTCCACTTGCACAATCTTGTCTTTTCAAGAGTTATAACATCCTTTGGCTGCTCGACAACACAAATAACTCCACTATCACGCTTTTGGTCAGAGCATATTGGACAGATTTCTCCTTCCGCAAGATTAAAACATATAGAACATTGCTTGATCTTAGTTTTGACATCAGATATGGCGTCTGACAAGAGCATTGCCTCTTTTGACTCAGACTTTAAAATATGAAAAGCAAGCCTTTCAGCAGTTTTCGTACCTATACCAGGCAATTTTGCAAACTGCTCAATAAGGTTATTCAAACTTTCTGTATAAGCGGGGTTCTCTGACATATATTACCCTGATCCTGACCTTAATTTTTCTCCCAGACTTCTCATTCACCGGTTGATATATCAACCACTCTCGCCTTGAAGGCCTTAAGTATAGTCTTAACCCCAGGATTATTCAAGACTTCTTGACGTTCTTTTGAACTTGTTTTTGCTCCTTTGGGCTTTGGTATACTGGCAACAACACCTGCCGCGACAGGTTCAACCTTTATATCAATGCCTATAATAGCCGAAAGCACGTCGCAAAGACGTACCATTCGATTCGGATCGGCAAGCAATTTTATAGACATGCTGTTTTGAGGAAATTGCAGTTTCAACAATGAATTTTCGAAAGAAATCGGCACTCCACCTGTTAGAAGTGTAGCTATCATGGGTTCCGAAGCAGTCACTGCAGATGAAATTGCATTCCATTTTGACGTGAAATCATCAATTGTTTGGCAAGGTATTTGTGGTAAATTTGCGGTGTTTGACGCAGCATTAGCTTCTGTCTTAGCTTTCATCGGTCGACTGCCGGCAATGCCTTGCGCCCTGTTTGAAACTCTTGAACTCGGGTTTATTGACGCCCCGCTGCTACCGGAGTTTTTTTTTACAGCGACCCCGCCGCCTCTGCCAAGCCTCTGGAGAAGCGATTGAACACTTATAAAATTCTCACTAAGAGCAAGACGAACGATTGAAGCCTCAAGAATAGCACGGCTATTCTCCGAATTCTTTATGGTACTACGCATTTTTTCAAACGCGGTAACACCATAAACAAGAGAAGCAATATCGAACTTCTGCGACAAATCTGAAACGGTTTCCCTCTCGGCAGCAGTAAGTATAACCAACGGACTGTCGGAACCTGCAGTAGAGGCCACCATAACATCCCGCATATACTCTACGAGAGCATCGGCAATCTGCAAACAGCTCATTCCATCCGTAAGAAGTTTATCAGTAATCGTCAAAGCACCCGCAGCATCTTTTTCCGCGATACAGCTTAGAAGAGATGCTATGTGCTGACGGCCAGGCTGACCGAGAGTTGCTTCAAGAACTTCCAGAGAAAGAGGCTGCTCGCCAGTGCTGATAACCTGATCAAGAAGACTCAAACCATCTCTCATTGAACCGTTGGCTAAACGGGATACAGTAGTTATAAAATCATCTGTATAGGTGAGATGCTCAGAGTCCAACACGCTGCGAAGCTGCTTGCCAATGCAAGCCGCATCTATAGCGCGGAAGTCAAAACGCTGACATCTGGATTGTATCGTAGGCAGTACTTTATTCGGCTCTGTAGTTGCAAAGATAAATTTGACATGGGCTGGAGGCTCTTCAAGAATCTTCAGAAGAGCATTAAATGCGCCGGTACTAAGCATATGTATCTCATCGATAATATACACCTTGTACCTGCTTCTCGCAGGCCTGAATATCGCATTATTGCGAAGCTCTCGGATATTGTCAACACCATTGTTGCTTGCTCCATCGATCTCTATGACATCAATGTCTTCGCCGGTATTGACAGCAACACAGCTTTCACATTCACAGCATGGCGTAGTAGTAGGCGCATCGACTCTGAGGCAATTGAGACTTTTGGCAAGAACTCTCGCCAAGGTAGTTTTTCCGACACCACGCGTGCCGCAAAAGAGATAAGCATGTGCTACCCTACCTGTCTTAATTGCGTTCTCTAAGGTTTGCGCAATTGCATCCTGTCCGACTACATCGTCGAAAGTCTGCGATCTATAACGCCTTGCCAGAACTGTATAAGCCATAATTTGTCGTAATCCTGAGTTCGCCTCTGCGCAAGGTTATGTATCGGGCAGCTTTACGCTACCCGAGCAGTTTTGTCGGCATCTAAGCTAACAGAGCTGAAAACCGCTTAGAACAATCAGTCCTTTTTAGAACCGAGCTGTTCCTGCACAATCTGCTTTATAACGCCTTCAAGCGCTTCAAGCTCGCTCTTATCGATAGATACAGCCTGGGCTTGTTCGCCATCTTTGCCTATATCGATAGAGAATTTTTTACGCTTGGAGTTAGGAGCACTTGGCTTATCTGAGTATTTAACGCTCAGATCAGCTGTGATCGCATCTTCTCGCATAAGTTTCAATTGTAGGGTTTCCGGAGCGGCCATAAATAGTTTAAATGCCGCCTCAATTGCTCTGTACTTGATGTATCTGTTTTCAGATACATACTCGTTAAATGCTTCGAGCAATTCCGCCGTTATTTCTGCACTCATTGGTCTTTTGGTTGCCATAATAGTATAGAATAATAAAAAAATAGTAAGTTAACAACAAATAAATACAAAATAATAATAAGATAAAGAGGTGCCTTCCTTTATACCTTAAGACATTTTGTATCAACGATTTAAAACTAAAAATATTTCTTTCAAAATACTTACTTTATACGCTCTGAAAACGTCAAAAAACAGAACAAGTTCTGTCAAATACTTTTTTGTGAATCAATTTATATTAATTTCTTTACAAGACTTTCCAGTTAAAAAACCAAACATAATTAATTACGTTTTTCAGCATTCACACACACAACTTCATGAATAATCCATATCCCAGACTTCTCCAACTTAAGCATAAAAATAGACAAAAGAGTACCTGGTTGGAGTTTTAACTCTCCAACCAGGTGTGCGGAAAATAGAAGGTACGCCGCGTACATTGCATACGCAGCAGTATTGGGTTGTCAATATCAATAAGCCGCTTTATAAAGTTCACGTATCTCACTGATAAGAGGATACCTCGGATTACAGCCTGTACACTGATCATCAAAGGCCTGTTCACTCAAATTATCAAGTACGATATTAAACTCTTTCTCATTCACGCCACAGTCCCTAAGTCTTGCCGGCACATTAAGCTCTTCTCTGAGCTGTTCAAAAGCTTTGATCAAATTCTCAATCTTCTGCTCATTAGTGTCGCCGCCAATCCCAAGATAATCCGCAATCCTTGCATACCTTAGTATTGCAACCGGATGAGTATACTGTGCGAAAGCAGCCTGCTTTGCAGGGGCATCCACTGCGTTAAACCTAACTATATAAGGCAACATAATCGCGTTTGCCACGCCGTGCGGAATGTGAAATGCAGATCCAAGCTTATGTGCCATTGAATGACACAGCCCAAGGAACGCGTTAGCAAATGCCATTCCAGCCATTGTAGCAGCATTATGCACTTTTTCCCTTGCCTTTTTGTTGATTCTACCATTTTTGTATGCGGTTGGCAAGTATTTAAATAATAATCTTAAACTTTCCATCGCAAGGCCGTTAGTATAGTCAGTTGCAGTCACTGCAACGATAGCTTCGAAGGCATGAGTTACCGCATCAATCCCTGATGCAGCCGTCAATCCCTGAGGCATACTCATGACAAGTTGGGCATCCACAATAGCCATATCCGGCGTAAGCTCATAATCCGCTATTGGATACTTGATACCTTCTGCATCATCGGTTATTACCGCAAACGGTGTGACTTCTGAACCTGTTCCACTGGTCGTTGGAATCGCCACCATCTTTGCCTTTTTACCCATCTCCGGGAATTTTACAATACGCTTGCGAATATCCATGAATCGCATCGCAAGATCTTTAAAACGGATATCAGGGTATTCATACATCATCCACATTATCTTTGCTGCATCAATCGGAGAACCGCCGCCAAGAGCAATGATAACATCAGGATTAAAGCTGTTTATCAACTCAAGTCCTTTCCTGACTGTAGTAAGGTCAGGATCTGGGTTTACATCATAGAATATCTCATACTCTATATCCATCTGCTCAAGTACTTCAGTTACTCTGTCAGTCATTCCAAGTTCAAAAATCGGTCTGTCGGTAACAATAACAGCCTTTTTCTTTTTGGCTAATTCGCCAAGTGCTATTTCAAGGCATCCATACTTGAAATAAACCTGGGGTGGTACTCTGAACCAAAGCATATTTTCCCGCCTTTCAGCTACAGTCTTATAATTAAGCAAATGTTTTACCCCGACGTTTTCACTAACGCTGTTACCGCCCCAGCTTCCACAGCCAAGTGTCAAAGACGGCTCAAGCTTAAAGTTGTAAAGATCACCGATAGCACCCTGAGAAGAAGGCATATTAAGCAATGTTCTTCCAGTTTTCATCATCCGCCCAAACTTTGCAACTCTTTCATCATTAGATGGTTCAGTATAAAGGACAGAGGTATGTCCCATACCGCCGTAATATACCATCTGAACAGCCTTATCAACTGCATCATCAAAATTATCTGCCTTGAACATAGCCAATACAGGAGAGAGTTTTTCACGACTGAAAGGTTCTGATTCACCAATTACTTCTGCTTCAGCAATAAGAACTCTCGCTGCCGGGTCTACTTTGAAACCGGCCATTTCTGCGATCTTTGTAGCTGATTGCCCGACAATATTTGTGTTCAACTTGCCATCTATAACAATTGTTTCAGCTAATTTCTTTCTCTGTTGAGCATTTACAATATGTGCCCCGCGAAGCTCAAGCTCTTTCTTAACCTTATCATAAACTTCACCGCAAACAATAATAGCCTGCTCAGACGCACATATAAGACCATTATCAAACGTCTTACTTAAAAGAACAGAACTTACTGCCATCTCAATGTCAGCAGTCTCATCAATTACTACAGGTGTATTACCACTTCCAACACCTATAGCAGGTTTTCCTGAACTATAAGCAGCCTTAACCATTCCCGGTCCTCCGGTTGCAAGTATAAGTGCAATATCAGGATGAGTCATCAAAGCTTGACTCAAAGCAACAGTCGGTTTTTCTATACAGCCGACCAAACCTTCCGGAGCACCTGCCTTAACTGCCGCTTCCATTACAATGCGGGCAGCTTCAGCTGTACACCTGCTTGCTCGGGGATGAGGAGAAAATACTATCGCATTTCTTGTCTTAAGAGCAAGTAAAGATTTGAATATGGCTGTTGATGTCGGGTTTGTAGTAGGCACAACACCTGCAACAATGCCAACCGGTTCTGCTACTTTATAAATACCGCTGGCCTCATCACGCTCAACCACACCGCAGGTCTTAGTATCACGAAATTTGTTATATACAAACTCAGAGGCAAAATGGTTCTTTATAACCTTATCCTCAAGGATACCCATACCCGTTTCTTCTGCTGCCATTTTAGCAAGAGGAATCCTGGCACAATTGGCAGCGGTAGCCGCCTTCTGAAAAATCAGATCAACCTGCTCCTGTGTAAATGTAGCATATAATCTTTGTGCTTCCTTTGCTTTCTTGATGATTTTTTCAAGCATATCCAGACCTTCGTCAGATGAAACAGAAGCCGTCGGTTTAGTAACTGCCGGTTTTTCTGTTTTTGCCTGAACAACTTTCTTCTGTTCATCTTTCATTGTTTTTACTCCTGTTTAAAATATAAGTCGAAATTTTAATTCTCTAATTCGCCGCACACCTGGAAACAGCCAAGTGATTGATAAAATATTATCAAGTTATTATACTTAATCAAGAACTTTATGTTCGTATTTATCAAAAATATTGTTATATTTTTTCACATTAAAACAAGTCGAATAACTTAAAGTACTATTTTCAATAACTTTACAAGAACGCTTGGCATTTCTGCCCAAAAGCATAACAAGCAAAATACAAAAAAGAATACTTCTGAAATGTTACTGAAAACAACAATTTTAAGAGTAAAAGGGTCCATGCTTTTCAAAACCAGAAATCCGACTTCTCCCAAAAACAGCTTATAATATAGCTGAAAACAGACGACTTTCTCAACCCACACTGCAGCTTTGATTAAAAGACAAAAACCATCTTTTTCTTTAACCTATTACCCTGCCGCAAATCATAAAAAGCAAAAAAAGCTTGAAATCATTATGATTCTTCATATAATATTTCGTACACGAAACATTTTTTCGATGTTTGTATCATCATTTCCATACTATATTTAAAGGGACAGAATTTGGAAACAAATGACGATGATTTTTTTGAAACAAGTGGGTTTCGTATTCTTCGCGCTTTGCGAAGAATTATTCGAGCGGTAGATATTCACTCCCGCAAGCTCAATACAGAGCTGAATATAACGGCCCCTCAGATGATTTGCCTGTGTAGTCTTGCTAAGAAAGAATCGATGACGCTCTCAGAGCTTGCATCAGACATTAATCTTGGTATAAGCACGGTTAACGGAATAGTTGACCGTCTTGAAATCAAAGGTTTTCTTACAAGAACGCGGTCTACACAGGATAGACGTAAGGTAGTGTTAAAGATTACGGAAAAAGGTTTAGAGACTAAAAAACGATCGCCAAACCTGTTACAGGAACGTTTTACAAAATCTTTTTGTGAGCTTACAACATTGGAGCAGGCAACCCTGACTCTCTCTCTTGAAAAAATAGTTGAGATGATGGGTGCCGAGAACATAGATGCTTCTGCAAATTTACTTGGCGGCGAAGCATTAAACGAAATGAGTAAAGGTAAAAATGAAATTAAGTAATGCACAAGAATCAATATTTCAAGCGATAGACGATGATGCCGCAATATCAATGTGGCACGATTGGAAGTGGCAAAATAGAAACTGTATACATGATATCGATACATTTGAAGAACTTCTGGATATCAAATTTTCAGAAGAAAAAAGAAAGCAATACGAGGAAACAATAAACCGTTTTCCTCTGTCAATTACACCTTATTATCTGTCGTTGATTAATACTGATGATTTGGAAAACGATCCTGTCTTTAAGCAGGCTTTTCCCTCTCCCAGTGAATTGATACACAAGAAGTGTGACATGTCCGATCCGCTTCATGAAGACGAGGACAGCCCCGTGCCTGGAATAACACATCGTTATCCCGACCGCGTACTTCTTCTTGTAAGTAACACATGCGCAATGTACTGCCGTCACTGCACGCGTAAACGCCGTGTAGGCGATGTTGACAGTATCCCCGATCGTCAGCAGATAATGGCTGGAATTGAATACATCAAAGCAAATCCTCAAATTCGCGATGTGCTTCTAAGCGGCGGCGACCCATTCCTGCTTTCAGATAATTATCTTGACTGGATACTCACTGAACTAACCGCTATTGAACATGTTGAGGTTATTCGTATTGGTACAAGGACACCTGTCGTTCTGCCTTACAGAATAACCGACAACTTGGTTAATATGCTTAAAAAACATCACCCGATATGGATAAATACGCATTTCAATCATCCAAGGGAATTGACTAATTCTTCAAGAACAGCACTAAAGAGACTTGCCGATGCTGGAATACCACTTGGCAATCAGTCTGTGCTTCTTGCAGGTATTAACGATTGCCCGCGTATAATGAGAGCGTTGGTTCACAAACTTGTTGCAAACAGAGTTCGTCCATACTACCTCTATCAATGCGACCTCTCGGAAGGCTTAAGCCATTTCCGCACACCAGTAGGCAAAGGTATTGAGATACTGGAAAATCTGATTGGTCATACAAGCGGATTCTGTATACCGACTTATGTTATTGACGCCCCTGGCGGTGGCGGTAAAATACCTGTTATGCCTAATTATCTTATATCATGGTCTACAAACAAAGTCATCCTTCGTAATTATGAAGGTGTTATAACAACATACAAGGAACCTGATTCTTATGAACCTATCTTCTGCGACAGAGACTGCGATGAGTGTGACTTGCAGCTTGCTGTAGATGATGCCGATGAATGGAAATCATTAGGAATTCAGAAATTGCTTTGTGACCATGACAAAACAATTTCACTCGTACCAGACAGTAATGAAAGACATTCACGTAGAGATTAGTAACTACATAATAAAGAATATAATAACCGTATTGGCTGGAATTAACCTCCAGCCAATACGGTTTGTTTTTAACCGCAAATTCAGACTGGAGCTCAACCGATAAAATGAGTATTGTTGATTACATAATATTTGCCTTTTATATGGCAGGAGTATTAAGCGTAGGAATCTATCATTTTCGCAAGAATAAAAGCACAGAAGACTACTATGTAGGTTCCCGTTCAATTAAAGCACACCATGTAGGCTTATCAATTGTAGCAACAGATGTCGGTGGCGGTTTCTCTATCGGACTTGGCGGAGTTGGTTTTGCCATGGGACTCTCCGGCAGTTGGCTGCTTTTCACCGGACTTGTCGGAGCATGGTTATCGGCTGTTCTTATAATACCCAAGGTCAAGCGTGTTGATGAAAAGCATGGAATGATGACATACCCCGACTTCCTGCGAAATCGCTACAATAATAAAGTGGCTTTTATGGCGGCTATAATTTCAGGAATCGGCTATTTAGGTTTCACAGGCGCACAAATGCTTGCAGGTGCTAAACTTGCATCAGCTACAATACTGCCCAAGAGCCCTTTTGGCATGGACCCTATATTATTCGCACTTGTCGTGATTGCTGCCATAACTATATTATATACTGTGATAGGCGGTCTTAAAGCAGTGATATACACTGACACAATACAGTGGCTGATATTACTTTGCGGTTTAATCTTCGTAACAATCCCTGTAACACTCTATAAAATAGGAGGTTTACAGGCATTAAAGGATAATCTGCCAAAAAGTCATTTTTCGATGACAAATATAGAATTATCAACATTCATAAACTGGATGGTAACAATAATACCTATATGGTTTGTCGGAATGACACTATACCAGAGAATGTATGCATGTAAAGATGAGAAAGAAGCTAAAAAAGCCTGGTACATAGCAGGTATTTTTGAATATCCGATAATGGCCTTCACTGGAGTTTTCCTCGGAATGTGCGCCAGAGTAGTATTTCCTGATGCAGAAGCGGAGATGGCCCTGCCAATGCTCGTTCGGGATATATTACCGATTGGAGTAACCGGAATAGTTATCGCTTCCTATTTTTCCGCTATCATGTCGACTGCGGACAGCTGCCTGATGGCTTCTTCTGGAAACTTGGTTAACGATCTGCTTGAAAGGTACTGTTTTAACCTGAATGCAAAACAATCGATAAAACTTTCAATGGTAGCAACCTTCATAATAGGAACGTTAGCTGTTGTTCTTGCCGCTCAATTCAAAATGGTACTGGATGCTATCCTCTACGCTTACGCATTTATGGTATCCGGGTTATTCATACCAACACTGGGAGCTTTCTTTTGGAAACGCGGCAGCAGTATCGCGGCCCTTGCGGCAATGCTTGGCGGCGGACTGACAACAATCCTCCTGATGACAGGTTTCTGTCCTATTCCAGACTGCCTTAAAAGTAACGGATTGGATCTAAGTATTTACGGAATAGGGATTTCATTATTACTCTACGTGACATTATCTTTCGTATTTCCCGATAAAGATAAAATATAAAAGGACTTAAAATGATAGATGTACAACTTGACGTTATAGAACAAGTAGAGGGAGCAACAATTCAGCATGGCTCTCTCAGTGACAGAATATACTTGATGAAGTTGGGTGACTCCGACTGCGAATCTTTGATTCCAACTTTGCTTGAAATCGCTGAGGAACAAAATTACTCCAAGATATTCACAAAAGTACCATTGTCTGAATCTGAACCATTTATTGTTAACGGTTTTGATGCAGAAGCAACTATACCCAAGATGTATAATGGCAAAGAAGATGCTCTTATGTTTGGATACTATCTTGAAGAAGACCGAAAAGTTGAGCAGCAGCATGATGAACTTGAAGGCATAGTTAAATTATCGAACAGCAAAGCAGGAAATGGAACAGGCCAAGCCCTATCAGAGGACTATAAGCTGAGAAAATGTACCGAGTCTGATGTTGAGGAAATGGCGAAAATCTATTCGAAGGTATTTGCCACCTACCCCTTCCCCATTAATGACCCGAACTATCTGCTTGAAACAATGGAATCTCACGTTGCTTACTTTGGAATTGAAAAAGACAATGAGTTAATTGCTCTAGCTTCAGCAGAAATGGACGAGAAATCACAAAGCGTTGAAATGACTGACTTTGCAACACTTCCTGATCGTAGAGGAAAAGGATTCGCAGTTCACCTTCTCACTGAAATGGAAAAGTATACAAAACAGATAGGTATTAAAACTGCTTACACTATTGCAAGAGCCGTATCTCCAGGTATGAATATCACATTTGCAAAGCTTGGGTATAGTTATGGCGGCAGACTTATTAACAATACAAATATAGCCGGCAGCATCGAAAGCATGAATGTCTGGCACAAGAGCCTTGTTTAGAAAAAACTATTTAAGCCATTTATTGAGCATCTCGGCCAAAACAGGAAGCATTACAGGTTTTGGTATGTAATCATCCATTCCTGCATCAAGACACTTCTCGCGATCACCTTTAATAGCATTAGCAGTCATAGCTATTATAGGCACATCAGGCTTGGTCGGATTGCTCTGGCTTGACTTTCTTATAGCATCAGTTGCCGCAAGTCCGTCCATAACAGGCATTTGTATATCCATGAATACGAGATCATAGAATTTCTGCTCTGCCGCCTCAACGGCATCACGTCCATTAACTACTGCGTCAGTGCTAAGCCCGAGCTTTTTGAGCATTCCAATAGCAACTTTCTGGTTTATTGGATTATCCTCAGCAAGCAATATCTTTATTTCTTCGCGTCTTTCCTGCGATAACTCAAGACTGCTGGAGAATGAAACTTTCTGAACAGAATTGACCTGACTGCTCGAACGCCCTAATATTTTGGACAGGCATTCATTAAGACTCGCCTGCTTTATGGGTTTTGCAAGATAACCTTCAAAACCATCCTTATTAAATTTTACTGTACCTTCAGTTTTGCCGGGAGCAGTCATCATAATAAGGCTTGTATCATTTAAAGCCGGGTTGCTTTTGATTTTTTTGCCTATACTTGCACCATCAATGTAGGGCATCTGAATATCAACAATAACAACTTTATAAGGGATTTTATGTGATTTGGCTTTAAGTAAACTATCAATAACATCCACTGCATTATAGCAATACTCGCATTTTGCCCCCCAAATAGAAAGCTGTTCACCGAGTACCTCACAATTTGATACATTGTCATCAACAACAAGTACCCTTACCCCCTTTAAGTTGGCAAGGCTCTCACATTCAACACTTTTGACTCCCGGCTGTTTCTCACACTCAGCCGTAAACCAGAAAGTAGACCCTTTTCCTTCTACACTCTCTACACCAATATCCCCGCCAAGCATCCCTGAAAGCCTCTTTGAGATGGCAAGCCCCAGTCCTGTTCCACTGAATCGTCTTGTGTGTGAATCATCAACTTGCTGAAAAGGATTAAACAGAAGCCCGATTTTATCCTCAGGTATACCGATTCCAGTATCTTTAACCTCAAACTTTATCTTAACTTTATTATCAGTTTCATCTACGGCAGATGCACTGATTGTAATCTCACCCTTTTCAGTAAACTTTATTGCATTGCCTCCAAGATTGGTCAATACTTGCTTAATTCTGCCAAAATCGCTTCGAAGCTTGGTGTGAAGATTAGGATCTACTCGGCAGATAAGCTCGACATTCTTTTCCTGAGCTCTGAAGGCAAGCATTTCAGAGGTCTCCTCCATAAGCTCTCTGAGATCAAAATCAAGAACCTCCAGTTCCAGTTTATCAGCCTCGATTTTTGAAAAATCAAGTATCTCGTTAATAAGGCTTAGCATAGAATTACCACTTGAACGTACTATTTCCGCATAACGTTGCTGTTCTTCGGAAAGTTCCGTTTCAAGAAGAAGGTCAGTCATACCAATAACACCATTCATCGGTGTCCTTATCTCATGACTTATATTTGCAAGGAATTGTCCTTTGGCAATATTAGCAGCCTGAGCCTCAATCGCCATTTTTTCCGCTCTCTGGACTGCTTTTTTGAGTTCGGAGTTTGCCTTGTGCAGTTCTGTAGTATCATAATTAACACCAACTATTCTTACAGGCCTGCCTTCTTTATCCCAATTTACAACAGCTATGCCTTTAACGCACCTTCTGCCGCCATCAGGACGCTTTATATTAAATTCGACATTAAATTCGCATTCACCCCTCAATGCCGCTTTGAATTTCTTAATAGTGGCGTCTATATCCTCTTTAACAACAGTACTCTTCCAATCTTCAAATCGATTATTGAAAGACTTCGGATTAAGACCATATATCTCAAACATTTGATCATTCCATTCAAGGAAATCACTCTTTACATCATAATCCCATATGCCAATGCCGGCACCTTTGGTAGCAAGAAGCAGTCGTCTTTCACTTCTTTCCAGATTTTCTTCAGCAATCTTCCTTGCTGTTATATCGAGACAATGACCTATATAGCCGATAAATTTTCCGTGACTGTCATATCTTGGAGTGCCGCTGTCTTGTATCCAGCGATATTTGCCGTCATAACGGAGGAGACGATAATCAACTGTAAATTTTTGGCGATTATCAAAGGAGTCTTCATAAATTCTTTTACGATTTTCAAGATCCTCGGAGTGAATACCTTCCTGCCACCCATACCCTACTTCCTCTTCCATTGTTCTATTAGTGAACTTCAGCCAGGGTTCGTTAAAATAATCGTATTTTTTATCAATCCCCGACGTCCAGACAAGTGCCTGTCCGGAATTTGCCAGTGTTCTGTACCTTGCCTCACTCTCCTCTATCATCTTCCGCATATTATACTGGCCTGTAACATCACGGAAAACCAACACAACACCCTGAATATTACCAGCTGGGTCGCGAATAGGTGAAGCGCTGTGGCCAATCTGGTATCTTGTCCCATTTCTTGCAAAAAGGGTTGTATGATTCGCAAGACCTATAAGATCTCCACTGCTTAGTACGCGTGAAACAGGATCGTTCAAAGGCTGCAGAGTCGTTGCATCATATATGCTGAATATACTTTTAAGTTCCGCACCCTTAGCCTCTTCGAAATCCCAGCCTGTAAGCTGCTCAGCAACAGGATTCATTCTTGTAATATATCCTTCAGTATCAGTGGCAATAACCGCATCACCGATAGAATTCAATGTGGTAGAAAGCCTTTCTTCACGCTCTCTTATCTGCTCCGTTCTCTGGCGAACCTGATTTTCAAGAACAGCATGTCTTGATCGGAGGAATTTAATGAAAGAAGTAAGTATTACTGTTATTGCAATTCCCGTCAAGGCAACTATCCATACCATGATTGGAGGATTTTGAGAATAAAAAACATCGCTTGGATGGGATATTATTGCAAAAGTCCTGTCAAATGCGAAAATAGGCGTGATATGGTAAAGATCGTAATTCTGTCGATCCCATAATTGCTGTCTTTTACTGTCTAACTCCTGACTTGAGGCAACAAAAACCGGCCTGTGCGACATAACATCAAGCATATCAGTATGTACCAAAGCGGCCTGACTGACATTGCTTCTGATGTTGCTTTCAAGCATTTTCTGTATTTTAAGCTCAGCACCTATAAAACCAACGGGGATTCTTGTGTATCTCCTGGTACTGTCCTTACTGCTGGACTTGAATACAGGCCTGAATACCATAGTACTCTTTTCCGATGACAATATATCAACGGGATCGGTAGCGGTCTCAAGGCCAGTCTTGCTTGCTTTATCTATTGCAGCAGCAAAAATGCTCTGAGAACCGACATCAAAACCAAAAATATTCTTATTATCTTCAATCGGCTCAACATACAAAACAGGATAATAAGCAACCTTCCTGTCTGCCGCAGTCTTTTGACCACTTGAGTCATTTTGCCAAATACTGAAATCCTTATCACCCTCTTCCCTGAGATTATTCTCAATTATGGGCCTCTTCTCATAAGGTATGACCGGTATCCATTGATAAGACCCTATCTCTGCAGACTTGGTCATTGGCAATGTAAATTCTCTAAAAGCTTGCCTGCTTATATCATTCTCGTACTCATAGAGCCTTCCGAGTGAATCGATATTAAAATCTACCTCGTGAAATGCCTCTCTTATAGAGTCTGCTCTGGCCTTTGAATATTTCAAAAAATTATCTTTACGGGAATTCTCTGATACTTCAAAAGCTATCTTCGTTGCATAAACAGTCAACATTAGACATATTGTTGCTGCAAGCAGTGTTTCGATATGCTGTAATTTATGTTTTTCGGAAAGATCGAGCTTATCACGATACCATATCAGAATCGCACCCAGAAAAACAACTATGAGCAATATAGCTGTTGCCAAAATGGGAGATTTCTTGGCCTCATTAATCTGTAAATTCCATTGCTCGGCCATCATGTCAACGCCGACTACCATGAGAACCTGTTCTGTCTTTGGATCCAATACTGGCGCAAATGCACTTATAGATGTGCTGTACTCATCTGTGTATGGGCCGACTATCATGGCTTCAGCAGTGTCAAAGGCCTCATACAATTTTGCATCCGGCTTTCTGTATATCACACCCATTCGCGAAGATCTTGCCTTGTTTTCCTCCTGTATATAACTTTCAGGACCAAAAACAATATCATTACCTTTAAGGGCCATGCTGTAAATTGGAGACTGAGGCCTCAGCCTTCGGTAAGCGATAAGTTGTTGACGAATCTGCTCAAAAGCAGGGTTTCGTTTGTCATCAACAGTAAATGAAAGCTGGCTTGCAAGTGAAGGGTCTATGGTAAGAGCAATTTCAGTAGCCTGCTGTAAAATCTCGTTTTTCAGTTTGAATTCGGCTGAATCTGCGCGCCAAGCAGCAGCCAGCCATCCGAGCCCCAATATGAAGCACGCAAGGATCGTAAGGCATACCCATTTTTTAGAATATGATTTACAAAAACCTTTCATTCAGGTAACTATCCATATACTCTATTTAGTTCCAACCAAACTCCTCTAACCTCAAATAAAAAGGCTTCGAGAAGAAAATAATCTTAACAACAAAATACGAAGACTAAAAAACTCTTGAACAACACCTAAAGGCGGTGGGCAAAAAAGCTCCTTATTAGTGCCTAAACGTACATGTTAATATTAATTGATTATTGCATAAAATGCAAGAGTTTATGTAATTTTTACCGCCATTAGTTTATCAAATTTATGCTTTATCTTCAACATAGGCAAAACGGCCTATTCCAGAAACAAAAAAAGGGCAAGAAAACTGCTTCTCCCGGCCATAGAGCAATTACCATTACAAACTATAATTAAAACATATTTTTTATTCCAATTATTTGCAATTACAATAAAAAAACGATATCATAAATACTCGGCCATCAGAATATTAGATATTTTAGAGGTATTTTGCAGGATTTGCTGATGCTCAAAAGAAAAAACATAAAAATTTCTTTAATTTTTGCCACATGGTTAATCGTCGCTTTAGCCATATTTTTGTTTCAATATAAATACATGCAGCATGAAACAGAGAAATTGTACGAAATCAAACATAATGACCTGACTAATAAACTTCAGATTTCGCATAGACTGCTCGAAACAAAACTTACCAATATCGACTCAGTGATAAAAACGATTTCAGAATCTCATGAATTTCATAAATTCATTAACGGTGAACCTTTAAAAGAAAGCAATGTTGAAAAACTCTTTCTTAATTATGCCCAAAACTTCAAAAATTTTGACCAGATTCGTTTTATAGATACAACAGGGATGGAAATAATACGAATAAACAATAGCCATAATCCCTATCTCGTGCCGCAACACCTTTTACAAGACAAGTCGAAAAGATACTACTTCAAAGAAGCTATCGCTGCACCAAAAGGAAAATTCTATTTTTCACCATTAGATTTAAATATTGAGAATGGAGAGATAGAAAAGCCTTACAAGCCAATGCTGAGAATAGGCAGAACAGTATTCAATTCAAAAAATGAGCTAAAAGGTTTATTGATAGTAAATTACAAATTCAACATTGAACTGAATAACCAAACATCTCTACTCAACAATAATGGTCATTGGCTCATCGGAGGAGATCAGAACTGGATGGGTTTTATGTTCAAAAACAAAAAGAGTTTTGCAGAACTAAACCCTGAATTATGGAAATCAATATCAAACAATAGCTCCGGAAAACTATCCTTAACAGACAAGGTTTTACATTTCAAAACAGTTTACCCATTGAAGGCAATTGACGGCAATCAAGAACAATATTATTGGAAACTTGTTGCAGAAGCCAGACTTGATGAGCTAATCCAATACAAGGAACAATTCTACAAATATCTCCTGCTGATAGAATCGGGTAATGCTGCATTCTTTATTATTTTCTTCGTTGCTTATTCACGAAAAGTTAAAATTTCAGAAATAATTGCCAAAAATGAAAAATTTTACGGGATGTCATTAAAGGTAGGTAATGCCGTAAGTTGGACCTATAACTCAACTACAAAGGAAATTATATTTTCTAAACATTTCCAAGAAATAGCAGGCATAAAACAACAAACATTCAGCATCAATGGTTATGTAGGTCTTGTATCTCCTGAATTCAGATCCGAAGTAAGAGAATTCTTCAACTCCCTTGACAAAAGTCACGACACACATAAATGTGAATACAACTTTGCCTCACAGAACAAAGGAAAGATATGGCTGATATCTGCAGCAAGCCCATTTAGCAACGATGAAAACCTGGTATACGGGATTAGCTATGACATCACTGAAAGAAAGGCACTTGAAAACAAACTTATTGAAGCAAGAAAAGAGGCAGAAAAACTTGCTGTTAAAGCTAATGCCGCAAATGAAACCAAAAGCAAGTTTCTGGCGAGTATGAGTCATGAAATAAGAACACCCATAAACGGTATAATAGGAATGTTGGAGCTCATTCTTGAAACCGATTTAGATAAGACTCAGAGGCTCTACCTCGAAACAATACAAGACTCTGCCACTACACTGCTTGCGATAATCAATGACATATTGGATCTATCAAAAATGCAGGCCGGAAAGATGAAGTTGACAAAAGAGAACTTTGATCTTAAAACAATTATAGAACAACTTTGTATGATCACAAAGACCCTCATAGGTGAAAAACATATACATATTGTCAAAGAGCTTGATATTGAAGGAAAATCAATAGTATTCACCGACCTGCTTAGACTTCGTCAGATACTGCAAAATCTTCTTAACAATGCAGTAAAATTCACCGAATCAGGATCCATAACCCTAAGCGTAAAGGCTGTTAAGTCAAATAACAACAAGACCCTCTATCGATTTGAAGTCAAAGACACAGGTATCGGAATCCCGAAAAATCAACAAGCTAAGATATTCGATGAATTCGAGCAGGCAGACAGTAACATAGCAAGTAAATCCGGTGGTACAGGTCTTGGACTAAGTATTTGCACAAGACTTGTAAAACAGTTTGGCGGACAGCTCAGATTAGAAAGTGAAGTTGAAAAAGGAAGCTGTTTCAGATTTGAAATCGAGATCGGAGCAGGAAAAATAACAAAAAAAGAACAGGAAGAAACCGTTGTTCTAAGAAAAGGTATAAAAATTCTGCTTGCCGATGACACTCAAATAAACCGCATGGTAATAGGAGGACAACTCAGGCAGTTGGGGTGTGATGTCCAAGTTGTCGAAGATGGCGAAGGAGCCGTTGAGGCAATTAAAGCCGATAAATTTGATGTAGTATTAATGGACGGATATATGCCTAATCTCAATGGAATTGAAGCTACAAAAAAAATAAGAGAACTTGATTCTGAATCGCGAAATACCCCAATAATAGCACTTAGCGGTGATATTATCGGAACTACAAATGAAAAATTCAAACTTGCAGGTGCTAACACTTATATATCGAAACCTGTGAAAAAAGCAAAACTGGCTGAAGTAATATCACAATTTTGTGATAATTAAAAAAGAAATCAGAAAACTGGATCAATGTCAAATAAAATCTTAATTCCACCTTTTATCTGAGGCTGATTTCTGAAGATTTTAAAGAATTTACTCATCACTATCGGGTTATCGGAAATCAATAAAAGCTGCATTCTATACATACGATTCAGGCGTGGTATAGGAGATGCAACCGGCCCGCGAACTGTAATATCAAAACCGGCCGACTTTATTATATTATGAACAGTATCTGTCACTGTTTTTGCCGCATTTTCAAGTCGCTGGTGATTCTCACCACGAAGAAGAATTAAGGCCATACGTGTAAAGGGGGGAAGTTTACACTTTTCCCTCATGAACATCTCAATATTCACGAACCCATCAAAATCATTTCGCATAGCAAATTTAAGTGCAGGTTGGTCGGGCTTCATTGTCTGAACTATTACAAGCCCCCCTTTTTCACCTCTCCCAGTACGGCCGGCAACCTGGCTGATAAGCTGAAATGCTTTTTCATTAGCACGAAAATCAGAAACAGCCATCGCAGAGTCTGCATTTATGACGCCAACAAGAGTTACATTAGGAAAATGAAGACCTTTAGCAAGAATCTGGGTTCCGGCAAGTATATCTATCTTACCCTCTGCAAAATCCTTAAGCAAATCATAATAATCATCTGACCGCATAGAATCGCTGTCAATACGTCTTACTCTTGCCTGAGGGAATTTCATTGCTAATTGTTCCTCAAGCTTCTGAACCCCTACACCGCTCATTGTGAAGCTATGTCTACATATGGGGCATTGGACCGGCACAAGAGTCTTACTGCCGCAATAGTGGCAAACAGCGTACCCCTTACCCTTGTATCTCGTCATTGCATGATTTTCATGCTCATGCTCGAAATCATGACGGTGAAAAGTGAGACTAATATCACAATTACGGCAATGAAGTATATATTTGCATGAAGGACAATATACAAAGTTACTGTAACCTCTTCTATTTAATAGCAGTATGGCTTGTTCCTTTTTGGCAAGCACATTATGCAGCTCAAGTTCAAGCTTTTCGGAAATGAGGTTTTCAAATGGATCACCCGACTGCTGAGAGAGATCAACACACTTCATTTCAGGCATGGGAAGATCCATAACCCGTTTGGTTAGCTTCAGATGCTCGAAATGCTTCTTAGTATCGCAATTATGCAGCGTTTCAAGTGATGGAGTGGCTGAGCCGAGTATGCAATGGCCTCCATCAAGATGGGCTCTCTTTATTGCAACATCACGCCCATTATAACGCGGAACTATGTCTTGCTTGTATGTCCCCTCATGTTCTTCATCTACGACCACAACGCCGACAGAATCAAGCGGAGCGAAAATCGCACTTCTTGCCCCAATAACCACATCAGCCTGCCCAGAAGCTATTTTTTGCCATTGGCTGTTTCTCTGTGAGTCAGTAAGAGACGAATGAAGAACCGCAAGCCTCTCAAATCTCGCACTGAACCTCCTGAGAGTCTGAGTTGTGAGCGCAATCTCCGGAAGCAGAACTATTGCCTTCTTACCATTTGAAATAGCATGAGCAATCGCCCTTATATAGACTTCGGTCTTGCCGCTGTCTGTTACACCGTGCAATAAAGACACGCCAAACTTGCCTGAGTCTATCTCTGAATTAATATGATCAAGAGCAGTCTGCTGCTGCTCATTGAGAACTATATCCTTCTTGCTCTTAACTATAAATTCTTCAGGAACCGCCGGCAAGGACCTTATTACCTCTCTCTTCACTGCCCTTACAACCTTGCTCTCAAGCAATTTCCTTACTATAGAGCTTGTAGTATGACATTCTTCCTGTATTTGCGACTGTTCTATAGCTTTATCTTCATTAAACGCATTACAAGACTCAAGATAAGAAACAACTTCAAGCTGTTTTTTTGCACGTTTTAATGATATTTTGACATTTTCGAGTTTTTCACCGTCAAGATTGCCTTTTGCATCCAGAATGTCGAGGTAAAGGTATTTCTTATGAATCAGCCCGCTGCCCTTTTTAACCGCAGCAGGAACCATAGCCGCAATAACCTGACCAAGAGGACAGATATAATAATCGCTTATCCATTCGGCAAGTTCAAGGAGCTTACTGTTAAGCAGCGGCTTTTTATCAATAACATCATTTATTGCCTTGATTTTGAAGGACTTACCTGTAACATGAACCGAACAGTCAATCCCCACGCAAAAACCAATCTTAGGCTTATTCCCTCTTCCAAATGGAACTTCGACACGCTGGCCCAATCCGACAGGCCAAAGTTTCAGCGGCACTGAATAATCAAAAGTCTGATCAACACCGGCATCAAAGGCAATACGAACAGTATGACCTGACATTTCTATTTTTTCAGGTTCCTCAATACCAAATAATGTTTTCTGCTTTTCTGCCATTAGGTGCCGTGCTTATAATTAAAAGTGTAGTGTATACTCTCAAATACTTATTTCAATAACCTACACTATTATAAGTGGCAAATAATCAAATTCAACAGAAATTAATTAAGGCCTTGGTACTAAAGACTCCAACTCCCAGAGAAATAACGACAAGCAGATTATGAAGACAAAACGAATAATAAATCAAAAAGCAGGCAACTGTCAGACAGTCACCTGCTTTTCACTACTTTCATCTTCAAACTATTTCACCACATCGAATTGTGATGTTCGGTGATTTCAGCAAAATCAGCTACCGATTTTTACTACCGCAAATAGTGATATATAAATCAGAATTACAAAGAAAAGTATCTTCAAAACACCATAAAATTCAAATTTGTACCATCTATTGAATTCCCATGATGAATTCGGGAACAGTTTACGGTCGTTGAAACGGAGCGGGTCGGCTTCAGTTAACGCCATTTCCTGTGCATCTTTTTTATGGTCTGAATAACTCGGAGTCCTCAACCTGCCGTAAAAATGATCAAGTTTATCTTTATCGTAAGGCTTTGTCAGCAATGCAACAATTATAAATACCGCAAAACTCAGCACAAACTGTGTAACATATCTAAGAGTTTCCAACATTGGGAATGAAAATTTCTCCAAAGGTACGCCGCAGCAATACAGCAACAGCAAATCAGCCTTGAGCATTCCATCACCCTTCTTGATAAGATTACCATTTTCATCTCTGGTAGCCGATATATTATTCCAGAATATCGCACGCTCTTTTGAAGCAAAAACCTTCTCAAACTTCTGACCTTCAACAAGCGGCTTCGGGCAATCGCCGACAGCCTCCCCCTTAGCGTCAAGCTCCTGCCATCTGCGAATAGCCTCCTGTCTTTCACTAACATCGAAAGTTGAAGCCAAATAGGTATAAGTAAACTCTTTGGAATAATTAACTTTCAGGAATTTCTCATGCTTATTGAGACCTACCATAGGAGCAAGTAAAGGAAGCAGAACAGTAACAAGACCGGCAACAATAACGGTTGCCCATGAAGCCTTGGCATTGGCTCTTCGCCAAAGAATACCCATCAAAAACGGAGCGGCGAATACAAAGTTAAGCGTCATCAAATATTTGAACATTGACCATATATCCTTGGCGTACATCGCCATTGAAACACCGCCTATCAGGTATACAGCACAACAGATTCGACCGATAAGAACATAATGTTTCTCGCTTTTACCAGGTCTTAAGACTTTATACACACCATCAGTCAGCAAACCCGAAACTGTAATCATATGCGCATCAGCCGCACTCATAAGAGCACTCATGAGGCACGCTACCATAAGCCCGGCAAGACCTATCCCCAGAGAACCCAGCAGATCACGCGTAGCCAATCCCCACATAAGGTCAGGGTCTGAATTATCGGTATAATAGAGTGCCAGAATTATCATGCCGATCATACCCCACATAACCGTCGCAAACCGCTTTATCAGCATACCGTCTACAAAACCCGCACGGGCAGTTTTATCATCTTTTGAAGCACCTGAAATTACAAGCTGATTAGCCTGACACAAAACGTTAGGCAGTGTCAAAACACCAAACACCAGCATCAGATACCAAGTCATCTCGGCATTTGCAGGTGAACCGAATAACTGAAAAACCATCTCCGGCAAAACCTTATGGATAGTTTCAAAAGCACCGACAAAACCCGAAGAACCATGTATCGAATTAATCTTGGCAACTCCAAACGGGATAAAGAGCACCGTCAGAACCAGAGTCAATATACTCTGCAGGACATCAGTCTTTGCCGCCGCTTCAAGTCCTCCGCCGACAGCATAGATCATAATAATAATCGCAAGACCGATAATCAAAATCGGTTTATTGAAATAAGACACAAATCGTTGCGGCTTCAACAAGCGGAGTTCTGCCAGCTCGTTGCGATCTGCTTCTGTAAGGGTTGAGTAATCAGTTTTTTCAAGTTGTTCCAAGCGTAGTGACTGATCATACTCTATCTTTTGCGAAGCCGTCATATCCTCGATATTTTTGGGTGTTATAGCCATTATCGTCTTACTCATAGCCATAAAACCGATACTTACAACAACCATAAAGAAAAACGCCTGTGAAATACCATAGACAACTCCAAGCTTCTTACTACCGTAACGAAGCTCGTAATAGCTTGACATCGTAAGCAGACGCAAACGCCTGTACCACTGAGCGGCAAAGAAGTAAGTCGGCAAGACAAAAAAGTTAGAAAAGGTTGATGTCATGATGCCGGATATACCCATCTGCTTAACCTGAGTTGTTGAACCAACAGCACTCTCTGCACTGGTACCCTGCCCAAACATGGTAAATGTCGCTATGAGCCTGCCAAACTGCCTTCCGCCAAGAAAGAAATCTTCCTGATTATGGATGCGTTTCATAGACCGGTATCCAATCCAGAAAATCCACGCAAAATATAAAACGATCACCGAGACATCAACTATACTCAATCCAAATAAAGTCATAAATTTTTCCTGTAATATTATTTAGCTATTAGTTCGCAGTTCACGGTTTGTAGAAATGCGGTAAAGCCATTATTGAGTTTCTTACTTACTCACTATGTTTTATTTTATTATATCGCCGACAAGCATTATCTTGCCAACATACCAATGCGTATCTTCGTATTTAGAGCGGTCCTTCATAACACTTCCTCTTTCGCTGAGAACAGCCGCCTTTTCAATAGGACGATCAGTCAAGGTGAACTTAACATCATGAATACCCTTCTCAACTTCAATAGTCTTACTGCCTATGCGATAATACGTACAATATTTGTCGAATCTGGACAGATACTTCTTTTCATCATCAACCTGACATTCCACAACTCCAGCAGAAGGCCCCATAACATCATAGAAACCGGCAACAAAACCATTTAAACGAAACTCTATGCTGTCACCAATACTTTTAGCAACCATCATCTCCGGCATCTTGTCGGCTATCCAGCTTGATACGACTCCTCCTTCAGGATTATATTTTTTCCAATCACCTTTTAGATTAGCCATAGAAAGAGATACCATCTTTGCCTTTTCAAGATTATTTTCATTTAAACAAGGCAGTTGCTCATGCTCTTTATTTTCGGCATCTCCCCTTAACAAGGCAATGGCTTCAACTATGCATTGAGTATATATCTTATGCCCGGAATTAGGGTAAGGATGAACACCATCCTTTGAAAAGACAACCTGTCCTTTTTCGTTAACGCCAACTTCTACCGTCTCATTTAGAGAGTCACCGCTGACAGCCTGCATCAAACCCTGCTGCCCTTTCATTACTAACTTGCCCTCATTTTCGAGGTCGGCAACAACAGAACCTACATTAACAGATGGCAGTCCATAGTGATCGGCCACCTTCTCATGAGCTGCTATAGAAGGAAGCATTTTTCCTGCCTTCATATCTTCTATCATACTTTCAGTTATAGTATATACCAGACACATATCTGTTTGAGGATTATTATTGATTATCTGCCTGATTATGCCTTCCATTGATTCCTCTACATTTTTTTGAGAATTCTGTGATGCACCATAATCATTAACAGCAAACTCTATAAAAACAAGATCCGGATCATTTGAAAGCACATCATCGTAAAGACGAAACGCACCAAGCTCCGAACCAGTGCCGCCGATAGCCGCATTCACCTGAGTAAATTCGCACTGCGGCCAATTCTCTTCAAACCATTTAAATGTCTGCATACGATAACCGTTCTGAGCTGTAATACTGCCGCCAAAATAGGCTATCGTAACATCTTCACCGGCTTCAAGCTTTGAATACAAATTGGGCAAACCATTGCGAACTGCAACCTTTTTCTGATCACTGCTGTATGCAAGCGAGCAGAATACCCCAATACAGACAACCATTAAACACGTAACTTTATTTAATTTCATAATAACTCTTTCTATACCTAAACTACATATCTTAAAAATTCTTATAAAAACCTGCATTTTCAGGTTCGGATTTAACAATAACATTTACATTAACTGCTCTTTCAAAAAATCAATAACGACAGGCCTTATGTCCATATGGTTTTCGAGATCAAAACTATGAGGCCCTTCTTTGACTTCAACATATTTATAAGACGCTCCAATCTCTTTTAGTTTATCAACAAACAATCTTGACTGCTCGACATTCACAACTTTATCTTTATCTCCATGTATTACAAGAACAGCAGGGCTGTCTTTCTCAATATAAGTTACCGGCGAAGCCAGACGATACATTTCAGGAGCATCATTCTGAGAAGGCTCTATAAACACATGCCCGCCCCATACTCTCACATCTGGTATGCCGTACATATCTACAATACATTTAATATCATTCGATACGTCACAATATAAACCGCCATTATTAAGCTCTTCACTTTCAGAAGAAAGGCCCGTAAGCAATGCTAAATGACCGCCGGCAGAGCATCCCATAACTCCAATATTATTGGGATCTATACCATATCCGCCAGCGTTTTTCCGAACATACCTGACCGCAGTTTTACAGTCAAATATATTTTGGGGCCATGAGCCTTCCACCGTTACATTGCCGCCTTCTCTTTTCTCTCTGAGGGCCAGTTTATAATCAATGCTGAATACGGCAATGCCCGCTCCGGCCAGTGTGGAGGCAATATTTACGGCTCGTTTGTTATCACGGGTTCCTTTCGTCCAGCCGCCGCCATGTATGTAAACAACAGCGGGGTAGGGTTTACCTGAACCGACCTTTGGGATATAAGCATCCATTCTCTCGGGACGATCATCTTGAAGATACCGGATAGAAGCTATTTTCTCATATACCAGTTTTGCGTCAGAACCTTTCGAATGATGAACCGGTTCAGATGCATCAAGAGCACTGACAACAATAACAATCATTGTCAATAAAATCAATCTTAAAACTGCCATAATCAACTTATCCTTATTTTTCTCATACTAAAACCATATATCTTTAAGATTCTTATCAAGCCCGTATTTACCTTCAGGTTCAGTTTTTATCCTGGCAGTATTCTCTTTATATTTTACGACAAATTCACCGGCAACGCTCGAATATATAATAACACTTCTAAGCTCGCCATCTGCCCAGCTTACATCAGCAACCAGAGCTTCTGCAATCTTTACCCCGGCAACTTCACCATCAGGATATTGGACCGGTATCTTTTCAAGCAAAACAATGACACCTTCATCATTATAACTGACAACATCCTCTACATTGATCTTATCGTTGAGGACCTCACCTTTAATATCCGCCTCTTTCACAGCCCGATGCACATAAGGTACAACTTCTGTTCTATAGCGATCAACATACATACCTACCTTTTCAAGCGGAATCCTCTTAAAATCAGGTATCTGTTTGTAGACGAGAGAGTCTTCTTTCAGTTGGAAATTTAACGCTGCCATATCCACAAAACCAGGATCAGCATCAGTCTCAAAATTGCCTTCAAGTGTGATCTTCGGTTCTTTATTCCAGCGATACACCTTGCCGCAATCGACATAGACATTATTCTTCATAAGGTTGCGTTTTGGCTGTGCGGGTTCGTCATCGCATATATTGACAAGAGTCGGATATTTTTCGCTGTATGGGGGATTTTTATAGTTCACCTCTTCAAGCCTGACTCTGTAAAGACCGCCCTCATCAAATTTCGTAAGATGCTTCTTAGCCCAGCCCTGAAACAAAGCGCTTGCATAGAGGGCATACCGGCAGTCAATAAAGATATTATTACAAACGAGATTATCCATACCGCCGTTTATCAAAACCGCCGCCCGCTCCTTGCCGACCTTGTAGAATACGTTCTGGTAAACTTTTGTGCCGCAGGCAAAATCATCCATGTATACGCCGCTTGAACCTTCGGTTCTGTCGCCCTCTGAGCCGCTGTCGGTAACGCCGCAATGATGAACAAAATTATAGCGAATCTCATTGCCAAATTCCGCCGCATCACGCCCCATATAAAACCAGCCGCCCTCACCGGACTCAAGCATAACATGATGGATATGATTATACTCTATAACATGATCGTTGCCGTGCAGGTAAACGGCCATATCAGGTGCATTATAAATGTGATTATTAGCAATCCTGTTTCCTACACCATCAATATTAACCGCTGCCTTATAAGAGCGTCCAAGACGATTATAATCGTGTATCTCACAGTTCTCAACGTAGTTTCTGCCCGGCTCAAGAGTAAGCCTGTCACCACCACCCATACTAACCGCACCGGCTCCGATATTGTAAATATCGCAGCTAAGCACTCCATGGTTTTTGCCCGCCTGGCGGTTGTATGTTGCATTTTCATAGATATGCTCGTGCCAGCTTCCAAGCTGGCGGCTTACGGGCTTTCCGGTAAACTGGTGCCTGTTGATCTTGTCAGGTTCAATACCCATACCCATACAGACCGCTACCACACCCATATTACGAAGCGTACATCCGGCTAACAGATTACCCTCTCCTCGCTCAATATACACACCAATGCCTCTTGTGTATTCAAACGTGATATTCTCAAAACTTACAAAGCTAACCCCCTCCATGGCAACCATAGGCTCATCAAGAAGAGAAACCTGAATATCACCCTCAGCTATGTCGGAAGGAGGATAGAAATAAAGCATACCGGTATTTCTATCAAGATACCACTCGCCGGGAACATCGATCTCCTCAAGCAGGTTCAACACGAAATAGTTGCACCATTCAGGACCGGAAGCTATGCCGTACATATGGGCATAAGCAAGCTTTATAGTCTTCTGCTCTGTATCGATCTCTTCTACCTTCAGCGTATCATCTGCATAAGGGGCTTTCCAATTACCGGAAACATAAATATCATCAGCCTGCTTCCAGTAATCCGCCCTGTCATATTTATAGTGGAAAGTGCCTCCTCGATTCTCAAAATCATCAAACCGCGGCACAGACCCCTTATCCACAACCTTACCAATTGGAACAAAACCCTCATTGGGCCATCTGGCAATAGTCATAGCCTGCTCGTTAAAAAACAGCTCAAGACCGGGATTAACGTATGGCCTTCTAAAACCCCTTGCACTCATCTTGCCGTAATTTGTAATACCAAGCGAGTTCAGATCAACGCAGACTATCTTTGAAGCCGCCCTCTTATCGACGAACCTATCCAGCACCTTTTTGTCGCCTACGGGCTTAAATGCAGAAGCGGGTATTGACTTTCCGCCGCTTATATAAACCTTCTCACCGGGAAAACTGCGATAAATAATACGGGCGGTTTGAGTTCCGCTGTCACGTTCATCGAGTTCAAATGTTTCGCTTATTTCATATCTGCCGGCTCTGAGATTGACAGTAACACCATCATGGCCTAATTTCCCTTCTGCCCGCAATCGACGAACAGCATCTCTGGCTGCTTCTAATGTCCTGAAAGGAGCATTAATTGAACCGTTGGCACTGTCATCTCCATCAGGAGCAACATAAAACGAAACATCACTACACTTCTCAGGCAGACTGCATCCTGCCATAAAAACAGATAATACTGCTGCAACTACCAAACTCTTTATTATTATTTTTAACATATCAGATACTTACTTTCCTTGAATTATTAGCCTGTTATATCAGACGTATAGATTTTCCATTTCGAGAGCAAATCATTCCTCACATTCGCCTTCGTTGAGTTTTTCACAAAGTTCATAAAACTCATCAGGCATAGTTCCGTCCGGTGCCGGGCCGACGTTTGCCAGAAAATTTCCACCCTTTTCTCGTATCTCATTATAAGTATCGCAGAATTTCTCAATACTCCACATATCCCTATGCGGCGAATAACCCCAATGACCCTTAATCGAGATGCAGCTTTCCCACCAGCCTTCAATTTTATCTTCGGGCACATGTCCTTCAGGGGTACTCATATCCCCGATACGTTTGTCCCAGCGGTCGTTTATGACTATCCCCGGCTGAAGCGAACGTATCCACTGATACGTTTGAAGAACTTTCGTATCCCCTCTTTTTTCCTTTAGACCGGGCCAGGAGCCAAGGCCGTCAAACCAGAGCACATCTATAGTGCCGTAATTAGTCAGCAATTCTCTCAACTGGTTGATAGTGTAAGCATAGAAATCCTGAAACAGTTTTCTTGCCTCATCCTCGCTCATTTGATATTCTTCGCCCCTCCTTTTGTTGTCAAAGCCGACATCCAAAACGGGAAAATTCGGATAATGCCAGTCGCGCTGGGAGAAGTAGAAACCAACCTTCAGGCCGTTTTTCCTGCAAGCTTCGACATATTCATTGATCAGATCGCGACCGCCCATATAAGTACGGGTTGACATATTGCCGTATTTGCTGGGCCACAGGGCATAGCCGTCGTGGTGCTTTGTAGTGAGAACCGCGTATTTAAATCCCGCATCGGCGGCAGCCTTAAACCACATATCCGGGTCGTATGATTGGGGATCGAATTTTTCAGCCAGATGATAATAATTGAATCCGATATACTTGTTCGGGTCTTCATCTTCGGGATAATGTGCAAACCTGTAATCCCTTATCATCGACCAGGAAGGCTGCAGAGCCTTTACGCTGTGAATTCCCCAGTGCATAAACAATCCCAGCCCGGCCTCTGTGAACCACTGAGCTCCCGGATGCGGATTAGGAAAAATCAACTCCGGCTCCTGAGCGTTATAAATATCCATGGCATAATCGTAATCTTCCTTTGATACCTTATAACTTTGAGCATCCGGTTCAATTCTGCCATTTTCCTGAGTTAAATTTCCGGATGTCATTTCAGTCAATAATTTGCCGGTATTGAAATATATCATATCACTGATGGTATCGGGGTCGTACCGAGCGTCCGGGTCGTAAGATTTACGGTCGCGAAATTTATCGGCAAGAAGCTTACGATAGAGCTTTTTGTCCGGCACATCTTTCCGATATTCATCCTGATAAAGTCCTATCCTGTCGAACTGGATATCAGGCATCCTTTGAGCTACTCTTTCAGCAGCATAATTAAAATCAAGAGCATCTGCATCTTTGAATATATCAAGAGGTATATCCTTGTTGTTTCGGGCCTCTATGTACTCCACTTCAGAAATATCCTTTGTATCGTTTCGACCGTAACCAAAACGATACTGTATATTTTCGGCGTTTCCATGAAAATAGTTGCCGCTGAAATCGCATTCTATCGGCCAGAACCTCATCTTAGGCTGATTCATGATATTCGCAAAAAGCGGGTACCTGCTTATCCACGGCTCTTTGTTCCAGCCCTCTTCGCCGATAACCTGCTCGGTTCTCCAGATATAGTCCATTTTGTCGCCGCGTTTGAGTTTGCCGCTGTTGTACTCAGACTGCATATCATACATCTTTTGTGAGCCGGCCTCGGTGTTATATATACCGATATAGCCTTCGAGGAATATATTATCGTTCACATTATGCCCGGCACCGCCGTTTATAAGCACCGCACGATGAGCAGCCTTATAGAAGACATTCTGCTTTATAGTGTCGCCCTGATCGCGATCATCGGGGTATATGCCGCCGCGAGGATGAGCCTGCGGCAAACACATCAGGTGATGCAGGAAATTATGCTGATACACATTTCCCCAGCTCCACATGGCAGCACCGCTGTACATCGTTCCACCGTCACCTTCTTCGATGCCGATATTGAAAAATTCGTTGTATTCGATAAGGTGGTCGTTATCACCGACCGTCATTACCTGACCGATAAAATTATGCACGAGGTTGTTGCGGAAAACCTGACCTACACCGCTGATCTGAATTTTGCCGTAATAATCGCTCGCCTGCACCTGCGTGAAATGGCAGTTTTCGGCATAATTATCTGAGGGTTTGAGTTCTTTAACATTTCCGCCGCTAAGTTTCAGATGATAAGGCACATCGTAAATATCACAGCTTCTGATGCCGCAATGGCTGCCGCCTTCGATCATCACAGCCGGCCGCGAACAATTTCGGATAACACATCCGGCAAGCTCAACATTTTCACTGTCACTTATATTTACAACAGATTTACCCTGAGAAACACCTTCGATAACTATATTCTCAAGTCTTACATTCGAAGCATTTTTAAACTCAGCAAACGACTCACCTCCCCATATACTCAATCCGGAAACATCCCCTTCATTAAAAGGCCAAAAATAAAGTTTATTGGCATTTTCATCAAAGAAAAATTCACCGGGGCTGTCAAGTTCGCTTAAAAGATCGTTTATTATAAAACGACGGGGTATCTCCTTTTTGACTCCAAGCCCATAACGGCTGTAATCAATAAGCTTAATCTGCTCATCTGTAATAGAAGCTATTCTGTGATTCTCCTTGTACCAATCATTAGAGAGATATCCGACTACATAGGCTTTTTTGAATTTTTCAAATTCCTTTTCCCATGCGGACACATCTTTATCCCTTACAGTGAATACTCCTCCTGTCGGTTCATCCATGCTGTATTGGGGCGGGTCACCCTTAGTTCTTCCATGAGCATAAACGGCACCCTTATCGATAACTTCTTTGATGTGAGCATAGCCAATATTAGGATATTTCGCCAGCGACATCATTTGGCCCTGCTGACTGAGTTTCACACTCCTATTGGAAAGCAGTGAAATAAGCTTGCCATCGGTTATCTCAACGGCATATACATTGCCACGAGCCTTTGGAGAAAGCAATGGTTCATTCTGCGTTATCTTACCGCCTGCTGTATCTAATGCGATTCCACCATTAAAAAAGGCCTTTCCATCAACACATTTTATTGCCAACGGATTATCTGGCGAACCAGAGATGCTGTCACCCAAAAACAAAGTTTCATCAAAGCCGTATTCACCGGGTTCTATTATAATATTAATGCCTTCAGCAGGGTAACCCCTGAGTTCAATAAGCTTCTCCGCTCTTTTGAGTGCCCTGCCAATAGAAGCAGTCGGTTTATCCTCTGTTCCTGTGTTAACATCACTGCCGTTAGGTGAAACATAAATATCATATGCAAACACAAGACAAGGCAAAAACAATAAGACCACTCCTGTTTTCAGTACATTCTTCATTATATCGTTTCCTTCTTAATTTTGGTAAGGCATCGATTCCAGTAATTTGGCTCTAAGGTCTTTACCTTCCTCTACTGTTTCAACATTAGTTATCAATACTATATTTCGTTTCTCCGGCCAGTCTCCATCGAGAAGACGCTGCACATCGGGAAATGCACCATTATAGTCCTGAAATACGAGAACAAGTTTTTCAGGGGCAGATTCCGCTACTTCCCATAAATCATGGATGCTTGCATCAATATCAAGACCGGTAATAGCAGGGTTTTTGAAAAACTCGTCTATTACCGCCCTGTGGCTGCCGCAGTAGTGCATACGTCCGCTGCCCAAGCTGCTTAACAATCGCACATCACGATCAAAAACATTATCGATGTAGAACTGGGGACTTATCATATCCGTCGAACAATTCGATATTCTGGCAGCGCCTTTCCAGTACGCCCCGCCCCAATCACAGAACCAACCGTCTTCAACATCGATAAGCTTATTCATCTCTCTGACCACATCAATGGTATAATCGGTAATGATATCAAGCAATTTTTGCACTGCCGCCGCATCATCATAGAAGTCCAGAAGGATGTCGTTGCCGCGGATCAGGTGAGCATTATTGAACGGACCCTGTATGTCAAAGGGCTGAATACGTATCCAATCGGGCAAGTTTTCTTTCCAAAGCCCGATCCAATCAAAGGCTTTGGCTATCAGACCGGCATTAAGGCGAGGCTTCTCAAGACGATAAATATCGGCCGTATTTTCTACAGGATGACTCTTAACAGCCGGCAGATTGTTCTCCGGATAAGTTATCTCACAACCGAAAGCCGAGGCGATTATACCTGTGCCAAAATCGACACGTGCCGCCGGAACGATATCATCCTCCACGGCCAAATGCAGCTTGATCTCGTCAAGCTTTGCCCTGAGCATCACCATCGGATCGGCAAGCTTTTCTTCCCAGCTTACCGATCTGCCGCCGACAACATTTATTATTATCATCGGACGGCACTGAGACGGTTGTTCATAGAGGCGCTTATATCCCTCTTTAACAGCATCCAGTCGATCAAGCTGCGCCGAATCAATGTTGATATAGTCATTCATCGGTTCAGCTTTCGCTCTTCATTCTTCCTATTTTCTCAGTTGGGATATTCTTCAAATCGCCCATGATATCGAAAACACCGGAGGAAGGGTCGAATTTGAAATGGCCGCTTTGAGAATCGTAACTGCCGGGTTTTTTATCAATCTCAAGATTGTTTTGGACATCACCAAACTCAGTTACAACCTCGTGTATGCCTTCCTTGCTGATTATTATCGGCGAGTTGTAACGCAGGTTATTCTTTATAGTCGTATACTTTGGCAATTCCGGCTCATCTTCCAGCATATTCGCAAGATGGGGGTAGGCACTGTGCCAGGGCTCCTCGTTTATCGGCATTTTGCGTATATTTTCATTGAGCGTCTTCCAGCTTGATGCGGCCCACCCTTTGAAAGCCTCTTTAAGACTGGTGCTGCGAGCCATATTCTCTACATCAATAAATATGTTATTCACTGCGGTATTATCACGTCCGCCGTTGAACATCAGCCCCTGCGCGACGTTAAGAAAGATGTTGCCTTCAACCGTAATACCGCTGATACCGTCATCAAGATATACGCCCGAAACGCGGTGAGTGCCGGCCTTATAGCCGGTAATGTTGCGAAGGAGGTTATAGCGTATTACGGTACCGCGGGAATACCATGAGCGACCCGAATATATGGCCGACATATCATCAGTCTCCCGAGCAACATCATATATATGATTAAACTCGATAATATGATTATTTCCACTGAAGCCTACAGCCATATGAGCTCCGGAATGTATTTCGTTATGAGAGGCACGATTGCCTACACCGGAGAGATTGATTGCCGGTTTGTAAGTCTTTTCTATACGTGCATAATCGTAGATAAGGCAATTTTCGACGAAATGACCGGCTGGGGTCAAAGTGTTTACATTTCCGCCGTTGACAGTTATGCCGCCGCTGCCATTGTTAAACACTTCACATCTGACAACTGAATTATTTTTGCCGCCCTGAATGCGTATGCCGTAGCTGCCTGTATTGGCGACTTTGCAGTCCAAAAGTTTTACGCTGCTGGAATTATCAATATCTATGCCGCTGCCTCGCGTGTACCCGAAGTCTATGCCCTCTATGAGCAAGTTAGATACGCCATCAATTGCCATAAACTTATCTTTAAGCAAAGATAAGTGAAGCTCCGCATCCGGGTCGTTTTCCGGCGGGATCAAATAGAGCTTACCTTTTGAGCGGTCGAGATACCATTCTCCCGGCTCGTCCATTTCCTCCAGGAGGTTGAACGCGTAGAACCGCTGATCCTTTTTCACACCGTAGCCGCTGGGCTGAACGCTGCGGATTATGCCCTCTTGGGCATCAATACCGGCCACCTGAAGCGTCTGATCGGACCAATTGTTGAACCAGTATCCATAGAGCCAGATATCCTCGGCATTCTTCCACCTTTCGAGACGCTCTTTATCCATTTTGAAAGCGATGCCTTTGGGCGGGTCGTTGCGCTGCTCGGGTGCAACGTAAGCATCCTGGCCCTTGCGATCATCCATCCAGTCCCTTATGATATCGCCCTTTTCAACGACTGAGCCGGTTTTAGCAAAGCCTTCGTTGGGCCAGCGGGCTATGGTAAGCGGCTTGGCGTTGAAAAACAACTCTGGAGCCTGGCCGCCGCTCTTGTAGCGGGTCTTGGCGTTAAGACAATACATACTGTGGCCATATAACGGCAACTGGCCGTATTCGGTAATGCCGCGTTTTTTAAGATCAAGCACAACTGCTTTTCCTTTGGCTGCAGGATGGAGACGCTTTTCTATTTCGGGGTCCGTTACCGGAGAAAACTCGCTGAGAGTAAACTTCGGACCGCCGATTATCTCAACCTTGCCGCCGTCTGCTGCTTTAATAACGATCTGGCCGTTCTCGCTGCCGCTAAGGGTTTTATCGATCTTTATCGTCTCATCTATGCGGTAAACACCGGCGTCTACGTTGATGACAATACCTTCTTCGGGGCATCCTCTCAATTCAATAAACTTTGCCGCCCTCTCAACCGCTCTGGCGACAGAAGCTACGGGCCTGTCTTTGCTGCCATTGCCCCCGGCATCATCGCGACCCTCGGGTGAAACGTAAAAATCTCTTGCGAATACTAACGAACAAATGAATAAAATAAGTACAGTTTTTTTCATTATGATTATCCTTTCCCGAATTTTATCGTTTGATTATTTAGTTACAGGGCCGATCGTATCGAAGGGTATCGGCTCGAAACCGGATATCTTCTGATAAACAACCGAATCACTTTTAAGTGAAAACGCCATATCCTCAGCATCTTCAAATCCCGGATCATTCTGAGCCAGGAAATTATCTCTTATGTTCGAATAACCGCGAACCATTTCCTCGCCAAAATCAATTTCGCCCCTTATCCAGATATACATATCGGGCGAATTGTAGAATACATTTTTCGCCACGCTGTTATACTTGGGATGTTTTGGCTCATCCTCACGTATATTGGTCATATGAGGATACTTGTCATACGGGGCCCTATCCCACGGCACGGCACTGCCGCCCTGGCTTTCAACATCAGCCCTCCTTGGATCGCTGTTGAGACCATAGGCATGATTTTTCCAATGCTTGGCAGACCAGCTCATAAAACCGGAGGTGGCAAGGATAACAGGTTTATTAGATATATTGACGAATATGTTGTTATCGATGGTATGGTCGCGGCCGCCGTTCACCAGTACGCCGGTAGGCATATTACTGAATACATTGCCGATAACGTAACAGCCTGAATACATATCATCAAAATATATGCCGTGTATAAGGTTGGGATGGCCCCCTTCAACACCTTTCACATCGTGTATGAAGTTATGCTTTATAACATTGCCGCGACCGGTAAGGTCCCTGCCGCAATAGATCGCGCCCATATCCTGCGATTCGTTGACCACGTCGTATATCTCGTTGTAGGCTATTATGTGGTCGTTACCGCCAAAGATAAGTCCGGCATGGGGGCCGTTGTGTATTTCGTTGTGAACTGCCCTGTTGCCTACACCGCTGATGCTTATGGCGGGATTGTATGTCTTGGCCATTCTGCCGAAGCTGTGTATATGACAGTTTTCCACGTAATGACCTGCCGGAGAAAGCGTATGACGATCACCGCCACTGACAGAAATACCACTTGCGGCTACATCAAAGACAACACAATTCTTGACGCCATGAGCCTTACCACCACTAGTGGAAATTGCCGTACCGCCTACCTTGCTTACCATGCAGTCAGATACAAGACAGTTGCCGCCATCTTTTATCACAAACGCACTGCTTCTCGAAACGCTTATATCAATACCCTTGACAGTTACATTGTGAACATCCTTCATCTCGATCATAGGTTTGTCAAGCAGTGAAAGCTTTACATCACCTCCGGAAGCATCAGCAGGCGGATAGAAATAAAGATCACCGGTTTGCCTGTCCAGATACCACTCACCCGGCATGTCTATCTCTTCGAGAAGATTATACACATAGAATCGCTGTTTCTCACGCACGCCGTAAGCACTGGGCTGAACGCTGGATATAATATTATTCTCGAAATCAATGCTCTCAACCTCAACACTCTGATCGGACCAGTCCCAGTACCAGTATCCGAACATCCATATATCTTCAGCCTTAGTCCAGCGTTTTATACGATCATCAGATATCTTTATCTTGAATCCAAGCGGCGGATCTTCACGATCCTCTGGCTGGATATATGTAGCTAATACACTCTTATTATCAGAGCCTTTCATATCATCCATCCAATGCCGCGGAACAGAACCGGCTTGCACGACTTCATCTATCTTAGCAAAGTCGTCATTAGGCCATCTGGCTATCTGCATAGACTCATCATTATAAAATAACTGAGAGGAAGCTGCTCCTGATTTGAATTTAGTAACAGCATTGAGAAAACCCATACTATGACCATAGAGAGACATTTTTCCATAATCCGTTATACCTCTCTTTTTAAGATTTACTTTAAGAACCTTACCAGATGATTCATCAGGCAGTCTATCAAGTATTGATTTGTCAGTTACTTCCTCAAACTCTGAAAGGGGAATACTGACGCCGCCAATAAATCTCACCTTCTCATCGTTATAAGCACAATAGGTTACCCTGTAATCCGAAGAGCCGGAATCTCTCTGATCAAGCTTAAATGAGTCATTGATAAAATAATCACCGCCACGAAGATAAATAGTAACGGAAGCCTCAAGCTCACCATCCTCTTTTAAGCAGCGAAGAGCATCTCTTGCCTGTTCAAGAGAGGAGAAAGGGCTTCTTATTGAACCATCACCACTTCCATCTGCATCAGATGCAACGTAATAAGCTATAGAATTTGCTTTCGGCCGAGCCAGCGTTTCCCATGAGAAACAAATTATCATGCTAAAAACAATCAGAGGCATAAGACTACGTAAATTTTTGCACATTTTGCAATTCATAAAAGTTTAACCATTTCTGTACTTCTTTGCAATATACTTCAATGTGATACCAAAACCAAGAATAACAGCTGCTATAATCGCTATATGTAATCTTGACTTCATTTCATTAGGAATTAGAAGCATCAAGACAATAAAACAGCCATAAACGAGGCTCAGATTACCCAAAACACCAACCTGCCGTTTGTCACTTTCGTAAGTCGGCCCATGTTCTTTTTCAACATCTACCGGCGTATTCATTCGTTTGAAGAAACCATCAACACGCTTCTTCTCCTCTTCGTCAGGCTTGTAGAAAAGCATGGAGAAAAAGAAAAATCCGTTGCAGACCAGGAGCATTATCGCGGTGGTTATTGCGATATTAAGATCACCCAACTCTCTTGCGCTAAGAGGTGTTGAAAGCGTAAAAATACCGGAAACGCTGCTCTCTATCAAATCGTTTGAGAGAAAAAATCTCGATATCATCGCGGCAGACATACCCACAACCATCGTTCCCCAGCCGGCCCATGATGGCGTTTTCTTGATAAATATTCCAAGAAACGTTGGTACTGAAAGCGGAATATTTATAGATGCTGCAACAAGTATCATAAGATCAAAAAGCTGAAGACCTTTCATGTTCTTAAAGACAAGTGCTATGCCTACCAGAACGACCCCGAATACAAGCATGAATATACGGCCAATGAATATCTGTTTTTGCTCAGAGGCCTTTTTATCTATCAGCTCTATGTAGAAATTTCGCACAAAAGTAGCGGTTATTGTATTAAGACTGCTGTTCATTGATGTCAGGCTCGATGCGAACACCGCACATATCAGCATACCCAAAAGTCCCTGTGGCAGAAATTTAATTGCCATGGCAACATATGCCGCTTCATTAGGATTGTTCAAATTACCATAATCCTGCGTTAGATCAGGGAAGAAAATAGTTGCCGCGGCAGGAGGTATCAGCAGCAGCGGGGTAACGAAAGTCAGGCCGATTATAGTAAGCAGAACGGCTTTCTTTGCATCGGCACCTGTTTTAACGAATACATATTTGGCCGCTCCCATGGCAATGCTGTTCATAACCATCAATTGATTGAAAAACAGCATAACAATAAAGAATATCAAAACGCCCGGACGCGCAAAGCCGGTCCAGTTGAAATGATAATCAGGTAATTTATGAAGCAGACCGCTGAATCCCCCTATATCAGGATGTCGTAATACGAGAAAGGCCATCAGCATAGTTATGCAGAACACAATCAGCATCTGTACAAAGTCGCCAGCGGTAGCCGCCCAACTGCCGCCCAGAAGAGTCATACCTACAACCGCAGCCGAGAGCGAGATAATCGTTATTTCCATATTGAAACCAAAAACGCCACTCATAAAAACAGCGATTGCATATAATCCTACGCCGCCCCATATGAGAAATGTGGGTATCAGCAGCCAAGTGAATATCTGTTCATTAGCTTTCCCAAAACGATCACGTACAGCTTCCACGGCAGTAACAACACGCATTTGTCTGTATTTTGCGGCGGTGAAGAAAAACATAAAGACCAAGGCCGCCGTGCCGCAGGCCCAGAGCACGAGATAAAAAGTTCCGGTTTCGTAAGTCTTCGCAGCAGTGCCGACAAACGCCATGGCCGAAAAGCCGGTCATTACCGATGAGATACCGACTATCCACCAGAGCATAGTTCCACCGCCGCGGAAATAATCGCTGGAAGTCTTGCTGAAGCTCTTATATATCGGCCCCAGCGAAAACATAAAAACAAGATAAAATGCTATGACACAATAATCATAAATAGTAAGATGCACTTGTAGCCTTTCTTAACTTTGTAGTTGCTTTTCTATCTGCGAAGCAAGAAAATGCCCCATATATTCATATCCCTCACTTTTATAATGACAATTATTCGGCAATTGATATTGTCCGATAACCGGTTGTATATAATCATGAAGATTAATAATGGGTATTTCATTTTCTTTCATTATCATTTCGGCAGCCGCATTCATATTATCAATGGCGCCTTCAACATATATATCAGCACCCGGAGGTATCGGAGTTGAACTAACCCATACAAGCTTTGCTCCAGTCTTTTTCAACCGGCTGACCAGCTCGCGAAGATTATCATTGTAGACATCCAGTGGCGTGTTTCTGTCGTGTATTCCGAAATTAAAAGATATAATATCCCATTTTCCTTCATCAAGCCATATGGAAAGTTTTTCGAGACCTTTTGTCGTAGGTCCGCAATTAGCCGGTGCCCTGTGGACATTGGCCTTGCCTTCAAGACTGTGACGCAGAGGCAGAGTATATCCACGGGAGATAGAGTCTCCGATCACAAGCATTCTCGGCAGTTTCGGATCATCTTCGACGTAATCCCACGCCTGCTCTGTGCCTTTAGCACGCTCCCTGAGATATATCGGATAATAGAAGTCGCCAAGATTCTCTTTAAGGGTCAACTCCCACTTACGTTGCTGAGGTGAAAGCGACATATCCTGTGAAGGGTCGTACTCTGTTACCTGTTCGGCGGAAGTCTTTTCTTCAAGTTCTTTGCCGCTGCTGGGCTCATTCGAATATTTATCACTTTCTGATTTGCGGTATTCGTCATCGTAGAGACCTATTTTCTCGAAAGGTATACGCTCAAAACCCGGGATTTCATCATAAACAACCGAATCATCTTTGAGTCTCATGTCAAGATTTGCCAGATCAACAAAGCCTGGATTTTTATCGGCAACAAAATTATTTTTCGTCTCAAACTGAGCATAATCGCCTTTATAGTTGACTTTTTCCTTGCAGTTATACAGGACGTTGTTTATCATAAGGTTTCTTCTTGGACGAATGCCCACATAGCCCTGCGGCTCATCGGGGAGCCTGTCTAACCAGTCGGTGAGACCGGGATACTTTTCACTGTAAGGGGGCTGCTTAAAATTAACCTTGCCCAGTCGTACCGGATATACGCCCGGATTTTCGAAGAGCTCATAGAATATCCCGCCGGCCTGGGGCTGACCGTGAGGCCCCTTAGTTCTTCCCCATGTGTAAAAGAATGAACTCAGCTCAACGGCACTGCCGCAATCCACGAATATATTGTTTTTAACCAGCAAATCCTGTCCGGCATTGCTAAATACCGTTGCTCTTCCCTGACCGACCTTATAGAAGATATTGCCGATCACCTTAACATCAGTTGTAGCATCGTCGCAATAGACGCCCATCACGCTCCTGTCTTCCCTGCCGACATCATAGAAAAAATTGTAACGTACTATGTTGCCGCGGTCGCTGGGATCGCGTCCAAGATACCATGCTGATGTATCATCAGAATCCTTTGCGATCTGATGAATGTAGTTGTATTCAAAAACATGCTCATTACCCCGAACATATATCGCCTGAAAATGGCTGTCTGATATATCGCAGTTTGCGATACGATTGCCGCACCCATCAACGTTAATGCCAGCCCAGAGGAATTTGTTACGTCTGTTAAAATTATACAGTTTGCAATTGACCACTTCGCTGTTGCCGTTTATAAGATGCCTCTTGCTTCCGCCGCTGAGTTGTATTCCTCCGCTGCCGGTATTATAAATGTCACAGCTTATCACTTTGTTGTTATTTCCGGCTTTTCTGTCCCATGTGGTATTCAGGTACATATGCCCTTGGTAACTTCCAACACGGCGGCTGCGCGGCACGCCTTCATAATCGTTATGAGTTAGCAATGGAAACGTCTGATGTGCTCCCATGCCCATGAATATACCGCTTGTTCCGGTATTGCGTACAGTACACCCTGCAATAGTATTATTATTAGCACGCTCAACATAGATACCTATGCCCCGTGATGCCTCCACTGTAAGACCTTCAAGAGTAATATACTCCACACCTTCCATAGCAATGATCGGATCATCAAACATTGAAACTACTGCATCAGAGGAATTGATATCCGAAGGCGGCCAGAAGTAAAGTTTTCCGGTATTACGATTTATATAATATTCACCGGGGCTATCGAGTTCGCAAAGGATATTGTAGGCGTAATAATGCTGATGGTGCCTTCCTGAAGCCAGACCGTAAAGATACGGCTGGGCCAGTTTAACCTGTCCGCTTTGGGGATCAATGGATTCGACACGGATATTGTCATCAGAATAGCCGTTATTGAACGTTCCCTGAAGCCAAATATCTTCCACCCCTGCCCACTTTTCATGGCGCGGGTCGGTATATTCAAACGTTCCGCCGCGATTACTGTAATCACCCATACGCGGCACCGAACCTTTATCAATAACCTTGCCTATATGAACGTAACCTTCATTGGGATAACGTGCGATCTGCATCGTATTGCCGCCAAAGAAAAGTTCCATAGGAGCTGGGATAACCATGACATGTCCGTATTGGCCGAACTGCCCGTAGTCAGCGATACCCATCTCTTTGAGATCAGCCTCAAGCACGTTCTCACGGGCTTCTTCACTAAGCTTCTCAAGCACCTTATCATCCGATACTTTACTGAACGCCGAAGAATTCAAAAGACGGCCGCCCACGATATGAACATCCTGACCGGCATAGTTGCGATAAACTATCGGAGCATCTTCGGTTCCACTGTCAAGTTCGTTGAATTCAAGCGTCTCTGTCAGCTCATATGTACCGCCCTTTATATAAACTGTCGCAGCGATTTCTTCATCAGTATTGCTTTTGAGGTGACGCAGTTGGTCTCTTGCCCTTTGTATGGTCTTATAAGGAGCTTCAAGACTGCCGTCAGCAGAATCTTTACCATCAGGCGAAACATAAATATCTATAGCGGAAACATAGCCTGCCAGTACCAGAATTAATAGTAAATTCAACCACTTCATTTAATACTCTCCAATAATTTTCTATCCAATATCATTCGCTCTGAGAATTTATAGTTATCCATAAAGGCGTCCCCCAGGCAAGTTCACCGTCTTGCTGCCAAACCCGAACATAATAATGGTTTTCGCCGCTTCCGGCATCATTATCCTGCCATGTAAATTTAACTTCCTGCTTTTGCGGCTTGAAGGTTTTCACTATTTCACAATTCTTTATGATGTCTATTTGCTTTATCTCATCAGTGCCTCTCGCGTATATATCCAGCTTCACACCACCTTCAACCGTAAAGATATCTCCCATCATATTCTCTCCGCACTTAACTTCAAGAATAATATTATCGGTTGCCGCATAACAATGGCGTTTACGCAAGGCTTCGATAAGCCCGGTTCTTGTATAATCATCAAGATACACCATCGCATAGCTGCAATGCGTTGACTTATGATCGGAACTGGAAATAACGCCCATCTTAAAGCCTTTTTTAAGGGCATCCCAATAAAAACCGGGATTTTTACTATCCGCACCCGCACTTCGCGGGGCTCCCCGATACTCGTAAGAATTTCTCGCACCTTGGTATATTTCCATAACCGGCTCTGCCACCGGGTCATTGAAGCTCCAATCGGTACCGGCAGCTCTTGTTCCGGTTGTGTGGGGAATACTTATCGCATCGTATTTGCGGCAGAATTCATACAGGGTATCTTCATTGGCTCCGCCTTTTCTGGGCAGTACCCTGAAACCGCGATGTGCCATAAGTACGTTGCGGTGCCCTCTGGGGTAGCCGTAGCTCCTCTCATAGCAGAACATCGGCACAAAATGATCCTTGATCTTGAATACGTCGTACATCTTCTGCGTAATATACCACGCATACTCCCTGTAGCCGTTGTCATGATCGCCGTTACCCATCCAATTGAGTGAGGCAACATCAAGTCCGTATCTCATACTGTCAAATATTGAACCATCCGAACCGCCGTCCCCGGAGAATGTGGTATGCCTGTGGCAATCACCACTGAATATTCTATACTCCGTATCATTAGCCTCAGAACGGAATTCGCGTATCGCGGCAACATCTTCTTTTTCCTCAACCCTTGCCTGCTTAGGCTTATCGACAGTTACTTCATCGACTTCCAGAAACCGGTAGTCAAAAGTTTCGTCTTGGAAATTGATTCTCGAGAGCCTGACATTCTGAAGACCCTTTGAACTCGAAGCACTCATATTGCAGCCCGAAGCAACTACAAGCCCATCCTTTAATTCTGCCACGGCAGGCTTCTGAAAACTATGACCTTCACAATCGGCCATATATACCGGTCGGCTCCAGTAAACACCGTCAAAACGGGTTATATAATTGCCAAAAACGATTGCAAAGGGCATATCCACAGCGTTGAGCAACTGCTTCTTATATACGAGATTGATCCCGCCGTCAGCATCTTTGGCAAGAACCGGGAACGATAGATAATAATTCGGAGAAGTGTATACTGAATATTCCCGCGGGTTCTGAAATCTCTTGTAATAATAAATATAGGAACTTTCCATATCGATAACGGATTGGGGCATCGCACAGGGCTGATACACCCTGCCGTCGTTGAAGCACCTTATACCGATAGTGCTTCCCATATGCAGATTGACCGCTTTTTTGCTGACCTGGCTCTCATCACCGACATCTTTGCCCCAGTTCTCGTCAGCTTCTTCATAGGCTATCCAAAGCCTCTGGTCCTTATCAAAAACCGCCGAGGGCCTGGCCTCAAACTTACGGCTTGCGGCCACCGGCCGGGGTTGGGTAAAGCTGCCGTCTTTATTCATGAGGCAGTAATAGACATCATAATCGCCTTTATCATAAGTATCCCAGGCAACAGCGACTTTCCCCTCATCTGACACGGCTATTGCCGGCGTCCATTCGTTGGCGTTCGTAGAGGCTACCGTTTTCTCGGGGGAAACATTGCCCTCAGAATCAAGATGCATATACAGTATATCGGAATTGGTTCCACGGAAACCCTGCCATACTATATGCAGCCCGCCTTTGCCGTCTTCTGCGACCACGTGGTTTATATCGGGGTTGACATCGGCGGTAAGCCTGCGAATTTCACTCCAGTCTCCATTTTCACGGATTTTGAGATATAAATCCCAATTTCCGTTTACCTGTTCACTCCAGACTATCCAGAGTTTATCGTTGCCGGCTGATTCTATCTGAACCCTAAAAATATCTTTTCCGCTATCGGTTATCTGCTCAGGCTCAGACATATGACCGTCCTGCTGCCTTACAAGCAATATCTGATCGCCGCCAAGCTCATCGTTAATTTCGCTGAAATTTTCAATTCTGCCTTTACCCGATATTACCGTACCGGGTTTGAGAAGCGAACTCGTGCCGCCTGTAAACGACACAAAAGCTGTATACACGGTTCCGGCTTCATCGTTGCAGACAGAAGGGAAATCGTTATATTTCATCGGCAGAGTTGTCCTGTCGATCGCCATTACCTCACTTGAAGAAGCACAAGCGGCAACTTCAACCTGGCCACCGAGAAATTTCTTACTGCTGCCCAATGATAATTCACCGGCAGTAAAAGTAAATTCACCGTGGCTTTGAGTCTTGACGGCAATTCTGGTATCTGCAACGGTCTCAATAGTTACTATAAAACTATAAGGTCGGGATATAGAATAATCATGGATCCACGGCGTATAGCCGGGCAGCTTATGATTATTGCCTTTGACCCAGTCGGGATTTTTATCTTTTTTTGAGCCACCTTGCCAGCTTAGTTCGCTATCAGCGATTACAAAATCAGATCGAGACTCATCCGGCCATACGTCTAAAGCAGAAGCTTTTAAAATCTCACCAGCAGATATATTCATCTCTCCGTTCCATTCGACCGCAACGTCATCTTTAAGCCCGAACGTAAAACGGAAACTCATCTTTGTATTTTCAGCGGCCTTGGCATATGCAAAAGACGCTGAGAATACAAAAAACACAAAAATACCTGCCGAGATAATTTTCTTATTCATTAAAAGCAACATTTATACCCACAACCTGATTAATTAATCTCGCGACTATTGATTATACACCCTCCATCGACAGCTTTTTAATATATTCCATATTCCCTGAAGGCTTCGCACATTGCTGCGATCTTTTCAGGAGTATGCCCAATATCTTCGGGTGTCGTATAAGCCATGCTTACAAGGCCGCCATTGAAAGAGCCTATGGTGCTTATCATTCTTTTAACGTAGGCCTTTATATCATCAAGCGAACCTTCTATCATGGTCTTTTGTATATCTACAGGAGCCCAAAATGCAACCTTGCCACCAACCTGCTCCGCTAAATTCTCCAATCCCATATTTTCCTGCTGATCTATCTGAGCCACATTAAGCCCGGCCTCAGCGAAAACAGGAAGCATCTCAATGATATAGCCGCAGGAATGCATCCAGTTTTCCATCCCAAGTTCGTGGGAAAGCTGCCAGTTTCTACGGTAGAACGGCATAAAGAATTCCTCAATCAAATCAGGGCTTACCATAAGCCTGTCCTGCAGGCCCCAGTCATCATAAAACATCACGCCATCACAACCGGCTTTCGCAAGACACCTGATCCCCTCAGCCTGCTTATCAGCAAGCCGGCCTATCAAGGCCTTAAGATCATCGGCATTTGTATAATAATCCATAAACATATTCTGCAGACCCCGGATATTATGCGTACCTTCGTTGAGAGTGGCAAACGGAGCAACACCTAAAATATATTTCGGATTGTCTGATTTTTCATTATCCTGAACAACTTTTTTCACGGCATCAAAATACGCCGGATGATTAAGATCGGGAAATTTGTATTCAGCCTGCTTTGCAATATCAGCAATAGGATATTCCTTAGCCTCACCCTTGCCGCTGTCAGTGATATGTCTATGCCACACAACACCCCATGCATCAATGTGCTCCTGAAAATCAGTACCCTCAATATCAGTCCATGGCTTCTTTGAAATATTTCCTGGATTGCCGCCAACATTCCAGCTCGCCGCCCAGAAAAGATCATTCTCTTTATCGTCCGGTAAAAAATGAGGGACCTTGTCCGGTCCCTGGAAGCATATCGCTTTGCGCACACGCTCTTTGGAAGTCATAGTATTAACCCTATGTTTTTTAACTACTCTATATCTAAAAACTATTGTTTAAACTCTGCAAAAGAACCAGGCATAGTTTGAAGCCAATCTGTAAGCAAACTTTTCATTCTTTTTAGTATACCCTGATACTCAATACTATCTGCAAGGTTCATATTCTCACTCGGATCAATTCGCAAATCATACAACTGATCAGCATCTTCGGCATATTGAAAATGTTCATGCCGCCATTTTGCCACAGCCGAAACTGAAGCTGTTGATTCTAATGGCGGTTTCCATGTTGAATTAAGCCTAAAATACTTTCTTCTGTACCACTGCGACCGGCGAACATCTTCAGGAAACTCCTGCCATTGCTTTTCAGTATAGCTTCGAGTAGCTATATACTTAAAACTTTTGGTTCTTACAGCCCTCATATTACCAAGTTCAAAAAAGACGGCATCTCTCCAATCTTCTGATTCGCCACTGACAAGCGGCAGAAAACTCCTGCCGTCAAGTTTCATACCCGCAGGTGCCTCAACTGAGCATATATCAAAAATTGTAGGTACAAAATCAATATTTGAGACTAAATTCTCCTCAACCTGTGATGATTTTACACTCCCTTTCCAACTGAATATTAAGGGAGTTCTTACACCTCCATCGAAACAACTTCCCTTGCCCCATGACTGCTGGTCAGAAAAAAAGAAAACGGCAGTGTCATCTTCAATGCCGTAATCTTTCAATTTCTTCATAACCGCACCAACTCCATCATCGAGCCACAAAGAAGGAGCCATCTCTCTGGAAACACCTGCGTCATCAAGCCTCTTATACATCGACTTGAAGCCAGGCTGAACATCCGGAGCTTTTTCAAGCAGTCCCTTTGATGTGATTTTCCTATCCGCCTCAATAGAATTCAAAGGCGTAGGACCATGCTGAAGCGTTGTTGATAAATACAGGAAAAAAGGCTTTTGTTTCGTCTGTGATTCATCTATGAAATTCAAAGCTGATTGGGTTATCCAGTCGTGATTATGTTTATTTAATTTTGAATAGTTCTTGGGATAATCGGTAAGATTGCCGGAATAAAAACTGCCAACAAAATCAAACCCAAAGCTCCTCTTAATATCTTCTACCTGCAAAGCATATTTTTCTTCAAGATATTTATCAACTATTGGGTTAGTAGGATCAATTTGATCTGCCTGTGAAACTTCTGCCGGCACATTAAGTGCCTTCAGATGCTCTTGGTAATACTCACCATGCCCAACATGCCATTTACCGCATAGCCCTGTGAAGTAACCATTTTTCTGCAATACAGACGCGACATTCCATCCACCAGATTTAAGATGGCTGTTCCAGCGAACAAATCTTGGCATATCTTCAGGTTGCTTATCTTCAGTCAGAAGCGACTTTGCCCTGCTTGCATACTTACCGCTAAGACAGGTATATCTTGTCGGCGTACAAACCGAAGAGCTGGTAAATGCATTCTCAAATTTAACGCCGCTGTTCGCGAGTTTATCGATATTTGGAGTAAGAGCCATGCCATCGTAACAACCGTATTCGACAAATTCACTATCATCAACAATTATAAATACAACATTGGGCCTTCGCTTCTTTTCTGAAGAAAAAACAGTATCAGAAACTAAAGAGCAAGCACCCGCCGCACATATACCTTTAAGAAAAGTCCTACGATTCATAAAAAAGCCATTCTTATAACCATTGAGCTGCTAACTCAGCTAAATCATCAATATCAACACTACCGTCAAGTGTTACATCAGCCACAGGGACAAATTTTATTTCTCCCGCAGTTATTATATTATCAACATAAGTATTATAAGAACCGCTGAGTCTGAAAGTTGGTCTGTTCCAAAGTGAAGCATCACTGCCAATATCTCTGCCGACATCAATATTTGCTATTCCGGTAGGTATATCTGTTCCGCCTTTTGATAGGTTCTTAATTTCAAGTGTTGCATTCCTGTAAGTTTCACCGTCAAGAATCAGGGTAATTCTAAGCCAGTCGCCTTTCTCCCAGTATTTATCCGCACCATAATATGCGCTTCCGGCAAGATTATTTCCCTCTATTGTATCACCCTGCTCACCTTCTGGTCTTAGAGCAACTTTGCCCGCAGAAATACCAAATGAAGGAGAATAGTTTGATGTAGCTCCATTACGCAGGAATAAACGTGCACTGTAAAGTGTTGTTCCCTCACTTGGATTCGTACCCTCACGAACATCAAAGCTTATCTTTATCATATCGCATTGAGAGGTGTCAATACCTAAATCAATGCCGTTTTGATCTGCGCGAGGCCAATCATCACCATAGTTGCTATCTTTCAATGCCCTTCCCGCTGTGTAAAGACCATCATCAGAGGTTGCTACAACATCTATTGTGCTCTTAGCCTCCCAGCCTTGCTGTGCAGTAAGCTCGCCAAGTGTGAATGTATCAAAATCAAATACATTCCATTGAAACTCTTCATCGCTTCGTTGCCATTCACTGCCAAGCACTGAATAATCAAGCATATTCACAATGCCATCACTATTAAAATCTGCATCAGGTAGATTCATAAGAAGCTCACCTGTATTATAGTAAACCAGAGAGTTTATCGTAGCTGGATTATACGAAGCAGATTCGTCATAACTTGGACGAGCGGCAAAATTTTCTTTAATCAGGCTGCGATAAGTGTTTTTATTAGGCACACTTGTCCTTCCATCGCCAACATAAAGACCGATGTTATCAAAAGGTATTGCAGGTGCCCACAATGGTGCATTATCAACAAATTTAAAGTTGAGCTTAGATGGGTCAACAAAAACATCAAGTGTTATATTCCTGTTATCGCTTGCGCTCACATAAGATGGAAGTGATGCAAAATCAGTAGTAACGCTGCTTGAAGTAAATCGATATTGAAGATTACTATCGGTATTTCCATAGAACATATTATCATTGAAATAGTTTTCAATTGGCCAGAAACGCATCATTTCCTGATTCATAACAGTTGCAAACAATGGAAAATGAGAAAGCCATGGTTCACTGTTCCAGCCTTCTACGCCGACAACCTGTTCTGTACGCCAGATATAATCACCAACATCACCGCGGGTAAGTGTACCGTTATCGTAAAGAGGTATGTCGTCATAAGCACCCTGCGCATAGCTTTCAGTCTGATACAACCCAATACACCCTTGAAGGAAAACATTCGCCTCTACACGATGCCCTGCACCGCCATTGAGAAGTATAGCTCTATGTGCCGCCTTATAAAAAACATTCTGCTGAAAAGTATCACCGGCATCAAGCTGATCAGGATACATTCCACCCTTTGGATGCAATCCGGGAGTACACATGAGATGATGAAGAAAATTGTTGCGGAATATATTCCCATAACTTTCCATACCGGCTGACCAATATATAGCTCCGCCATCACCACTCTCAAAGCCGCAGTTGAATATTTCGTTAAGTTCAAAAACATTATCATATCCGCCTGCTTTTACAGGATCATCAGGCAGATTGTGAATCAGGTTGTTGCGGAAAATATTGCCAACACCACGGAAATACACACGGCCAAGATAATCACGTGCCTGAACCTGTGTAAAATGGCAGTTTATAGCGTAATTACCGGCGGCAGTTATCTCATTCTCATCAGCTACTCCACCGTAGATATTCAGGTGTGAAGAAGCATCATAAAAATCGCATCCGACAACACCACTGTTTGTAGTTGTGCAATCTGACATGAAAGAGACGGCAGGTCTTGAGGTATTACGGAAGGTACAACCGGTAAATTTAACATTATCACCGGCATAGAAAGTAATCATACCGCTTCCGCTTGCTCCCTGTGTTGTTCCCTGAATTATAAAATCTTCAAAATTAACATAACTGCAATATATTTTCAAAAATTCAGGACCATTCCACACACCAATATCGGTCTGTGAGGTTATCGGTTCATAAGGCCATACATAAAGAATATTCGCAGACTCATCAAAGTACCACTCACCCTCTGAATCTAATTCACACATAAGATTGAGTACATAAAATCTTCTTGCACCACTGCTGTTTATCTCATATCGACTGTATTCCAATAATTTGACTGCACCGGAATTAATCGAGGCGATTGTATGACTTTCCTTATACCAGTCATTAGCAAGATAACCGGTAAGAACTGCCTTTTGTACAGATTGGTATTCAAGTTCCCACTCTGCGGCATCAGTTTCTTGTATAGTAAATTCCGCTCCGATAGGGTCAGACATACTGTAAGTCGGCGGATCACCCGGTGTACGACCAACAGCGTAAATCTCACCAGCATCTATAACACTGTCAATATGCGAATTTCCTACATTTGGATAACGGCTCACCTGAGCCATTTTACCATCAAGATCAACAACTGAATTTACATTTGAAAGCTGATCTCTCAAACTGCTCTCAGAAATATAACAACCATATACATTACCCGCAGCATTATCTCCAAGCCGCCCTAAAACACTCTGGTCTGTTACAAGTGAAAAGTCACTGCTGTTAATCTCAACGCTTCCATCAAAAATAACCTCTTCATCATTGTAAGGCTTAAATGTTACAGGTTTTCCTGCCTCGCCATCTATAGAACTATCAGCAAAAGCAGTAGAAGTAAAATAGTAATGACCGCCTCTGAAATTCACGTCCAACCCGCCGACCGGTAAGCCGTTAGTCTGCTTATAATCAGCAACCGCATCAAAAGCACCTGACATCGTAGCTTTAGGCCAGTTATACGTACCCGGGTTGGAATCAAGACCCCACGGAGCGACAAAAATGCCTTCGGGCTGAATTTGAGGGGCAGCGAAATTGCCGTTTATCTCGATAACACCAAGATAGCCGTAACTACTGCCCGAAGAGAGCGAAACACTAATCTGCACTATTCCGCTTGACGGCGCAACTACTCCGTTTATTGTAACGGTATCACTTATATTGTATGCCGCATCAAGAGTAACTTGAGTGCCGCCGATAGATATATCGAGAGCTCTGGGGCCGCTTGATGCACGTGAACCGAAAAACGTAAAATCATAACTCTGTCCTTCCGTCAGACCGCCTATCTGAATTTTCGCATAACTGTTGGAATATGAAAGATAAAAAGAATCCATTCCCGCTTCTGTCGGATAAGCTGTTACAGCCGATTCACCGCTTGAATTATACATAGCAAAACCATCGGCACAATTCAAGGAAACAGCGGTCTGATTACCATCACTGTCGATAGCATCAATAACGTGTACGCCCTCGGTCCAATCACTAACAGTATTCCAATTACCTGAAACAATGTAGCTATCATCAAGATCAAAATATACTGTCGAACCCGCAGAAAATCCTGACAAAACAAGAACTAAGAGAATTGCTATGTATTTCATTTTCTATCCTGAATAGATGGTTATTAACTTTAATACAAGAACATAGAATATAGAATATAGAAGTTAGTAGATGGAAATACCATAAAATCGTGAGCGATAGTTAACTACATCCTTAATTCTTTTGTTGCTGATTGAGGATAAAGCCAACGTTAGCTTATTTTCCATACCAGTAGTTGCCGTTGATATTGTAGGTTCTTCCATCGTCAGAGCGAATATCCATATCATCAGGTTCTTCAGATACACTGCCATCCATCCAGGCAATGTTCATGTTGCCGCAGTACTCAACATCATCGCTGCCGACGCGTCTCTTTTTGGGATTATGACGACGACCTCTCGCTGCCGGATCGCTGAAAGCAGGGTTTGCCATGGCTTTGGTGTAATATTCAGGATAGCTGAGATATACAATACTTTCAGCAAACATAATTGTTGTTGACGGTTTACGTATGCTAAACAATTTACAGTTACCATGCTTCTTATACCACACGCCGTCTTTACCCCAGGTACTGCCGTCATCATTAGATTTGTCATAACTTCCCGGACATTGGCTTGTCGGTGCACAAAGCTTCATATTATAACCGTAGCTGTTGTAATAGTTACCTCCGTTTGCAAGACCTGCAACATCTTTCTCAAGACCAAGCTCTTCATATGTCTTCCCTGCATATTTTGCCGGTACTGCAGGACAAAGCATGACTTTACTGCCGGCTTCGGCATCACCAAGATAGGGTAAGAGTAAACTGTCACCTTCGCTGTTGCCTCTGTCCCAAAGAGCAGGAAGCACCCAGTTCTCATTATCTTCACTCCAGAGCAACGAAGCTGTACCAATTCCTTTTATATTGGAACGGCATATAACATTCTTGGCAACCTCTCTTGCTTTGCCAAGTGCAGGCATCATCACTGCCATCAAGATAGCAATTATAGAAATTACAACAAGAAGTTCAATAAGAGTAAAGCCTTGTTTTGGAGTCATCTTTTTCATTTTATTATCCTCAAAAAAGTTAATTTTACATTACGCATATTTCCGGCTTTTGACCACCTTTATAATGATAAAAAGCTGAAAATACTTATTAAAATGTCGGGGTGCAATTTGCACCCCGACTATTATTCAATGCATTAAGGCATCCATGGCTGATCGCAGCCAACACCTTCAGGGTCTGTACAGCTTAACCACTTCAAGATTATGGTATCAAGATCGCTAAGACCCACCATACCGTTCTCATCAAGGTCTGCATCAAAGAAGCCGAAAGCTCCAAGAGGCAATGAGCTGTTAAGAGTAACTGTAAATGCCGGCCAACCGTCAGGAGCATGTCCCTGATCAGCAAACAATCCGCCAAATTCTCCACCATTAACTGAATTTATCTGGAGATTGAAAGCCACAACATCACTATCAGTAAGATTGTAAGAAGTTCCTGATTGGCTGTTAATATCATAGCTGCTGTAAACAGGCAAAGCTATTTCGTAGGTGATAATATCACCGTCAACAGAAACTGCTGCTTCTATATCAGTATAAACTTCAGCATCCATAGCGGTTCCGATAGGACCAAGGTTCGCGTAGAAACCACCGGTCTGTGGGAATATCTGATAATACTGTGCAGTATCGAAAGTCTCATTATCAAGCCATGTTTCACTGCTTGATGTATCGTTTACGCTGAAACGTATTTCGATATTATCGCCTGCATTCCAGGCATCAGGAGTAGCAGCAAAACTCTGGTTAGTATCTGTTACTTTAAGTGCCATATAAACGGTATCAGGATTAGCAGGATCCCATTTCAAAGCAACTTCTGCATCTGTTACATCACTTACACTTGTTGTCTGATAACCTGAAGTAAACAGAGTGTTATACCAGCGAGAGCTTGACCATTCACTGAGATTGCCGTCAACTGTTACAGTATCTGTCTCATAAACATTTAACTGAGAAGCATCAAGATCAGTAAACAGTGTAGTAAAGTTAGGATCATTATCCTCAATTACCCACTCGCTGCCTTCAACAGAAGGATCTGTTGACTTAAACCAATCTGACGCCATTAAAGCATAATCGCCAAGATCTACATAACAGTCCTCATTAAGATCATAAGCCATTAGAGTACCGAAATCACCACAGGCTTCAGCCCAACCTGTTACAGCTCCCCAGCCTGTTCCTACATGTATTTCGTCCATATTCCAAAGGTCATAAGCATCACTTCGACCTGATATAGATATCCATGGATAAACCTTGTCACTCTGTGTAGTAAACGATTCATCCCAGACAGTCGGTTCTGTAGCAGGAAGCGGATTAGTTGCATCAAATACGCTTACAGAAACAGTATCATCACCGGTTGCTGTAGCACTGATTTTAACAACTACAACATAAACTTCATCTGATGCCCATGAACCGTAAAGTTTGTTATTCCATGCGCCGCTTGGGTCTCTCAACGCAAATTGAGGAGATGTTATGCCGGAATAACCGGTATAGAACATGTGGTTCTGGAATAAATAAGCACCGCTCTTAGATTCATAAACAGCGAAATTAACCTGATTATACCCATCATATTCACCCATAGCAAGATAGCTGATATAGTAATCCTGATCAGCTCTCGCATCAATTGGATAGCTGAGCTCTCTCATACCGTCATTAGCAGTAGAAGCAGGATGCTGAATACGGTTGCCATTTGTACCAAGCAGGTAATCCATAGCAGGAGTAAGACTTCCAGGACCTACATTGAGGTAGCACCAGCCGCCTGCAGAACGTTCCCAGCTTGTTTCCCAGCCAAAACCACCATTGGAAGTGTTTTTTAACGCAACATACTGATCATAATCAAAGCCTTCATAAGCCATTCTGCGAGGATAATTCAAATCGCCAAGCTCTGTAGTAAACGACCAAACCATACCTTCATTGTCAACACCGGCAATAACTTCATCTATACGCCAGTAGTATGTAACACCTTTTTCAAGGGTATAAGGAAGCAGATAAGACTCAGAGGTTGTATCTGTTTCCAGAGTAAGTTCATCTGAGGCAGTTCCGAAATAAACCTTGTGAGAATCAGCAGAAGGTGCGCCGTCCCAACTGAGAGTTACGCCGCCTGAAATAGCTACAGGATACTCGCCATCTGCAGGAGTTGGATTTTCTGCAAGTACATTTGTATTCACATAATCAGTAACATAAGCATTATCTACGTAAGTACCTGATGAGTTACCCATCCTGAATACAAGACGAGACCAATCTGCAGCATTGATTTGAGGACTAACAGCAAGAGAAACACTCTCAAGACCTGTAGGAATCTCAACACCTTTATCAAGGTTGTAAGCGTAAAGAGTTGCACGACTGTAAGAAGTACCTGTCAATACAAGAGTCAATCTTACCCAGTCACCTTTTTCCCACAGGCTCGCACCGGCGCTTCCAATAGCATTACCGGTATGTGTAGTACCGCCGTCACCATTTTCTCTGATGGCGAAATTGCCAACATTAAGACCGAAAGCAGGACTGTAAGAACTAGTTACATCAACTCTGAAGTGCATTCTGCAGCTTGCAAGCGAGGTATTGTCTTCTCTGAAATCAAAACCCATTTCAATACCGTCAAAAGTGCCAACCTGCAAACCAGGATCAACAAATCTGTCTAATGCATACTGAGGCCACTCATCACCCGTAGAACCAGACTTCATAGCCTGAGCTCCACCGACATACTCACCACTGTCTGAGGTTGATACAATTGTTACTGCAGGAGCATTATCACGCCAACCTGTTTGATTTATTGAACCAAGAGTTTCTGACTCAAAATCTTCAATATACATTGAAGGTGTAGGTGCTACAGGTGCAGTGTAATCTTCAATATAAAGATTGTCAACATAAGTTCCTGTACTTAAAGTCAGCCTTAAATTTAAACCTGTCCATGAAGCAGCCTTTGAAAGATAATTAATACCTGTATCATAACCTGTAATCCCGGTAGGAACATCGATACTCTTTGTCAGATTATAGCAGTAAACAGTTGCTGTACTGAAATTTGTACCGGTTAGCCTTATTTTTATTCTTAACCAGTCACCCTTTTCCCAATACGCTCCACCATCGGCTCCTACCCAGTTACCGGTAATAGTATCGCCACTGGTAGCATTCGGACGAATGGCAAAATAGCCTCCACCAAGACCAACTGCCGCACCGTAGTTAGCAGTACGTCCCTGACGCATAAAGAGATATGCACTCACGGCAGAAGTATTATCTTCCCTTACATCGAAACCGTATTCAATACCGTCCTGATCAAGCGTAAGACCAAGGGCAACACCTGTTGAATCATGGCGAGGCCATTCATCACCGGTTGAATTAGTCTTAAGCGCCCTGCCGCCGGTGTATTCACCACTTGTCGCAGTAGTTTCAACCGTTACGGTAGCATGCGCCTCCCAGCTTTCCTGTGCAGTTAATGCACCGAGAGAGAATGTGTCAAAATCCTCATTGAATGCGGCGTGGGCTGACGTACCCAATACGATAACCGCGACGATCATTAATAACATCTTTTTCATTACAGCTCCTTGAAAAAAGTATTAAAATTATGAAATCACCATTTTCCCCTGACACCGGCACCATGAAGTACAAGAGACGGTTCAATACTGACCACCTTATATATATCATCGTAACTGTCTGGGTATTTTATTCTTTGAAGCAGAGCCACCAAAGCGGCTCTTGCCATAGCTTGCGGATTAATATCTATCGTCGTAGGACGAGGCTCCATACCGTCAAGCAGTATAGACTCATTGTTACATCCCACGAATTCAACATCCTCACCGGGATTAATGCCCTCTGCCGCAAAAGCCTTCTGCACTATTACCATATGCGAGTCGCAGGGAATAAATATCGCCGTGGGACGGTCTTTACGATTCTTGAAATCCAGCACGAATTCTCTTACGTTATTGACACTCATGCCGTCACGCAGCCTGCCATATTTATCGCGTTCTGTGAACGAAAGCTCCATAAACTCCGCTCCCCCCCCCTTTTTGGCAACATAATCGGTGAAATACTGGCATCGCGTGATCATAGCAGGATGGGAAGTCGTAGAGGGATTGATCGAAAGAACTTTCTTATGACCGCGGTTTACAAGATAAGAAGCCGCCATCACGCCTATTTTGTCATTGGCTGGTTCTATATGATCGGCATTGAGTTTATCTTCCACATCGGGATGACCAAGAATTGTCACAAAAGGAAACGAAATCAAGTCAGTAATGTTCTTTAGATAATTGCAGAGAAAGAGACCGTCAAGATCATTAAAAGATGACCTGGAGAGATCTGAAGCATTGCCGCAGCGTATAGGCGACATATTAAGGTTACGTTTATCAAGCTCCTTATGAATAGCCTCGAAAAGACGCGCATAAAAAGGAATAGTACTCATAACACCTTCAGGCATAAGAATGCCGATATTCCTGGTTTTCAAGCCCGGAGAATCAGCTCCAGAGACCTTCTTAGCTCCGCCACTGCCACGAGGCACATAACCTGTTTTACGTATTGCATCCCAAACCTTATCAACTGTATCCTGAGATATTCCCGGCTTGCCGTTGATTACAAAGGAAACTGTAGTGTTTGATACACCTGCAATCTCTGCTACTTTTGCTATACTCATGGTAAATAATCCTTTCAGAATCTACAATAAATATAACACAACAAAAGAAGCATGTCAATGATTTATTAAAAAAACAACAACTTTATTTTAACTAAAAAACCACTAAACTTTAGTAAATTTAGCCATTTTACTCACAAAACACCCACAAAACAGCTAAATTCCCTTGACATATAGCATTTTACCGCTAAAATTAACTCAATCATATATAACAATTTTAGTAAAACCCAGGAAACATATTTAATATGGATCAGAACAAAAAAAACGATGTCTTTGCAGATATAGCCTCCCAACGTATTTCATACAGAGACAAACAGCTGGTCGAACCGACACCTGTAAAGCTTGAAGAAAAATATCTTCCTTCAGAAAATGATGCGGATGCGGCTTTTTCGCCTGCTGAACATATAGATAACGCAGAAAAACTCTCGACCGAACTGGAAAAACGCAGACAGCAGTATAAGCCCTTCATGCAAAACCATGCACCTGCGATCAAAGATACTCGAAAAAAAATCGGGCTTACCGAATTTGACTGGCGGGTAGAGACTGAAAACGATAAAAAGAATTTCCTGTCAGTGCTTTCAGGTGATGGGCAATGGGAACAGGTAAACGTTCCCCACTATGGCGAACCACTCGGTCTTGCAGTTACTTATTACAGAACTTCATTTAATATTACACAAGAGCAACTTGACACCGGAGCCGCTTTCATACATTTCAAGGGCGTTGATTACAAGGCCCATGTATTCATTAATGGCACATATCTCGGATCGCATGAAGGTTTTTTCGCTCCTTTTGAGTTTGATTTCACCGGTTGTGCATGTGTTGGGGAAAATACGCTTGTAGTAAAAGTCGAAAACGACTTCATAATGGGCAGCAACAACGCCTGGAACGGTACGCATTGCGGCGAGAAAATATATGCCGCCACCGGCCTTGGATACGATGAGCCATACTATGGATGGCATCACTGCCCGCCCGGCATGGGTATATATCAGGATGTTTACGTAGAATTTCGGCCCAAAATCTTCGTAAGCGATATCTTCGTACGCCCTCTTCTTACCGAAAAATCAGCTCAGGCAAATATAGAACTTCATAGCTGTGATATCGGAGAAAAGGCCGTAGATCTTAGACTCAGCCTCTATGGACGAAACTTTAAGAAAACCATTTTCGAAGGTCTTGTATACAAACCTTCAAGCAACAATATCAGCGGTCTCAATGACGACCTCAATATTGCCTTTGCCAAAGCTGACGGCACATACAACAAGCCAATACCACTATTTGTGGAACGTGGGAAGAACAGCTTCAATGTGTCATTTGATATTGAAAACCCTAATATATGGTCACTTGAGACGCCATGGCTCTACCAGCTTCATGTTGAAGTTATCGACAATGAAGGTAATCTAATAGATGCCTCAGAGGGGCATTTTGGAATGCGCAGCTTCCGTATGGACGAAAACAGCGATCCCAAAGGCCAACTGTATTTCAATGAAAAACCTATACGCCTGCGAGGTGCCAATACAATGGGACATGAGCAGCAATGCGTATTCAAAAAAGATTTTGACCAGCTTATTGACGATATTCTTTTGGCCAAGATATGCAACATGAACTTCCTGCGTCTGACCCAGCGTCCGGTACAGCAGGAAATTTACGATTACTGTGACATGCTCGGACTTATGACGCAAAGCGACCTGCCGACATTCGGCTGTATCACCAGAACACAGTACAACGAAGCCCTAAGGCAAGTTGCGGAGGTTGAAAAACTCGTAAGAAGCCATCCCTGCAACATTATGATGAGCTATATAAACGAGCCGTTCCCTAACGGAAAAAACAAGCCTCATCGTAACATAAGCAGAAATGAAATGGAAGACTTCTTCCGTGCCGCTGACGATATAGTTCATCACCTTAATCCCGACCGCGTTATAAAACCATGCGACGGCGACTACGATCCTCCTGCCGCAGGCATTCAGGATCGTCACTGCTACACCACATGGTACAACGGGCAGGGACTTGACATAGGAATGCTGATAAAAGGCCACTGGCAACCAACCAAACCTGACTGGTACTACGGATGCGGTGAATTTGGGGCTGAAGGTCTTGAATCCGCGGAAATCATGAGGAAGTACTATCCGACAAGCTGGCTTCCTCAAAGTGAGGAACAGGAAAAGAACTGGACGCCTTCAAAAATATTCAAGGCTCAGACAGGAATGTTCCACTACTTCTTCTTTGACACGCGTAATTCGCTCAAAGACTGGATAGAAGCCAGCCAACAGCATCAGGCTCGTTCACTTAAAATTCTGACAGAAGCGTTCAGAAGAGACAACCGTATGGTAACCTTTGCCGTGCATTTGTTTATAGATGCCTTCCCCTCAGGCTGGATGAAAACAATAATGGACTGTGAACGCAATCCTAAAAAGGGTTATTTCGCTTACAGAAGTGCTTTGGCTCCAATCTTGCCGACAATCCGAACCGACAGGACAAAATTCTTCTCAGGCGAAAAAATGCGTTTTGAGGCATGGATATCAAACGACAAGCCTCAGACACAAGAATCCTTAACACTGCATTACCAGCTCGAATGTAATGGTGAAATCATTTTCTCGCAGAAAGCTGATGCTAAAATAGAAGCGTGCAAAAGCACATTCCAGGGATATATAGAAATTGATGCCCCTGAAATTGATAACAGACAGGAAATGAAACTTCAAATCGCTATCATTGACAACAATGGTAAGTTGGTGAATGATAATTATGCTGACATTGAAGTATTCCCGCAAATAGAAATTCCTGATACAGAAGTCTCGGTAATCGGACATAACGGCCCCGGCAAAAAGCTGGCGAATGAAATAGGTTTGAAAAATGTACCGTTAGGAAACAGTGATATTATAATAATAAGTGACTACACTGATTATCTTGATAACAAGAAACAGATAGACACAATGGTATCAAATGGTGCCACTGCTATTTTCATGGGGCTTGTCAATGAAGACAAGTACGATATAGCCGGAAGCATTATAGATGTCAAAAGCAGCCGATTCAATCCGCTTCATTTCGTATCAAGAAAAACAAACCATGAACTGGTTGAAGGATTCAAAGAATTCGATTTCAACTATTGGTACGATCCGTCAGCCGATATGATATCTCCGGTAGTAGAGACGACATTTACTGGTGACGATATCAAGCCGATACTTAACGCCGGAAACGCTGATGACAACTCAAACTGGTGTCAGGTTATTGCTTGCGGAGAGAAGAAACACGGCAAAGGTTCCTTCATAGTTAATCAACTGAATATTGCCGGAAGAACCTCTACAAACCCAACGGCTAAAATGTTCGCAATGAGGCTCTTAGGCCTACAATGCGACAATATAAAAAATAAAGGGATGCTTGTGTCCTGAAACATAATAAACCCGAAGTTTTTTTAAGGAGGAAACTTATCGGACTAACAAACAAAATTTGTTCTGAGCACTCATTGCCGTTCATTCGGCAATGAGTGTTATTTATGCGCAAAAATCGTAAATAATACCTGCCTGCAAACCATTCAGAATTTTACTGAGAAGAAATCTACACTCACAGCAGAGCTGATCGGAGCAGCAGGCCTAACACCTGAAGATAAAAACACTACGGTATAACACTAATGTCAAATGACGCCAAGAGCTGTTTGATTACATTAGAAAAAATAAACGCATAACTGAAATTATATAAAAATAATTTTGATAAATAATCTCCACTGCCTCACTTCACTGAACAACCTAAAAGATTTATAGGAGGAATTAATAGTGACTATTTACCCTAAGTCTTCACAGCACCGGTTCGCGCAGATAACCGGCATACCTCCACCGGCTTTACCATGTTGGTGTTGATAATAGGTGCGTATGTAATGTAATAGTTTCCTTACGATGTTACAAGGAAGCTGCAGAAGATATAGAAAGAGTTTCACCTAAATAAGGAGATAAATAATGAAACAATTACTGTTTCTATTAAGTGTATTATTGGTTGTTAATATATGTTGCGGCGGGTTCAATGAGGACTTCGATACGTTCTCAATTGGCACCCTGACAAGCCAGGAAAGCTGGGAAGCCAATACTGGATTTAATGTGGTTGCAACCACGACCGATTCCAACTATACCGGCGGCAGATCGCTATGGTCAAACACATACGATGACAAAACAACTCGTCATGATTCAAGCGGCGTAAATTTTTTACTCGACCCTTCAAACAGTGATGGAGTTGAGTACGGTTTTGATATACGTGAAGACCAGACATCCTTAGTTAATACGCGAATGTATTTGAGAAGTTCAACAACCTACTTCCCAAGCGTTGGTTTCTCAAGCGGCTACATCGCAATTCGCCCTGCAGGAGAAAGTGGCACAACTTATTATGGCAACAACTTTGCCTCAGCCACATACTACGGTCCATACTGGGAAAAAGGCGACTGGTTAAGAGTGACACTGAGGCTTACCGGAACAGATTTCGAATATGCTACTATCAATGTCTACAATCTTTCAAGAGGCGGCATAGAGATACCAACTGGAATTTCCAATTTCGATACAGGCAGAACCGACGTAGATACAGAAGTATCAACGGCCAATCGAATGAATTTTAGAGGCGGCAGCGGTGTACTTGGAACATATATCGACAATGCTTATGTAAAAGATTATAACTCCGCATTAACTTCAGTATCAGATATATATGTCTCTACAACCGGAAAAGATTACAACCTCGGCACAATAGCTTCACCTGTCAATACATTAGAGGGGGCTTTAAGCAAAATAAGAGATATTAAAAATGAATCAGGATTACCAACAGGCGGAATTGATGTTCATCTGCGAGGCGGCACATATTACTTTGACAGAACAACATACATCAACTCTACCGAATCAGGAGAATCCGGAAAACCGGTAACAATCAAGCCATACAGTGGTGAAACTGTGATTTTTGACGGCAGTCTTATGCTTGACGCTACTGACTTTTCAGAAGTAACCGCACAGGCAGACCTTGACAGGCTTTGCACCTCAGCTCGTGGCAATGTGTACAGTGCTTCTATAACTGATAGCAACTTACAAACCGCCCTTTCACAAAACGGTGCCTATATAACCTTCAACGGTACGATGTGCGGAGTATCACGTTTTCCAAACGTTGGCTATGCCCATGTATCACAAATAGTTGACTCTGGAACAATCTGGGCAGAAGGACGTGACCTTCCACCTGCACCAACATACAGCATGACAAATCCTATAGGAGCCGAATTCAAAATCTCTGAAACAACCAGTGGTAATTGGTATACAGAATTCAGCAACGCTCAGCAAGCCCGCATAACAGGTTATATGTCTTATGACTGGTATAAAGAAAGCCACACCATTGCAGACATAGCCTCTGATGGAACAATACAGCTTCTTGAACACAGCAGGTATGGAATGATAGACGTGGAAGACATTCCACGCAGAATCGCGTTCTATGAATTGCTTTGCGAACTTGATGCTCCAGGAGAATGGTATTATGATGAAGCTAATGATGAGCTTTTCATCTACCCTCTCGAAACAATGGATTCTTCAACAGAACTTGGTGTATGGGCTGGCCCGGGGCTTATTGAACTGAATGAGTGTTCATATGTAAACATCGAAGGAATAACTGTACAGGGCGTAACATCAGGTACAGGCGTAATACATTTTAACGGTGGCTCATACAACAGCATCAAGGGAAGTACAATAAGAAACTGTTCAAGATATGGCGTTTACTTCACCGGAGGAACAGAAAACGGCATGCTTAGCTGCGACTTGTACGACCTCGGCAGTCATGTCAGACTTGATGGCGGCGTACATGATCCAAACACTATTACTGCAGCAGGTAATTACGTTAAAAACTGCCACTTCACACAAATTCAGGCAAAAGATTTTTACGGCAGCATTAATATTGACGGCGTAGGGAATATATTCAAAAACAACCTCGTCCACAACTTTATTGGTCAGGTTATGACAGCTACAGGTTGTGAAAACGAAATAGAACAAAATGAAATATTCAATGTCCAGATTGAAGAAGGCGATGGCGGTGCAATTTATTGGGCAGCCGACCTGTGGACATACGACAACCTGCTGAAACATAATTTCCTGCACCACTTAATGTGCGTGCCCCAAGCTCATACAAAAGGTGGAATGTATGCCGATCAGCAGGATGCTGGAGACATATTCTCCGAAAACGTATTCTACAAAGCCGCGCATAGAGCAATCTTGCTTAACGGCGGAGCCGGACATAGCGTTATAAACAATGTATTCCTTGATGGCTACATTGGAGTATATCAAACAGAAAGCTACGCTCAGGATGCATATGATGATTTAGCTCATTACGATGCAGGTGACCCAGGCTATACACGTGGCGATGTCGGCGATTACATTTGGAGAACCGAACAAGTTGTTGGAGTAGAAGGCTGGAAGTACAACCCCTGGGATATCGCTTATCCATTATTCAAAACCGTCATGAACCAAACCGGCACAGATGGACGTATGTGGCCGATAGAATGTAACTTTGATGACAATATGTTCTACGGTAATACGAATAATTTTGAATGGCGATACAGTTGGAGTTCGGCAACTAACGACATCAGTACCGTCTCAATGGTCAGTGCAAGTGATAACCGCGATATAGCAATGAGCGTATTTACAGATCCGAATTGTCTGAATTTCGAATTTGCAAGTCCTGCACCAACATGGGCTCCGGATATCCCATTTGAAGACATTGGTCTATACACTGATAGCTATCGTATTTCAATGCCTATTAAAGATAAATACCGTAAGGTCATAAAAGACCACTGGTCAAACCGTGAAAGCTACGATGCTTCTGCAACCTACAACACCAGTACTATCAATGACCTGCTCTACTACAATACAGGCGAAGTTCTAACAAGAAAATCAGCAACAAACCCTAACCCTGATGTCAATGATATTGTAAACATCACATCCACCCTATCATGGGATGACTCTGTCTGGGCAGATTCCTACGATGTATATTTTGGAACAAACCTTACAGATGTAACCAACGGTACAGGCGAAACATATCAAGGCAATGTCAGCACTGCGAGTTACTCAAGCATATCACTGAGCCCAGATACCACCTACTACTGGGCTGTTGATACAATAGACCCCAACAGCAATGTAATTGCCGTAGGTGAAGTCTGGAGCTTTAGCACAAACGAAAACGTAGTTATCACAAGCAGCGATACAATAGCCTTTGATACCTCTGCCGGAACCTACTCCATAAATAGTGGTTCTGCGGTATCAGGTTCTATTGCCAACGGTATTGCTACATACAGTTTTAACGATTTGAATATCCAATCCGGATCAACCGTTACTGTAACAGGAACAAACGCTATAAAGTTAGTAGCGGCAGAAGACATCGATATCAGCAGCAGCATTGATGTATCAGGTGCTGATGCCATAACCGGTATAACCGGAGCATCAGCGAGTCCTGGCGGTGGCGCCGGCGGCGATGGAGGCACTGCAAACACAGGCTTGGGTTCAGCAGGATCTGGCTCAGGAGCAGGCCAGCCAAGTTCAAAATACTATCAAGCCGGCGGCGGCGGTGGTTTCGGCGGCTCTGGTGGCGACGGACACCTTCAAGACAATTACGGTGGTGCCGGCGGTTCAACTTACGGCGACATTACAGTCTCAACCCTGCAAGGTGGCAGCGGTGGTGCAGGAGGCGGTGGTAATTCCGGAGGCGGCGGTGCTGGCGGTGCCGGTGGCGGAGCTATCAAAATCGTAGCAGGCCAAGATATCTCAATCAATGCCGACATTAATGCCGATGGCGGCGATGGCGGATACAACACGACTATCTCCTATCGCGGTGGAGCTGGCGGCTCAGGCGGTGCAATAGTCCTTGATGCTGGAAACAGTGTCACAATAGCAAGCAATATTACTCTAAGCGCAAACGGCGGAGACGGTGGAGACCTGTACAAAGTCGGTTCTGGCGGCGGCGGTGGCGGCGGAGGCCGTATAGCTATAGCAGCAGCCAGCCTTATCGTAGCTGGCACAACACAAGACGTAGGTAACATTGATAGCCTAACAGCATTTGAAGTAAATGGTGGTATTGGTGGCGATGTTTCGGATCTTGATCCAACACGTAAAGGTGATGACGGTTCCGATGGCACGGCCTACTCTAGTGGTAAAGCAGTAACTGTAACAAGTAGCGACAATATCGCTTTTGATACCACTAATGGAACTTATTCTATAAATAGTGGAACAAATGTAGATGGTAATGTAGCCGGAAGTATTGCGACATTCTACTTCGGCGACCTGGATATCCAAAGCGGCTCAACTGTTACAGTTACAGGAGTAAACCCTCTCATACTAAGGGCATCCGGTAATGTTGACATAGACGGCACCATAGATGTTTCAGGCAACGACTCTACATCTGGCGGCACAGGTGCCGCAGGTGTATTAGGTGGCAGCTCAGGTGGAAACGGCGGAGCAGCCAACTCCGGACTGGGAGCTAACGGTTCTGGCTCTGGCGGCGGAACAGCCAGCACTGCAGACTGGAACGCCGGTGGCGGTGGCGGCTTCGGAGGGCTTGGAGGCCAGGGAGCATACAATGCCAGCTATGGCGGAGCAGGCGGCTCAACTTACGGTAATCTTACAGTCTCAACCCTGCAAGGCGGCAGCGGCGGTGCCGGAGGCGGCGGTAATGCCGGCGGCGGCGGAGCAGGTGGCGCTGGTGGCGGAGCCATCAAGATTGATGCAGATGGCGATATTACCATAACCGGCACAATAAATGCAACTGGCGGCGATGGTGGATATAACACTGTAATATCATACCGAAGTGGTGCTGGCGGCAGCGGCGGTGCTATCGTACTTGAATCTGCTTCAGACGTGGTAATAAATGCTAACGCCCTCTTAAATGTAGATGGCGGCGACGGCGGAGTTTCATACAAGCCTGGCTGCGGTGGCGGCGGTGGCGGTGGCGGAAGAATTGCCATCATAGCCGATACTCTTATTGTCAATGGAGTAAGTCAGAGTACAGGAACCCTAAGCGGCCTGTCACAATTATCATCTACCGGTGGTGCCGGCGGAGAAGCATCCACTTACGAGGCTTCACGACGTGGGTCAGCCGGTTCGGCAGGAACAATATATTACACAAATTAAACAAACTTAAATAGATTAATACACTATTTAACTTAAAAAGGTGCGGCAGTCCCAGAGATTGCCGCACCTTTTCTTATTCGCTATACAGAAACAATAACCACTTGAGATTCCCTTATTTTCTACAACAAATAACAAAAAATTGTAACGATATCGATTGATTAGTGTATTAATAAATGTAGCGTTTAACATATTGTTATCTTTAAGGAATAAATATGAAATTACAAAAGAGAACTATTATAACTGCATTTATTATTGCATCATTACTTGTACCTTCGATATTAAATTCAGCCATTTTAGCGGCAACAGTCATGCCGCAATCAGAGCCTAAGATAATCGACACGTACGGCAAGGGGATGCTGCTGGATATCTCAGGCCAACGGGTGCTTCTGCTTGAAGGCAATAACTATCAAATGGGTTATCAGCAAGGCAGGCTTCTCAAGAAAGAAACACAGAAACTTGTTTCAACCGTATTGACAGTAACAAGAGTAGCAGAAGCTTCAAACAAAAAGAACTTCCACCTCGGCAGTATCAAAGAAGCATTCAACAGATGCGTCAAACATATTGACAAACGTTACCTTGAAGAGATGCAGGGACTTGCAGATGGTGCAGAATTGCCTCTCGAAGATGTTCAGCTCGCCAATATATTCCCAGAGCTATTCCATTGCAGCGGCTTCGCTCTTTTCGGAGATTCAACAAAAAATGGAACATTGCTTCATGGGCGTATCCTTGATTATATGACTGAAATAGGACTGCAGAATGTAGCCATCCTGACAATCGCCAAGCCAGACGGCTTCAACAGCTTTGCAACTGTAGGTTATGCCGGTTTTCTAGGCTCTGTTACAGGCATGAATTCAAAGCAGATTGCAATAGGTGAAATGGGAGGCAAAGGAGAAGGCAATTGGGATGGTATGCCAATGAGCTTCCTGATACGAAAAGCACTCGAAGAAACCTCAACTCTCCAGCAGGCTGTCAAACTGTTCCGTGACACTGCTCGTACATGCGAATACTATTATGTAATATCTGACGGCAAAATACCTGATGCAAGAGGGCTTGCGTGTACGCCTGAAATATTCGAGACTATACTGCCCGGCGAAAAACATGAAAAACTGCCAACACCTCTGAAAGACTGCGTACTGTTAAGTGCTGATGAGCGATACAAAAATCTCGTATCAAAAGTAAAACAGGACTACGGCAAAATAGACACTGAAAAAGCTCTTGATTTAATGAACCGCCCTGTTGCAATGAAAAGCTGTCTGCACAGAGTTCTGTTTGCTCCTGAGAAACTTGAGCTTTGGATATCAAATGCGGCAAATGCGACAACAACAAAAAACTTTGCTGCACACAGCCAACCCTACTACAAATACAATCTCAACAAATTGCTCTCAATTCTCGATGCCAGCAACCTGACAAACAACATAATAGAGAATCACAATCAGTTACCCAAGACAAAATCTAAAACCACAGAAAACAACTCATCAGAGATTATAAACGGTACTGTTGAAAAGGAGCTTTTCAGGGATTGGCCTGCTTGCGATGAAAAGCAGCTTCAATCATTGCTTGATATCTATAAGGTCAAACCAGAAGCCTTTGACTACTGTATGAAGTTAAATACCGCAGGTGAAACCAATAAATACAAAGTGTATGAAGTCTCTTTCCAATCAGCCTATGAAAGCGATGATAAAGCCAACAATACTGTTTACTGCGAATATTACGACTGCAAAACAGAAGGTAAACGACCCGCTGTCGTTTTGCTTGATGTACTTGACGGCTCAATGATGATATCAAGACTGATAGCAAACTCATTAGCGAACGAAGGAATAAACTCATGCATAATGACGCTGCCATATTACGGCAAACGCAACCCCAATGGTAACAGACCTGACTTTGATGGGCAATTCGACAAGTTCATAAATGCAGTAGAGCAGAGTGTTATAGATGTAAGACGAACCGCTCGCTGGCTCGAAAGTATGGAAAATATAGACAGCAGCAACATCGGAATCTGCGGCACAAGTCTTGGCGGAATAATAGCTGCGTTAAGTGCCGGAGTTGACGGACGATTCAGCAAGGCCGCAACAATCTTAGCCGGAGGAGATATTGCAACAGTCCTGAGCACCGGTTGCAGCGAAGTCAAATTCGCACAAAAGGCGATCGAAAAATATCAGGTAACCCGTGATCAACTTCAGGCAATACTTCAGCCCATAGAACCGCTCAATTACGCTCAAAGGCTTCACAATACCAATATACTTATGATAAACGGTAAAACCGACAAGGTTATACCGCCGCAATGTGCTCAATCCTTAGCTTCGAAATCCAACGCCAATATAATATGGTATGATGCGGGCCACTATACTATGACTAAATACCTGCTCATTGTTGTTGATAAACTTAATAAGCATTTTTCTCCTCAAACACCAGTGGTAAGCAACATGACAACACAGCCGCAGTCATAAAAATTCTCACTGCATAACGCAAAAAGGCCGATCTGTAAAATACAGACCGGCCTTTGATTTTCCATAAATGAAAAGACAATATTATTCAGATGTTTTTTCCGTTTCCTGGTCCTGCGGAGCAGATACTATCGGCTCTGCCGGCTGGGCCTGGGAAACTTTTTTGGTCTTCCTGGAAGTCTTCTTTTTGGTCGTTTTCTTAGCGGCGGGCTTTGCCGTTTTCTTTGCAGTCTTCTTCTTTGCCGCTTTCTTCTTAGCAGGCTTTGGATTATTAACCATACCGTTGACCTTCATCGGCAAACCGTAAAGTCTGATAAAACCAATAGCATCTGTCGGCTCATACTCAGCACCCATCTCAAAACTTGCAAGCTCATCGCTGTAGAGACTGTTAGGGCTCTGAATTCCAACTACTACTGCACGACCTTTGAAGAGCTTAACTCTTACAACACCGTTGACAACCTTCTGTGTGCTGTCAATAAATGCGTCAAGAGCTTCACGTACAGGGCAGAACCACTGGCCGTTATAAACTACCTGTGCATACTTAAGAGCAACCTGCTTCTTGTAGTGGTATGTATCACGATCAAGTGTAAGTGTCTCAAGTGCTTCGTGGGCATTCATAATGATAGTACCGCCCGGAGTCTCATAAACGCCACGGCTCTTCATGCCTACAAGTCTGTTCTCTACAAGGTCAACCTGACCAACACCATGCTTGCCGCCAATCTCGTTAAGAGTCTCAAGAATCTTAACGGCACTCATAGCCTTGCCGTCAACCTTAACAGGTACACCTTCCTTGAATGTAACTTCAACATACCCAGGCTTTGCAGGTGTCTTTGAAACCGGCTTGCTCATTACAAACAAGTTATCCTTTGGCTCATTCCATGGATTTTCGATATCTGCGCCTTCATGGCTGATGTGCCAGATGTTACGGTCGCGTGAATAGATTTTCTTCTTTGTCTGATCGATAGGAATCTTGCGAGCCTTAGCATAATCAATAGCTGCTTCACGACTTGTAAGATCAAAGTTCTTATCCTTCCAAGGAGCAATAATCTTCAGTGAAGGATCAAGCGACATGAAAGTAAGTTCGAAACGAACCTGATCATTACCCTTGCCTGTCGCACCGTGAGCAACCGCGGTCGCCCCATACTGCTGGGCAATTTCCACCTGCCTCTTGGCAATCAGCGGACGGGCAATACTTGTACCAAGCAGATAGCCGTTTTCATAAACAGCACCACTCTTAACAAGTTTCCACACATATTCTTCAACAAACTCCTTACGGAGATCATCAACTACACACTTTACTGCGCCTGTAGCCATAGCCTTTTTCTGGATGCCCTTGAGTTCATCACCCTGCCCCAGTTCAGCCGCATAACAGATTACTTCGTAACCATATGTTTCTTTGAGCCACGGCAGGATAACACTCGTATCCAAACCGCCACTGTAAGCAAGAACTATTTTTTCTGCTTTTTCTTTTGCCATATTAAACACCTCATAAAATGGGTTAATTTTATAAATAAAGCTAAATTATAAACATTTGAAACTCAATGCCAAATAAAAATTATCAATTATATACGAGGATTAATCGCTAAAAATGAAAAGTTAGATAAAACTCAAACATTACTCAACAACATCTTGACTTCTACCTCTTTAATCTGATAATATGTCCAGGTATTAATTAGTTAAAATTGCAGGGTATTTCAATACAAGGGTTGTTTATGCAGTTGCTTAAAATATTGTCTATTAGCTTGGCAGGCGGCACTATGGTTTCGCTTTATCTTGAAAACATCCTCTCAAAAAATGCTCTTATTTTCTCAGTAATCATAATTCTTACAACAGCGATAGTTAGCCTCGCCGAACTCTGCAATAATATCACAGGCATAGTGATAGGTTCACTTATAACCGCTATTTTCTTAGGTTTTTTAATAGAAGACACGGGCACTGATATTGCCATAACAGGGAAATTCCTGTTTTTTATTATGTTTATCTCCGTAGCGCATATTCTTCAATTTCTTTGCCGAGAGTAAATATCACCAGATCATTTTGACAAAAAAGATTCAAGGCAAGAAAATATTTCTCACCTTGAATCTGTCTATTTTTAACAAGCTTTGCAGCAGGAACGAAGAGTTGGCCTAATTTGCCGTGTAACAGTTAAACCAATTGATCTGCTCTTGATTGAACGCTATAAGTTCCAGTGGATATTTTTTGTCTGATTTTTCAGAGCAGCGACTAACCAAAGCCGCTGCCGGCTTAACAGTTCTTGCACAAGCGAAATACTTGTTTACAGCATTTTTCTTTTCCATGTCTTTGCTCCCAATAATTTTATCATTTGATGAACGGCCTTAACATCTACCGCTCAGCCTTGATAATATATTATCAAATTATTGAAACAAATCAATACTTAAAACCTTGTTTTGTGCATTTTATTATTACTTTTTTTCACATTAAATCATAAGCAACTACCCCAAATACACTTATAAAATACTTAAACACAAAAAAACCCTGCCTCATTTTCAGGCAGGGTTATATAAAGTTCACAGAGCGGAAGACATATGAATATAATTTTACTTTCTTCGACGCCTTATTAGCATTCCGCCAAGGCCAAGCAAAGCTAATGTTGCAGGCTCTGGCACGGTATCAGGAACAAGTATATGATTACTCAAAGTTCCATCAGTTGCTGCACTAATCGGATCTGTCGTCAAGAAGCCTTCATTCCAGACAGTATTCTGTGTACCGCCAGTATTACCACATTTAGCATAGAAATCACCCCAAACAGGATCCCTGTCACTATCAAAACTTATAGTAACTTCTGTGCCAGATGTACTGTCAAATTTGATTCCATAAACACTTCCCGGCATTGATGGGTTACCAGAATCAGGCACAAAAGTACCCAATTCAACACCTGTTCCAGGTGCACTGAGATTGAAAATATTTGATTCAGTAAATGTTTCCGAGGTTTCCAGTATAAAATGGCTAACATCTGCACCATAAACACTTAACGTATATTCATAATGCCACGTAGAATTGCCGTTATCCGTAACCTCCCAATCAATCCGAGCCGGAGTCCAGTCATTAATACCGGTTCCATCAACCCAGAATCCAGTTCCCTCGAGCTCTCCCTGGTCACTTACAAGAAATCCTGACAATGCATATGCACCGGAAATCCATACGAGGGATAATAATATTAGAAATTTAATCCTCATAATCCTACATCCTTTCATAAATTTTCCTACTCTATAATATTTATCTTCACCCTGAACAACTTTAAACTTGATTAACTTCAAAGCCATAGCAAAAATAAGTTAGGGAACAGGCGCATTTCACAAGATATTTGATTAAGAAGACTTATACTTTCCAGACATCCCATTTTAATCTTCCCGATTCCCCATTATTCAAACTATATGTTTAATTATAGCATAAAATTAAAATTCAACAACATTTTTTACTTTTTATTCCAAAACAACCTAAAAACGCAGCAAACTTAGAGCTAAATACGCTCCATAATATTTAATTGAAAATCTTATATTATTTTATCGTCATGTTTGCCAAACTAAAGACTAATTACATTGACTTAACAGGCAAATTAGCGTAAACTATGCGCCCGTTACGACTTTAATTTCTTAAAACACATAATTTATCACAACTTGAAAAACGACATAACTCAAAATGAACGATAAAAAAGAAGAATGCGGTATATTCGGTATCTGGGGTGACAAATCAGCTGCTGAAAAGACTTATTTTGGTATCCACAGTCTCCAGCACAGAGGACAGGAATCAGCTGGAATTGCCACATCGGATGGGAAAACTATAAACTGTTTCACCGGCATGGGTACAGTTTCAAGAGTTTTCAGACCGTCACGCAATGTACTGCCCAGGCTCAGCAAAAATGCAGTCGGAGCCATCGGACATGTACGTTATTCCACTGCAGGATCCAGCAACAGAAATAACGCGCAGCCAATGCTTGCCGAATATTCGCGTGGGCAAGTTTGCGTAGCCCATAACGGCAATATTACCAATGCCACGATAATCAGAGATGAATATGAGGCATATGGCAGTATTTTCAAATCAACAAACGACACCGAGATTCTAATACACCTTCTTGCAAAACCGACCCACATCAACAAACCTGACACTATAGGTCATGTGTTACGACATCTGAGTGGAGCTTTTTGCGTCTTATTTATGTTCCCCGACAGAATAGAGGCCGCCCGTGACACTCACGGCATGAGACCGCTAAGTATTGGCAAGACAAAAGACGGAGCTTACTGCGTAGCAAGTGAAAGCTGTGCTTTTGACGCGATAGGTGCCGAATTTGTAAGAGATGTTGAACCCGGTGAAATAATAACAATAGATGATTTAGGGCTGACAAGTCGTCATTATGTTGAAAAAGAAGACATCAAGCCTGCACATTGTATATTCGAACACGTCTATTTTTCAAAACAAAACAGCTATATTTTCGGCGAAAATGTTCACGAAGTCCGCAAAAAATTAGGAAGACGACTTGCTCAGGAACATCCGGTCCAGGCCGATCTGGTCACTCCAATTCCTGATTCAGGCACAGCCTCTGCTATCGGATTTTCTCATGAAAGCGGAATTCCGTTCGACATGGGATTTGTAAGAAGCCATTATGTCGGCCGTACATTCATCTCCCCTACTCAGGAAATGCGTGACCTTGCCGTAAGGCTCAAGCTTGCCGTAGTAAAAGAAGCCGTAAAAGGCAAACGCGTGGTAGTAGTCGATGACTCTATCGTTCGAGGCACAACAACCCGCGGAAAAGTAAGATCATTGAGGGAGGCAGGCGCAACAGAAGTCCACCTCAGGATAAGTTGTCCGCCGCTTAAGTTCCCATGTTTTTATGGAGTTGACTTCCCAACTAAGGAAGAGCTTGTCGCAAACAATATGACACTTGAAGAACTGAGAGATTTCCTTGAAGCTGACAGCCTTGGATATCTATCTATAGATGGCATGCTCGGATGTGCTTCACTGCCAAACGATCATTATTGTTCAGCATGCTGGTCAGGTGACTACAAAGTTCCTACATACCAACAAAAAGGAAAGCTTGCAATGGAAAGAGGATACAGAAACCTGTTCGAGGATCTGGAGATAGAAAATGGCTGATTATGTAAGTTATGAGCAATCCGGCGTAAATATTGATGCCAACGACCAAATGGTCGATAAAATTAAAGACAGCGTAAAAGCAACCTTCAGTCCGCGTGTTATAAATCTGCACGGCGGATTTGCCGGCCTTTTCAGCATGGAAGACAGTGCTGAATTCAAAAAGAACTACAAGAATCCCGTAATGGTGGCCTGTACTGACGGCGTAGGTACAAAAGTAATGCTGGCGAGGGATATGGAGAAATTCGACACCGTAGGTCAGGACCTTGTCGCAATGAGCGTCAACGACATGATTGTGCTTGGAGCCGAGCCGCTGTTTTTCCTTGATTATCTCGCTATTGACGAACTCAAACCTGAAAAAGTTGCCGTACTGGTTGACAGCATAGCAAGAGCTTGCAAATTGGCCAACTGCTCTCTTATCGGCGGTGAAACAGCAGAGATGCCGGGCATATATGCCAAAAACGACTTTGACATGGCTGGCTTTGCGGTTGGCGTGGTTGAAAAAGATAGAATAATCAAAGGCAGCAAGGCAAAACCCGGAGATGTACTGATAGGACTCGCTTCAAGCGGCGTACATTCCAATGGCTACTCGTTAGTAAGAAACGTCTGTTTCAACAAAGCAGGCCTTAAACTTACTGACAAAATAGACGAGCTTGGCGGAAAGATGCTCGGCGAAGTGCTTCTTGAGCCTACACGTATATACGTCAAAGCGATTGTAGATATGCTTGAAAGCTTTGCAGACATGGAAGAGCTCCCTGTCCATGCCATGGCACACATCACTGGCGGCGGGCTTGTAGGCAATATTCCAAGAGTACTTCCTGACAACTGCGATGCCGTAATAGACAAAAACAGCTGGAAAATACCTGAAATATTCTCTTATATGCAAAAGCTCGGCCCTGTCGAAGAAAAGGAAATGTACCGCGTTTTCAACATGGGAATAGGTTATGTGATAGCGATAGATCCGGCTTATTCCGATGCGGCAATGGAAAGCCTGAAAAAGAGCGGCGAAAATCCGACAATTATAGGAAAGCTTACAGAAGGCTCTAAAAAAGTCATATTGTAAGGATTATATCTGAAACTTAAAAAACACCACGTTGGGTCATCCAACGTGGTGTTTTTTTTTACAAACTTATAGTATCAGCACTTTTTTCTTCTCAGCATAATAGAGCCAAGACCAATAAGAGCTAAAGTAATCGGCTCCGGTACTTCTTCAAGATTCCATGCAAGTGCGTAATCCTCGCTGAAAATATCTGCCAGTGTATTATCAAATGCATTTCCTTCATACAACACGCCGATAGCATAATCACCCTCTGCATCAAATGTGAAATCAAGATGCTCTGTCAAGCTGAAAGAGCTGGCCGAAACAGCCATTAAAACCCAATCACTAACTAAATCATCATAGTAATAGATCCCCATGTCAAGATCTGCTTCATACAGATCATTGCCTACAAACGCAGCCTCTACATCATCCATGTACTGTTCTGTAGCTCTGAACCAGCTTAGCGTAGCAGTAAGATGGTAACTTGCAGTCAAATCTTCAAACACATACATATTGTTCATATCATTATAATAGCCCGCATTAGATCCATCCAAAGACACTTTCCCAAGATCCCAGCCGCTAAGTTCGGCCTGAACATAAAACCCGCTTCCATCAGATGTACCCTCAATTCCGGTCTGTCCTTGTGTGTATTGACTGTAAGCATTTTCCATATTCAGAACACCTGCCCCGGTTTTGAAATCCAACGCATAACCGGTACCAATAACATCTCTGCCATCTATGGAGACAACAGACTGCATATTATCCCAACCCTCATTTTTGTCGCAACTGTTCATCATAGTCGCTTTGAGTACCCTCGCATCTATAGCCTCGCTGTGAGTATTACCGGTGAAGTTCTGATTGGCATAATCAACCATAAGAGCAGCGGCACCGGCTGTTATCGGAGCCGAATAGCTTGTACCAAATACACTGCTTGAACTGCTGCCTGTCATATCACCGGTAGTGGCAATATATGAACCCGGAGCTATAAGATCAACCGAAGCTCTCGCTGCCAGTTGCCCATAGAGGTTCTGTGTGCCATCTTCTTCTACACGGAAGAAAGTCCAGTTTGATGGCCCTATCGATGAAAAGCTCGCCAGCTTATCGTAGGTATTGAATTCCGTAGGCGGTATGAAAGTCGATGAATTCGCCGTTTCATTGCCGTTAGCAGAAGCTCCGACAACAAGTGAATTAACACCCGGGGCACTGACCGTATTCTCCGCCGGTCCCGAATTGCCCGCTGAGAAGACCTGAAGTGTTGTTGTGTTGTTGTAGGCCAGGGCATCTATTATCAAGCCTGAGGTTGTTCTGTATGTCGACCCTCCCCAAGAGCTATTGATAACACTTATGTTTTTACTGTCTCCATAATATTGGGAATACCCATTGTATACGCTCTGATCGCTTACACTGAAGCTCCCGCTTTCACCAAAAGCAGTAGCTACCGCCCCGCTGTATAGGGTTGCCTGACTGGCAATTCCATTATACGCCGGATTTACGCTTCTTCCCGCCATGGCTGTCGATGTCTGGGTAGCATGAAGATCATAGAAATCCGCAGTAGTAGTCAGACCTGTCGCCGGTGTGTAATAATATTGATCAGTACTCGCAAGAGCCGATGATATGGGCGTAAAAGTATCAGCAGCAAGACCGGCCTCAACATTAGCCACATTAACAGTGGAACCGTAATACCCGGCCGTATGCCACACATCTGCTCCGATTATCTCATCAATAGATGCACCATTGGTATAGGTAGTATTCCCCTGGTCATCAAATGTAGAAGTGACACCATAACAACAGTACGAAACAAACAACACAACACACAAACTCAATATATATTTAAACATTCGCACACTCTTAACTTAAATAAAACATCCAAAAACAATCCTGAAAACGTGCACCAACTGCTTAAAGTATATATTATACATAATAGCAAAGTCAAGTTATTTATAAATATACTGATTGTAGTAGCTTCGTATTCCTTTTGCCCCTCTTTGATACGGCTATATAACACCCATAACTTTTCCTTAAGAACATGTAGATTCACGAATAACCAGAGAACCCGGCAAATTGATGTGCTTAACCGGAGCAGAAGGTTTCTCAACTGCTTCAACAATCACATCAGCAAGTGTATCAGCCAGAAGGTCATACGGCCATTCATAAGAAGTTATTGAAGGTGTTAAAGAATTAAGCGGCAATGAATTTCCAGCGGTAGCAACTGCGATTTGACTGGGAACTGACACACCAAGCTTCTTTAGACTGTTAACGGCATAGACAGACACGTAATCACTGTCAACAAAAACAGCAGATGCACCGCTTTCTATAATCTTCTTGCATAACCGATCACAGTTAGACTTAAATCCCGGCTCTCCATATTTATGTGGCTTGCGCTGAATAAAGTATTTTTCCGGCAAAGACATTCCACTCTCTGAAAGAGCCTTTTTCATACCTGCGATACGAGGATCATCGGCATCAAGATAAACCGTAGCAATATTTTTATGCCCAATATCTATCAAGTGACGCCCTATAGTATATCCGGTTAAAAACAAATCCACACAAACTTGATTTAGAGGACAGTCAAAATAGTAACCAAAAACAGTACAGGGGACACCGGCTTGAATCACCATATTCAATGGCTCATATCTGGTTATAGGATTCACTGGAGGAGGCACCAAAATAACCCCGTCAACACGCCTTGAAAGCATCCTGTCTACAAGATAACTTTGAAGCTCAGGATCATTGGCACCACTAACAATATAAAGCTCATAATTGAGCGATTTCAAACGCTCCTGTACAACTTCTAATATAGATGCAAGAGGAGCATTGTAAGCTAATGAGTATACAAGACAACCTATGATATTGCTTTTTTGCGTGATCATTGAACGTGCGTTGAGATCTGCACGAAAACCAAGTTGCTCTGAAAGTTCTTTAACCCGTTTTCGCGTTTCGGTATTTATAAGCGGACTGTCTGCTAATGCCCTGCTTACAGTAGAACGCGACAACCCCAATTGCCGAGCAATATCTATCATTTTTATATTTGATTTCATAACTTTTCCAAAACACAACGCACCCTAATCATATCATCATAATCTGTAATTAGTTTTTTTCAAGTATTTATGCATATAAATATTTACCAAACCAGATGTAATATCAAAAAGACACCATATTCAAAATCAGCAAATATGCATTAAGAGTCACTTTAACATAAAAATAGATTAGTCATGAACCTGATTCTATCACGCCTGTATTGACAAAAGTTCATGCTTTATCTCACCTTTAAGCGGCCTGCCGCTAAGATAACGCCGTAACTCATCAACCACAAAACGCCCAAGTCTTCTCCTTTCACCCGCCATAGCACCAGCAATATGAGGCGTAATAATTACATTAGGCAGATCATACAACAAAGATTCACGCGTAGGAGGTTCAGGAACTGTCACATCAAGCACAACTGTCATATCCGGTCGCCGTTTCAAGACATCAACCATCTCATCCTCTCTGATCAGCCCTCCTCGAGCCGTGTTTATCAAAGTTGCACCATACTTCATTCTCATAAAATGATCGCCTGTTATCAAACCGGCAGTTTCATTAGTAAGCGGTGAATGCAGCGAAACAATATCCGACTTCTCAAATATATCATTCAAGTCAGTCATTTTGACATCAATATTTCTTAAATCTTCAGATGATATATAAGGATCATAGGCTATCAAATTAAAATCGAAAGCAGTTAAATAGCGATAGAGCATTCTTGCCGTTGCTCCCAAAGACACAAGCCCAACAGTTGAATTAAAAGCGCCGGGTACTTCACAAATTGAAGGTGCAAAAGTACGATTATATTTAACTTTCGCAGCATAATACCAGCATCTCTTTGCTGCCATTAAAATTTGAGCCAGCGTATATTCAGCAACTGGTACGGCATTGGCCTGAGCTGCACTGCTCACACGAACGCCTTTTTCCCAGTACTTTTCATTTACAAAATGCTTGACAGAACCTGCCCCATAGAACAGAACTTTAAGATTATCCAAATACTCTATCGGCATGTCCTTATCAGACAAAATTCCCCAGCCCGAAAATATCACATCTGCTTCACGAAGGATATCGGGATTATCCGCAATTATATCCCGTGTTTGCAGAGGAGCGTATATATCGACAAGAGATTTAATTATATCTACATCCTCAGAGCTGTAGGTTTCCTCGAAAAAAGACTTTTCAAGGACAAATAAACCTCTGAGTTTTTTTGAATCTGAACTTTTTTGCATTTCTTTTATCATCGATATCTTATCCATTGTGTTACCTTCAGTGTTAGTTTGCTTTTTTGTTCTCTATTGCTGCCACACGATGACTGATGCTTTGATCACTGAATTTCAGCACGACATCCCAGTCATGAGTATTACTTTCCTCTGAAACCACAATATCCACCCGTTCATCTATATTCTCATCACTTATTCTATACAGAGCCGCATAAACAATATTGTCAGCATTGGATTCTATCAACCTCATAGGCATTTGTTTTTGAGGTGCTGATTCATCAAGCGGAAAAAGAGTTTTCACATATTTCGCCGGCTCACTGCATACGACATCAATACGGAAGTTCTTATCTCCATTTACAAATGTTTCCCAAAACTGGTGCCCTGTTTGAGAAATCTGCCTATCACCTAAAAAAGACCAACTTGCAATCGCTGTATTATTTGAGAATGTTTTAACTACATCATCCGGCTGCTGTTGCTGAGTCCATTGCTCATCTCGCCATTGACTTGAAAATATATCATCTGATCGAGCATCAACATGCGTTACCCATGCAACATCATGAGCCTCATCTGATTCCACCTCAAAAACATCCAAAACATACTCATCAGTTACAATACACGTTCGCAACTGCTTAACGCCTTCATACAAATGGCCGTTCAAATCTCCAATACACACTCTTTTAAGATCAGGCAAAACGGTAAATTCAAACAATCCAAGAGGCTCAGGATGCCGTATCTGATTACAATTATCAATAATAACAGTATTGTGCGATGGAGTAGTCCAGTTGAGATGCTGGTTAACATCCGACCCAAACGTATTGGCTCCGGAATTCTTACACTCCGCATCCCGCAGCCATAAGCGTTCCTCTCCAAACAGCATTATAGACAACCCGTCGGCATGTGCATGACAGCTGTTATGCGAGAATGAAGCAAACAGTGTGTTGCCCTCACCTTTCCAATAATCTTTTCCCTCCTGCATTCTCAACATAGCATAACCATGCTGCATCCACAGTCTGGAATAAACCTCTGGAGCAGCAGTTTTTTGCGGAATCTCACCCATGCCATACAGCAATGAATCGTTATTTCGTTTATCGTTCTGGTTTATCAAAAATACAAATCCGGGTTCACCTGTTTTTGTATATAGCTGCTCATACACTCCATAATTCTTTAGGAAACGGGCTTTCCCGTAACCATCACCAACCGGCGGAATCATGGTATTCGGAAAAGAAAGATCAATTATATTCAAATACAATTGTGAAAGACTCCGTCCATCAATTTTATTTTCATACAGATTGGTCTTATAACCACAGTTATAACTCATATCAGCAACCATAATCATAGTCGAAAGCTGTACAAAATGATACGGCAACGATGCCTCAAGCCAAACTCCATCATCCTGGAAGCCATATTGAAGCATTTTATTAAAACCTCTCTTGCCGTCTATTGCTCTGTCGATCAAACTTTGATCATTGTAGAAAAAACCAACCATCGCAAAACATACATTATGCCATCCTTCATGATTTGAGTACATAACACCCGCAGGATTATTCAAAGCCCAATAATCATTGCATTTCTTTACTGCATTTACGGCAGTATAAAAGAAACTTTTCATCTTCTCCTGCTCTTGATCATCAAAATACTCATAAACCTGACTATATGCCTGCATTGCCGGCAGTGTTGCAGAAGCATAGTCAATACCTGAATTAACATCATCGTAATTAAACTTAAAATCGCTCAGATACAAAAGTATCTTTTTTGATTTCAACGCAAATTCCTTATCACCATCAAGCATCCATGCGTAAGCCAGAACTCTCGCCGAATTACTGAATTTCATCAGCATAAATCTCAAGTTAGGCCCGTTCCTGTCAGGAATATCAGGTTTATTCCACAACTCAAAATCTTTATATGGAAGCTTGGCAATATCAACACTCTCCGCTTTGTTTATTAAGTTCGAAGCAAGCTCCCTAAAAAATTCATCATTCTTGATATTAGAATTGATTCTGGCAATATCACTGTCTGTAAAAAACAAATTTGGTCTTTCATCAGCAACTGCCAGAGAAGCTAAAAATAGAGAACTAAGCAAAATTATAATTTTAGTTTTTTTCATAATATATAGTTACTTTAAGATTAAATAGTTGATTTCATCCACGAAGCCGCCAGAATCATAAAATCTTGAATATCAACATAACAGTCCTTATTCAAATCTGTATCCAAAACTCCGGCACTGCCGCATTCAACAAGCGGCTGTGACAAATCAAACGAAGATTCAATGCCGTTTATCTCGACCGTAATTATAACATTTTCAACATCAGAGTCGTTTATAGTTATATTAGCGTCAGAAGTAATTGGAGAATTATCTGTCCTGTAAACAACCGCATAGACAGCATAACTTCCATTGACCTCAAAAAGCCTCATCGGTATATAAGCAACCGGTTCTATTTCAGTAACAGGATATTGCGTTTTTACGCATGTTGCCGATTGGTTAACTTTTACATCCATCCTCATATACTTATCACTATTGACAAAGCTTTCCCAAAATGAAACACTCGGCATCATTGAAACTGACTTACCATTAAGAAACGACCAAGGCATTTCTTCAGGCCACTGATTCTCCTGCCAAATATTGTATGACATTGAGTTCGACTCACCGTCTATATGCGTAATCCACGAGATTTTATGCTGCCCATCTGAGTTTATTTCAAATACATCAAGAACATAATCATCATTCAAAAATACTGTCCTGCACTGCCTTACACCACTATATAAATGCCCATTCAAATCGGCAATACGAATCTTTTTAGTTCCGGAAAAATCGCTGAATTCAAGAAGATCCAAAGGCTCCGGATTTCTCACCTGATTCGACTCATCAATAAGAATCGTATTGTGTGATATTGTCGTCCAATTAAGATTCTGGTTAACATCCGACCCAAACGTATTGGTTCCGGCATTCTTGCACTCACTGTCTCGCAGCCAAAGGTGACCTTTTCCGTATAACATTAGCGAAAGTCCATCGGCATGGCTGTGTGCAACATTATTTGAAAATGTAGTAAATACAGTATCGTATTCGCCATTCCAATAATCAGAATCTGTTTTCAAACGTAATGCAGCAAATCCATGTTCCGGCCATAATTTCGACCCAATTCCCACAGCCGATACATCCTGAGGTATTACAGGCAAACCCCAAAGCAATGCCTTGCTGTTTCGTACACTGTTCTGGTTTATAAGATATGCGAAACGCTGGTCACCTGTTCTGGTATGAATCAGTTCGATCTCAGGATAAGTCTTAAGATAACGCAGGTTACCATAGTTATCACCAATAGACGGTATCATTCCATCTGGAAATAACAGGCTTATAGTATTTGCATAAGTGTCGACAAAACTTCGTCCCTGTTCACTGTATACATATAAATTATCGATATATCCACAGTTATAACTCATATCAGCGATATAGGTCATGGTTGTCAACTGAACCATATGGTATCCCAGCGAACCTTCAAGCCATACACCATCATCCTGAAAACCATCCCTGAGCATTGCCTTGAAGCCCCCCACTCCCTCAATTGCTCTATAAATCATTTCCTGATCGTCATAGAAAAATCCATACATAGCAAAGAATACATTATGCCACCCTTCATGGTTGGACATTGTGCTTCCGGCAGGATGATATTGCATCCAATAATCATTGCATTTTTTGATAGACAGCAATGCATTATCAAAAAACAAAGCCATCTTGCTGTGTTCTGACTGATCGAAAAAATCATAGACAAGCTCATATGCCTGCAAAGCCGGCAATGTTGCAGAAGAGTAATCAATTCCCGAATTCACATCATAATACTCAAAACGAAACTCACTCAACAACAACAAGATAGCCTTTGACTTCTCAGCCAGACTGGAATCATCACTCAGCATCCACCCATATGCAGAGTTTCTTGCCGCATTACTATATTCCATCAACATGAACCTCACTGCCATATATTCATCTGAAGCGTAAGCATCCGGAGAATTCCACCAGTTAAAATCATCCACCGGTAAAGTTGAAATATCTATATTTTGCGCATCTGATATGATTGACTGTGATACTGTGCGCATGCGATCATCAACTGCCATATTGTTTAATATCCGTGCTTTATCACTTCCAGTAAAAAATAATGGACCGCCACCCTTAGATAACGGGCAGAAAGAAAAAACTATCAATAAACTTATAAAAATATTTCGCATTTTATATTAATATGTCATTTTAGATTTTTGAGGATGCGGAAGATATAAACATCCCCCGCTATTATTTTTTCAATTGCAGGTTGGGCCCCAGACAATAGTTGTACAACCCGTATTACCCGAACAAGTCACAGTCTGACTGTCATACTGTTTTATCCACATTGAAGTATTAGTAGCGGGACAATTATCAAAGTAGTTGTTCTTTACGGTACAATCTGCACTGCAGTCAGGCGAGGTCTTCCAATCTCCAATATAAATATGTGCACCTAATGTAGTACTCCAGATTGCATTATCTTCAATCTCTATTCCATAGCCGCTAACATGTATACCGTGATTGTAACTGTTCCAGATGTCATTTCGTAATATCTCCCAGTTCAGATCGGTTGTCCCCAATCCGTTATGATAACCAGTAATTGAATCACCAAGATAACCACTTGTACGAGATTGACCTGTATTATGAATAAGATTATCAGTACACCTCACAACAGTGCAATACAGCATACTGATTCCACCGGCAGCGGCATAGGCCATGTCATTATTTCCAATTACTATCTGACTGCATCCGTTGACATGCAAGATGTCTGCCTTTCGCTCAAAATTATACTCACCACTGTCACAAGCTGCACGTCTGAGCATACAGTTGGTTACCTGAATATCTGACGCTCCAACAAACAGTATAAGATGGCAACCGTCTGCTTTCTTGCTTTTGGCTATTATACAGTTATCGGCAACAATCTCATCACTGCTGCTGTATATCACATACCGTGGCCGCCACATACCATCTATCGTTAATTCTTTAACTTGTGAAGCCCAATTTAAACGTATAAGATAATCAGATGCATCCGATGTCCAGTTTGCACTGCATGCTATGACTGAAGACTTATCACTCAATCCTCTGAGTGTAGAGCTGCCTGAAACATAAAGAGTATTGTCACAATAGTATGTTGCCGATGACATAAGTTTGTAAGTATTGTATCCGCCATACTCGTTCATATACCAGGCAATACTACCAACAGTATTGATATCAGAATGATCGGCTATATTATTATGGTAAATCTCATAAACTGTACCAAACGTCATCGGACAAATAGCAAATAAGAAAACAAGAGAAACTATACTTATTGATATCTTCATAATTATCCCTTTCTTACGGTAATGTTCTCTGCCTGACGTGTAATGCATCAGACAGAGAACGCTTAATGTTTAATCAGACCACCTCTAAAAAGAAGACTCCATCCAGTCGGAAGTCATCATCACAAAATCAGAAAGATCAACATAGCAATCGGCATTGATATCCGCTGAAAGCCTGCCAACACTGCCGCATCCTTTACTGTCAACCAAATGCAGTATATTCCATTGAGCTGGGTTGCTTATTACATTTACACCTTCTCCGAAATCACATAGAAGGCTTTCTGCCGTGCTTGAATCAACATCTACTATCATCAGACCAAAGCCATGATAATCGCCGGCTTTTGCCGTTATTTCAGAGCTTATATCCTTCCATGAAAGAGCAACCTCAATAACATAACCATCCGTTTCAAGTGTCGAAGCTATCATATTAGGATCGACAAATATATCACCTGTATGCCTATATACATCCGGTCCATATAAATCGCTTGTTTCTGCGGCAAAATCAAATATCCAGGCATCAGTCATAAATACGGCAGCAGGGTCATCAAAAGGATTGAAACACACTTGAACATCATCCTGTCCGTTATAAGAACCAGGATAACTGTTGCGCCATACCTGTATATCATCTGTAACGTCAAATGCCATATATAGGAAATCTTCATCCCATTTGAAATAATAAGTACCGCTGATATCACTGCTCGCCGGAGTAGAACCAAGAACATCCGCACCGCTACCGTTAGTAACAAGATCCTCATAACTTATAGCTATAGATAAAGCATCGTCCCATTCACCCGCCTGCAAAACACCGTCATAAGTAGGCAATACCTCTACATAAGGAATATTATAATTAACTCTGGCAAATCCTAATGTCGCCGTAAGCGTAATAAGAATGATATATATCGTTTTATTCATTTTTATCTCCAAATTTAGAATTATTTACTTTTAGTTCAATACTATACAGCTTGGATCGCTTTCAAGCGTACACTTGAGCCAATCTGTAACCATTAAACTAAGATCTTCGATATCAACAATGCAGTCGCGGTTGATATCAGCATCAATATAGCCCATATCTCCACACTCGGCAACGGCCTTGCCAAAACGAAAATCATCCATCTCGCCCCAGAATACTCTCGAAAGAGCACTTGGACTATTACAGCCAATTCTCAATGGATTAGTAGAAGGAGCCTGAGCGGAAGTTTGAGCCGCATTTATTGTAGCTGTTTTTATCCCGTTAATATAGAGAGAAATCACACCGTTATTAAACTCGCCGGCCAGATGAGTCCAGTCAGTCAATGCTCCGCAAGGAGTACTTAAGATTACCGCAGTGCCTGCTGAATCCCACACTACAAAGACCATGATAGGACCAGTAGATGCATTCTGTAAATATAACCTGAAGACGGTATCATAGTTAGCAATCCAGCATAATTTATTAGTAATATCAGTCCAGCCAGGATTTAACTTAACCCATGATTCAACCTTAAAATTGGATGTATCCATTCCATACGAAGTAGTTCCTGAAAAATAATCAGTCATGCCATCAAGGCTCACGCAACCGGCAAAATCAGGGTTATCATTGGGATAGTCACCATCTTCTACTATTTCAGGTGTGCCGATTACCGACATATCCTTTGCCGTTCTCATCTGAGCAGAGTTATCATCCGGTGTAATACCTTCAGCTATTTCATCAAGATGAAATAAAGCTTGTGTAGCACCGTTATCAACTAAAGGAGAAAGAAAATCAGGTTCTTCAGCATCAGGGCGGGATATTCTTACGTTATCAATAGCTCCATTGAAAGACCTTCTCAACGTCCTGTCGGCTGCGAGGTATATATACCCATTGGTCGATGTAAGTGTTTTGCCGGCGTTAACTGCAGAGGTGCTTTGATCAAAGCTCTCGTCAAAGCTCGTTATAGTTAGCTGCTGCGAACCATCCACATCAAGGCCGGCAGTAATGTAATGCCACTGTGAAGTATAATCATACGAACCCATATCAACTTGAAGTAGACTATTTGTACCATCTGAAAAATAACAGATGAATGTCAACTTATTACCTCCCATATATAAACGCCATGAATCCGTCATGGATATAAACTCAAGTCGTCCCGTTTCATTGAATTTCACCCACATTTCGACCTTTACGTATTCATAGTCTTTCCATGAATCGCTGGTTCTTGTGCCTGCATAAACATTCGGCACCTGCGTATCATCAAGCGGGGCATTTGCCGCAAATGATACGGCGTTACCAAAGTCAGCCGATGGGCCGCTAACCAACTCGCCGATTGTCGAGGAATTACCGCTTCCATCCATCAACATAAACCAAAGAGTGTTATCCACGGTTGAACCTTCCAGCCGTGATGATGCTGAATTTCTGACAATACTCTCCATCTGCCACAGCTCAAGAGTATCATAATTCACTATACCTGGGGAAGAAAAATCCGCCATCAGTACCGATGACAATACAACGATGCCCACAAAAACTTTCGTACAAATCTTTTTCATAAAAATCTCCTTGAAAAAATTATCACATAAAGATTAACCTGATAGATCAATCTCATTACTTGTTATAGTACCCTGCTTTTTCTGTCTTTCCTGGATTCCGAGAAGGATGAAATGCTGTGCCTATATGGTCAGTCCATGGGAATTCTCCATCAACGCACACATTCACAGCCTCAACATGGAAATCAGCCATCAGCATATTACAGTTCTTGCCATGATTAGGTGCAGGACCGAAATTATTAATCATATCTCTATTCGCAGGCTTTATCTCGCCTCCAACATATCCATATTTCAATGCCGCCGGATGTGGTCCCTGATACATCATCTCCTGACCACCGCCATCACCGCCAAAAGCAGGGTCGACAGTTCCGTTCAAGCATCCCAATAGTGGCAGCGATGTAGCATTTTTAATTTCAGACAGCCGCCTCTCTTTACCTGTACTTGCGGCAAAATCTGGTTCAAATCCCCTGAAAAAATATGTGTTATATCCATAAGTACCTTTAGCTTCAAGCTCTATAGGCTGAGTGGTACAGCGGAAAAGCTCGTAATCCCAAACTTCATCATTGGGAACATTATGATTGTCAAAATAATAAGGTCTCAATTTATATGGAAGCCTCGTATATTTCGAACCGGCAGTTCCACTCCAGTTTCCGGTAGGAAGCTGCCCCTTCCAATCCTGGGCGTAAAGATTAAGAGCAACCCCGATATCTTTTTGCTGTGACGCACAGACTATGGCCTTGCCCTGTTCTCTTACTTTCCTCAATGCCGGCATTAAAATTGACATTAAAACCGCAATTATTGATATAACAACAAGAAGTTCGATTAAAGTGAAGGCCTGCCGTAAATGTTTCACCGCTAACCTGTGAGATGATAGTTCCATTGTAAAGCTCCAATTAAAAACATACTCAATATACTTTTGCACTCGCTTGCAAAACCGGGTCAAAAAAAAAAGACCTTTTATGATACTATATAAAAAGCTAATTAAATTGTCAAGCACTTTCTGCACTCGCTTGCAATTAATTTAATAAATCAATAATAATACAACTAATATTACTTGGATAAACGCAAATCAGTGGACTGCCGAACAGCAAGTGTACCGGGTAAGAATATATGCTTAGTTGGAGCGGAAGGAGTTTGTACCGCATCCATAATAACATCGGAAAGTTTTTCAGCCAACACTTCATATGGCCACTGATACGAAGTTAGGGCAGGATTAAGTATATCAAGAGGCAATGAATCACCTGCTGTTGCAACCGCAATTTGCTCCGGAATTTTAATTCCTATTTTTTTTAAGTTAGTAACAATATCAACAGCAACAGAATCGCTGTCAACAAAAATTGCAGTAGCTCCGCTTTTGAGTATCTTACGGCACAAGTCGCTGCAATCAGATTCCGCCCATAAATCTCTGCTTTTAAGAAGCTTACGTTTAATATAAAAATTATCATCCAACTCTATATCATGCTCAGATAACGCTTTTTTCATTCCAGAAATTCGAGGATCATTATCAATTAGATAAACCGTTGCAATTTTCTTATGTCCTAAGCCTGTTAAATGTGACCCTATTGAATAACCTGTTGAAAAGAGATCGACACAAACCTGATTTGTTGGACAGTTGGCATAATAACCAAAAACAGTACAAGGCACACCGGCCTGCATAACCATATCCAAAGGCTCATAACGTGCATTGGGCAAAATAAATGGAGGCACAAGTATCATACCGTCAACACGTCGCGAAAGCATCTTGTCAACAAGATAACTTTGAAGCTTTAGATCATTGGACCCGCTAACAATAAAGAGTTCATGATTTTGAGTCTTAATATGCTCTTGAACCATTTCTAAAATTGATGCAAGAGGGTTATTGTAAGATAATGAATAAACCAAACAACCAATGATATTGCTTTTTTTTGTAATGATCGAACGTGCCGTCAAATCTGCACGAAAACCAAGCTGGCATGAAAGCTCCTTGACTTTTTTCTTGGTCTCAACATTTATAAGCGGACTATCGGATAATGCCCTGCTCACTGTAGACAAAGAAATGCCCAATTCACGGGCAATATCAACCATTTTAACATTTGACTTCATAAATTATTCTCAATACATAGCGTTCGCTTTGATTATAATAAACTCTATTCAAAAATTTTCAAGTTAATACTGAATCGTATTAACTTATTGCTAACCGGAAAACCTTCTCAACTTCAAACCAAAGAACTGAAACATTCGAAAATAAGCAGAAAAATCAGAGAAATACCATAAAAATAAAAAAAGTTTGAGTAATTCCGACTTTTCGCGCAAACTATATTGTAGATACCACTTGATAGTAAGGTGCAAGAAGTATTAAAACTTAATTAAGGCCAGTTATGAGCGAATCAGATTCAGGAGATTTCAAAAAACGCTCTTCATTTGCCGCTGGAGACAATAGTCAATGGCAGCAGGAGCTTGAAGAAGCAATTCCTAAGCTATTAGGAATGTTTCGCAAAGCCGGATTCAACATCGATGAATCTCAGGATTTTTGCCAGCAGACAGTAATGAAAGCCGTGCAGAAACGTAACAACTATGATCCGGCTAAAGCGGCACCGGTGCAATGGATATGCGGCATTGGACGCAATGTAATGCTCGAAGCTTTCAGGGCTAATGCAACACGAAGGCAGGCAATGGAGAAGCTTGCTAAATGTGTAGACCAGATGGACACCCAGCCGATACCTCCTGATATATTGGAACGCTCAGAAACTGCTCTTGCAGTTCGAGAAACGCTTGAGCAGCTCGGTGAACCTTACCGCCGAGTGCTTGAAGCAATGTACCTCGAAGACTTGCCGGCAAAAGTCATTGCGACCGAGCTCGGCAAATCACAAAAGGCTGTGCACAGTCTGCTTTATAGAGCAAGGAAGCTCTTTGCAGAAAAACTCAAAAAAGTATGTCCTCTATTAGCGGAGGAAAAATCATGAAAAAAGAAAACAAACAACTAAACGATAATATTTCCCGCTTGATCAAAAGCTCGACTGACTTCGAGGCTCCTTCCAAAGAGAATCAAAAACAGTTTGCAGATAGTCTGATTAATCAGGCCCTGCAGGCTCTTGATCAGAACGGAGAGAAGGATAATACAATGAACGAAAATAATGACAATACACAGCATAAAACAAACAGAGGCCGCTCAAAACTATTCAGGTTTTCAGCTATAGCAATAACATCAATGGCAGCAATGATAGGAATTTGCTACATTTTCATGCCGACACTGGGCAAATCACGATCTTCATCAGTAATCCGCCAAAATCAGACAAAACAGCAATACTCACAGCAAGCTCCTAAACCAACGGAACTTAAGCAAACCGAAGATATGGATTTTACTGGAGGAACATCCGTCGCAGTTTCTTTAGAAGAAGAAGCGAGAGTCAAGTCTGAAATTATCGCTGGCAGACCGGCGTCTCCAAAAGTTAAGATGGCCGAAAGCTATAGTCTTGCTAAAGGACTGCAGCCTGTTTACCCTCCGGTAATGCCGCCAATTGACGGAAGCAGTCCTGTCAATGGTCAACCGGTTGATGCAATGTTTTTCAAAAATTACGGCGTAAATCCGTTTGTTGATACCGATGATGACAATCTTTCAACATTTGCATCTGATGTCGATACGGCAAGCTTCCTGATGGCCAAACGATACTTATTTGAGCAGAATGCTCTGCCGCCTGAGGAAGCAATAAGGGTCGAGGAATTCGTCAACTATTTCGATTACGGATACCCAAGCCCTTCAGAAGACAATTTTGCCATCTATACAGAAACAGCAAAGTGGGACTTTGCCAACACCGGCAGAGATAACACAATCCTCAAGATTGGTGTTAAAGCAAAGGAAATCAGCGACCAGCAGCGCACTCCTGCAGTACTTACATTTGTCATCGATGTTTCCGGTTCTATGAACAGAGAGAATCGCCTTGGGCTTGTCAAGCAGTCTCTAAGGTATCTCGTTGACAGACTCAAAAGTGAAGACATGATCGGCATAGCTGTCTATGGAAGTAAAGGCCGCGTAATCCTTGAACATACAAGTATCAACTACGGCAGAGAACAAATCATAAACGCCATAGACCAGTTGCGCCCCGAAGGAAGCACTAACGCAGAACAAGGCATCAGAATGGGTTACGACATGGCCGAAAAAGCATTCCGCAAGGGCTGGATAAACCGCGTAATACTTTGCAGTGACGGCGTGGCAAACGTCGGAAGAACCGGCCCCGACCAGATATTGAACGAAATCAAATCACAGGTTGACAAAGGTATATACCTCAGCAGCCTGGGCTTCGGAATGGGCAACTATAATGATGTATTGCTTGAACAGCTTGGCAACAAAGGCAATGGCTATTATGCTTATATCGATAATTTCGATCAGGCTAAGAAGCTCTTCAGCAACCTGTCAACCGCTTTGCAGGTCATTGGCCGTGATGTAAAATTCCAGGTCGAATTCAACCCCGACATAATACGAAGCTATAGACTTATCGGATATGAGAATCGCGATGTTGCTGACAAGGATTTCAGAGACGACACCAAGGACGGTGGAGAAATAAACGCCGGCCACAGCACTACCGCTCTCTACGAACTGAAACTATGGGATACTGACAAAGCAAAGGCCACTGAAAAAACTAATGCCTTCACCGTCTATGTACGCTATAAAGATCCTGTGACAGATAAAGTTGAAGAGACCAATCAGTCAATGTCAGTAGACAAATTTAATGCAGCTAATCAAATTAGCGAAGAGTTCAAACTTGCCGTAAGCTCAGCCGAAATGGCCGAGATACTAAGAGGAAGCTACTGGGTTAAAAAGGCCGACTTGAATGCGGTTGTCAATCGGATTGAATCATTGAATAATCAGGAACTTGTAAAACTCGCAAGACAGGCAAAATCTCTCCTGGATAAAAAGGAGAACAATTCACCTGACACAAACCCTGACACTCCGCTTACAAAAGAACAGATAGAACAAAAACTCAGAGAGCTGAAAGACCTTTTCGACAAAGGACTCATCAGCAAGGAAGTATACGAGCAGAAACAGCTTGAGCTTCTGAAACTTATGACAAAATAGTAGATTGATTATTTTTTCATCAAAATGGGTATACTGAATTTCTCGTCATAGTTTTTTAGTATACCCATTAATGCTTGCATATTATTGGTATTAAGAGTTATTTTGAGATTCTGATTATATATACTAATAAACCTAATAAAGAGTCGGCAAGAAAAGAATAGAACAGTCCAAAAAATATTCCAATTATCCAAAAGGGGTCAAGGTAGCCAATTTGAATAGTGTTTACTGTGTATACTGTAGTTATTGATACTAATGGCGAAATAATAAATGCCCATTTCATTTTTTTGACAGGAATTAATGCAAATATTATCCATGCCGGAGATATCATTAAAAGTATCATTTCAGTGAAACTGGAATCAAGATTGACCAGTGATATAAAGCATACAACCAGCATTGCCGGAACCAATATAAGAGATAAGACAAGTCCTTTTGTTGAATTCTGGAAATAGCCGTAGATCATGAAAGCAATAACAAAAACAACTGCAAAAAAATCCCATGCAGTGAGATACTCAAGCATAATCCCGAACTCCTATATTACAATAATCAATACTTTATCTGACTCTTAGTGATAATAGTATTCATCATTTGGAAACATTTGAGTTCAGTATACTTTCAATCATATCATCCAAATGACTGTTGAACTCATCAGGTGCTTCCAACATAATGAAATGCCCATAACCTTTCATAAGTGCCATCTCAAATTCGGAGTTCAGTTCTTTGTTTCCCTCTGCGTTTGACGGCCAGAAATCTGAATTTACACATTTGACAGGTATATCAATCTTCTCAACAAGATTCCTGTCATATATTTTCAGATATTCCAGTAATGCGTTTAGTGCAGCTTCGGCTGGAGCTGACGACATGTCACGGGCAATTACATCAACCAGTTTGCGATTCGTACTTTCTGGAAACATCGAACTCACAAACTGATATGTATTGTTTCTAAAATCCGCAGCGAGAGGCTCGTAAATTTGCATCTTCTCCTCTTCCGTATAAAGCATACCCATATCATGCAATGTATCAACGCCAATTACACCTATCACCCTGTCGGGAGCAATGTTTGCGGCTTGTAATACAATACTGCCGCCCATTGAATGACCTACCAGAATCGCGTTCTCTGCGTCAAGCTCCGATAAAACAGCCGCAACATCATATCCGAAAGATTCAATTGTATATTTTTCCCTGCCGAAGCCTGAATTGCCATGCCCGGCATAGTCGAGACAGACAACGCGATACTTTGGAGCAAAGTAAGGAATCTGATTGAACCAATATCTGCTGTCACAGCTCCATCCATGAACAAACACAATAGTAATGTCTCCATGGCCGTATACTGAGTAAGCAATGTTAACGCCGTCTTTCGATTTTACACCGGCTAATTGAATTGATGCTGAATCTTCAACCAATTTCGAATTTAGTTTACATCCTGAAAATAAAATGCAAAACAAAAAAAATATGCTTAGAACTGTTGACTTTTTCATCGCAGAGCTTCTTTCAATTATTCAAAATAGTTAAAACTATATCTTATACTTAATTATAGTAGTATTTATCTTCAAGAAAATCAAAACCAGGTACTTCATTTTTAACCTCAAGATCTTGCCATTCTTTTTGGTCATGATTTGCCATGAACAATTTCATATATGACCGTGGCTTTACACCTTCAAATTGCTCCAATTCAACTTCATTCATAAATATATCTGATAGGCTTTTGGGGTATGGATCAGTATAAATAGCTTTTTTAATACCTGATTGTTTGATTTTTTTTGCACATAACGTACAAGGTTGTGCTGTTGAATAAATTGTAGCTCCCTTTATACCCATTCCACCAATTCTGGCGCTTTGTACGATTGCATTTTCTTCAGCGTGCAAAGCCATACAATATTCTAATTGGTGCAATCCTGCATTTTTAACAAGATTTTTAATATCTGCACCATGTTCTTTTAATTTGTCGTTTTTTGAATTTTCAAGACTCTTAACTATCTTTTTTGAAACTTCTTTCGTCACCATCTCATCTTTGAAACAAAAACATGCTTGGTCTAAAGAATAGTTATCGTTTTTCTTGTCTTTTTCGTATCTACCTTTCAAATATGTTTCGCCTACTTGTATAGTTATATTTCGATGTATTGGACTCTTAGGCAAGTCCCCTATTGTACGTAAGCCACACGAGATCTCACCTCGTGGAACATCATTCCAGCCAGCTCCTACAATGTAACCATCTTTGCCTTTTATAATAGCACCAACTTGTCTGCAAACACAATTCGATTTTACAGACATTGCGTAGGCCATATTCATGTAAACTTCATTCATTGTTGGTTTACAGCAACCTGGGCTTAAAATCAACGAAATCATTCTTAAAAGCTTTAGATGCAGTATAGATTCTTTATCTAAACAGTCCTGCAAGTTATTTATAGCATAATCAGAAATCTGTACGCTTTTAGTAACGTTTTGTTTATATGCCCTTTCGATGCTTTCTTTGATTAGTTTTCCACTATCAAGTTCGTCGTTGCTATTAAAATTTTTACGAAAATTTTCATCTTTCAATTCTCCCTTTATTTTTTCTTGATCATTTTTAACTCTCAGTAAACGTGTTTCTTTTTCCGCAAAAATACTTATAAGAAAAAAGTCTGAAACTTTCTTCCTCAGATAAAATACTTCATATGGATTCCTTAGGCAATCAATAATAAAGAAAGAGGCTTCTTTAGCCTTATAGATTAAATCAATTATATTCACCATATCTTCGGCGAGCTGCATTGATCGGGCAGTAGCTTTTGCATCTGTGTTACACTTAAAAGGGTCGCCGCATTTACGAATATTATTACCAAAAAGTTGCATTTGTTCCGTATAGCTGAAATCAGAAATTTTATTCATTTCAACTTTTAATTTTTTACAATTGTCATGAATCTTCTTAAAAACTCGGATGAGTTGTTCAATATTATCACCAGTTCTTATTTTATCGTAGAAGTCAGCAATAGAGTTAATATCAGATACATTATCTAACGATTTAATATCTTCTACTATCTTTTTAATAACATTTTTAGCTTCTTGGTCAAATTTTTTTGAGCTTGAACTTTCACCTTCTTCAATACTTTTGAGTACCCTAAATAATATCAGATCTGACATGGAAAGTGTTCTGAAATAGTGAGACTTGTCTTTAGGGTAATATGGTTTTAAAAAGCTGAACGATTTAAGAGATTCTCTTTGCTCTAAAATCCGACCAAGTTCTTTGAAAGTTTTTTCCTTTTTAGCTTCCAGTCTTTCCGGAATGCTAGTTTCGTCCAATTTTTTAAGACGTTCTTTGATTCTTGCGTATTCTTCAAGTTTTTTTTGGACTTTATTGTTAAGCTCTGCCCAATTAACTTTATAATCTGATTTGATTTTTTTCACATAATTATCAGACACTAATTTTCTCAGAAATTGATTTCCATTTTTCCTATTTGAATCATCTGGATCATCAAAAAATTTAGCTAAAGTAGTACAGCCGCTCCCGATAGGTCCTGTTAAACCAATTACTATCAAAGGAGGTAAATTGTCTCCACTCATAAAAACTCCTTAATATTCACTTATTTTGTTCAGTAATAAGATTTTAATACAAAAAAGCCGGCAGAAAGTTAAAATCTTCTGCCGGCTCTGATTATTGATCTGAAAATTATTCTTCTTCAGCTTCAGCTTTATATTTATCTATTATCTGCTGCTGCACGTTTGGCGGAACAGGCTCATAATGACTCATGTCCATTGAGTAACTGCCCTGACCACCTGTAACGCTCTTGAGCTGACTATTGTAGTTAGAAACCTCAGAAAGCGGAACAAGCGCCTTAATGCACATCATGTTACCGGCAAGCATATCCTGTCCCTGAACACGTCCGCGACGTGAAGACAAGTCGCCGGTTATATCGCCCATATACTCGCTCGGAACCGTTATTTCCATTGAAACTATCGGCTCGAGCAGAGAAGGTTTAGCCTTGCTCACCGCATCAATAAATGCTCCTTTACCGGCCGCACGGAATGCAACTTCTTTTGAATCCACAGGGTGATGCTTACCATCATAGATAGACACCTTGATATCCTGCATAGGACACCCTGCAAGTACGCCTGTTGCCATAACATCCTGAATACCTTTGATGATAGGAGCCTCAAACTGCCCCGGAATAGAACCGCCAAAAATATCCCAGCTTGTGATAAGTGAAGGATCCTGATCACGCTCACCCGGCTCAACCCTGAGATATACCTCACCAAACTGACCGGCACCGCCACTTTGCTTTTTATGTCTGTAATGACCTTCAGCTTTTCCAACTATCGTTTCACGATACGGAATCTTAGGCTGCTTGGTATTAACCTTCACCTTATAGATGGACTCCATCTTCGCAAGATTAATCTTAAGATGCTGATCACCAAGACCACGAATAACAAGTTCTTTAGTTTGCGGGTCATGTCCGGCTTTGATACATGGGTCTGCTTCACAGATTCGATCAAGCGCTCCGCCAATCTTCGTTTCATCACCTCTTGATGCTGGCTCAAGAGCAAGAGAGAACATAGGTTGCGGCAGAACCGGCAATGAGAACTCACCATGTACTTTACCATCATGTATAAGATCGCCGTAATGAAGCTCATCGATTTTCGCCAGACATACTATGTCTCCCGCATAACCGGCTTCGACTTCGCTTGTCTCACCGCCCTGGCTCACCAGAATATGACCCGGACGCAGTGATTTCTTGTCATTATTTCGATACATTGCGGTATCTGACTTGAGCGTACCGCTGAAAATGCGGATATGAGCAAATTTCATATGAGACTTAGGATCAACACCAATCTTGAAGACAAGACCTGCAAGAGGACCGTCAGGATCAGCTGTAAGTGTTGTCTCATTTTCTCCGTCAGTAATTACTTTAGGAGGAGCTTTGTCAGGTGAAGGCGTGCTTTCAATAACGATCTCAAGCAAATCTTCTATACCAACTTCCTCTTTAGCATTAGTAAAAACGATAGGAGTGATAGTTCCGCTAAGCATAGCCTTAACGAAAACCTCTTCAACCTTAGCCTTGCTTATCTCTTCACCTGAAAGATAAGCTTCCATGATATCATCATCACACTCGATAATGCTTTCGATCAATTCCGTATGAGCGTCAGATGCACTCATAAAAGACTCGCCTTGATCATTTGCGACACAATCGATAACTTCATGACCATTGGGCAGATTGGCACAACGGCACTGAGTACCAAATGTTTCTCTGATGTTCGCTACAAGCTCTGCAAGATCGACATTTTCGCTGTCCATTTTGTTGATGACAATTATTTTTGCCAATCCGGCATTATCTGCCGCCTGAACAAACTTCCTTGTGTTGACCTCAATACCATTGACTGCATTGACTACAATTAATGCGGCACCTGCAGCAGGTATAGATTGAAGTGAACTCCCGATAAAACCGGGGAAACCTGGGGTGTCAATGATGTTGATCTTGTGATCTTTGAACGTCGTGTGTACGATAGCTGATTGTATGGAATGACCGGTTTCTTTCTCAAAATCGTCATAATCACAAACAGTCGTACCATCCTCAACCGTTCCGAAACGGTTGATTTGGCCAGTTTTATGCAACATGGCCTCTGCCAGAGTCGTTTTTCCTGAACCGCCGTGGCCCAGCAAAATGATATTTCTTATATTAGAAATCTTCGTCACTTTGTTGCCTCCGAAATAGGATAACATTAATATTTTCAGATCTATCGATGCTATCGCAAGATTACTGGACGCCGCTTAACGCCATGCCTCAATTCAAGCCAAAAGTATTGAGCGGCAAACAGTATTTTGCCGTTCGCATCATCCACTAAATCCAATCGGAACTCTTGATGTGAAAATACTACTATAAAACAAACTATCAAGCAAGTGTATTTATAACAAAATTTGAACAAAATAAAAATTATTTACAATAAAGACTGATACACAAGGGAAAAGGCTATATTTTAATACGATAATCTATGAGTCGTTTGGTATAAACAAAAGAAAAATTGAAAACATCTTGCATATTCCATCTCAGTGAATAAATTTACATAAGGTTTTATAGTTTATCTGTGTACCACATACATAGGACAAGAAGGACCTCGAATATGGTTCTAACAAAACGCAAACTATGTCTTATTGCATTTTAGTTTAATATATAACAGTATTAAGAATTTTAGAAGGTATATGATTTTTAAGGAAATTCGATTATGTTTAAGTCTGTTTTAGTTACAATTTGTCTGATGAGTTGCTATATAAACACTATCTGGGCATACAGTGGCGGTTCCGGTACGCAGAGTGATCCATATCTCGTATCGAGCAAAGCTGATTTGATTGCTCTTGGTATGAATGTCGGAGATTATGATAAATGCTTTAAGATGACTTCAGACATAGACTTGTCGGGTGAAACATTTACAACTGCAGTTATTTCTCCTGATACAGATACTGATATGACATTTGATTGCACATCTTTTACAGGTTTATTTGACGGTAACGGCTTCAAAATAACATATTTGACAATAGAAAACCAGAATTACGATACCGGCCTGTTCGGATATATTGGTGAAGGCGGTGTTGTCAAAAATCTTGGAATTGAAAACTGCGATATTTCAGGCGGAGATTCCTACACGGGCGGATTGTGTGGCCTCAATGAAGGTACTATAGCTGACTGCTACGCAACTGGCACTGTTTCGGGGAGCTTTTCTACCGGATGTCTATGCGGTGGAAATTGGGGTACAATATCAGGATGCTATGCGACTGGAAGAGTTGATGGTTCAAGTTACAGTACTGGCGGTTTATGCGGTTTGAATGGAAGCGTAATTACGAATTGTTATGCCACAGGGTCGGTAGATGGAATGGAAGACACCGGCGGGTTATGTGGCGAAAATGATGCTTTGATTACAAACAGTTACGCAACGGGCAATGTTTCCGGTTCAGGCAATAAAGCGGGTGGATTGTGTGGTTTTAATGGAAGTACAATCGCAAATTGTTATGCCACCGGTACTGTTACAGGTTATGGTAACAATTCTTTTGGTGGATTATGCGGTTTGAATTCTGATGGTACTATAACAAATAGTTATGCCACCGGTGCAGTTACCGGTTATGGCAACTATACCGGCGGGTTGTATGGACAAGGGTATAACGGAGGTGAGATAGTAAATTGTTATGCCACAGGTGATGTAGTAAGTACCGGCAACTATACCGGTGGGCTTTGTGGAGGCAACTCTTCTATTGCGATATCAAATTGTTACGCAATCGGTGATACTTCCGGTGCTGATTATACCGGCGGATTATGCGGAGAGAATTCCTATAGCGGTACAATTACAAATTGTTACTCAGCGGGCAATGTTTCCGGTTCAGGCTATACCGGTGGTTTGTGCGGCTATGATAATTATGGAGGTGAAATCACAAATTGTTTCTGGGATACACAAACTTCCGGCCAGCAGGCAAGTGTAGGTGGAGAAGGTAAAACTACTGTTGAAATGAAAACTCAAAGTACATTCACTGATGCCGGTTGGGAATTTACTCCGCAAGGTTGTTGGCTGATGAGTGAGAGTATAAGTATATTTGAAGGATATCCAGCACTTGACTCGAGTTCATATAGCGGTGGTTCCGGTACGCAGACGGATCCATACCTGATAACAACAAAATATGATCTAATTAAGCTTGGGTCTAATACCTGGGATTACGGCAGCTATTTTAAGATGACTTGCGATATTGATCTCACAGGAGAAATTTTTACATCTGCCGTGATTGCTATGGATGGTGATGGTGATGGCGAATTTAGTGGGACAGAGTTTAATGGCTCGTTCGATGGTAATGGTTTTAAAATCATTTCTCTTACGATAGAAAGTGATTACTACTATTACTCCGGTCTCTTTGGATATATTGGCGATAGAGGCAGCGTTAAAAATCTTGGAATCGAAAGCTGTAATATCTCAGGTTCAGAGTGGGCAATTGGCGGACTATGTGCAGTAAATGCAGGAAATATTACAAGTTGTTATGTTACAGGTACAATTACAGGTTATGCCGCTACAGGTGGTTTGTGTGGCATTAACAGTGGCACTATCTCAAATTGCTATGCAACAGGCTCATGTTCTATTGGCGGATTATGCGGAGAAAACAGCTTTAATGGCACAATTTCAGACTGCTATGCAGCCTGTTTGATTACTGATCCATATTCTGATGGCGGTTTTTGCAGTTATAATGAGGGCTCAATAACAAATTGCTTCTGGGATACTGATGTTTCAGGGCTTGAAGCAAGCTCCGGTGGTACAGGCCAAACAACTGTCCAGATGAATAGCGAAAGTACATTCATTAGTGCCGGTTGGGATTATGTCAATGAGGATACTGCCGGAATGCTTGATGTATGGTTTCAGAATACCGGCGAATATCCGAAGCTGTATTGGCAGGCATCAAGAGGAGATTCAGATTATGACGGTAATGTTGATGAAGACGATCTTGTTATAATTTGCGGACAGTGGTTAAGCTCATCAACAGAGACTGCTCGACTTGAAGGCGATGCGGACTTTGATGGAACAGTTAATATTGTTGACGTAGCATTGATGGCTGATAACTGGCTTTCGTTAGACTGATTTATAAACTTGATACTTGAAATTAAAAAAGCCCGGCGGGAGTAAATCCTGCCGGGCTTTCATTTTGTTTATTACAGGCCAATATTATTTCATATTGAGCCATTCGGCGATCTGAGGGCCGAATTTGACAATAACGCCGCTGAATACAACGGATACCATTGTCATAAGTTTGATAAGGATGTTGAGCGATGGGCCAGATGTATCCTTGAACGGATCGCCAACTGTATCACCTACAACACCGGCCTTGTGAGCTTCAGAACCTTTACCGCCGTAATGGCCTCTTTCGATGTACTTCTTAGCGTTGTCCCATGCACCACCGGCATTGTTGAGAGTAATGGCAAGAACGAAACCGGCTGTAAGACCACCGGCGAGAAGACCCATAACGCCCGCAACACCAAGAAGCAGACCAGTAAGAACAGGCACGATTATAGCAAGGAATGAAGGAACGATCATTTCCTTCTGTGCGCCCTTGGTTGATATCGCCACGCAACTGGCATAGTCCGGCTTAGATTTACCTGTGAGAATACCCGGTATTTCCTTGAACTGACGGCGAACTTCGTTAACCATGTCACCTGCCGCACGGCCAACGGCCTTCATTGTCAGGGCACAGAAAACAAACGCCATCATAGCACCGATGAACAAGCCGCATATAAGCTTAGGGTTCATGATTGTAAGGTCGTAAGCAGTTACAAAATCAGATACTTCGGCGGTCTTTGCCGCGATAGTACCCGGAACGCTTCCGTCAGAGCTGAACATCAGATTACCAACCTGGTAAACACCGTCAGAAGCTTCATTAGCCAGACGGCCGATCCAGATACGGACTTCTTCGATATAAGCTGCAAGAAGAGCCATAGCTGTAAGTGCCGCAGAACCGATAGCAAAACCTTTACCTGTAGCAGCTGTTGTATTTCCAAGTGAGTCAAGAGCGTCAGTTCTTTCACGAACTTCCTTACCCATTCCACTCATCTCAGCATTACCGCCCGCGTTGTCCGCGATTGGGCCGTAAGCATCTGTTGCAAGTGTGATACCCAGAGTTGCAAGCATACCAACTGCCGCAAAACCGATACCATAGAGACCTATAGCTATATTGCCGAATCCACCGGCAAATGTAAACGCACAGAGAATACCGATAACAATAGTTACTACAGACCAACCTGTAGAGAACATACCGGTAGCGAAACCGTCAATGATAGTTGTAGCCGGGCCCATTTGAGCCTGTTCTGCAATACCTTTTGTTGGCTTATATTCATCCGATGTGTAGTATTCTGTGATCTGACCGATAATAACACCGGCGAGAAGACCTGATACCACTGAACCGAAGATACCCCATGTAATGATTTCCATCTGAGCCATAATCGCAACTGCTACAAGAATAAGAACTGAGCTGCCCAGCGTTCCTATCAGAAGACTCTTGAGCAGGTTCTTCTGGGTCGCATTCTCTTTACAGCGAACCATAAAGATACCTACGATAGAAAGAATGATACCGATAGCGGCAACGAGCATAGGAGCCGTAACAGCCTGAAGCGGATTGATACCCGCAGCGGCAGGAAGAGCGGCACCAAGAGCGGCAGTCGCAAGGATTGAGCCGCAATAGCTCTCGTAAAGATCGGCACCCATACCGGCAACATCACCAACGTTGTCACCAACGTTATCAGCGATAGTAGCTGGGTTACGAGGATCATCCTCAGGAATACCGGCCTCAACCTTACCTACAAGGTCGGCACCAACATCAGCAGCCTTTGTATAGATACCGCCGCCAACACGTGCAAACAGTGCCTGAGTTGAAGCACCCATACCGAATGTAATCATTGTTGTTGTGATTTCAACAAGCTTGTGGCTTTCTTCCATGCCCGCATGTACAAGTGTAAGACCGGCAAAACTCAGCCCGTTAGTCATATTAGATGCTGTGTAAACCACTTTGTCAAGAATGATATACCAGAGAGATATATCAAGAAGACCAAAACCAACTACCACAAGACCCATCACTGCACCACTTCTGAATGCAACCTGAAGGCCTTTGTTGAGGCTTTCACTTGCTCCCTGAGCAGTTCTTGCTGACGCGTTAGTAGCTGTTTTCATTCCGAGGAAACCACAGAGACCACTGAAGAAACCGCCTGTAAGGAATGCCACGGGTACAAATGGGTTCTGCACGCCAAGATAGGCAAGAATGAAAAAGATTACAAGCAGTACGGCAAATACCATTGTAACAACCTTGTACTGCCTTGAGAGATATGCATAAGCACCCTCACGAACGCTCTGAGCAATATCCTTCATTATTTCAGTACCTTCAGAGGCACCCATCATCTTCTTATAGAAGAAAACTGCGAACAGCAATGCTATTATTGCCGAGCCCACACAAATCCACGGTGCAATAGACCCGTCAGACATAGCGCGGCTGCCTTCGCCGCTTTCACTGCCGGCCCAAACCGTAGCCGACAGCCCTAAAACTGAGCTTAGTGCCATTGCCTTTAATTTTTCCACGATAGAAACTCCTTGAACATAATAATTATACTTAAAATATCGAATACCGAAAAATTCGTCAGTATTCTATTAATCACATTCCTATTTTCAAGGAAAAAACGACAAATATCAGAGCATCGAACAGATGCGCAGAAAATCAAAACCAATACCGTTTTTCCTCTACAATATACTGGGTTTGACAAAGACGAGTATAAACCTCTACCGGAAAAGACATTATGACCACACCACCATAACATGACGCCATTTACACGCCTGTTAAAGCAGCAAAAAATGCCCTTTCATTTTAAATTTGCCAAATTAGCGATATTATATTAAAAATCACTCACCGAAGCAAGCAATAATGGAGCCTCCAACTCGCTTTTATAATGTTTTTTGATAAAAATCAGGCACAATCCAAAAATTGAAAAGCTTATACCCCTTAGCTTAAACTAACTGTTTTGAGGGATTAACTTACTATAAAATGAGAAATTGCCCTATTTACAACAAAATACTTTTAATTATGATTAATATTACTTAATCTCAAAATTTCATATGTATCTTTCATTTAATGATTTAACTTTAACAAATAACAACTGAAAGGATCTTAATAATTAATTATGAAAAATCATCGAATATGCATGATATCAGCAATTTTAGTAATTACATTTATTTCAGGCTGCAATAACGGCCTTACGCAAAATCAAAACCAGCAACAACCTGTAGGCCTTGTGCATACCGAGGGAATAAAAGTCGTTTACCAAATCAAATCCGATGGGAGTAAAAAAGGAGTAGGATCTGGTCTTTATTACCTCAAAAAACTCAGCGACACTTACGACAAACTCGGTGTTGACCGCGGTAACCGTCAAATACACGGTGTTTTTCACGGCGAGGCCGGCTATATGCTTCTTAAAGACGAAGCATTCGAACGAGAAAAAGGAATCCCTGAAAATCCTAACAAAGATATTATCGAAAAACTTCTCAAAAATGGAGTTAAACTTGAGCTGTGCGCATCGACAATGAAAAATAACGGCTGGCAAAAATCTGACGTCTTAGAAGGCATAACAATAGTTATAGGAGCCTACCCAAGAATTATAGACCTTCAATTGAGCGGTTTTGCATACATCCGGTTTTGATAAGCGGCAAACTATTTTACAATCAGTTCGCTCTACCAAATAAGAAGGAGACAGCAATGTACAATACAAAAACCCAAAAAACACTATTGATATTAGTGTTGATATTTTTAACACACGCCGCCTATGGACAGCAAGACACATTGACTGAAAGCGAAAATATATTCCAGCAGGTTCGATGGTCTCCCTATGCTGTAGGTGCAGGAATAGGTATACTGAGCATACTGACTTTCAGCATATCAAATGAAGCGATAGGTGTCTCAGGAGCATTCGCAAGGACATCAGGAATGATAGAAAAGAAAATACGCGGCAATAAGGCCCAGGAAAGAGAATATTACAAAGAAAACCCGCCCAAGATCAACTGGGAATGGATGTTCGTTCTCGGGCTTATAATCGGCTCATTTATCTCTGCGATTTTATCAGGCGATTTTGAGTTCGTTTTCGTTCCCGACAGATGGCAGCAAAGTGCAGGAGACTCTCAGCTGTTTCGTTGGTTGGCGGCTTTCATAGGCGGTATACTGATGGGCTTTGGAGCAAGATGGGCAAGAGGCTGCACCAGCGGTCACGGAATAAGCGGCACACTTCAACTGGCCGTAAGCAGTTGGATTGCCACAATGGCATTGTTCGCCAGCGGCATAATCACAGCAATGATTATCTTCCATTGGATTCTATAGGAGAAAATAATGCTTGAAAAATTACACAACAATAAGAAGGCTCAACTGATACTGGGACTCATATTCGGAAGTATATTCGGCTTTCTCCTGCAGAAAGGTGGAGTTACTGAATACGACATACTTATCGGCCAGCTTCTGCTTACCGATTTTACAGTAATCAAAATAATATTCACTGCGATCGCCGTGGGGATGGCAGGAGTACACATTCTCGTACATTTCAAAAAAGCCAAACTTCATATCAAGAAAGGCTCCTGGGGAGCTTCGCTTATAGGCGGACTCATTTTCGGATTGGGCTTCGGAATACTCGGCTACTGCCCGGGCACAGTATCAGGAGCGGCGGCGAAAGGCTATTTGGATGCACTCACTGGAGGAATACCGGGATTGCTGGCCGGTGCAGCCCTGTTCGCATGGTGCTTTCCGGTTCTCCAGAAGAAAATACTCAACAAGGGAGATTTCGGACAGCTTACGTTCGACAAACTCTTGAAGCAGAAGAAATGGGTCACCATTATCATATTTGAGTTGATAATAGTAACCACGCTTCTTCTACTGGAAATATTCACCGGCTGACCACCGGCAACAGAGAATGATTACTACTTAATCAAATCGATTATTTCCAGCGGATGGTTTACTGTATGGTCAGGTTTGCGTCCTTCTAATTCGTCCGGGTTTCTGAATCCCCAGCTAACCCACACGGAAGTGGCTCCTGAATTCTTCGCCACATCAAGATCCGCCTCGCCATCACCTACGAAAAGGGTCTCTTCAGGCTTAACGCCGAACTCATCCAGCACATCGAACACGATTTGCGGATCAGGCTTGCATCCAACACCATTAACCGCCCCGCGGATTATCGGAAACTTCTCCTCGCCGAAAACCTTCTTTATCATTACTAAAGACACATCCTCATTCTTATTGGTAACAACCGCCTGCTTTAATCCAAGCTGTGCAAGCTTGTCAGTCAGCTCCATAATGCCATCATAAGGAGCACTCTTATTCAAACAATTATCATTATACAACGCCCTGAATTTAGTCATCAAGGGTTCTACAAATTCATGCTTATCCACTGGCAAGGCATTTTCCACCCAATAACGAAGCCCAACACCTAAAAGCGGCCGGCACTGCTGAGGGGTCATCGCTGAACCGCCGAACTCCGCAAGAGTAGTATTCATCACATCTGTAAGATCATCAAGTGTATTGATCAATGTACCGTCAAGGTCAAATAAAACTGCTTTGTATTTCATTTTGTTATAGTTCTAAGTTTTAAGTAAATTAAGTTAATAGTTTATAAGTTTCAGGCTATAAACCTGACAGTTCTTCAATAGACGCCGGAGACAGTTCCTTCCCTGACCAGATATAACAATGTTGACTTATATCTTTAACATTCCATCTAAAATCTTCGTCATCAGCTACATCGGAAACGTAAGTATCTTTCCCGGTAATAATAACACCAAATGAAGTTACTGTAGCTCGATTACCATAGAAAAATCTAACTGCACGCTTAGTCCCATCACTGTAAACAGATACAAATTGAGGATTTAACGGCATGAATTCTTCAGGCAATTCATTTCTGGAATAATGGCTAAAATATCTGTCTGTTTGCTCTAATTCGGTATTATCAAGCCAGCTCTGTATTGATTCAACATCAACTCTCTGCGGCACTTGCTTTACAAAACCTCTGAGGCAATGAAACTGCAATGGTTCGGCTATACAATTCAAGGCAAGAAAACCGACAAAAAACGCAGGCAACAGAAACATGAACCTAATAGCAGCAACTCTTGTCTTAAAAAAGACCAAGATGATGCACAAAATAGGACTCAAAACAATCAAGCCGCGTGAAAGAACAACTACAACCCATATTTCAGATAGAAGTAGCTGATACTTATCATCAGTAAAACAAGTAGCTCCAAACTGATAAGCAAAATATGCCAGCAATAAGCCCGCAATCGAACAAACTGCAACAATCGAAGTAGACGCAATTCCCCACTGCCTCAGGGTAAATACTCTAAAAAAATTTACAATTTTATCTTTACTCATCAAGCTGCATAATGCCGTATTTAAGCTAATAGCTAATGACTAATCGCTAACTGCTTCTAAATTAGTTATTCATAATTTCCATTACTCTTTTACCATACTCTATATAGTTAGAGTACATTATTTGTTCATCAGAAGTCACGGATTTATCATGATGAACTACAGCAAGATGCGGCTCTATTGATATTCCGCCGTCATATCCGGTTGCCGATAAATCCTTCAATATGCGCACAACATCACCATCCCCCTCGCCGGGATAAGTAAAAATAGTAGAATTATTCTCCGAATCCCACTTGCCATCCTTCACATGCACATAGCTGATAAACTCACGAACATTCTTATAAAATTCCCAGCTCGACTGCCTCGGATAAGGCTTATCTTTTGAACGGTCGAGGGTAAAAACGGGATTACCTGTATCATAAACAAGCCTCAAACGCGGCACATTCTCAATCAGCTTCAACGTATGCTGCCACGACATTCCGCCATAGTTCATGCAGTTTTCATGAACCGCGGTTATACCCGCATCAGCAAACATCTTTACCAGCTCACGAACTCTTCTAAAACGTTCCTGTTCCATCTGATCGTCCGGTTCGCGGTCTTCAAGCACCGCAAAGCTCATTATCCTGACAAGCTTTGCACCAAGCCGCTGCATCCTCGGAATCGCTCTTTTTGCCTCTGCAATCGAAGAATCGAATGGCTCATCTATCTTTTTGCCCCAGTTGGCAATCGCCGAACCAAAACAATTGATACCAACCCCGGCATCTTCAAGCTTGCCGCAAACAATATCGAATTCCTCATCACTTATATCGTGTATATTTTTGCCGTCAATATTACGGCTCTCAATATACTTCCAGCCAAGTTCAAGGGTTGCCGCTATCTGACCGTCAATCCCCTTAGCCGCTTCATCTGCAAAACCTGTAAAATACATATTGTCAATACCTTAATAACTTATCTTAACACAAGTATTAAGTAGTTAGAATATAGAAGTTTCAAATGGCATTGCCACATTTCTACTCGCTACGAACTTCGAACTACGAACTTTAATCAACCAAATTAGCCTTAATATAATCGAAGCTCTTTTTGAGAGCATCGAACGGACACCCGCTGCATTCATCCTGTTCCACCAAATACCACTCGCATCCGGCAGTATCAGCCGCATCAACAATAAGCTTCCAGTCAAGATTACCGCTACCAACCTCTACATAAGTCGGCTTATCTCGCTCAGTTATGGTGTAATCCTTCATATGAAGCAGCGGCAGACGCTCACAGAGCTTCTCGCACCAGATAATCGGGTTACCACCGCCATGCTGCACCCAGTAAGTATCTATCTCGCCCTGCAGATACTTCATATTCGTATTGTCATATATCATATCCAATATCAAATGATCTTCGATTCTCTGAAATTCAATACTGTGATTGTGATATGTAAGCACTTTGCCCGCATCATAAAGCACCTTGCCGGCCGCATCAAGCTTTGATGCCAGTCCAAGAACATCCTCTTTAGTCTTGAATTCAATTCCGGCAGGGAATGGATAGGCCGTATACTTACACCCGAGCTTATCAAGCCGTTCTGCCACCTTTTCCGGCTGGTCAAGTATCATATCGGCTGGTTCATGAGTCGCCGCACAGACAAGCCCTTCTCCATCAAGCATGCGGCAAAGCTCTGCCTCATCGATCTGACACATTCCAGAAACCTGCACAGCCTCATAACCTATCTGGCGAACCTTCTTCAATGTATCGGCAACCTGCGAAGGGGTTTTAAGATAATCGCGTAATGTAAAAAGCTGAGCTCCAAGCTGACTGATCTTCATAATATTCTCCTATTAACCTTTATAAAACTTTGACTGTTTGATAAGTTTATCCAGTTCTTTTTCAAAATCCTTACTGTCAAGGGGCAGTTCAACAACGGTGCCCTTGAGTGAAGAGTACAACATCGCATTAGCAAGTTCCACCGAATGCAAACCCTCCTCTGCCGGAGCAATGAGCGGTTTACCATCAAGGATTGCCTCTGCAAAATTTTCCAGTATCTCACGATGCTGGCCCCCGCTGCCCAAAACGGGGATATTGATATCCCATATCTCAGGCTTGGCAAATCCCTCGGAAGTGCTGCGGCTGAACTCAAGTGAACCCACCTCGTTGCGATAGAATCTAACGCTGTCATTCTCAACTACGATTTTCCCCATCTCACCGCAAATCTCAAGCCTGTTGGTTCCCGGAGCCTCACCAGTTGATGTTATAAAGACACCGCTTGCCCCGTTTGCATACTCAAGATAAGCCGTAACCTCATCCTCAACCTCAATATCATGCTTAGCTCCAAACCGGCAAAATGCACATACTTTCGAAGGCATACCGGTAAGCCATTGCAGCAGATCGAGCTGATGCGGGCATTGATTCAGCAGCACTCCGCCGCCCTCACCATGCCACGTCGCCCTCCAGCTTCCCGACCCATAATAAGCATGAGTCCTGAACCAATCGGTAACGATCCAGTTAACCCTGACCATCTCACCAAGCTGTCCGGATTCGATTATACTCTTGATCTTTTTATATTTGGGGTCTGTCCGCTGATTGAACATAGCGGCAAAAACAAGCGATTTATCTTTATGGGCATTTATCAATCGTTCGCAGTCGGCCTTATGAACCGATATCGGTTTTTCAACCAGAACATGTAATCCCGCTTCAAGTGCAGCGATCCCAACCTCCGTATGCTGATAATGAGGTGTTGCAATCAGAACGGAATCACAAACACCGCTGGCAAACATATCTTTATAATCAGTGAATGCCTTCGCTCCATATTCCGAAGCGGCCTTTTCCGCACGGTCAGAATTAATATCACAAACAGCGGATACCTCAACATTTTCAAGCTCAGAAGCATTCTTGAAATGCACGTTGCTTATTACGCCGGCACCAATGATTCCTAATTTGATCTTTTTCATAAATAACACCATTAAAATTCAAAAACATATTGTTATTACCACCCCGAATTATCCATTTTTGCCGTTAAGGGTCAATTATAAAGATACAAAATACTTCACACAAATTATAAACGCAACTTGCCTCAAAGCCACATAAAGACCTAAGTCATTAACCAAGAACAACTTACGCTCTAAAAACCGCAAAACATTAATAACGACTGTATTATCAGATTAAAAATAAGAAAAAAAAACTGGAAAATATTGACCGAATATTTACAATTACGCAGTCTATGAAGTTTGCATTAATTGATAAAATAACAGATCTGCAGGAAGGCAAAGAACTTACTGCGGTAAAAAGCGTATCGCTGGCAGAAGAGTATCTGGGCGACCATTTTCCGGCTTTTCCGGTATTGCCTGGTGTATTTCTGCTTCAGGGTATGATAGAAAGTGCGTCATGGCTTGTCCGCGCATCACAGGATTTCTCTAATTCCATGGTGCTTCTTGAATCGGCCAGAAACGTTAAATATAAAAGCTTTGCGGCTCCGGGTATGCAGATTAAATACCACGTTGTCGCGAAGAAAATAGATGAAAACAGCAGTAGCTTCAAGGCTACCGGCGTTTGCGGAGACGAGGCTATAGTGGAAGCGAAGATAACGCTCAGACACTTCAACCTCGCAGACGACAACGCGGAGCTTGCCAGTGCCGACCAGGAAGTTCTTGGTAATATAAAGCACAGATGGAAACTGCTGACACAGTAGATAATTAGAAGATTTTGATAATTCATTTTTGGAGATATATGTATGGCAATGAGTCGTGATGACATTTTCGAGAAAGTACAGGAAGTACTCGTTGACGCTCTTGGGCTTGATGATGACGAAGTAACATCAGATGCAACTCTTATGGGTGATCTTGGAGCTGAAAGTATCGACTTCCTCGATATTACTTTCAACCTCGAAAAAGCGTTCGATATCAAGATTCCAAGAGAAGAACTTTTCCCTGCAGAAGCAGTTATGAATAATAGCGAATTCGTAGCTGATGGAAAGGTAACTGAAGCAGGTCTTGCTGAGCTCAAATCTAAGATGCCTCATACTGATTTTTCAGATTTCGAGGCTGATCCAGACGTTAACAAGCTTCCAGACCTCTTTACTGTTGATTCGATTGTGAACTTCATCGAAGGTAAAGTGAACGGCTAATTCTACAGTCTGTCTTATATGGTAATAGTTACATCAGAAACTCTGTCGTACGATAGAGTTTCTGATGTCATTTATAGGAAAGCCGTTATTAACGGTCTTTAGGCGGAAAAATCAGGCCTGAAACCCAGGTTTGGAGAGTGCGAGGCAAAAGAATTGCCTCCTAAAACCGCCCGTAAATTTACAAAAGCAATCACCGCGATATTAAAATTTGAGGGTTTCAAGATAACCATGCGATGGATATGGATAGACAAATTCAAAGAGTTTAACAGTGGCAAGAACGCTGTGGCGATAAAGAATGTATCTCTTGCGGAAGAACATCTGCACGATCATTTCTATGGGTTTCCGGTAATGCCGGAATGCCTGATGATAGAGGGAATGGCACAAACTGCAGGAATACTCGTTGGCGAACATCGCGGGTTCAAGGAAAAGGTGATACTTGCAAAAGTCAACAAGGCGCAGTTTTATCATTATGTGCGTCCCGGCCAGACAATAGAACACCACGCTGAAATGCTCTCTATCGCACCTGAAGCAGCCAGCACATCAGGAAAGGTTTACTGCGGCGACAAGTTGATCGCGGAAATAAACCTAATGTTCAGCCATCTTGACAACAACATCTCGGGCAAGCAGTTCCCCGAAGAGAACTTCGTATTCACAGAAATGTTTGAATGGCTTCTCAGAGATTACGCTGCAAGCCAGAAGAACAAAGATTAGTAAGAATAAAACGGAGAAAATTGATCCGATGGAACAACGTAAAGTTGCAATAACAGGTATTGGTGCGGTAAGCCCGCTTGGCTTGACGGCATCCGATATGTGGGAAGGCCTCAAAGAGGGCAAATGCGGGCTTTCGGAAATAACCGCCTTTGATCCGGTGGAATTCCCATGCAAAATAGCCGGTCAGGCTCCGGAATACAAAATCAGAACCTACCTGCCCAAACACCACCGCAAAGCGGCAAAATTAATGAGTCGTGATATAGAGCTGGCGGTAATGGCGGCTGATGATGCAGTCAGAAACAGCGGCCTTGGCACAAAGCACGTTGAAGCAGAGCCTAAGCTCGTTCCTGAACGCACAACAATAAACATAGGTGCCGGTCTGGTAACATGCGACATTGAAGAGATGGCTCCGGCTGTTTCGGCCAGCATTGAAGACGGCAAATTCGACATGAAGAAATGGGGAACTGACGGCATGGGCCTGGTTACCCCCCTCTGGCTGCTGAAATACCTGCCTAATATGCTTGCCTGTCATATCGGTATCATACACGACATACAAGGCCCTGGCAACAACATCACAACCGGTGAATGTGCCGGAGCAATGTCGGTAATAGAAGCTGCCCTTACAATCAAAAGAGATGCAGCCGATACTGCACTTGCAGGAAGCGGCGAGGGTAAGGTCGAACCGATTGCTCTTATGCGTCAAATACTCAGCGGCCGTGCTTCGACTAAAGGAAATGATATGCCGCAAGCCGCATCACGCCCATTCGCAAATGATGCCTCAGGTGCAATATTCAGCGAAGGCGCAGGCATGCTGGTACTCGAAGAATTAAACGCGGCAAAAAGCAGAAACGCAAAAATATACGCAAAAATAGCAGGTATGGGCGAAAGCATAAGCATCTCTGATGACATCGTTCACCTTGAAGCTGACGGCAAAGGTTTGGAAATAGCTATCACCAAGGCTATGGAAGAAGCCGGTATAACCGCCGAACAGATTGATTTGATAATTCCTCATGGAACTGCTATTGCACAAGACGACAAGGCTGAGGCAGCAGCCATAACCGCGGCTCTTGGAGATGCGGTAAGCAATATCCCGGTACTGCCTACAAAAAGTATGATCGGTCATACAGGTACCGCCTCCGCATCTATCGATCTTGTGATTGCATCAAAAGCTATGGAAGAAGGATTTATTCCGGCAGCAAAGAATTGCGAACAGGAATTTGAAGGCTGCAAGCTGAATATTGTGAAAAAAGCAGTAACCAAAGAGATCAAATATGCCCTTTGCTGCAGCTATACCGCAGGCGGTCAGTGTGTAGCGATAATACTCGAAAAGGAGGGCAACTGATATGCAGAATAGAGTAGTTATTACAGGTATGGGGCTCGTAAGCCCGATGGGTTGCAGCGTTGATACCGTCTGGGAAGGCATACTTACCGGCAAAGACGGATTCAATGAAATAAGTGTTTTCGATGCGTCTACATTTCCGACGAAGTTCTGTGCGGAAGTAAAGAACTTTGAACTTTCCGAACATATAAGCACTGCCGAAAAGCATAAACACGGCTTGAGAGCTACAGGGTTCGCGATAGCGGCTGCGGCTCAGGCATGTCGTCAGGCTGGGATTGACATTGAAACAGATGCCCCTGCAGACAATATCGACAGAAAGAAAATCGGTATATACATGGGAAGCGGCGAAGGCCCAACAGACCATAATACCTTTTTCAACGCGATAGTAGAAAGCTATGATAAGGAATCTTCCACTGTTGACTGGGCAAAATGGGCCAAGGCAACTATGGAATCAATGGAAGCCATTGGTGAAATTGAGCAGGAACCTAATATGCCCGCCGGACATATCGCAATGCTCACAGGAGCCAGAGGTCCGGTAAGAAGCTGTCTTACAGCTTGTGCCGCAAGTACTCAGGCAATCGGCGAAGCGACAATGATGATCCGTCAGGGCAGAAGTGATATCATGATTGCCGGCGGTTCTCACTCAATGATTCATCCACTGGGAATCACGGGATTCAACCGTCTCACCGCCCTTTCAACGAGAAACGATGACATACATCACGCATCAAGACCGTTCAGCGGCTCACGTGATGGTTTTGTTATCGGCGAAGGCTCAGCGGTCATGATACTTGAATCGCTCGAATCGGCGACCAAACGCGGTGCTAAGATTCTCGCAGAGGTAATCGGTTACGGCAGCAGCAGTGATGCCTTCCGCGTTACAGATATGCATGATGAGGCTCGCGGCGGATGTGCGGCAATTACAGCGGCACTAAAGGACGCCGGCATCACTACAGAAGATGTCGACTATATCAATGCCCACGGAACAAGTACAAAAGAAAACGACTCGATTGAAACTCTGGCTATAAAGACAGTGTTTGGCGATAAGGCCAAGGATGTAGCAGTCAGCAGTGTAAAGAGTATGCTTGGCCACCTCATCGGTTCAGCCGGAGCGGCCGAGCTTATAACATGCGTCAAGGCAATCGAGAATGATATACTGCCGCCAACGGCAAACTATCAAGACCCCGACCCGGAACTCGATCTCGACTACGTACCAAACGAGCCGAGAAAGGCCGAAGTAAATATCGCAATGAGCGAATCATTCGGTTTCGGTGGACAAAATGATGTTGTCATAGTCAAAAAATATATAGACTGACAACACATAAGAATTCAAAACCAAAAGGGCGACAGCAAATAAAAACTGCCGCCCTTTTTCATTTCCTGACAACTGAAATTTCAAATTCAGTGAATACCAGTCCATCCTGTGGTTAGAGTAGCATCCTGTCCTGAACGTACCCAAGCGATGGTCGGCTGCGGCTCGTTTGATTTCATAAAATCCTCCGGTTTAATGCTTTCGGGTTTGATAAATTCAGGCTCTGAATCATCTGCGGCCTCTTCAAACTCTTCAGCATAAATGCGGCACCAGTCCGGCTCTATCCAACCAAATAAAACAAGCTCTTGCTCGGCGTCCCTTTCAAAAAAGAGCATCCCCGTATATTTAGGTAATTTCGGGGCATCGCTCAGGTCAATATCCTTTTTATCGCAATAAAAATATAAGCTGAACTCCGAATTTATCTGCTCGAACGCAGGTTCGCCAAGAACATCCCTAACCTTCCTTTCCGAAAAACCTTTTTCTAATTTCCACCAAAGCCCTATGGTGGCATATTCATCTTTGCGTTCGAGTCTCAACGGCCGGTAATCAAGGAGCCTGCATGTGTTCCAGTCGGGTTCATTGTATTTTGTAAATCTCAGCTCTGCCGACTCTCTGCCGGATTTAATGCGTTCGATCTTCTTCTCGCAGCTCTTGTAAGCCATATTTATCTTTAACTCTGCCGGATGTCTTACCTTCTGCGTATGCTCTACAACACGCTTGCCAGTAGCAGTCTTGAGATATTCTTTATTGGTTTTAGTGCAAATGCAGCCTTGATCATCAAGCAGATAAATATCATATAGACCGTTGGCATTTTTTTCTACGCCTTGCCTGAACACACCAACTCCGTTAATCGTTTCCATCCATCTCAACCCATCGGAGGTATCTTTAAGCCTGAATTTACCTGTCCCGACTAACCTCGCCACCGTTTCATCGCGCTGCTCGATAGCTTCCCTAATGAGCCTTTCCTTATCGGCAGCGGTGAATACTACCATACCCCGCAGCGGCTCGTTAAGATATTGCGGCCAGTCCTTCATTGATTCAGGTAGCTCGTCATAGAAATAGACGACCAGATCGTTATGCTCACCCTGGTAATCCATCGATATCCGGTAAGACGCTCGCGGCGGGCCGATTATCTTGTCAAAACTGTCAATATCCCCCTCAGCTTTTGCCAGTGCCCATTTCTTAGCCAATCTACGCATCTTAGCCGCCGTGATCCGCCGCTGACGCTCAGCCTCCCTATCATTCTGAACATCGTCATCCCCAAAAACCCACGACCACATAAAGAAAAAGAAAACGCCTAAAACAACAAACTTGCCAACATTCTTCATTTCCTGCAATCTCCTTTTCCGTTATTTATCACTAACACTTAACTCTGTATGCCGTCAACTTCACTTATAATGATACCCGGAATAGGAGGAAGGCCTTCTATTGTAGAGATATCATCGGTTGAGATAACATAAGACCATTTAATGCTTACGCTTTGCCTCTTCTCCAGAGGCATATACGTGTTAGTGATTTAACATTCCAACTGCTCGCATTTGAGCTTAAAAACAAATAACAATCAATTACACACAACGCTTGATCTGATTTTAACTTCCCTACCTTTTATTTCAATAAATTTATTTGATTTAAGCGTAAATATTAAGTGCAAACTAAAGGCTATAGGTATATTACAGCACTTTCCAACTCTTCTAACTTTTCAAACTTTCAATTTACCGCTGAAGTCGCGGGTTAACAGCTTTTAGCTGATTGCTAATCGCTAATTGCTGACAGCTTTAAAAAGCACGATGAAAGAATCCGCAAAACATAGAACAAATAATGCAATTTTTTATTGAACAGCAGGGTTTTTGTGATAAAATTGCACTTTTTCAGTGTTAGTGTAAAACAATAAGTTCGTAGAATAAGCTAAAGTCCGGCAACAGCGTAAGTTGCCTTCTTTCAACTTTAGCCTAAACTAAAAAGATATAAGAGACATTATGAAGATTAAAGCTTTTAAGGCATACAGATTTGATGATTCGGTGGTAGGCAGCAGTGCCGACTGCATCGCTCCTCCATATGATGTGATTGATGCTGAGGGTCAGCAGGCTCTTTACGAAAAGAACGACTACAATATCGCCCGACTAATCAAGGGCAAAAAGTTCGACACAGACAACGAGCAAGACAACGTTTACTCGCGTGCCGCCAATTACCTCAACGACTGGATCGCAAAAAACGCGATAAAAGAAGATGCCGAAGAAACAATCTACGCATACGTTCAGAACTTCTCAGCCGCCGGCCGTGATTTCACAAGAAGCGGATTCATCGCTCTTGGCAGGCTTGCCGCTTTCGGCGAAGGTGTTCAGCCGCATGAAAAGACTCTCGACGGCCCCAAAGCCGACAGGCTCAATCTTACACGTGCAACAGGTGCCCAGTTCGGCCAGATATTCATGCTCTATGATGATCCCCAAACTGTTGCCGATGCTATCATAGCAGAAGCCGCCCAGGGTGAGCCGCTTATAAGTCTTCTTGATGAAGAAAATGTAACTCACAAAATCTACGCGATAACAGACGATGCGAAGAAGCAGGCTATTATCGACATGATGGCCGACAAAGCACCCGTTATTGCTGACGGCCACCACAGATATGAAACAGCCCTGAACTACTACAACGAAACAAAGAAGCCATCTGCTGAGTATTGCATGATGACATTTGTCAATATGCACAACGAAGGTCTGGTAGTTCTTCCAACACACAGGCTTGTAAGCAATCTGGAAGGTTTCGATATGGGCCTTCTGATCACAGCCATGGGACAGATGTTCGAAATAATCGAATACAGTTTTGCTGACGGCGACAAGCAAAAAGCAAAAGATGAAATGTTCAAAGACTTGCTCGCTGATTATGATGCCGGTCTCAACTCATTTGGTGTTTACGGTAATGATGACTCTTTCTATAAAGTCAAACTTAAAAGCACTGACTCAATCAAAAATGCGGCTCCGGAACTCAGCGAAGCCTCACAAAGACTTGATGTATGGGTACTTCACAGACTGATACTTGACGGCATTCTCGGCATAGGCGACAAACAGCTCGCAAGCCAGAGCAACCTGAAATACATCAAGGACATTGGTGATGCGATAGACCGTTCGATAGCAAGCGTTGACAGCGGAAAGAGTCAGGTTGTGTTCTTTATGAACCCAACACCGGTTGAGCAGGTCAAGGCCGTAGCCGATGCGGGTGAAAAGATGCCGCAGAAATCTACGTTCTTCTATCCGAAGATATTCACAGGTTTCACGATTAATAAGTATTAAATTAGAAACATGCTGCCAAATGTAGAGGTACATAGACAGCAGTCACTTAAAACTATAATATAAAAACGCATTTAATGCAGGAGATTAAGTTTATGACAGACTGGAAAAATCCTCCAAAACTGTTTATCCCCGGCCCTGTACACGTGGTACCGGAGGTATATGAGCAACTTTCGCGTTATACTTTAGGCCATAGAGCCAAAGAGTACTCCGTTCTTCACGGCGAGACTGTTGATATGCTCAAGACAGTACTCAGCACCGAACAGAACGTATTCCTCGTAACATCGAGCGGCTCAGGCGGCTGGGAAGCATCAATGAGAAGTCTTGTAAAAGACGATGAGAAAGTTCTTTGCTGCGGCTGTGGAGCTTTCAGCGACAAGTTCTCTTCAGTTGCCAAAGCATGCGGCAAGCAGGTAGAGGATTTCAAGATCGACTGGGGCAAGGCATTCACTGCTGAAATAATCGACCAGAAGCTTTCTGAAGGCAACTATGCTGCTGTAACATTCGTATACAACGAAACAAGCACCGGCGTTACCAATCCTGTTTACGAAATATCAGAAATGCTTAAAGCAAAATACCCGGATGTTCTGGTATTCGTTGACTGCGTAAGTGCAATGTCAGGCCTTCCGCTCGAGTTTGATAAGCTCGGATGGGATATGGCTTTCGCATCAGTTCAGAAAGCATTCGCTATCCCGCCAGGACTTGCTATCTTCGCTGTAAGCAATCGTGCAATGGAGAAGTGCCCGCAGGTACCTAACCGCGGCTACTACTTCGATCTGATGCAGTACGCAAAGACAGCGGAAAAGAACCAGACACCTACAACCCCTGCTATTCCCCAGATAATGGCTCTCAACTTCCAGTGCAAGAAGCTTGTAGAGGAAGGCATGGATAATGTATGTGCAAGGCATAAGGCAATGGCAGAATATGTTCGCGGCTGGGCAAAAGAGAACTTCGGCCTCTTTGCTGAAGAAGAGAAGTATGCTTCAAATACTCTTACAACCGTAAAGAACACCCGCGGCATAGACGTGGCAACTGTGATCAATGCTATCAAGGATAAATATAATATCGCATTCGGCAACGGATACGGTAAACTCAAACAGGAAACATTCCGTATCGCTCATATGGGTGATATAAATATGGATGACCTGAAAGAGCTTCTCGGTTATATTAATGACGAGATAAAGTAATGCAATAAAACAGTGAGCAGTAAGCAGTGAGTGGCAAGCAGTCAATTTTGACAGTTTCTGCGATCTGCTTACTGCCTGCTGATTAACGAATCAATCGATTCGTTCTGTCTTGGTTGCACTGACAATCTTATACTTTGTGCCTCTCCAGACTATCTTAGATCCGAAGGCCGAGCTTATTATGAAAATAAGCATAAAAATCGAGCCTACCGCAGAAGTCATATAATCAAAAACAGCGGCTTTTTTAAGCTGCTTCTCATGTGAAACAAGAATACTGCTTGCAATATGCTGCCTTATAAAAACCCTTATAAGCTGACAGACAATAAACACTCCGGAAGTAATGAAAAGCGGCAACGCAAAATTCGGCCTGCTATTCAGAAAGTAAAAAGCCATAATAAGGCTTACCCAAATTCCAATAACGGAATAGATATTTGAGAACAAGCCGATAAACCATATACCAAAAGCCGACTTTCTCGTTATCAGAAACTGACGTCTGGCAAACTCAAATAATCCAGACATAGTTGTCTGCTCATATGTAGCAACAAGACAGCCTGGAGAAAAACGCAACCTGTAACCGGCATTGTTAACAGCATAAGTCAAAGAGAGATCATCACTGATGCACGTATCCCACAACTTATCAATGTGCAGTTGATAAAACATCTCCCTTTTTATAGCCATGGAACCGCCCCATGCCTGATTGAATATACTCTTCCCAAGAAACTGTGCAACCTTGGAATTAGCACTGGAAAGAAGCAAGGTAGCAAAATTATGCTTTGCCGGAACTATCCATCTATAGCCGCTTGATGCTCCCGTTTTGTGTCTATTGAGAGGATAAACAAGATGACTAAGCCAGTCTACACGCGGCCTGGCATCCGAATCGGCAAATGCGAATACTTCTTTATCACCGCCGCTTACAGAGATTGAATGAAGCAAATTATGATTTTTCTGACTCCCCTTCTCAGCAACGCCGGCTATTAGAATATTGACTTCCCTGGCCTTTGTCCTTGAAGCATACTCTTCTTTCATTTGGAGCAAAACGTCATAAGCGTCATCATCCTTGCTCTCTACAACAAAATTCAAATAATAGTCAGCATAATCAATCACAAAAAATGATTTTATATTATCTTCAAAACCAGTATCAAGACCCTTGCACGGTACAGTAAGAAGTGTTTTGGGAACAAACGAATCACGTTTCTCAGCAGATTTCTTGATTACAAATCTCGCATTTTTGATTACGAAAAACATAAACAATATTTGACTGCTTACAAGAAGTGTTGTTATTATATAAACCGCTTCAATACTCATAAGATATACCGTCAGCCAAGATCGTAAAGCTTCTTAACCTGATTGCATAGGCTGTCAAGATCATACTCGGTTGCAAGATCTATCTCAGCTATACAACCATTATTATGATCGCATGCAAGTATAAGCATATTAGGTTCTACTTTCTTAAACCCATCATCTTGCTTTTGATGTCCTACCACAAACAATCTTGCATCAAGCATATCCGAAAGATCCTCTAACAACTGCGGACTCTGATCTCTGCCCCATAGAAGCAGATAAGCGGAGTTGGGACGATTTATATCAGTTATCTTCAAATCTCTTTCAAGAACCTCCGGTTCGAAAACATCAGCGAACCTGTCAGCAGGAAGAGAATGAGAAATAAAAATGCCGTTATGGGTTTTAACAGCGAGAGGCTGTGAAAAAAGCATCTGTCTCATTGCCAACAGAACCATTTCATACCTATCACCAAAACAGCGTCTGATGCCGGAATTAAAAGAACCGGTCATCTCTTTGCCGCCTCTGAGAACCTCTGTATCCTTTATCGCCGAAAGATCGTGGTTGCCCATAATAATATGGACATTATCAGGAAATTCTACCTTGAGTGATGCTATTTTGATAAGCAGTTTAAATGACAAACAGCCGCCTTCGCAGTCTTGCGGGCCGCCGTGTATTATTTCCTGAAATATAATATGAGTGTCAGGATTATTGGCAAGGTCTGCATATTTAACAACCTGCTCAAAGCCCCATATATTACCATGCAAATCACCTGTAACTATAAGCCTGCCCTCAGCAGGCAATTTAATTACATTCCCCTCACGGCATTTGTCTGCCTTATTAAGAGCAGCAACTTTTTTGAAAACTTCAATAGCCTGCTCTGCCATTCTAATACCCCATTACATCGTGGATTATCACGTCAAGCCTTGCAATAATATCTCCCATACTTGACGGTCTCTCTGCCGGATTATCCTGTACGCATTCCATTACAAGATTTGACAGAGCCAGAGGTATCTTGCGATATATCTGAGCCGGCGGTAGAGCCTGAGGCACCTTCGCTATTGCGCCAAGTTCATTCTTCTGAGGTATCAATGTCGGAACATTCTTTCCAGTCATCGCCCAGTAAAATGTTGCCCCAAGATTGAAGATATCAGTTCGATGAGTAAGGGGCTGCTTACGTACCTGCTCGGGAGCTATATAATCAGGTGTTCCCTGTATGCGAGTCTTTACAGTACCCATTTCGCAGCTTTGACCAAGATCAATGATTTTAACTTCAGCCTTAGGCAAATTAATCATAATGTTATTTGGCTTCATATCGCAATGCACATATCCTGCCTGATGCATCGCATTGAGACCCTCGGTTACCATTCTGAAAACAACCATTATATCTATAAGACTCAAGCTCTTGGAGCGTTCAAGAGAAACACCTTCAACCATCTCCATAGTCATCAATATCTCACTGGTCTTAAGAAGTTTTCGTCTTCTGATTATCTTATAACATTTGCGAATGAATTTATGATCGATGTTTTTAGAAACTTTAAGTTCAGTTTCCATCTGCTCAAATACGCGCGCATCTTCAGCTTGTTCCAAAACAACCCGCTTGAGAGCAACAATTTGCCCTGTCTGGTCGTCGCTGGCCTTGTAAATAGTGCTTCTTGCACCTGTTCCTAACTTTTCACGTATTGTAAAACCGGGTATCTGCATATCTGGATGCTGCTTTAATAGGTAAAGTTAAAACTTCCGCAAAAAAGACGAAATTATAAGCATGAAGCTAAAATTGTCAAAAGAATAATCTCCCAACCTATTAAATATACGCAACATTCTCCTTTTTGTCATCAATAAACTTAAAACATTCACAACAAAGAACTTAACTATACACAATCAACCAATATCAACCATAATAATTCATGCTCCAACAAGGTCATCCAATTAAATATAGACGGTCTGCTTCCAATACAAAAAAACAGTTACTTGATTGAAAAAAATATATATAAAGTCAATTATTTTCCGAGCAAAGAAGCTTGCTGGATAGTAATTTTCGGCATATCGCCTTCTTCATATACTTTTGATCGATCATAGATGACTGCAACTCTGCTTTGCTCTCCTTCCGCACCTGCACGCAGAAGTATATAAGCAGTAAAAATATCACTTTCAGTTGTTATGCAATTGCTAACTCTCTGGAAAAGAATATCTCTCTCTTCATAATCATCAACCAGTTCATCATCTGTAAAATCAGGGTAATCGTTAAGATCAACTCCATCATTTACATAAGTCTGAATATCATAATTAGTGTCACTGTCATACGTGACATCTATGAGCTGTGCAATGTTCTTAAAACCTTTACTCTTATCTGAATAATCAGTAATTGAGTTACCGTCAGTATCAAACAATTCGCGTCCGTCGCGTCTCGCAACAATTGATGCGGCAAGCTCCGAAGCGTCAATATCTGTTGCTGCCCATGGGAGCTGCTCAAGCACCTGCTGAGGAGCAGTATTAATATTGATTCGTCCATGAACCAATGTTTCGTAATAACGCGGTTCTTCTTCACCCGCATTATCAATTGTACCATCGCTGTCATTATCAATTAAATCATTGAGAGGTCTGTCCGAAGTCAACAGGTCATTGTCCGTATCCAAATCATCAAACGATGGATTAAAAGCGGTAAGGTAATTGAAAAGCCCTTGAATATCACTGTCAGTAATATCAAATCTGCCCCAACTCTTAAGTGGGTAGCTGTCTCCAAGTTTATTTGCAGATTTTTCAATAGCTGATATAAACGGGATATCATTAACTACATCTGAATCGCTGTAAGCACCTACAGCAAACACGTTTTCTATCTCGCCAATATTAAAGATATCATCATTGGCAATTTCGAGATCAAGATCGATAGTATTTCGTATTACAGGAGGAGAACCCAATGTATTAGGCGTAATTATATATGATTCCCACCTAAGATCAGATTCGGCAGGCATAAGCAGGCCTGAGTCCTCAACAAACTCATCACGTCTCTGGGCACCTACAAGAGTTGCCACATCTCCAAGATCCAATGTTATACTGCACCTGTCGACAGGCATATCAACTTCATCACCAACGATTGTAACAGGCCAGTCAAGCTTATGAACCAAGACGATATCTGTCTGTGCGAATTTCAGTGAGCTGTCTTCATAATCAGCCGCAATTCCAAACGCATCGTTACTGTCGCCAAGATCACTCGCTATAAGTATAGTATCATCAGCCGGAATTGATGTATTTGTTGCACTGAAGATATCGTTATACAAAGAGAAAGTTCTCTCAACCGTACCCGCTTCCTTTATAACTGTTATTTTGTAATCATTAAGCAGGGTTATCTCCTTGGCATTTGGAGATGGATTATATATTTCGAGCATATAATATGCTCTATTTGGTTTTAGAGCCGGATTATAGCTGAGATCACCCGGACTTGTATTTTTATAATACGCGTACTCCGATACAATCAAAGTATCATCAAGCAAGGCATCAATACCCTCAAAGCCAAAATACGTTTTGTCATTAACTCTGGCATAAGAAGGCAAATCATCCTCACCGGCATCTTCATATTGATAATCGATGAGATTCAGAGCAAAGTGCCATGCAGAACGAACCGCCATTTGCTCTTTTGTCATAGAACCGCCATCAACTTCGTAATCTCCCAAACGACCTGTTAAGTCAGTATCTTTTATCGCATAGTATATATTACCCGCCAACTGTTCAAGGCTCTGGCCTTCTACTGTTACAGTCTGTTCTACAGGCTTTATATAGGCCTTGCGCCTTCCTTCAAGAACCTGCATACCATCTGAAAGGTCAGCCGCCTGTATCTGGACAGGTGTAATTTCCCTCGACTTACTCATAACAGTAAGCATATGTCTAACATCAGGGTCCACAGGAGTCAACACTGCCGTTCCGCCACCTGTTACAGCAACTGCCCACTCAAGGAATGTGCCGTCCTCTCCACCCATAAATGGACGTGCTTTACTTCCCCACTGACCATTGAGAGTATCAGGCAATATCTGCTCCAGCCTGCTGTCTATTCCGGCATTTATACAGAATCTGTTGCGCAATGAAAGTTCATCGGAAATACCGAATATTTTATAGTTCTCATCTTTTGAAAGGTTTGAAAGTCTGTCCACTACTTCTTGTTTATATGTTGTCCACTCCAGATCATCGTTACCATCAAGACCTGCTCCTCTTTGTTCAAAGAGATAGTCAATATCATCGCCTGGATGTATAACACCGCCAAGATTAACACTCAGCTGGCTTTCTCCGTAAAAGAGATGTTGATCCAAGGCATCATAGTCAGGCCTATCATCTTTATAAGAAGTATTGACATTTATCATACCACTGTTGTCTATTATTCTCACTGCGGCATAATAATTCTGTCCATCGCTGGTTTTCATTCCGGGTACAGCGAACCACTTGGAATCAGCAACTCCATCACCGTCTGCATCAGCCCACTGGCCCTGAAACATACCTACTTCACAACCCTTGTCATTTGCATCATATTGCCTGCCTTTGAGCAATTCCCCCGTAAGATAGTTGCCGCTATCATCATCGTCAGGAGCATTAGGAGCCTCTAACATTAAGTCAGCATCATTCTCCGGTTCATAGTCATCTACAGGAGCAACATAAATTGTCTGATATTCATCAATCAATTCACGTGAATTATTTGTAGCATCAGACCAGCCTTTAGGATCAGCATAAACATTTGTAACATTTATATCTTCAGCTTCTAATATGCCAAAAACATCACTAATCCTTTGCCACCTATATTTATTGTTGATATTGACGCTATCATCCGGCTCGTAATAATAAGGCTCTATCGACGCAAGCCATTGATTATTGGGATCAGCATAATCATATCCCTGTCCCTGCCCGCTATAAACATCGTCAGCTATAACTTCAGCTATCTGCGAAATGAGGTTTTTGGTTGCCGCTTCCATTTCCTGTGATTTAGAAAGAGAACCAGCTCCTATCGCGTCAAGTCTGGCGATCATTACAAAAGTAAATCCCACAATGGCAAGCAATACCACCATGACTACGACAATAATGAGTGCCGAACCGCTGCGGTTGTTAAATTGTTTATCAAAATTGTTCATAATAATTCCAATCTCATTAAATGAATGCGATTTGGTTTTATCAGGGTTTAATCAAAATTCACTGCCTTGCCTGAAATCCAAGACATCAAATCAATCTAAAGCGAAAGATCCACTACATAAGTGAATTTTTTATCTTCCAGCTTCTGATCAGGGTCGGTAAGCGTTATGGTGAACTTAAAAGCCAGAGGTTTGTATCCCATATCAAAATTCACAGCATTATCAAGTGTGCCATCTGCCAGAATCAGTCTTACAGAAAGATCTTCAGGCGGATAGAAGTTACCGGAATTAGCGGCTGGTATGTTAAAGAAAACACCAAAACTATCACCCATAAGATCGTAATCCGAGTCACCGGCAAGCAATGGATAAGAGTCTTCTTCAGGATACCATCGAACTTTTCCAAACTCTGTACGATAAAGCATCTGTATCTTAAAACTCTTGATTTTGTCACTCAGCAAATACTGATAAGTTGAAGGCATGCTCTCATTGTACGTTATAGAAGCATTGAGTTTGGCTTCGAGAACATCACGCTCATTGGAAGCGACATCCGGGATAATCACGTCCTGATACCGATCCCAACCGTTAAACTCCCGGAGTAATTCATAAGGCGCATCAATAAGATAGAGAAACGAGCCATATGTAAATATATCCGATGTAGTATCAAGATTACCACCCGAAAGCTGCTCAAAGAATCCGGTACCAAAGAAGAACATCCTGTCATTACCATTTCTGTCAAACCAGACAGCAAAAGGAGCATTCTCATCAATAGAGGAAAAATCATTATTAATCTGTGTCTTTATAGAAGTGATAGTCCTCATATAGTCACCCATAGCAATAGCTTTTTGCTGTGCATCTATGGCAACCTTAAAGACCACCACACTTACTGCCATCATGGCAACAAGCAGGCCAACTGCAAGAAGCAGTTCAACTATTGTAAAGGCTCTTTTATTAACTTGCTTCATTTTAATTAATCCTGATCCTTTGACGCATAACGTCAACTGCAGCAGAACGGCTTGCACCAACAGCAGGCGGAACAAACCAAACCTTGCCAAACGCTTCTCGCTCTTGCCCGGTGAGCTTCTTATCAAGCCGTATATAATACTCACCATCATCAACTGAAGGATCAAGCACTTCCAATACTCTGTATTGAGTGCCGTCATTATCAGCTATTATAATACTCTCAACATTGATATAAGAACCAAGAGAAAAATCAGTAATATCTGCAACCGATGATGGGACAGTGATTCTAACCCAATCACCGATCTCTGTGTCATTCACAAAATTATTATCAATATCAAATGATAGAAGCGATGGTCTATTTGTTGAATTTTCGTCTAACTTAATTAACTCATCTTCTTTAATTATTGCAGGAAATCTTGCCAGAGAACTCAGACGCCGACATGAAAAAATTATTGTATCCGCATAACTACCGTCAGAAAAACCTATTATCATAGCAGAATTATACTTTTTATCTTCGTCGGTCATATCAGAAACGGTCGGATAAATGAAAAGGTAAGGATCATAAGAAAGCTCATAAGCACCGTTATCTGCGATGTAATCACTTTCTAAGTCATCAATAATATTATCAGTATCTTTATCGTCCCAGTAAAGTTCACGAAAATCGATATAGCCGGTCGCAGGTATATTAGTTTGTTTTGTCAAAGCAGACATCGCGATTGATGATGCATTTAATTGAACCTCGCTATATGAAAGCATAGCAAGAGTATCTTCGGTATACTTTGCAGTCAACTTAAGTCCCAACGGGAAAAGAGTAAGCAAAAGCATAAAGCCGATTGTAAGGATTCCTGCGGCTATAAGCACTTCTGTAAGTGAAAAACCGGAGTTTCTCTTTTTCGATCTATGTCTCATCATTGCCCACCCATCAACTTTCCGGTATACTGATTAACATAAACATAAGGCAATGTATTTAAATACTCATACTTATCAGCAGAATTTTCAAATTCTCTATACTTGACTTTGTCAAATATCTTGAACTGCACTCGGCTAAGCTCTCCGCCAAGCCCAAGATTTGCATAATCATCCTGGATGAATTTTGCAATATCATTTTCTACATTAGGCCGACTATTAAAAACTCTATCGTTGCTGTCACCGCCAGCACCGCCATCATTGGGAAGATATTCACCTTGTCTGTTTCGCATGCGGCAGACAACCTTCACAAGCTGTCCCTTTGAATCAAAGATAACAGAGAAGCTTGTAGTATCTGTGATGGAAGAATCTAAATCGACATCAGCAAGACTAAATACCGCAAATGTCCTATCAGTATAAACAGGGCTTGCAGTCGTACCAACTACCATATCAGCAACAGCCATATCCTCTGGCAATCTCACCGGAGAGCGTCCTTCGACTGCCTTATAATAAACCGTCATGCCGCCTGCAGCACCTGAGCCTTGCGGAATATGCGTAATATAGACAGCGTATTGATTGCCGTCCTGATCCTGCTGAAAACGAACACCCGAATACTGCCCTTTCTCCATAGCAATAGCACGTGCATTCTGAAGAGCCGTTGATATAATGGTCTGCGCATTAGCACTGCCCCGCAATCCTTCCTTCAAGGAAAGGACCACCGGTACGGCTATAGAACCCACTATCACCACAATGGCAAGAGCTACGAGAAGTTCTGATAAGGTTAGTCCGCGCAGTCGCTTATTCATTTTACCTGATTTCTTTATTTGAGTTGCACTTAGAATTTTATGCACAATCTGTTAATTTTTCTCAAAGTTGCAAATATCATCTTCTGTGCCGTAGATGCCGTCATTACCGGCACTTATAAGGAGATATGTCTGGGCACGGTATGGAATTGTATAAACACCTGCAGTTGGTGAGATATCATAATTAATCACAGAATCATCAAAATTATCTTCTGCTGTTGTACCGTCGGTAGTATCCCATATATTTGAACGGCCTTGTATATAATTGGCTTCAGCATCACCGGACACTGTACCCGCATAAGGCATGTTAGAATCCCTGAAATCATAAATTTTATCTGCTATTGAAGCTACAGCGGTTCCAGTCTGTATCTTATTATTGGTGTCAGCCTTGTAATAAAGTAAGGGCAATCCAACGCTAAGATCATCACGTCGATAAACATCTGAAATATAATGTCCGCCATCTACAAGATTGAAAATATCTTCCGTAGATCCGCTTTCCACAGGATTCAATTTTTCGGTCTCAAGATAAGGTCCTTTTCTATTACTTAAATTAGTAGCAGTCTGATCATAGATGATACCAAACTTATAAAAATTAGTCGGAACATCTTTATGAACACCAAGAAGATCATGCCCCATCAACGCCTCAGCAAGCTTTTCGGTGCCGTAATAAGGAACACCCATGCTATCTTTGGGAGTATCGTCTGCTGCATCAACGTTACCCGATGCCGGATACATACCAAAGTCATTTCTGTAAGTTTCGATAGCTATCTCTATAGCATTTATCTGACCTCTTTGTTTCGTGTCAAAACTCAAAGTTTTAACTTTATTAAGAGCAGGAAGAAGCAACGCTATCAAAATAGCAATTATACCGACGACGGTTAAGAGCTCAACTAACGTAAATCCTGTTTTGCGGTTTATACTCATGATATCACCTTTAATTTAGCAATTAGCTGTTAGCAAAATCACTTATTGCTAATTACTGATTGCTTATAGCTATTAATTATCTTTCAAAGTTTGTCACATCGTCTTTTGTGCCGTAAATACCATCTCTTCCGGCCGAAATAAGCAAGAATCCCTCTGGATTTTGTGCCTGATCGAATGAACTAACCTTGTCATTAGTTATGTAATCATAGAACGCTTCAATTCCTGTCAGACCTGTAACAGGATCTGTATAGCCTGGACTGAAACGGTGTGTGGTATCCGGATCCGTCGGGTTTTTCAAGTTTGGAAGCTCATAAAAGCCGCTATTATCGAAATAATTATATGTCCACTCTTTTAAAGAAGAATATGTTGCACCTGAACCTGGACCGTCAGAGCTAAACAATTTCGAACCTCTATTGGCTTTGAAATAAAGCACAGGAGTACCCACGTAAGTGTTTTCTCCACTTGGACGTTCTATCTTCTTCTGTCTGAAAACATCCACAATAACCGGTGCAGCAGTGTTATACTGAGAATCCAAATCACTCGGATCAAAAGCAAGCGAAGAATCATGATAGATGCTTCCCGCTGTAAGCTCTGCCGTACTGTAAAGAGGTGTTGTGCCGTAGTTCATGTAAATCACATCAACTCCACCCTCTTTTATCTGCATATAGGGGCCTTTACGTCTGTTTTGGCTAATATCAGAATAAGGCTTATAATAATCAGTAATAGCCGCCCCATTTAGAGTTCCATCTCCTGTACCATGAAACTTGGAGTTGACTTCGAATCCTGCTAAATCGCGACCAAACAGCGCCTCTGTGAGATGTTGAGGACCATACACATAACTACCAGCAGCATTGACCGGATCAGAATCAGGATAATCGCCAAAATCCTTAAGATACAACTCAAGCCCGACTTCCATCGAATGCATCTGAGCTTTCTGCTTCAGATTACGAGCAACCTGATTTACCTTATTTGCACTGATTCCAAATACAGCCATCAGCAAAGTTATCACACTGATAACAACCAGAAGCTCTATAAGAGTAAATGCACGTATATATCTTACTTTTGGCTTAAACATAATTATTCTCTCAATCAATTTGATATATTGTCAAAATTCTTTGCATCTTCATCCGCGTCAACACCGGCATCATTTCTTCCAAACTCACCATCCGGCCCTGCTGATTCTATTTTGGCGACACCGCTTCCCGCTTCATATATGTAACGATAAGGACTGCCCCAAGGGTCAACTACTCTTATCAGCGGGATATACTCAGCAGCATCAATCTCAAGCTCTTCGAGAACCGTGCTGTCAGAAGCGGATTTTGCTGTAACATACCTGTTCGGTATTGAGTCAAGCGTTTCTCTTGTAGCAGGATCTTGCTGAAGAAAATAATAAAGAGCTTCAATACTTGCCTGATAATTTCGAGTCTCATCAACCGCTACAGAATAAGCAGTAGTTGCAACATCATAGCCAAGATATATCATGATCTCTTCGGCAAGTTCCTCACGTCCAAAGCTTATATGACCAGGATCAGTAGAATCAGGCAGATAAGCTAACGCTTCAAAAGGATACTGACCATTTTTCTCATAATAAAGATCAAGTGCAGTGGAAAGGGTCAGAACAGTATTCTCAGCTACTCGTATATCAGCCTGTTTTCGCAAACTAAGCCCACCTGTAACGAGAATTATCGTCATAACGGCTATTATTGCCATTACGACAAGAATTTCCTGCAATGAGAACGCTTTTCTATTCATTGTATCCTTCTTAAGACAAATCTGTTTGATAACAGCTATCCCAGTTATCAGTGAAATGTATTAGCAATCCACTGATAACTGATCATTGATAACTGATTAACTTTATTCTTTATCTTTATCGAAATTGAAGATATCGTCACTTGTACCGTAAAGACCATCTTTACCGGCTGACCAGAGAATAAATGAATTCGCACGGTAAGGTCTGCTAAGAGAAGTTACCTTGTCGTTAATAATCATATCTTCAAAAATATCAATACCTAATGCAGGACTTCCAGCTACAGAGTTGCTTTTCACTGCGTGTGATACATTCTGGTCTGAAGCAACATTAAGATCTATAATATTGAAGTTATCAAGATAGTTATATATATCATCATCCCATTCATCACCTGTAAAGGTGGTCATATATTTTTCCTGGTAATTCTGATCTTTATACTGTGTGCGTGCCTTGAAATAAAGAATCGGAGTACCTGTCTTTTCACCTGACTGGCGTTTTTCAGCAAATACATCGCAAAGAACAAGAGGACCATCACTTACTGTAACATCTGTAAGGTAAGAAGGTGCGGCAAAAGCTCCTATATTTTGGTAAATCTGTCCCAATCTAAAGGCGTTGGCATTCTCAAGATCAATATATGGACCTGTTCTGGCATCAAGGTTCTCTTCTGCTGTCTGCCAGTTAGCATTTGCAATAGTGCTCGTCGCAGTATAGATTTCCTGATCAGTCTCTAATACCATAGCACCAGTAGCATCACGCACCTTAACATCATTAAGACCGTCTGCACGGTAATCTGAATTAGGATGGAAACCAAGTAGATCCATACCAACCATAGCTTCTGCAAGCTTGCTGGCACCACTATAAGGAGTAGTATCAGCAGCATCTGTACTGCCAGTAGGTCTCATAGCAGGGTCATTATCATATGATGGTGGAAGTGTACCGTAATCACTCTGATACATCTCCGCTCCAACCTCAATACTATGGAACTGAGCCTTCTGCTGGATCTCACGAGAGAAATCCCTAACCATAGAGAGTGCCGGCAACAGCAAGCTTATGAGCACAACAATTACGCCCATAACTGTAAGCAGCTCAACGATCGTAAAACCCTTGGCCTTAATACGGCTTTCACTTTTCATTTTAATTTTCCTTTCAAAATATCCTATAATTACTAACAAATTTCATTTTTTTAACTAATTTGGGCTTTGCCCTCAATTTAATGAAGTAATCAGTTTTCAGTAATCAGCAATCAGTAAAGCTGTTCACTCGTCGCACGTACTCACTTCTAACTTCTTACTTCTATATTCTTATTTTCAGTAACAATTTGGCTTTCTATCGAATTGATAAAAGCGACTAACATGGCTGAAATTTCTCTCGTTTCATTCAACCAAACTTTCCCTTGACACAAATCAATATATCCAATATCCATACCAATATAAATTTGAGTTCTTAGTTCGCCACACGAACCTTTGGCATATTTTAAGAAACGTACAAAATCTTTCTTTGAGTTCCTCTCTGAACCCTCGGCAATATTGCTTGGAACAGATAGGCTCGATCTTGTAATCTGATCTTTGAACCCAAAATCCTTGCAATCGACAAATGACTTATATAGCTTTGCCGAAAGCCTTGCTGAGCGTTTCCAAATTTCCATATCTTCAAATTTCATATACTTTTCTATTCAGCTAATCTACTGACTACTGATAGCTGATAACTTTTTTACATCAAAGCAGTAATAATCGTTACCATAGGCAAGAACATCGCAAGAACGATAGTACCTACAAGGCCACCAAGCACAACAATCAAAACAGGCTCAAGCAATGACATAAGAGAGCCAACCATAACATCAACCTCTTCATCAAAGTTGTCTGCAATCTTGTAAAGCATCTTATCAAGATCACCAGTTTCCTCACCAACATCAATCATGTTGACAACAAGACCGTCAACTGTTTTAGTTGCCTTGAGAGGATTAGCAAAAGTATCACCCTGACGTATCGCCGCATGGACTTTATCAAGAGCACGTGCATAAACTTCGTTACCAGAAGTATCACGTGTAATATTTATAGCATCAAGAATAGGTACACCGGCACTGATAAGAGTACCAAGCGTTCTTGTCCATCTTGCAACTGAAATCTTGTATGAAAGCTTACCAACAATAGGAAGCTTAAGCTTGACAATATCAAGCACAAAACCACAAACCTTGAACTTCCTGAGGAACTTCAATACAATGATTATAACTATAGGCGTAAGTACAACAACAATCGCACCACCACCGGGTATGCCAAATCCATGAAGCAGCCACTGACTGGCTTGCATAAGTGCAAGAGTAAGTCCAGGCAACTTTGCCGCACCATCGGTCATATCTACAAGAACCTCGGCAAAAGTCGGTACAATACCAACCATAAGACCAATAAGAATCGCAAAAGCGATAATCATAACCACAGTAGGATACATCATTGCACCCTTTACCCTGCTTTTAAGCTTCTCGGCAGATTCCATAAAGTCAGCAATACGTGAAAGAATCACATCCAAAACACCACCAAGCTCACCTGCCGCAACCATGTTGGTAAAAAGCGGGTTAAAACACCTGGGGTATTTCGCCATAGCCTCAGAAAGTGTAGCACCACCTTCAATATCATCACCGACATAGCCTATTATCTTTCTGAACGGTCCTTTTTTCTGCTGTTCCTCAAGAATTCTCAAAGATCGCAAAATAGACAAGCCCGCATCCTGAAGTGTACTAAGCTGACGAGCAAACTGCGTTACATGCTTGATCTTAACCTTAGAGTTCGCACCTCTTCTGCCTTTGCCGCGTCTGGTGTCTATATCTAATTTCTTGGCGCCGCCCTTGGCTTTTACCTTTGTAGGGAACATTCCCTGATTGCGTATCTTGCTAATGGCTTCCTTGTTACTAAGGGCTTCAATCTCTCCCTTGGCCTCTTTGCCATTTGCATCTAACGCTTGATACTGAAAAACAGGCATCTTAAAACCTCGAAATTAATACTTATTATAAAAAAACGTGTAACGTTTTACGTTTAACTTTCCATTATGGTCTCTTTGACTACCTCATCAATAGTCGTTACACCATCAAATATAGCCTTCAAACCATTCTCACGGAGCATACGCATACCATTTTTTCGGGCAGCATTTCTCAATACAGCCGTTGAAGCGTCATTCATTATAAGATCACGTATCTCATCATTGAAAACCATGATCTCATAAAGACCAAGTCGCCCTTTGTAGCCTGTATTACTACAGAGATCGCAACCTTTTCCGTAATAGAATTTCTTATCTGCCACATCCTCTGGCAATAGTCCGATTTCCATTACCTCTTCAGCTGAAGGCTTATACTCGCGTTTACAGTTGTTACATATTCTTCTTACAAGCCTCTGAGCCACAACCGCCTCGGCAGTTGCTGTTATAAGGAACTTCTCCAAACCAAGATCAAGAAGACGAGCAACTGCACTTGGAGCATCGTTAGTATGCACAGTAGTGAATACAAGGTGACCTGTAAGTGCTGCCTCAACAGCGATTTGAGCCGTTTCAAAGTCACGAATCTCACCAACCATTATCACGTCAGGGTCCTGACGAAGAATACTTCTAAGGCAAGCTGCGAATGTGAGTCCTATCTCTGTACGAATCTGTACCTGATGCATACCAGCAACATCGTACTCAACCGGATCCTCTGTGGTTATTATCTTACGATCGACAGTATTAAGCTCACGCAGAGAAGCATAAAGGGTTGTGGTCTTACCGCAACCGGTAGGCCCGGTTACAACTATAATACCATTTGGACGGTGAATAACCTGATCGATCATATCGATCTCTTCATCCCTTAACCCAAGCTCAGCAAGAGTCATTTCTATCTGTGAACGGTCAAGGATACGCAGCACAACGCTCTCGCCAAACATAGTCGGCAAAATACTCACACGAAGGTCAACCATTACGCCATTGAGTACAAGGGGGATACGTCCATCCTGTGGAAGTCGCCTTTCAGATATGTCAAGGTTAGCCATAACCTTGATTCGTGAGCTAAGTGCCACAGCAATATGTTTTGGAGGCGGAACCATTTCATAAAGAACACCGTCAATACGATATCGCATCCTGTAGCTGTTCTCAAAGGGTTCAAAGTGAATATCAGCCGCCTTATCACGAATAGCCTGTATAAGTACCAGGTTAAGGAGCTTTTTAACAGGGTTTGAAGCTGCAAGCTCACCCAGTTCGTCAAGATCAATACTCTGATCACGACCGCTCATACTGGTAAGCAGTTCATCGCTTTCAAGCTCACCGATCAAATCAGTGATATTATCTTCATTCTTAGAATAATATCTTTCAAGAGCCTGATTAAGTGCCGACTCTTCAGTTACAACAGAAGTAACTTTGTAACCCATAAGAGTAGCAAGATCATCTGTAGCACGGAAATTATTCGGATCATCAACAGCAATGGTTATTGTGTTGGCTTTTTTATCATATTCTATAGGAACGACACGATATGTATTGGCCATTTGAGCCGGCAAAGCATCAATAACTTCTTTATCAATATCCATGCCGGTAATATTGTTATAACCCATTCCTCTCTGCGCAGCGAGAGCAACATTAAGCTGTCCGGTATCTATCAATTTCTGCTCAATGAGTATTTCACCAAGCTTCTTATCAGAATATTTTTCCTTCTGCAACTTAACGCATTTGTGAACTTTATCTCTTGTAAGAACACCCATCTTAATGAGTATTCTTCCGAGAACTCGTCCTCTGAGCTGATCTAATGGTGGCATTTTTGCCATTTAAATATCTCCTGCTCTAGATTACCGCGGAATGTACGCCCATTCCACATAGTATTATTATAGTATCATAAAACACTTTGTTCAAGTATTTTACAAAACAGACAGTTAGTTTATGAGACTAAATAAGTCTGTTTCTGATTTAAAAAAGCCAAAAAGGCGGCTAAACCCTTTTGGCCAAACGTCTTTCAATATGTTATTCAAGTTTGCCAGATTCACCAATAATTGGCCCCACTGCTTTGAGATCAGGATCGTCCGGATGTGTTAATCTTGCTTTTTCAAGAAGAACGGCAGGGTTACGCGCTTTGTCAAGAAGCTCCTCAAGAGCAATCCTTTCCTTATCGTAAAGCTCCCATAAATGGTCATCAAGCAGCTTCATACCAAGATTTTTGGATGTCTGAATGGTTGATTCTATACGATAAGTCTTATTTTCACGTATAAGGTTAGAGATAGCAGATGTAACAATCATAAATTCATATGCAGCTACTCGCCCTCTCTTGCCTTTAACCGGACAAAGTGCCTGGCTGAGTACGGCAATCAAGTTAGTACTTAACTGAACTCGAATCATTTCCTGCTGGTTTGTGGGGAAAGCATCAATGATACGGTTAATCGTACCCTGACAACCAGTGGTGTGAAGTGTTCCAAAAACTAAGTGTCCCGTCTCTGCCGCACTGATAGCAGCCTCTATTGTCTCAAGATCTCGAAGCTCACCAACAAGGATAACGTCAGGGTCCTGCCTCAAGGCTCGCTTGAGTGCCTCGGCAAATGTGGGTACATCAAGCCCTACCTCACGCTGATTTATCACTGACCGCTTATGCTCGTGATAATACTCAATAGGCTCTTCAACAGTGATGATGTGCCTGTCAAGCGTTTCGTTAATAAAGTTAATCATACTTGCAAGAGTTGTTGTCTTACCACTACCAGTCGGACCTGTCACCAGGAACAGCCCTCTTGGCCTGCGGCACAAACCTGCAATCGGTTTTGGAAGTCCAATCTGGTCAAAACTGAGGAAAAGAGAAGGGATCAAACGAAGAACCATTGCCACATTACCCTTTTGCCTGAAAACAGCAACACGAAAACGTCCCGCATCGCCATAGGCAAAACCAAAGTCGCAACTACCATTTTCCTGGAGTTCCTGCTGGTTTTTTTCAGGTGTAATACTCTTCATCAGAGCAACAGTGTCTTCCGGTTCAAGAACCTTAGTATCAAGCGAACGCAATGCTCCACCCATACGAAATACTGGTGGACGCCCAACAGTAATATGGATATCAGAAGCATCCATTCTTATACATGCTTCAAGAAGCCTGTCAATTTGAATTGTAGCCATTGATATAATTCCTGATATATCTTAATAGAAATATGTTATAAAAGATTGTATCTTATAATACTCAGATTATTCAAGTATGATCTCTTCGGACTGTGCAACTCTTGCAACTTCCTCAGGTGTAGTATGTCCGGCAAATATCTTATTGATGCCGTCCTCCACAAGTGCCCTCATACCGCTTGAAAGAGCCGCCTTACGAAGTTCCTGAGTCGGTGCACAGGCAAAAGCCAACTCACGAAGCTCAGTATTCATCTCAAGAAGCTCAAAAATAGCCATTCGGCCTTTATATCCGGTACCGTTACAACGGCTGCAGCCCGCTCCTTTGAACACCTGCTTGCCTTCAAGATCCTTTTTCTTCAAGCCAAGAGCTCTTAGGAACTTACTTTCAGGTTTTTCATCAACCTGCTTGCATTCCTGACAGATTTTTCTGACAAGACGCTGTGCCATAATAGCCTGAACTGAACTGGCAACAAGGAAGGGCTTAACACCCATATCAATCAAACGTGCCACCGCACTGGGGGCATCATTGGTGTGCAAAGTACTGAAAACAAGGTGACCGGTAAGTGCAGCCTGAATAGCAATATCCGCCACTTCACCGTCTCGAATTTCACCCACAAGTATGATATTTGGGGCCTGACGAAGCATAGATCTCAGTACCCTTGAGAAGCTGAGGTTAATTTCATGATTAACCTGACACTGATTTATACCCGGCACCATATACTCCACCGGATCCTCAACAGTAATAATCTTCTTATCAGGTCTATTAAGCTCCTGGAGAGCAGAATAAAGAGTCGTCGTCTTACCACTACCAGTTGGACCCGTTACAAGGAAAATACCGTTTGGTCTTTTGATGATCTTGTTGAACATGGCATAAAGCTCATCATCAAAACCAAGAGCCTGAATACCAATATTAACATTATCAGGTCTCAAAACACGCAATACGAGACTCGGACCATGATAACCCGGCAGACAAGAAACACGGAAATCGATATCAACGCCTTTGATTTTTCGCTTTATACGACCATCCTGTGGAATTCTTCTCTCGGCGATATCCATATTCGAAAGAATCTTAAAACGTGCGACAAGCGGCTGCTGCATTGCCTTCGGAATACTGTTACGTTCCATACAAACACCGTCAATACGATATCTGACACGAACGATATCAGACATAGCTTCAATATGGATATCCGATGCACCCATATTAACAGCCTCGTCAATGATAAGATTGGCAAGCTTAATAACTGGTCCATCATCAACCATCTCGCCTTCAGCGGCCTTGAGCAACTCTTCTTCAAGAGCGTGACCTTCCGCAGCAAGCTCTTCTGTCGTCTGGTCAATACTGCTTCGAACTTCATCAGTAGCTTTATCAATATAGTTCCTAACCTTCGTAGGAGCGGCAAGGAAACATTCTATCTCTTTGTTAACCCTGAATCGAACCAGGTCGATGGTATCAAGATCGCGAGGATCCGTGATGATCAGCTGAATACAGCCGTTTTCCTCACTCATCGGCAATACACGATGCTTTTTAATGATATCCTTAGGAATGAGGTTTTCGATATGGTCCGTTATCTTAACTTCGTCAAGATTAACATATCCCATGCCAAACTGCTTAGCAAGAGCAGATGCCACCATGTCCTCTGTTACAACCCCCATCTCAACAAGCACTTCACCTGTAGGACGCCCTGTTTTCTGCGCCGTCCTTACGGCTTTGGCCAATTCAAGTTTTTGTGCCTGTCCTCTTTTGTAAAGTATTTCGCCGATACGTCTGCGTTTTGCTGCCATTTATAAATTTCTGCCTTAATTATGCAATTAAAAATATGCGTAAATTTATTCATCGGCCCTTAATTTACTTAAGTTTTACCAGACCCCGATGAAAGCCTGTAATCCAAATAAAGTCACAATTATAGCAACAGCGCTTTATTCGTCAAATAACTGTTTAAAAAACTGTTAAATTTACACTTAATTCAGATTATATGTAAAACAGGGCTGTAACTTAATTTACAGCCCTGTTGATATCTTTACCTGTCGACTCGGGCGGTTCCGCCGGCCACTACCTTTTCAACCTCATTGAGGCTGGCCATTGTTGTATCACCTGGTGTAGTCATTGCCAATGCGCCGTGAGCCGCACCATAATTGACTGCATCCTGAGCTCCTTTGCCTTCCATAAAGCCGTATATCAGGCCTGATGCAAAGCTGTCTCCACCGCCTACACGGTCGAGTATTTCAAGCTGAGGTCTAAGTGTGGCATCATAAGCTGTACCATCGTACCATACAACTGCTCCCCAATCATTGAAAGTCGCAGTGGTTGCATTACGCAGAGTAGTCGCTACAACTTTGAAATTCGGGAATTCAGAGACCGCTTTTTCTATCATCTTCTTGAAATTAGCAGGATCAAGCTTTGAACATCCTTCATCAAGGCCTTCAACCTCAAATCCAAGAGCCGCACTGAAATCCTCTTCATTTCCAATCATAACATCAACATATGGAGCTATCGCCCTGTTGACTTCCATAGCCTTATCCTGGCCGCCAATGTCTTTCCATAGAGAATTGCGGTAGTTAAGATCGTAGGAAACAATAGTTCCATGTTTCTGAGCAGCCTGAACCGCCTCAATGATAACGTCAGGTGTTGTCTCTGAGAGAGCGGCAAATATTCCGCCAGTGTGGAACCATCTTGCGCCATCTTCACCAAAGATCTTATCCCAGTCAATGTCGCCTTTTTTAAGTTGTGAAACAGCCGTATGCCCCCTGTCAGAACATCCGACAGCTGCGCGAACACCATATCCGCGTTCGGTAAAATTGAGACCCTGACGAACCTTACGTCCAATTCCATCATAAGGAACCCACTTGACGTAATCCATACTGACGCCGCCCTGATATATAAGGTCTTCAAGCAGTCTTCCGATTGGATTATCCACAATTGAAGTTACAACTGCCGCACGCTTACCAAAGCATCGCTTGAGTCCACGGGCAACGTTATATTCACCGCCGCCTTCCCAAGCCTGAAAAGTTCTACTTGTATGGATTCGGCCCTCTCCCGGATCAAGCCTTACCATTATCTCGCCAAGGGATACTATGTCGTACTTACATTCTTTTTCTGCTCTCAATTTTAATTGAGCCATATTTTGTTTACTCCTGCTGAATATATTTGTTCTCTTTTGCCCGTAAAAAACACGCTATAAACGCCTTTTAGACGAACTATTCCATCAAATAGCACTTTTGGGGATGTGATCAAGCTATTGAAATCAAATTAACGTTCAAGCTTTGCTTCTATCTGACTTATATATTCAAGACTTCTTTCCAACTTATCAGAGAGATCCTTTATACGAAGCATCGTCTTAACCCTGGTAAGAAGTTCTATCCTGTTAACCGGTTTACTTAAAAAATCATCCGTTCCGCAATCGATAGCCCTCTCAATATCACCCATCTCAGAAAGTGCAGTGACCATTATTATCGGCATATCTGCTGTTTTAGGATCATTTTTGAGCCTTTTACATATTTCAAATCCGCTTATCTTAGGCATCATTACATCAAGTATAAGCAGATCAGGCTTATTAGCCTCTATCATTTCAAGCGCCTTATAGCCATCCTCGGCCTGCTCAAGATGACAGTCTGTATCTTCAAGATAAGCCTGTAAAAGCTCAAGATTCGGTATATTATCGTCCACTATTAATATTGTAGGCTTTTGGCCTTTGTTATCGTTCATATTCTATCCTTTTTACAGCCGCCGGCATAAAACGGGCGAACCTCAAAAATTCCAAACCAGATATACTAACAACAAATATCAGATTTTCAACACCGTATTTTACCGAACTGGAGCTTAATCACAACAAAAAAGTTTGTTGTGCAGTGGTTATTACTTCTCTTTACTACTCTTTTGCAGTGGATGAGCCTTATCGTAGACCTCTTTGAGCCGCTTTGTTGTAAGGTGTGTATAGACTTGCGTGGCGGCAATAGATTTGTGACCAAGAAGTTCCTGTACGCTTCGTAAGTCGGCTCCGTTATTAAGGATATGAGTAGCAAATGTATGCCTGAGCGTATGGGGGGTTATAGTAATATCCATGCCTGCTTCTATCAGATATTTGTCAAGCTTGCGTCTGATGCTTCTTGCACTGAGTCTTGTGCCGCGAACATTAACAAAAAGCGGCACTTTGTCATATTCAAAGCCTTCTGCGTTGGAATGCGACTGAAGTTTATCACGATAGCTGTTGATGGCTTCCACAGCACAATCGCCAAGCGGTGAAAGACGTTCTTTACGTCCCTTACCTCGCACTCTCGCAACACCAGATGAAAAATCTATATCATCAATGTTAAGTCCGACAACTTCGCTGACTCGTAGCCCGCCGCCGTATATAACTTCCATTATTGCCCTGTCACGAAGACCAAGCCATGTGTCATTTGGCGGAGCAGAAAAGAGCTTTTCTATATCCGGCATATCCAGAAAGACGGGTAATTTTCTCTCACGTTTGGGGAATCTAATACCAACTATCGGACTTGCGTCAAGCATTCCGCGACTGACGAGGAATTTATAGAAACTCCTAAGGCTTGATATCTTTCTTGCCGAACTTTTGCGGCCGATTCCTTTGCTGTGCAAGTATGCAAGATAACCGCGCACGACCTCGCAACTGACATCCAGAAGCGGCATGCCCCTGCGGCGGTCTGTAAGATAGCCGCAGAAATCCCGCAGATCGCATGCATAAGCATTCAACGTATGCTCTGAATAATTCTTGTTAAGCTTTATATGGTCGACATACTTGTCAATCAGTTCATCATCACTCATGGGATCAGTTATCAGTTATCAGTTATCAGTTATCAGTTATCAGTTATCAGTTATCAGTTATCAGTTATCGGCTTACGCCGATAATTAAAGTTACTTGTTGCGATAGCCATATTCTCTACTCGCTACTCGCTGCGAACTGCGAACTTTTTTACCAGCATCAGCAAACACCTAAACATCTGAAGTCTGAGGACTAAAGCCTAATTATTCACTGACTACTGCTTTATTCTACCAACATCACCACTGTAAAGCAAGAACCGCTTAGTCCGCCAGGAATATACAAAACGAAAGAAACAGCCGTACAGAAATATTTTCAACAATCCGCAACAACGGCTTGAAAAAAAATCATCAATACGAAAAAAACATCTTACAGACTAACAATTTCTCACTCAATGCCTATTGCTGCTCTCCATAAGAGAATGTCTGCGGCTGGGCAACATAAAGCAGGTATCCAGCTCCCGGTTCAAGCTGCTCAAGGTTTCCAAACCAGCTTCCATCCCAATAAGTTGCATTAAGCCCATTTTGTGAAATAATTTGATCATTATCGTTAAACTCGAGCGCGCTCAAAGCCTGCTCTAAGCCCATTGGTTCAGACGGCACAAATCCAAGCCAGTTCCACCCTGACACCAGTTCAATCTGCGTATCTATATCGGCATAGCGGCCTTTAACAATAAAGCTCCCGCCCTGCTGGCTCTGTATTTTGTACATTTTGCCCGGCTCCAAAGTTTCCAGCGTACCATACCAACTACCTTGGTAGTAAGTAACACTGAGTCCTTCTGCCGAATCCACCTTGTCGCCATCAGAGGCGTAAGGCAGATAACCATCCAGAACATCCTCCAACGCTGCCGGTTCAGGAAGTACATTGAAAGAAACCCAGTTGCTTCCGGCAACCAATTCAATTTCAAGACTGGCACTGATCTCACAAAACGCTGCAAACAGAGCAAAGTCCGTATTATCCACCTCGCCGCTCTCATCTATATCAGCCACAAGCCGCTGCTGCTCTGCGGCAGAGCTCAGCCACTGCGAGATAATTACACTCAAATCAAGCTCATCAACAAAACCGTCATAATTAACATCCCCCTTATCAGCCTCCCAGTAAAGCCGTGGATAATCACCCTCAAGCATATACCAAACCTCCATCAAACCATTATGAACTTCACCAACAAAATCCCAGCCAAAATCCATATAAGTATAGATACTATGCATCTGGGAAATGGTCTTGCCAATCCCTCCATCACTTAAATTAATACCACTGGATTCCTTATCCCAAAAACTGTTTTGAACATCACCGTAACTCCATCCTAACAAACCTCCTATATTGCTATCACCGATAACTTCACCAGTGGAATAACAGCTATTTATATCACCGTCATAATTTCTGCCAACTAAGCCGCCAACATAATTATTCCCCGTAACAAATGATTTTGCGTAACTATTGAATATACCTCTGGAAAAGTAATGATATCCAATGAGACCACCAACATAATTACCACCGGTAACTGAACATTCTGAGCGACAATTAAAAATTCCGTCAGAATAATAACTGTATCCGATCAATCCCCCCGTATATTCAAAAGAACCGATGACACTGCCTGATACAGAGCAGTTAGAAACTGTATCGTACGTACTTTGGCCTATTAGTCCACCAACATAACTTAAACCACTTACACTGCAATCTCTTAAATGTATATTTTTAATTTCAGCATGGTCGCTCACACCAAAAAGCCCTAAATATCTTCCTGAATCCCCTCCATTAATATTAAAATTAGAAATCTCAAAACCGTTTCCATCAAAAACACCTGTAAATTTTCCGCCTTGATAACTCCATCCATAAGGAGCGACCACTGCTTTGGCATAAATTTTATCCTGTAAGTCAAGACTATTGAGCAGTACATAATGGGCCGTCAGATCATTGTTAACACTTTCGAGATCCTCAACGGTTTCAATCTGGTAAGGGTAATCAGAAGTGCCGTCCCCACGCATAACCTCTTTGTACTTTGCAGTAATCGCCAAGTCAGATCTCACGTTGTGGAAGGTCATGTCCCAGCCTAAAAACTCAAAACCGTCATTACCCTCCACAACAGGAGATAAGGCTGAGTAGCCCCATTCTATAAACTGAACAGCTTCCCCTCCTATAATTTCACCATGTTCTCCTGCATCAAACACAACCTCATAAATCTCTTGCCATGCCAACATTGGATACCCGCTCTGGGGCATTTTCCAAATATCTTCAACTCCATTAGTCTCTTCACCTACAAAATCCCAACCTGCATCGAGAAAAGTAGCAAGCGACTGCATCTGAGCAGTCGACTTTCCTTCTCCAACCACACTTACACTCAATCCGGTAGTATCGATATCCCAGAAACAATTTGTCATGAAACCATAATACGAATATCCAACCAAGCCGCCGACAGCACTATCCTGAGATGCCGTAATATTTCCGGCCGCAAAACTATTATAAACTTCACTATTACGTAATTCTCCCAATAAACCTCCTGCAGTACTTTGACTGGATAATACTGTTACAGAACTTGTCGAGTAACAATCCCTGACAGTCCCCCCGCCCGAACCAACCATACCTCCGCAGCGAGAATTTCCAACAATATCACCTTTAGAATAGCACTGCAATATCAAGCCTCCACCAGTACCTATTAGACCGCCAAGTACCTCTCCGCCATTGACATCACATGTTGAAAAACATTTAGTCATGCTCGCACTGTTATCGCCAACCAAACCTCCTCCTATATCACTCAAAACAGTAACAGACCCGTGTGAATAACATTCACTCAAACTCCCATATTTGCTCAATCCGATCAGTCCGCCGACATAACTTTCACCTTCTGCTGCTACTATAGAATAGCAACTGTCTATAATACATTCGTAAGAGCTTCCAATTAGGCCGCCTACACTGCGTACACCATTGACAGTACTGATCGTATTACACGATGATAGATTACTCTTATCAGCATCTCCGATTAAGCCGCCTATCGGTTTATCAGTCCCCGTTACTTTTCCTTCCGAATAACATTCTATAATATTTCCGCCATCATCAGAACCAATTAAACCACCAACATTTTCCCCTATGCTCTGGACATCAACTATAGAAAAACAGTTAAATATCTCTCCAGAAATATTTTCGCCAATTAGCCCTCCGGTATTCCAGTAATAATGATTGTAATAATCACTGTAATTCCCAATTACCAAGCCATTATAATAACAATTAGAAACACTCCCTAAGTAGTTGCTACCTAATAAACCGCCCGTATTATACTGAGTACCTTCAACTTCTCCTTCCGAATAAGAGTCTTGAACTTCGCTATAATTAATACCAATCAAACCGCCAACATCTTGTTTACCTTTGACATTTCCAATAAAGTGGCTTTCTGAGATACTGCCCTCATTGGTTCCGGCTAAGCCGCCTACGCTGTATGAAGAAGTAATATTTCGCCTGCCTACAAACCCGGAAGCTGAACAGCCACTTATCTGCTGGTTATTTTCTCCAACCAACCCACCAAATACGGCAAAAGCATTAACTTCTCCTGTAAATTCACAATCAGATATTAGGCCGTAATTAACACCAGCTAAGCCGCCTGTTAGTTGACCGGAACAATTCACCGTCCCGGAAATAACGCACCCTTTAATAATCCCATCATTAGTTCCAGCCAAGCCCCCACAATTCCTGGCGCCTTTTATAGAGAGTTTCTCTAAAATTAAGTCTTGTACTTGACCTTGCTCAGCAATATAACCAAACAAGCCTATATAGTCGTCTTTAACTTCTGAACTGGCATCAATTCTTAGATTTTTAACTGAATAACCGTTGCCATCAAAAACTCCGGTAAAATGCTCGCCTGTATAACCACTGGCAGGGTATACATCAGGAGCAAAAAGTGCTTCGGTAAAAGTTTCACCGGCAAGATCAACATTCGCAATCATCTTATAATGGGCTGAAAGATTCGATGTCGCCAATAGGAAGGCTGCTTTATTAGGGATCAAAAATGGACATTCCTCAGTTCCGTTACCGCCAGAAAATGCCTGCCAGCTTAGTTTGGGATAGCCATTTTCAGGCATATACCAATCAGCCCATTCTATTTTAGACTCACCAACAAAAGGCCACCCTGCATCCAGATAAGTCTGAATATCTTTCATTTGAGCAGTTGTTTTCCCTTCGCCACCGAAACTGACCGATATACCACTTGATTCTATATCCCAAAAACAACCTTCTATATCATCCAAATATCGAGATTCCCCAGATAAACCGCCAACATTACTGACACCGGTCACAGGAGAAATAGAATACGAATCTATCAAATACCCATCATAAACACCTGCTATGCCGCCAACATAGTCATTACCGCTAACTTGTCCTGTAGAATAGATATTTCGGCAAACCGTACCGTTATTCCGTCCAACAAAACCACCTACAAAATCATTTCCCGTAACATCAACATCTGATTGACAGTTATCTGCCAAAGAAACATGACTGGAAAATCCACCAACATAATTTACTCCTGCAACTTCACCAGAAGCATAAGAATTGTAAATATGTCCCCTGAACCTACCTGCGACTGCACCTACAAAATCAAGCCCTGTAATATCAACATCTACCAGTTTCAAGTTACGAACGTCTGCATCCCTGACATAACCGAAAAAACCTACAATTGATTTCTGCGCGGCATCAATGGTAAGATTAAGAATCTCGTAACCATTACCATTGAAATTTCCCATAAACATCTTAGTCTCATCAGCCATGTCAGCTACAGCCCCTATAACCGCATCAGCATAGATTTTACCAGCAAGGTCTATATCATTTATTAGTATGTAGCTTGCGGTGAGGTCGTTGTTTACTGCTTCTAAATCCTGGGGAGTTGAAATTTGGTATGGGTTTTCCGGCGTGCCATCACCCGCAGTAAACGCCTGAGCGAAAAAAGTAAAAGTCAATACAAACAAATAAATACAGTTCTTAATATCCATCTCTATCTCCAAAATAGCAAATAACAATCCTACAACTCTAATTACCACTGAGCCGCCAATATCACATAATCCAAAATATCAACCACACCACTTTCATCGATATCAGCCACAAGTCGCTGATTCTCTGCCGCACCATTCAACCACTGCGAAATGATTACACTCAAATCAAGCTCATCAACAAACCCGTCATAATTAACATCCCCCTTATCAGCCGCCCAATAAAGCCGTGGATAATCGCCATCAGACAAATACCATACTTCCATTTCACCATTATCACTCTCACCAACAAAATCCCAACCGGCATCTATAAAAGTATCAAGCTCTTGCATCTGAAGTATTGTCTTACCCAAAACATTAGTTACTACACCGAGATCATCTGAATCCAGATTGTACCCTAAAACCATATTAGAAGTTTGTGTATTCCAAAAACTATTGCTAATATCTCCCATATAATTATATCCGCATAAGCCGCCAAGATACATAGCAGCATCACCGCCACTAACAGAGCCTATTGAATAGCAATTATCAATACTGCCATAAGTGTTATACCCACAAAAACCACCAATATACAAAGATTCGTCACTACCACTGACGTCTCCTCTCGCATGACAGTTTGCAATAATTCCACCGTTAATTCCTACCAATCCACCAATTTTATCACTCATACTATTGGCATTACCAGTCGCGTAACAACGTGTAATACTACTGCTATTAGAGCCAACAAGTCCGCCAACACCATCATAACTGCCTGTTATATTACCTGTCGAATAGCAGTTTGTAATACTACCGCCATTAAACCCCATCAAACCGCCAACATCTCCGTCTCCGACAACAATACTTGTTGAATGACTATTTATAACACTTCCGCTACTATAACCTACCAAACCGCCAATACGGCTGCCAGCCCCAGTTACACCTCCAACTGAATAGCAGTTTGTAACGCAACCAGAAGTCACTCCTATTAAGCCGCCAACATCCCAATCACCACTAACTTTACAATCTGCATAACAACCTGTTACAACACCATCCTCATTATTTGCTACCAAACCGCCTATATACAAACTTCCGCTTACTTCACCTGTTGCATAAGAGTCTACAATACTACCTTCAAGATTTCGCCCTGATAAACCTGCAACCATTTCATGCCCACTAATAACGCCTGCTGCATAACTATTGGCCACACTACCCATATTAATACCAATCAAACCACCTATAGCCCAATCTCCATCAACATCCCCAATTGCATGACAATTATCAATTACATTTTCATTGACACCCACCAAACCACCTACATTATAGGCTGTTCCATTTACCTGACCAGATGCATTACATTCTATTAGACTGCCTTGTAAATTATAACCTACCAGACCACCAAGACTGCCCACTCCTGCAATATCGCAGCTCGAATAACATTTCTCAAGACTTCCATCATTACAACCTGCCAAGCCACCAATCATCTCAGAACCCGTTATACTACCACTGGTATAACAATAACTAATTTTGCCAAAATCATTGTATCCACACAAACCACCTATATAATAGGAATCTTCATTTCCATTTACTGAACAGTTCTCAATACCAAGATCCGAAATTTCACTCTCGCTTCCCAAACACCCGAAAAGACCTTTGTAAAAATCCCAACTAACGGAGGTATCTTCAACGACAGTCAAATTACGCACAGCAAAACTATTTCCATCAAATAAACCCATAAATTTCGAACCAGTGAATTGCCAATCACTGCCATCGTGAGCTGATATAACAGCGGCAGTATAGGTTATACCAGTAAGGTCGATATCATTTATTAGTATGTAGCTTGCTGCGAGGTCATTGTTTACTGCTTCTAAATCCTGGGGAGTTGAAATTTGGTATGGGTTTTCCGGCGTGCCATCGCCTCCTGAGAAGGCATAAGTAGAGTTTACAATCAACAGCAACAAACAACCAAATAAAATTCTCGCAATATTCATTCTCTTATACTCCGGCTTTGATACCATGAGCAAAAGCCAATCAGTTTTGCCGGTATCACTTAGTAAAATTCTCCAAACAAACGGCATAATACGCCGTTGCATATAAAACCAAAGAATATCACCAAAGAAATATAAAGTCAAGATAAAGACAGGTAATTATTTCAAAAAGTCCGCCTTGAAATCAGGAAATAAACATTGCGTCGCCGTAGGAAAAGAATCTGTACTTCTGCTCCACGGCATGCTTGTATGCTTTCATTATATTATCCATCCCCGCGAAAGCACCTACCAATGCCAGCAGGGTTGATTTTGGCAGGTGGAAATTGGTTATCATCGCATCTACTGCCTTGTATTGGAAACCGGGTGTAATGAACAGCCGCGTATCTCCGCTTGCTGCTCTAATATCGCCATCACGAGCAACCGTCTCAAGTGTACGCACGCTTGTCGTCCCAACAGCAATTACCCTTCCGCCAGCCTCTTTCGCATCATTTATGATAGCCGCATTTTCGGCATCAATCGAATACCGCTCGCTATGTATATCATGATCTTCCACGTTCTCAGCAGTTACCGGCTTGAACGTACCGGCTCCCACATGCAGCGTAACCTTCGCATAATACACGCCTTTTGCTCTAAGCCTTTCGAGCATTTGATCGGTAAAATGCAGTCCGGCAGTCGGAGCCGCCACAGCTCCGCTCTTATCAGCAAAAACAGTCTGATATCTGACCCTGTCGTCCGCAGGCGAATCACCACCAGATGGCCTTTTTATATATGGAGGAAGCGGCGCATAGCCTATCCTCTCCAAAACAGCCTCAACATCAAGCTCACTCTCAACCGATATTATAAATGTCCCATCTTCACATCTTGACTGAGCAATAGCCGTGAATGCCTGCTTTTTCTCCTTATTATCAAAAAGAATTATGCGTTCGCCTTCTTTAACCTTACGGCTGTTGCGAAGCATCACCTTCCAACTCAAGCCGCTGGTAGTATTAAGAAACAACCCCTCAAGAGCCGCCCCGCTCTGCCTTGACCCGAAAAACCTTGCCGCAAGCACCTTAGTATCATTCACAACAAGACAATCGCCGGGATTTATCATATCCTCTATATCGGCAAACATCTTATCAGCAAACTCACCGCTGCGTCTGTCTACGGTAAGCAGGCGCGAGCCGCCGCGAACCTTACTTGGGTTCTGAGCTATCAATTCAGAAGGTAAATAGTAATCTAATTCGTCTATTTTCATTGTCTACTATGGAAAAACATCTACAAAGTCATATTTTAACCAGAATACAGAAGTTAGGAGTTAGAAGATTAGAATAAATCCATTTTAATTCTATATTCTAAATTCTGCATTCTATATTCATATTTATTATTGCAGATATTTTGCATTTTTTATTCTGATTTTCCAGTCAAATAAAAAAAATCCCGGCGATAACATACCGCCGGGAAAATATGAATGGAGTCTCAGAGTAAAAACCCTGCATTCCGAAAAACAAGCTACACCTTAGACGTCTTTGTGCAACCAAAAGACAAGATGCATAATATCAACAGCGTGGATTATAGCAGTGATAGGTTAGTGGGATATTAACAAGTTATTAATCTATCAAGAGTTAAATGTTAAAAACAGTCGAAATGCTGGCAACATAGGGTCATTTAAAAATAAAAACCCTACACTCATAGTTTTTTAAGCTCGAGTGTAGGATTTTCCCCTCCAGTTAACCTACTTCACTTTCCTTCCCCATTTCTCTGTAACAGATAGTACCAAAATATCTTAATAGAGTAAATAGGGATATTCCCTATTTTTAAGTACGGAAAAGACTTTATGCATTTAATATTTCAAGTTGCATCCGCAGGCTTAAAATATCCAGCTGATAATAGGCCCATACTTCATACAGCAAGCATAATTTGTACTTTTTAAATATGAATATCCTTTTTCAAGCCTAAAACAAGACAAATTAATGATATTTCACACATTTAACTACATTAAACATAGAAACAAACAATCACATATGATAACATTAAGTCTATTATCGAAACTTATATTTAGCTATAGGAGCATATTAATGAAAGAATTTAAATCGAGCCCCAATGCTATTGGACAAAAAAAAATACCTAAAAAAACTCTTTATACCGGCGCAGAAATACCAGGCATAGGCCTTGGCACTTTCGGGTCAGACAGATTCAGCGGTGAACAAATAGCTGAAGCAGTAAAAGGTGCTATTTCTGTCGGCTACAGACACATTGATTGTGCATCTGTTTACGGAAACGAGCATTTTATAGGCAATTCACTCAATGCAGTTTTGGATAATGGGCTCGACCGCAGCGAGCTGTGGATAACTTCCAAAGTATGGAATGACATGCACGGCAAGGGAGATGTACTTCTTTCTTGCGCAAAGTCTCTTCGAGATCTCCAACTTGATTATCTCGACCTCTACCTGATTCACTGGCCGTTCCCTAACTTCCATGCCCCCGGATGCGATGTGACAGCGAGAAATCCAGACTCAAAACCTTACATACATGAAAACTACATGAAAACATGGCGTCAGATGGAGAAGCTCGTTAAGATGGGACTGGTCAAACATATAGGAACATCAAACATGACGATTCCAAAACTGAAACTCCTGCTTAGAGATGCAGAGATAAAACCTGCCTGTAACGAAATGGAACTTCACCCGCATTTCCAGCAGCCGGAATTATTCGATTTCTGTGTAAAGAATAATATACAGCCGATTGGTTACTCACCGATTGGTTCACCAAACCGGCCAGACCGCGACAAAACAGAAAATGACACGGTAGATACCGCGGACCCTGTAATAGTATCAATCGCAGAACGTATGAACATAACACCTGCGGCGGTCTGTATCAAATGGGCAATTCAGCGAGGACAAGTACCAATTCCATTATCACTGAATCATTACAGGGAAAATCTCGAAACCACAACAACCCAGCCGCTCACAGAAGAAGATACGCGGCAGATAGCTGCAATAGATAAAAACTGCCGTCTGATAAAGGGGCAGGTATTCTTATGGAAAGATGACCAGAGCTGGGAAGCCCTCTGGGACGTTAACGGCGAAATCACACCGGCATAAAAAAGAGCCGCGATTTTCGGAACAATTGAAGATCGCGGCTCTTTTTATCTTTATTGCGGATTAGGTACAAAATTACATGGCGGCTCAGGACTGGTACAGCTCAGCCAGCCAATGGCCATCATCGAAAAGTCATTTATATCAAAATAACAATCCTCATTAACATCGCCTGCCGGATACGGGTGATCAAGGTCACCGCAGCGAGGCTCAGGTGAAAGAATGCTCACCTGATATTCTCCCAGTTCATTATAAACCATCACGTAGTGAACTCCTGCAGTAAGAGCCAAGGTTACACTTGAAATCCCATAAGAAAGGTTAGATGAAATAGTATCCAATTCAACAGGCTCGCCTAATTCATTAACTCTATATATTTTCATATATTTCCAGTTATAATCGATATTTTTAAACTGGAAAGTATAATCCCCATCCATACCTGCTGTGAACTTCATCCAGTCAACATCAGAATGATAGTTTACACTATAGCTTATGACACCATCAATCCATGATCCATCTTTGGGCTGGTTAACGGCTAAACTGTAAACATTCGGATAATCATCCGGCTGCAAACCCATGTCCTCAACTTTGATGGTATAGTAATGACCTATCTCTGTACTGCTGCCGACTATCTTCAACCCATAATCTTCACCAAACCAAGAGATTATATCATATGAAGTACCATCATTGATATACCCTCCACAATTCTCTTTATAGAGTTCAAAGTCACAATTAGAGCTATCCGCTTTCAAAAGAGTTATTTGGTACTCATGCATAGCCTGCGTCTGGAAATAGAACCAGTCGTTACCGAAATCACCTGTCGTTTCATAAAGCGTTCCAACAACCGGCTCAGCATCAACAATCAACTGGGTAGGCTCAGAACAGCTCTTGCCGTAAGTATCAGGCTCTGTCGTATCAAGTAAGGTAACATTAATTGAATACTCACCAGAAGCATTATAAACCCTAATGAAACATCTGTATGCCGGCTGAAAGAATACAGTAGTAGAACTTGAGCCATAGCTTACATAAGCCGATATTGTTCTCTGACTGACTATATTACCAAACTCATCTTCCTGATATATAGTCATATATTTCCAGTTACTATCAGGATTGGTCAAGACAAACTGGTATCTGCCATATTGATTCTTTGAAAAGACAAACCAATCCTCATCGTTATGATAATTAACAGTATTATACTGCAACGTTCCTGAAACATCTTGCCCATCAGCAGTTATAACCTCAGCGGTTTCCTTTGTATTACCATAATCATCACTCACTACTCCCATGTCAACAATATCAAGTGTATAGTAATGACCAATCTTATTTGAAGCACCGTTTATCTGAAGGCTATATGTTTCATCAGCCCATGATACTAAATCAAAAGTAGATGAAGCGTCATCAATATAATCACCGCAACCACCCTTATATAAATTAAAATACAGATCACTGTTATCTGATCGGGTCAAAACTATCTGGTATTTATGGAACGCCTGAGTATCAAATTCAAACCAATCATTTTTGAAATTATCAGGATCAACATGGTCAAGCGTGCCGACAATAGCCGAATCGCCGACATTGAGCAATGTAGTATTGCTGCAACTGTCGCCATAAGCATCCGGAGCAATTGTATCCAGATAGTCAACTCTCAATGAATAATTTCCAGCAGCTGAATAGACCTTAAGATAGCATTTATATGCCGGCTCAAAGAACAATGTTGTTACCGTGGTACCATAACTGTAATATGATGATATTGATTTTTGCTCAATCAAATCTCCAAACTCATTCTCCTGATAGATTTTCATGTATTTCCAGTTATAATCAGCACTTAAAAAGCTGAAACGATACCTGTTGTTAGCTGATTTTGTAAATACAAACCAGTCTTCATCAGAAGATGCTTCAAGGGTGCCAAAGTATGTCGTACTGTCAGGTGTGATAACTTTCGCCGTCTCCGCATTATTCCCGTAATCAGGATCATCTGAAACATAAACTTCATCAGTATTGACTTCATACTGACAAAAAGCACCAACAGCGGATAAAGAAAAATGACTTATAGAAATTTCCTCACTGTCAGTCCAGCTTAAAATAAGCGAATCACCCTTTTTCAGCATGATAGTGTAATCATGTATCTCAACCGAATATGCACTGGTCGAAGAATATGCCGCGGAAAAAGAGTCGGCCGTTATCTCATTGCCAAGTTCATCTTCAATCAAGGCATTGCCTGTGAGGCCTTCCCCTGTATCAAAAAACAAAATGGAGCAATACTTATTGTTCGACAACACAACCTCAAACGACATCTCAAAATCGGCCACTTCGCCTTCAAGAGGATCATTATTGAATTGAACAGAAACAACATCAATTTCACATTTAACCGCCTTGGTTAAGACAGTTGATTCAATAGTACTCTCAGCAGAATCTTCCCAATTATTCGCCTCGGTAGTACCATCGGTATCAATACCACTCAACACACACTCCCCCACATCCACAAACGGCAGAACACCTCCGTAATCGTTCGATATAACCCACTTCGCTGTATCAATCACAGTTGCATCAAAATTCTCATAGAGCTGCCAATTGTCTGCAAATACGAATCCGCAAACAGAAACCATAATAATAAATGGCATGAAGAATTTAGCTTTCATGATAAAGCCCTCCTTTAGATTAAATATATACTACATTCTACTTTCCCAAAAAAAAATTAGAATTTATTCAAAACATCCAAAACTACATAATGTTATGGCTCATATATCAATATCTCTTTATCAAGCCAGCTCATTGAAAGCCTAACAAGATCGTTCTCATCTATTGTGCCGTCTCTGTACCAGTCCGCATCATAGCAGTCAGTCCCCGGAGTACATCCGGTCTGGCCCCAATACATAGCCATCAAATTATATTTATCCATTCCCATAGGTTTGAGTTGCCAGTCGAGTTTGGGATATCCACCATAAGCACTCATCCACCAAGTGTCATCGGTGCCGTTTGTCGTCTCACCCACAAAATCCCAACCGGCACCGGTAAAGCTCGATAGTGTCTGCATACCGGCTGTGTTCAGAGCCGTTGCGTAATTATCTGAAGCAAGCAGGCACACGTCACTGTCCCAGAAGCAGTTGGTTATCTGAGAGCCGTACCTGTAACCGATGGCAGGAGCGAGATGAGATGGTGATGGATTCGAGCAGCTTACTGAAGCAACTGTGTAACAGTTGTTAACCGCTGAACCGCTGTAACAGTAGCCCGCAAGACCGCCGACAAAATCGCTCGTCGCCCCCTCACCGCTAACACTACCTAAATTATAGCAGTCAGTAATGGTCGCGTAATATCCAAAACCGCATAAGCCGCCTATATAATCGCTGTCAGAACCCGTGCCTCTTACACTCGCCACCGAATAGCATTGCTCAAAAGATGATTTATACATCTTGCCGCCAAGTCCGCCGCTATAATTACCTTGATTATTAATCTCACCTGAAGCGGTGCACTGGTAAACAGTGCAGCCGTCACCTCCCCATATATTATCACCGGCGCTGCCAATCAGACCGCCTGCCCTTTCTGAGGAAACGTTTATTTGGCAGTCAGTTCCGCAGTTGTTGTAAACACCTTCTATATCTTCTCCGGTTAGTCCGCCGCAGTAGCCGTCAGCATTAAGAGTACATTCACTTATACACTCATCGATCAGGCCTAGCTCGTTATGCCCGGTGATGCCGCCGACAGCGTAGGTGCCGCTTATTGTACCGCTGACACGGCAGTTGGTTATGGTCCCGCCGTCATTGTATGCGCATATTCCACCCGTGAACTGGGTTACGCTGTTGATAGTGCAGTTTTCGATTATAAGGTTTTTAACAACTCCTGTCGGTGCTATCTGGCCGAAAAGGCCCGTGTAGAACATATTGTCAGAATAGTTTACCACGCTTAGAGAAGTGAGCTTATACCCTCTTCCATCAAAAGTACCGCTGAAAGGGATACCATAAAAACTTATGCCTGAAGCGTAGTTATCAGGTGCTATTACGGCTCCAGAACCACCGGCATCATCGATATCATTTGCAAGGGCGTAATGAGCATCGAGATCGTAGTTAACATCGTTGAGTTCCCATTTATTGCTTATCAAATAAGGGGAAGACTCGCTGCCGTCACCGCCGGAAAAAGAAAAAACAACCGAACAAATTACCAATAAAACAAATAATACAACCTTGGTTTTCATAATTACAGCTCCTAAGTATGTCAACAACCCACTTATTCATTATAGTACTACGCAAGTCAATATACCAACATTTTTTAAAAAAAGCTTTTGGCTTGAGTTATTCCGTTTGCAAGGTTTTCGAGTCTTAGTTTGCCTTTGTTTTGACAGGCATTGATATTTCGCATGGTATTCATTGATCGTCTGGTTAAAAAACTTGTTTTTTCCATTACAGGAAGCATTTTGACTAATTTTGA
>JBITAJ010000014.1:0-4723 GCA_044440125.1 Sedimentisphaeraceae bacterium JB056 | reverse complement strand
GAGATTGAATTTAGCTGGGATAGTTTTACATCAGCTATAGCAGAGGGACTTGAAAAGAATTTTTCAAACAATATTAACACAACCACAGGAGAAATAACAGATGGCAAGTCTTAAAGGATTTAATGCAAACGAAGTTGACCCAATAGTAGGTTTTGATCCGGTACCGGAAGATAAATATGTCGCTATGATAACGGCATCAGAGATGAAGCCTACAAAAAACGGCTCAGGAAGTTATCTTGAGCTTACCTTTGATATTATAGACGGCAAATATACTGGCCGCAAGGTCTGGACAAGACTCAATCTTGATAACCAGAATGCTACTGCTGTGAAGATGGCAAGAGGTGAGCTTTCTGCTATCTGCCGTGCTGTAGGAGTCCCGCAGCCCCAGGACTCTGTTCAGCTTCACAACCTGCCGCTTGTGATCAAGGTTGTATGCCGCAACCGAGATGACAGTGGAGAGGTTACGAACGAAATCAAGATGTACGAGAGCAGACAGTCTATAACTCCTCCACCTCCTGCACCTCCTGTAGCCGCATCCGGCACTAAAGGCAAAGCTCCCTGGGAAAGATGATGAAGCAATTGGTAAATACCAGCTCCTTACGAGTCGCGGTACTGTTGTTCTGCCAACCGGTGGTCTCTTTGTCAGTACTGCGACCGGAAGGGAGCTGGTAAGCTATACAGAGTAAATGTTATGAGGTATGAAAAAATGTTCCCGACTATTTTGATCGTACTTGATCTGTGTGCAGCAATCGGATACGTACCCTGCGGTGACTGGCGCAAAGTGGTGTATTGGATTGCTGCGGCAGTACTTACCTTCTGTGTTACTTATTAGAACCATATCAAATCACAAGTTATGAACAAAGCAATAAATCTTACCCTTCCCTGGCCGCCAAGCGTCAATCATTATTATCGTAAAGTCGGCAGCCGTATGCTTATCAGCCGCCGGGGAAGGATATATCGTCAAGCAGTATGTTTCATAGTCAGAGAGCTTGGAATAAAGACTTTTGATTGTGAACTGAAAATAACAATATATGCCTATCCGCCTGATAGACGACGTCGTGACGGAGACAATCTCTTAAAGGCAATTTTTGACTCGCTGCAGCATGGCGGCGTTTACAAAGACGACAGCCAGATCAAGGATTTTGCGTTCTATACAAAAGAAGTGGATAGACCCAATGGTAAAATAATAGTGAGGATAAGCAAGAGATGAGTATTGAAATGTCAGTTACGAATCCAGTTTTCGAGTTTAAGACCCTTTATTCGCTTGAACTCTCGCATGTTATTGGTTACCAGAGTAATATCAAGCGAGGACGCATGAGCTGCTATGAGCATATCCATTGGGCCAATAGGAGTGCCTTTTGATTCCAAATAAGCTCGATGTTGGCCGTACCAAACAGCAGCATTGCTATCGAAACTGAGGATTTCTATGTCGGTTAAAAAGCAAGATAAAATCTCAGCACTTTTGGGGAAATTGGATGATTTAACTACCCCATGCTGAAGCTCGGCTAATGTGATACTTGATATACAAATATCGCCAATATTGCATTTTTCTATATGCTTTAATGCGTTAGAACTCCTTCTTCTAAGAAGATCTATACAGATATTAGTATCAAGCATGTATCTCACAATTTTTCTCTTTTATCAAACTCAGTAGGTTGATTCCTGTCTGCCATAAAATCGTCGGGCATTTTTCCGCAGGCATCTATCAGATTTTGCCAATTTGAGTTTTTGGGAATAAGCATGACGGTATCGCCAACCTTGTTGATAAAGACTTCTTTAGCATCAAAGCGAAATTCTTTAGGTAGCCTTACCGCTTGAGAGCGTCCGTTTTCGAATATTTTAGCTGTGTTCATAGTTTTATCCTTTTGTTATATATCATAGTATATACTAATTTAAGAAAATTGTCAAGAAAATTGAAAAAATGATACAATTGAGGCCATACCAGCAGGAGGCCGTAAATGCGGTTTATAAACATTTAAGCGAGCGAGATGATAATCCTTGTGTCGTCTTACCGGTAGGATCGGGAAAATCTTTGGTAATTGCCCAGATCGCTACTGACGCGGTTAAAAACTGGGGCGGGCGTGTGCTTTTGCTTGCACATGTCAAAGAATTATTGGAGCAGAACGCCGAGAAGATAAGACTTCTGTGTCCTGGTATCAAGGTAGGTCTTTACTCTGCCGGGCTTGGCAGCAGGGATACTGATGACTCTGTCATAGTTGCAGGTATCCAGAGCGTTTATAAAAAGGCTTGTGAGCTGGGAAGATTTGATCTTATTTTGATTGATGAAGCACATCTTTTAGCTCCAGATGGTGAAGGGATGTACAGAACATTCCTTAAGGATGCGAAGATCGTCAATCCCAATATCCGGGTGATCGGCCTGACGGCCACGCCGTTTAGGCTCAAAGGCGGGCTTATCTGCAAGCCGGAGAACATACTTAATCACGTCTGTTACGAGGCAGGTATCAAGGAGATGATCGTCAACGGCTATCTCTCACCGCTAACGACCAAGGCTGGCAAGAGTAAAGTAGATTTAAGCAACCTACAGACCAGAGCTGGTGAGTTTATATCCTCTCAAGCCCAGGAGGCGATGGATACCGACTGGCTAACACGTAATGCCTGCAAGGAGATTGCAGAGCTTACCAAAGAGCGAAACTCGGTGCTTATCTTTACGACCAGCGTTGCCCACTGCGAGCATGTGGCGGCGGAGATAACCAAACTAACCGGCCAAGAGTGCGGGATTGTAACCGGCGATACGCCATCGGTAGAGCGAGAGCAAACGCTCAAGCGGTTCAAGGGTGAGAGCATTAAAATTGATCTGTTTGGAAATGAATTGCCGCCCTTAAAATATCTGGCCAACGTCAACGTTCTGACCACAGGTTTCGATGCTCCCAATATCGACTGTGTTGTTCTATTGCGTCCAACGGCCTCGCCGGGGTTGCTGATACAGGCAGTAGGCCGCGGCACCCGGCTTCATCCGGATAAAAAAGATTGTTTGATTTTAGATTTCGGTGGTAACATCCTGCGGCACGGCCCGATTGATGAGATAAAAGTTAAGGAGCCGTCAAAAAGCGGCGGCGGTGAGGCACCGGCCAAGGAATGCCCTAAGTGTTACAGTTTGATTCATGCTGCGTTTCGGATATGTCCTGACTGCGGATATGAGTTCCCCGAGCCCGAAAACAGCAATATAGAGACAAAGGCAGATACTTCTTCAATACTCTCCGGAGAGATTGAAGACAATACCTACGACGTTAAAAATATCTACTACTCGGTGCATACCAAAAAAGGAGCATCGGACGATGTGCCTAAAACAATGCGGATAGAATACGAGGTTGGAATATATAACTTTATCAGCGAATGGGTATGTCCCGAGCATACCGGTTGGGCGAGGGGAAAGTTTGAGGACTGGTGGAGACGAAGATCTTTAGCAGAGCCGCCGCAAACATCCGCAGAGGCGGTGGAACTGGCTCAAAGAGGTATCTTAGCTGATGCGAAAGAAATAACCGTTCGAAGTATATCCGGACAAAAGTTCGACAGAATAATCGCCCATGATCTTGGCGAAATACCAGATTACCGTGAACCGGGCTGGGAGGAACAAAGCGATTTTGAGCCTGCCGGAGTATTTAATAATGACAACGACTGGATTGATGACATTCCGTTCTGAGAATAAAGATTTATGAACACTGAAACTATAATTACTGCTTTGCGAACCCTCTTTGTCTCCGGCGATGTATTCGAGATACGAGTGCTTGATGCAGTGCTTCCCGGCTCAAGCTGGCAGCACACCCAGAGCGGTTACTTTGATTATGACCATATCGAGCTTGTGCCAAAACTGCTCAACGGCTTTAAAACTTATGGCGGTGTTTATGTCACGCTCAATCCGGTTAATCCTGATCTGCTGGCAAGAGCTAACAACCGCTTCAAGAAGGCAAAGAGTCGCGAGACTACCGGTGATAAAGATATCATCTGCCGAAGATGGCTTCTGATCGATGTCGATCCGGTGCGTCCGGCTGGAATAAGTGCTACAGATGCCGAACGTAATTTATCGTTCGAGAAGGCAATGGAAATATCCGAAGGATTAGCCTCAATGGGATTTCCAGCTCCTATGTACGTAAATTCCGGCAATGGCTCGCAGTTATTATATAAAATCGAGTTGCCTGCTGATGATGGCGGCCTTGTCCAGCAATGTCTTCAGGCACTCTCTCCGTGTTCAACCGAAGCTGTGCAGGTTGATCTAAGCGTCCACAACCCCGCACGTATCTGTCGCCTGCCGGGAACATGGAACCGCAAAGGGGATTCCACTCAAAATCGTCCGCATCGCCTTGCCGAAATACTCGAGAGACCTGAGCAAATTGAGGTCGTATCAAAACAGTTGCTTCGACAATTGGCTGGAACGGAGCCAGAGAAACCACAGATTCCAACTGGCCATGTTTTAGCATCTGCAATAGATGACTTCAACAGTCGTGGGGATATTGCATCACTTCTGGGAAAATATGGATGGAAGCTAAAAGCCGACACTGACCAACAATACTGGTACAGGCCCGGCAAGCAGTCCGGTCAGCACTCTGCAACCTTTAACGGTGATGTGTTTTATGTATTCAGCAGCAATGCATTGCCTTTTGATCAGAATAAGGGATATTCGAAATTTGCTGTCTATTCAATGCTCGAACATGGCGGTAATAACTCTGCTGCGATAAGAGCTCTTGAACTTGATGGCTATGGCAAC
>JBITAJ010000013.1:0-5040 GCA_044440125.1 Sedimentisphaeraceae bacterium JB056 | reverse complement strand
GAGATTGAATTTAGCTGGGATAGTTTTACATCAGCTATAGCAGAGGGACTTGAAAAGAATTTTTCAAACAATATTAACACAACCACAGGAGAAATAACAGATGGCAAGTCTTAAAGGATTTAATGCAAACGAAGTTGACCCGATAGTAGGTTTTGATCCTGTACCGGAAGATAAATATGTCGCTATGATAACGGCATCAGAGATGAAACCTACAAAAAACGGTTCAGGAAGTTATCTGGAGCTTACCTTTGATATTATCGACGGCAAATATACTGGTCGCAAGGTCTGGACAAGACTCAATCTTGACAACCAGAATGCCACTGCTGTTAAGATGGCAAGAGGCGAGCTTTCTGCTATCTGCCGTGCTGTAGGAGTCCCGCAGCCCCAAGACTCTGTTCAGCTTCACAACCTGCCGCTTGTGATCAAGGTTGTATGCCGCAACCGAGATGACAGTGGAGAGGTTACGAACGAGATCAAGATGTACGAGAGCAGACAGTCTATGACTCCACCTCCACCTCCTGCAAAATCTCCTGCTGTCGCATCCGGCAGCAAGGGTAAGGCTCCCTGGGAAAGATGATGAAGCAATTGGTAAATGCCAGCTCCCTACGAATTGCAGTACTGCGACCGGAAGGGAGCTGGTAAACTATACAGAGTAAATGTTATGAAATACGAAAAACTGTTTCCGACTATTTTGATCTTACTTGATCTGTGTGCAGCAATCGGATACATGCCCTGCGGTGACTGGCGCAAGGTGGTGTATTGGATTGCTGCGGCAGTACTCACCTTCTGTGTTACTTATTAGAACAATATCAAATCACAAGTTATGAACAAAGCAATAAATCTTACGCTTCCCTGGCCGCCAAGTGTCAATCACTATTATCGTAAAGTCGGCAGCCGTATGCTTATCAGCCGCCGGGGAAGGATATATCGTCAAGCAGTATGTTTCATAGTCAGAGAGCTTGGAATAAAGACTTTTGATTGTGAACTGAAAATAACAATAGACGCCTATCCGCCTGATAGACGACGTCGTGACGGAGATAATCTCTTAAAGGCAATCTTCGATTCGCTGCAGCATGGTGGCCTTTTTCAAGACGATAGTCAGATCAAGGATTTTGAGTTTTACACGAAAGAGCTCGAAAGACCGGATGGGAAAATAACAGTGAGGCTGACTGAGAGATGATCGAGCTTAGACCGTACCAACATGAAGCAGTTAATGCCGTTTATAAACATTTAAGCGAAAGAGATGATAATCCTTGTATAGTATTACCTACAGGATGTCATGCAAAAGATCATCCGATATTAATGTACGATGGTAAAATCCGTAAAGTACAGGATATCAAAGTGGGTGATTTAATTATGGGAGACGATTCTACGCCCAGGCGTGTACTTGCGCTTTGCCGTGGGCGGGAAAAAATGTACAGAGTGGTGCCTTTACGCGGGGAACCGTTTATTGTTAACGAAAACCATATTTTATCTCTTGTCAGTACAAAAGAAAGCAAGAGTAAAAACTATCCCTGTGTCCAGAGAGGTGGCGAAATTACCAATATCACGGTTAAAGACTATCTGGAGAAATCCAAATACTGGCGACATCTTCGCAAACTCTACAGGGTGCCTGTAGACTACAACAGGCAGGTTGATTTGCCGATTCCGCCTTATATTTTAGGACTTCTTTTAGGTGATGGATGCCTTGCCTATGGCGTGAGTTTGACTTCAGCCGATGAAGAGCTTGGTGATGAGTTTATTCGTTATGCTGATTCTATAGGTTGCTCTGTGCATATAACAGAAAATGACGCAGGCGTTCCGAGTTATAATCTTAAGTTAGCACGTGGAGCATACAATCCATTGATATTGACTCTTGAGAAGCTTGGTCTTTTTGGACTTCTTGCAGAAAGCAAATTTGTTCCGCAAGATTATCTTGTGGCATCTCGAGACCAACGTTTGCAATTAATGGCAGGATTAATGGATTCTGATGGGTATTTAAATAATTGCGGATTTGATTATATAACCAAATCAAGAGAGCTTGCCGATGACATAGCTCAATTAAGTCGTTCTCTTGGGTTTAGAGCTTCAGTTAATGAAAAATATTGCTCGTGTCAAACAGGCGCGGGAGGCTGGTATTTCAGGCTTAGTATTAGTGGTGATATAGATGTTGTCCCATGTAGGCGTAGAAGACATACCAAACAGCAACAGCCTCGCCGTCAAAAAAAGAATGTACTTCGAACAGGTTTTAAAATTGAAGAGTTACCTGAAGACAATTTCTACGGTTTTACTCTCGACGGCAACCATTTGTATGTTGATGGTAACTTTTTTGTACATCACAATACAGGTAAGAGCCTTGTGCTTGCCCGGATCGCCACAGACGCCGTTAAAAACTGGGGCGGGCGTGTGCTTTTGCTTGCGCATGTTAAAGAGCTCCTGGAGCAGAATGCCGAGAAGATAAGGCTTCTGTGTCCTGATATCAAAGTAGGTTTTTACTCTGCCGGGCTTGGCAGCAGGGATACTGATGACTCTATCATAGTTGCCGGTATCCAGAGCGTCTATAAAAAGGCTTGTGAGCTTGGACGCTTTGATCTGATTTTGATTGATGAAGCACATCTTTTAGCTCCTGATGGTGAAGGGATGTACAGAACATTCCTTAAGGATGCTAAAGTCGTCAACCCCAATATCAGGGTGATTGGTTTGACGGCCACTCCGTTCAGGCTCAAAGGCGGGCTTATCTGTAAGTCTGAGAATATCCTCAACCATATCTGTTATGAAGCCGGTATCAAGGAGATGATAGTAAACGGCTATCTCTCACCGCTAACGACCAAGGCTGGCAAGAGTAAAGTCGATTTAAGCAATCTGCAACTAAAAGCCGGTGAGTTTATATCCTCTCAAGCCCAGGATGCGATGGATACCGACTGGCTAACACGTAATGCCTGCAAGGAGATCGCCGAGCTTACCAAAGAGCGAAACTCGGTGCTTATCTTTACGACCAGTGTCGCCCACTGCGAGCACGTGGCGGCGGAGATTACAAAGATCACTGGTCAAGAATGCGGAATTGTAACGGGCGACACCTCTTCGCTTCAAAGGGAGCAGATCCTGAAAAGATTCAAAGGGCAAAGAATAAAGAACGATCTGTTTGGCTCACACTTAGAGCCGCTTAAATACTTAGCGAACGTGAATGTTCTGACAACCGGTTTTGATGCAACAAACGTTGATTGCGTAGTACTGCTGCGCCCAACCGCCTCTGCCGGACTATTAATCCAGATGGTCGGAAGAGGGACAAGACTGCATCCGGGCAAGGATGATTGTCTTATCCTTGATTTTGGCGGCAATATCCTTAGGCACGGGCCAATTGATGATATAAAGGTTAAGGAGCCGTCAAAAAGCGGCGTTGGTGAAGCACCGGCTAAGGAATGCCCGAAATGTTACACCCTGATTCATGCGGCGTTTCGGATATGTCCTGACTGCGGATATGAGTTCCCCGAGCCCGAAAGCAGTAATATAGAGACAAAGGCAGACACTTCTTCAATACTCTCGGGAGAGATTGAAGACAATACCTACGACGTTAAAAATATCTACTACTCGGTACATACCAAGAAAGGAGCATCAGACGATGTGCCTAAAACAATGCGGATAGAATACGAGGTTGGAATTTATAATTTTATCAGCGAATGGGTATGTCCCGAGCATACCGGTTGGGCAAGAGGGAAATTTGAGGACTGGTGGAGACGAAGATCTTTAACAGAGCCGCCGCAAACATCCGCAGAGGCGGTGGAACTGGCTCAAAGAGGTGTGTTGGCAGATGCGAAAGAAATAACCGTTCGAAGTATATCCGGACAAAAGTTTGACAGGATAATCTCCCATGATCTTGGCGAAATACCTGATTACCGTGAACCTGGCTGGGAGGAACAAAGCGATTTTGAGCCTGCCGGAGTATTTGATAACGACAACGACTGGATCGATGACATTCCGTTCTGAGAATAAAGATTTATGAACACTGAAACTATTACAACTGCTTTGCGTACCCTTTTTGTCTCCGGCGATGTATTCGAGATACGAGTGCTTGATGCAGTGCTTCCCGGCTCAAGCTGGCAGCACATTCAGAGCGGTTACTTTGATTATGATCATATCGAGCTTGTGCCAAACCTGCTCAACGGCTTCAAAACTTATGGTGGCGTTTATGTCACGGTCAATCCGGTTAATCCTGATTTGCTGGCAAGGGCTAACAACCGCTTCAAGAAGGCAAAGAGCCGTGAAACTACCGGTGATAAAGATATCATCTGCCGAAGATGGCTGCTGATCGATGTAGATCCGGTGCGTCCGGCTGGAATAAGTGCTACAGATGCCGAACGTAATTTATCGTTCGAGAAGGCAATGGAAATATCCGAGGGATTAGCCTCAATGGGTTTCCCAGCTCCTATGTGCGTAAACTCCGGCAATGGCTCGCAGTTATTATATAAAATCAAGTTGCCTGCTGATGATGGCGGCCTTGTTCAGCAATGTATTCAGGCACTCTCTCCGTGTTCAACCGAAGCTGTGCAGGTTGATCTAAGCGTTCACAACCCAGCACGTATCTGTCGCCTGCCCGGAACATGGAACCGCAAAGGGGATTCTACTCAAAATCGTCCGCATCGCCTTGCTGAGATACTGGAGCTGCCAGAGCAGATCGAGGTGGTACAAAAACAGTTGCTTGAGCAACTGGCCGGAACCGAAACAGAGAAGCCGCAAAGCTCAAGCGTCAATGACTACTTCGGAGGTAATTGCTCATCTGCAATAGATGACTACAACAGCCGTGGAGACATTGCATCACTTCTCGAAAAACACGGCTGGAAGCTAAAAACACAAACCGATCAGCAGTGCTGGTGGCGGCCCGGCAAGCAATCAGGACAGCACTCGGCGACCTTTAACGGAGAGGTGTTTTATGTATTCAGCAGCAATGCATTGCCTTTTGATCAGAATAAGGGATATTCGAAATTTGCTGTCTATTCAATGCTCGAACATGGCGGTAATAACTCTGCTGCGATAAGAGCTCTTGAACTTGATGGCTATGGCAAC
>JBITAJ010000012.1:0-313163 GCA_044440125.1 Sedimentisphaeraceae bacterium JB056 | reverse complement strand
GGACTCGAACCTCCGACCTCTCGCTTATCAGGCGAACGCTCTAGCCGGCTGAGCTATGAGCCCAAACCTTAAAGAACCTAAGGACTAAAGCCCAAGACTCATTTTTATCGGCTTATATTCAGTTTTTATTAAAGAACTTATATCAGTCTCTGCCTAAAACGACAGAAGAAACATAATAGCGATTTAACGCCGCCAGTCAAGCGATTTTTTACAAGTTTTCAACTTTTTTTATCGCAGCAACATGGCACAAAAAAACACCCGAAAAAGAAATTGCAAACTTCACTAACGAGTGAGCGGGGAATTATATGTAATTAAACCACAACGTCAATACCTAATATCAGTTTTTTAACAAGTTTTTCAAAATATAAAGAGAAAACACACTATAGATACCATTAAGTACACTTTAAAATGATTTTATTCTATAGCTCAGCGCAGCTCAATTCAATATGACGGGAATATTCTGCGTCATTTCGCTCCGGATAATCATCACGGAAATGAACGCCGCGGCTCTCTTTACGCATCTGAGCAGCTCTGGCTATCAATCTCGAAACGGTAAGCATGTTCTGACACTCCCAACCTTCAGGCTTATCAAACACTTTATCCATTACGTATCGTTGCCAGAATCCTATTATCTCCTGCGTATCTGAAAGGTGTTGTTCTTTTCGATTAATTCCAACATTTCGCCACATGACTGCACGCAAAGAATTACGCACATCCGAAGTGTCAAGCAAGCTTCTGTCGGACTGCTTAATCGTATACTTAATCTTCTTGAAAGACGGTTCTGAATCTATTTCTTCAGAAGCCCTCTGACCGGCTATCTGACCAAATACCAAGCCCTCGGCCAGTGAATTGCTCGCAAGCCGATTAGCACCATGCAAACCCGTAGAGGCTGCTTCACCACAAGCATAAAGCCCCGGAACAGTAGTTCTCGCATCAAGATCAGTCTTAACACCACCAATCATATAATGCGCGCTGGGTCTTACCGGAATAAGATCGGTTTCTGGGTTTATATCAAAACTTCTGCAAAGGCTGTATATATAAGGAAAACGCTTCTCAAAGAAGCCTTTCTCGAAATATCTCACATCAAGGAACACATGGGTAGAGTTGGTTTTCTGCAATTGGCTTACTATGGCCCTGCTCACAATATCCCTCGGAGCAAGCTCTGCAGCCTTGTCGTAATCTGACATAAAAGCATCACCGTTACAGTCAACAAGAATGCCGCCCTCTCCCCTGAGAGCCTCTGTGATCAATGCACGCGATGCGCCTGCGATGTAAAGTGTCGTAGGATGAAATTGCATGAATTCCATATCCCTAAGCACAGCACCTGCCCTGTAAGCCATAGCCAGGCCATCAGCAGTCGCAATTGAAGGATTCGTCGTTTCTCGGTACAACCTTCCTGCGCCGCCGGTAGCAAGAATTGTGGCTCCCGCCCATATTATCTCGGTTTCGCCGTGATGGTGGCCGATAATTCCCATACAGCGGGATTGCTCATTAGAAAGTAAATCAACCGCATAGAAATCCTCTATAACCTTTACGTTAGGATGCTCCCTAACCTTATCTATAAGAGTTTGAGCAATAGCCTTGCCGGTAGAATCGCCATTTGCGTGCACTACACGGCATCTGGAATGACCACCCTCAAGAGTTGTCGCCAGCTTATCACCTTCAAGGTCAAATCCAGTACCCCACTGATAAAGCTGTCTTACAAGTGAAGGACATTCCTTAACAACAAGGTCAACAACATCCTCATCAGAAATACCGCATCCGGTTTTGAGTGTGTCAGATATGTGGTTTGCAACATCATCATCCTTGTCTAAAACGGCGGCAATACCGCCCTGTGCGGCCCACGTATTACTTTTAGACACCGAATCCTTGCAGACAAGAGTGACTTTGTGATCCTTTGCCGCTTCTATAGCAGCCCGCAAACCTGCAATGCCGCTGCCAACAACAAGAATATCTGTAAAGAACTGTTTGGTAGATATAGAATCTATGTTGATCAGGTAGCGTCTTATATCAGACTGTATCACTTTGACTCCCTCAATCCTCGCAATTGGCTTTCTGGGCCTGAAGAAGCCTGAATACGGCCTCAAGTCCTGAGACAACTGTGGTTATGATAATAATAATAAAGACAACAGCCGTGAACCAGTTCGCCCACAAAGCTGTTTCAAGATGATTCATTTTAACAAGTACCGTACCTACCCCGAAAGACTGTGCAAACATTTTCAGCTTGCCATAAACAGAAGCAGGGAATTTTATGCCCTTATCCTCGGCGTATTGCCTTATTACTGTGACCATTGCCTCGCGAATTATGAGTATGGCAACGAGCAGCCAGTGAATAATCGAAAGCGTACCTTCCGACAAATCAAACAAATGCGGACGACCGATTATCGCAAAGCAGACAAAAGATCCGCAAATGAGTATCTTATCAGCCAAAGGATCAACTATCCTGCCAAATTTACTGGTAGCGTCGAACCTTCTTGCAACATACCCGTCAACAATGTCCGTAAGCCCCGTTATTACAAAGAACACGAAAGCCACGTCGAGAAAAAACGTTCTGTTTTCAACATTATCAGATACGCATATCATCCAAAAAAGAAAACCTGTGAGCACAAGTCTCAACACTGTAAGTATATTCGGAACCGTTTTAATTATCTTACCCATTACACTAACTCTTAATCAGTTTTTATTAATCCACACTTATTACCGATTCCTACAGTCCTCTTTTCAAGCGTCGACGCAGCAAAACGATTGCCATAGCCTCTATCGCTTCACTGTTACCAACAGCATCAAGCCCCTCATTAGTTTTTGCCTTTATGTTCACATTAGCGAAATTCATACCGGCAACATCAGCCACTGACCTCTTGATCTGCGGCTTATATTTAGAAAGTTTAGGCTCCTGAGCCTTTATTATTATATCGAGATTCACAATTTCCCATTTTTCCGAATCCATCAGCTCACGAACGAAAGACAGCAAATTTCTGCTGTCAACATTCTCATAATGCGGATCGGTATCAGGGAAAAGCTCACCAATATCGCCCATACACATTGCACCGAGGATAGCATCTATCACGGCATGTATGACTACATCACCGTCACTATGAGCCAACAAGCCCATGCGATGAGGTATATTCACACCTCCAAGAACCAGTCTACGCCCTTCAACAAGCTTATGTATATCCGTACCTATGCCGCTGCGGTACTCAAAATCTGCCTGAAATTTCACAGAACACCTTTCGTACTCGGAATTTGGTCGCCTTTAACCTTGACCGCCTGTCCTATACTGCGTCCAAGAGCCTTGAATACACCTTCCGCAATATGATGACTATTTGTGCCATAAGGAACATTTACATGCAGATTAATACGGCAGGAATTAGTAAAGGCACGCAGAAACTCCTCTATGAGCTCAACATCGAAAGCCCCGATTTTATCGGATGGATAATCGGCATTGTAAACACAAAAAGGCCTTCCGCTGATATCCACAGCGACATTAGCAAGAGCGTCTTCCATAGGAACACTGCTGTTGCCGTAGCGAACTATGCCGCGTTTATCACCCAGAGCCTTCTCAAAACACTGACCGATACAGATACCAACATCCTCTACGGTATGATGATCATCTATATGCGTATCACCGCAGGCCTGTATATTGAGGTCAATACCGCTATGTTTGCTCAGATGAGCAAGCATATGATCAAGAAAACCAACACCCGTCGCAACATCGTAAGAGCCTTTACCATCAAGGTTTAGCTCTACCTTTATTTGCGTCTCTGTTGTCTTGCGTTCTAATTGTGCGGTTCTGTGTTCCATTGTATAAATCCTACCAAACAAGTAAACATTAATAGCTTATCACATAATATTACTTGTTTAGAAGAATTTGTCAACAAAGTTATATACCCCTTAAATCTACTCCGCAATGTAACCATAAAATACTGTTTCGTTAAATGATGGAGTTTTGTCATAAAGTGATATTTATTTATCAAAATTAATATCATATAATCAGAATAAATCGTAGTGTTTGGTTAATTTTAAGAGGCTTCACCATTCCAGCAAAAAAGAACGCCGCAGGTTTCATGCCTCGCGGCACAACAACCCATATTATCCATTTTCGGAGGTATATGTAATGACAAAACTATCGTTAATTGCCGTATTATCAATTTTCCTCGCTACCACCTGCACACACGCGGCAGATAAATACTGGGATGGCGGAGGAGCAGACTCAAGCTGGACAACAGCAGCAAACTGGGACTACGATACTCTGCCGGCATACCACGACAGGGTATTTCTCGATGTTGCGAACGAAACGATCCTAATAGAAGAAGGTTCAACCGTCGAACCCCGTAAGATACTCGGCCCCTGCAACAGCACCTCAGGCACCGTAACTCTAAACATAGAAGGCGAACTCATAAACGATAGTTACTGGTACATGGGCAACAATACATCATGAACAGGAATATTGAACATCAACGGCGGTACGGCCACAACACGGGACCTCACCGTAGCAGGAGGTGACGGATACAACGGAACAGTAAATGTAAACTCCGGCCTGCTATACATATACGGTGATACCACAGGTGCATACTTCGGCAGCGACCCCTACAACGGCACAACAACCGGAACCGCAAACATCAATATCTGCGGCGGCACACTGCAAATCGAAGTATTAAATCCAATGGGAACAAATGCCCTGATAAATATAACCAAAGGCCAATTACTTCTGGCAGGAGATCAGGTATCAACGGTCAATAGCTATATAAGCGGCAGCCAGATCGTTGCACACAGCGGCCAGGGAAGCTTGCTGGTGGATTACGACCAGACCACAACGGGATATACGACCGTTCAGGCAGATTTCCTCAATATCACGACTTCCCTTTCGCTCGCTGATGAGGGCGAAACAGTAATCATACCCGCCGGTACGCACACACTTGGAGAATACGACCTCGATATACCCCTGACACTGGAATCCCAATCCGGCCCTTACCAAACCACCATCGAAGTGGAAGGTCGCGGTATCTGTGTAAGCAGCAGCGGGGTAACGATAAAAGGTTTCACCATAACAACCAGCGAAAATGACACGCAGAATCTTATCACCGTCGGCAAGAGTGCGTCAGGAACTTCATACGCCGTCGAAGACATCACAATAGAAGACAATATCCTCACAGGCATGACTGTAACAGACAACAGCCTTGATTATGCGGTAATAACCCTCGAATCCGACCAGAAAGTATCATCGGTCAAAATAGACAAAAACCGCATCACCGGCATAAGCTACGCCGGCACATCATCTTCAGGTGTTGATATGTGCGGCATATTGGTCAAAAACGGCGGAACGGATTTTGAGGATATAAAAATCAGCAACAATACACTCTCATACATTACAAGCAATGATGACCTTGTAATAGGCATAGACCTGCATACCGGCGTTAACGGCTACTATGAACTCAGAACATCGCTCGAAAACAATACAATAGCATGCCTCAGCGGCAATGCCGGTTCATACGGCGTAATATTCAGAGAAACATCCGACAACTGCTGCCTTGTTGCAAACAGCATCAGCCAGACGACCGTAGGCGTATTGATCAAAAACGGAGCCGATGATGTCGTGCTGGTCAACAACTCCATATACGACAACGTGATCGGCATAGACGTAAAAGGCTCTGCTTCCGACACAACACTGCTTTCAAACGGCATCTACAACAACATTACTTATGCCATAAGAAACACTTCCTCAGTTACCCTCAACGCGGAAAACAACTATTGGGGCGATCAATACGGACCTTATCATAGCAGCAACACGCAAAGTCATGCTAATCCAGTAACAGATGATGTCGATTTTGACTATCCTATACAGGGCTGTGATGATGATATATGGCACATCAATCCCGCAGAATATAAATGATCAATTAATTTAATCGGAGTTATACAATGAATAAAATATTCAAGATATGTTTATCATTAATCATAACATTAGCTTCTCTTGCCGCAGCACAAGATGTAATTGTATGCCATGATTCCAGTAAATTTTATGGCTGGCCCGCCAACGAAGGAATATGGAGCTGGGGCAATGAAATAGTTGTCGGCTTCAATGAAGCAACCTATCTTTACAATCCTGACGGCCATTCTTACGACACGAGCGACCCTATATACACGATTCAGGCAAGAAGCACTGACGGCGGCAGCACATGGAGTATCGAAAGGCCCACACCTCTGCAAAGAAGCAAAGCCGCTTTGCCGATGCCATCAAGCATCAACTACACTCATCCCGACTTCGCGATGAAGATAAGAAAAAGCGTATTCTGGATATCTTATGACAAAGCCCAGACATGGATGGGCCCTTTCGATATGCCCGATTTCGACCTGCCCGGATCGACTTCCCGAACGGACTATATATTAGACAGTCAAAGCAGCGCTCTTATGTTCCTGTCCGTAAAAAAGCCTGACGACATCGAAGGCAGAACAATGGTCGCCCAAACTGTTAACGGCGGAAGAACAATAAACTTTTTGTCATTTATAGCTCCATGTCCTGACATAAATGTCGGCGACCACTACTATACAATAATGCCATCTTCTGTTCGCATCTCTGAGGATGAATTGATAGTTGCCCTCAGAACAAGAGAAGGTACGACAAAGGTCATCGAAATATACTCCTCTGAGGATAACGGCAAAAGCTGGGAATATTTGAGCACGCCGGTAACAGGCGCATGGAACCCTCCAAGCATGATCAAATTAAGCGATGGAAGAATCTGTCTCACTTACGGCTACAGAAGTTCGCCAATGGGAATACGCGCAAAGATAAGCAGCAACGACGGCCAAAGCTGGGGCAGTGAAATAAACCTCAGAACAGATGCCGCATCATGGGACATGGGATATCCTCGTTCAATACAACGTTCTGACGGCAAAGTGGTTACTGTATATTATTACACCACCTCAAGCACAACCCAGCAGCACATAGCTGCTACAATATGGCAGCCATAACAAATTTAACAACCGGCACTTTCTGAAATAAGGGAGTGCCGGGTTAACATTAGCTGCGTTTGGAGGCACCCCAGTAGCTCTTTAGGAGGAAGACTATCTGACGTATGCGGTTGGGGTGTATAAGAAGTATCAGTATGCCGCCGATAATATTACCGATTGTAACTGGCAGGATATTCCTGAACATAGCGAGCTGGTCGACAAATCCCGCTCCGGAAGCCGCAAGTCCAAGCGGTATCAGAAACATATTCGCCACGCAATGCTCGAAACCGCAGGCAACGAATGTCATGATCGGAATAACGATGCAAAGTATTTTAGAAACGATATCCTTGGCCATCGTAGCCATAATTATAGCCAGCAGCACCAGCATATTGCAGAATATGCCGCGAATAACGCATTGTTCGAATGTGAGTGAGAGCTTGAGACCTGCAATCGATGCGGCTATCTCGCCAAGCTTATTTAACGCTTCCACCTCTCCAAGCAGCCCCGACCGCCATATGAGGGCCGCCGTGATTACTGCACCCACGAAGTTGCCGATATAAACGGCAACCCAGTTGCGAAGCAGACTGGCGAGAGGGAAAAGACCTGTGATCGTACCCACGAGCATTATGACATTGCCGGTAAAAAGCTCTGCGCCGGCGATCAGCACCAGCACCAGCCCTACGCTGAAAACCAGCCCGCCGGCTACCTTGCCAAGCCCGTCACCCAAAGCCGCTATGTATAGCATGCTTCCAAAACTGATATAAAGACCGGCCAGTATGCCTAGAAGCGCAAGCTGCCAAAAACGAGTATTGGCCTTCTTTATTCCCAAAGCGGAAATAGCCCCCGAAAGTTCCCTGGGAGAAAGCTTGGGATCGTAGTCCCCGCCTTTTACCACGGCATCATTCTTATTTTCCATAACACACTTTCCGCGAAACCGCTCATAAGCGAATCCGCACAAAACAATCCAAACTCTTTACAACACTAAAGTTACATAACATTCGGATTATAATTCATTAAAAAGCAATGTCAATCAAAAATAACCTCGCCGTCTTTTAAGCTCACAGACCTAATTCTTTCTGCTCAGTCTGTCATCTTTTCGCGGGCGATAAAAAGCAATAACCCGGTCGCTCGGTATTTCTATGCCCTTGAGGCGAAAGCCCTCTCGAATTCTGGGCAGGATCTGCTGGTCTACGACCCATTGCTGTTGCGGCCAGATAGCAAGGCAAACACGCACGAAATGCTCTCCGGTTTCCAGTGAAGATTCGCTTAGAACCTTTGGAGCAGTTACAATTGTACCGGCAAACTGGACACTGATCTCATTTGTAATCTGGCTGAGCAGTTTTTTTGCGTCCTCAGCAACATCCTTACTTTTGACAGCCACGTCTATCTGAACCTGCTGCGCCCCTTTGGTAAAATTACCGACTGCGGCAATATTACGGTTGGGGATTATTATCGTCTGACCAAGATAATTACGTATTCGGGTCATTCGCAAACCCAGCTCTTCAACAATCCCCACATGTGGTGGAATCTCGACCATGTCGCCGACGTTGAACTGGCTCTCAAAAATTATGAAGAAGCCGGTAACCATATCTTGAACAAGTCCCTGTGAGCCAAAACCTATTGCAAGACCGATCACCGAGAGGGAAGCAAAATATGCCGTATAATTAACACCTAATTCAGACAAAGCAAACCCCAGGGCAAACAGATATACAATGTACTTGGCAATGTTGGTAACCAGTGAGTATATAGTCATCGTCCGGCTTTTGTGCTTCCTGTATATAAATCTCAGGGGGCCCTTGTTCGAATATATAATAAAATGGATCAGTGCTTTGAACAGGTAGAGTAGAATTCGGCACACGATGACCAACACTAATATTGACAGTAGATGGTAGGATTTTTCCTGCAGTGATTTGATGGAAAAAGCTGAAAGCCACTTTTGGGAACCCCTTATCCCGACTATTTTCGTGAATTTCAACGGTCGGCTAAGATCGGCTCCGGAGAGCAGCAACTGATTTTGATCTAATTCAAAATCATAAACGGCCTGTGAAGAATCACTTTTAAGTATTAATTTGGCCCCCTCAACGAGATAGCTGCCCTCTTTTTCATTCAGGCTGAACTTATTGTCATCGGTGAGTATTAATCGAACTTTTGTATTTCCTATATTGCAGACCCATTCTCCTTCCAGGGCGTTATGCACGGCAACGGTTTGCTCTTCCCCCAGAACCGTACGGTTCGATTCGGCAAAAACCCCGCTTGGGCATAAAACCAAAAGAATGACGGCTAATATAAAGACACAAGAAAACCGCTCACACCTGCTAAAGTAATCGAGTTTCACAACGTTAAAGAATATCATACTTAGCTTACGCGGCAATGCTTCACAATTCCCGTTATCGGACATCATTTTCCTCCAAATTTCATTTCCCGAAATATTGTTTCCAGCAATAACTCCCTGACGTATAACAATATTTTATCAGTTATTGCATCACAAACAAACCAAATGGCTCAAAAAGACAAATCAACAAAAAAGAGATCTGCCTCCGTTTCGCTCTCAATTCTTTCTTTGGTGACGCCGACAAAAGTAAAAAGACGGCACTTTAAGCAGGGCTGTCTTGATGAAAACGCAGGTTTTATCAAGCCCGATGGACTTTTGTCGGTAACGCCTTCTTTAATTATTCAATAACTGAAAAGCTCATGATGTATCTGCTCAGACGGAACATTTTCGTTCGTAAGAGCCTCTTCGAGTTTCATCGTCATAACCGGCGGACCACAGATCAGAAATTCATAATTACTAAGCGCATCGGTAAGGTATTTCTTTAAAACCGGGATCGTAATATAACCCGTTTCGCTTGGATAATTCGTATCCTCACTTAGAACATGAATAATATTTACGCTTTTAAAATCCTCCAGTTCCTCTTCATAAACTATCTCGTGCTTGCTTTTGTTGCCGTAAAAAAGATGGTGCTCCCTTTGGGGTTCATAACTCAAAACCTCAAATATGCGTAAAAACGGTGTAATGCCGATGCCTCCGGCGATCATCACCAACGGGCGTTCGCTATTAAGCGCCTCATGAGAAAATATACCATAAGGCCCATCAATATAAAGCAATTCTCCCGGCCTGATTCCCTGTAAACTCGTCGATGTGGTGCCAAGTGCCTTGACAGTTACGCTAAGTTCCCCGGTTTTTTCATCATAGTGCGACACGGTAAACGGGCGTATATTACCGGCAAAACCTTTGCGAAGATAAATGAACTGCCCAATTCCCGGCACAATCTTCGCGCCTAATGGTTTCGCATTGATCCTTGTAACCTGCGGCCTCAACTTAGCAACCGACGTCACTATATATTTCTTCTGCATAAAGCATAGTCTGCACATCACACGAAATACAAACAGCACACCAACAAAGCCGGCCAATGCTATCCAGAAGTGCCTCGCCGGCGGTTCAGATATTGTACTGCCTATTGGAAAACTGTGAAGAAATATCATCGGCAGGGCAATATAAGCTGTAATATGAAAGCCGAACCACGTACGCTTCGTGAATTTCTGACGAAACAAAATACTCGTTGCAACCACTACGATAAATATCGCAAAAGCAGCCATCCCCAATGCCACAAAATATCTAAAAGTTGTCGGCCCGCCAAGAAGAAGCGGATTATAACCTTTCTTTTCGAGATAGTACAAAGTTATGAACACAGGGTGTAACCCGACTATCAGCATTATATATTTACCCAAAGTCTTATGAACGCTCAATACCCACAACAGGTCGACCATGACCTTGCCGACCACAAAACGAAACCCGAGCAGAAACTGCCAAACGATAAGCATCGTCCCACCTAATGCTCCGATCTTAGCAATAAATTTGAAAACATTCAACGAAAAAGTAGGCTCGTCACACCGTACAAAAAAAAGCGGTAATATCGAGCTCAATATAATAATGGCTATAAAGACAATTCGTTGCAGCTTGATATGCAGATTAGTGTATCGAAATACATCTCGGTGCATCTTGAACATAATATTGTTCTTACCATTCATTTTCAGTCTCCATATTCTCCAACAAAGGGCTTTATACTGCGAACCGTTAATATATAAATTACCATTATAAGCTTATATCGTCAAGTATTAAGTTTCGTCTGTTGTAAACAGGGGACAGGGAACAATTACCTCCTTTTAATGCTTTTAACCGTTTATTGGTTAGAAAGATATAAAAACGAGTCGTATGATATGACAGATATAATGATATAGGCAAAAAGATGTAAGGTAAAGTCACTGTATTTGCAGAAAAAGGGTAACTGTCCCCTATAGTCCCCTATTGATTACACCACCCACAGAATTCATTTTAAGAAAGATATCCCCTTAATTCTTCTGCGAATTAAATACAAGGCGCATCTATATAATAAAGGAAAAGCAACCAATATTGATATAATTAATCCAACTAAACTACTCCAGAAAAAGAGAGGTCGTTCTTGAATCGTCCACCATTTAATATATTCGCCATGGTTCATAACACCCGCTGACCAATCAGTAGGCAAATCGGGATACCCTTTACGAACAGCTTCTTCTGGAGTAATCGCTATAAAAAAATACAAAACAAAATTAGAACAATAAAACGCAATTAAGACAGAAACAAATTGCAAAATCATGATTATTTTTTTCATTGAAGTCCTATAGAATAAATCTTTTTTTCAACAGCCCCACTGTCCCCTGTTGTTATCTTATCTTGTAGATGAATATATATGAAAAAAAGCAGTATTACTTTTAACTTGGTAAACAGCATCAATACTTACATGTCTTGGAACGTTTTTGCGCTCGAATAAGTCTATCATTTTCAAGCCGTACATATCTTTATCTGTCAAATGAAAAGGCAACTGACTATTTGTTCGGCCATGCCATGTCTGAATAAAAGGTTCATCGTCTGATGTTTCATATTGAGAGATTACTGAAATAAATGAATAACCCTTTTCACTCGAATTAATCTGCCATATCCGAGAATCATTAATAATTTCCTCATATTTGACTTCAGTATTAAAAAAATCAACAAACTCTTCTACCGGCATTTGCATCTGGAAATCACATAAAAATGTGCTTGATGATTCTATTGTCTTTACGTTGTATGAGATTTTATCTGCTATCTTGGTCTTATCAAAAAGAGATACCAGTGATGTCTCTTTTAATTTAGGGATTTGGTTTAGGTGTTTAACTTTACCATCAATGCGGTATCCCAAAAAAGTAACAAAAATATTATAGCATAGTAAAATTGCTAAAATACCGAATACAAAGAACTTTATCTTAGTTTTTTTCACGAGACACTTTAACGTCATCACGATTATCACTCCAATTGATTTCTGCATTAAAATCGGTATTTCAAAAACTTTTAAATCACATCCCAGTCAGCCTCTATGATTGATCCAAGCAGATAATCAGACTTATTCCAAACTCTCCAAAGATCATTAACTCGCTCATTCCGTTGCTTTGCAGAGCTTAGAAATATCATACCCAAAATGAGTCTATTTTCAACAGCCAAAAGCGATTATACAGGTTATTTGAAAGCAATTGCTTGCCGTAATTCTTGATGGTTAACGGCTAAAGATTGGAAATGCCTTTTGTGGGAGCGGCGCGTGTGAAGTCGGATGCCTGATTGTTATCGGTAGGGAAAGCCCTCTGGTAGGAATCAGTGAACTGTCCGCCATAGGCAATTCCATCACCCTGCCAGATATCGGATGGCGTGAACACGCCTTCTGCGGTTGCAACAGTAAGAGCCTCAATATCTCCGGAGGCATATCCCCAGCAGACGAAATCTGCCATCTGCCCTGAAGAATCGAGCAGCAGTATCCAGCCGCTGCCGTCAGTCTGCCAGCATATGCCGCTGCCGAAATAGTTATCTGTCGCCTCATCGGTGGAATACACAACTTCGCCTGCCTCAATGCTGCCGGGAAGCAGGAACCTTCCTTCCTCCACGGCGGTTATCGAAGTGCAGCCGTCATTGACGAGCACTTTCCAACCGGAAGTATCAACGGATCTTGATGCCACGTTCTGAAGCTCGAAGAAGTCGTCACCTGTGCCGATCTCAGTGATCAGCACGGGATTATTCATCTTCCAATCGGAAGTCAGTATCCTTCTGGACAGAATAGAATAATCGCCAAGCGAAACCCTCTCATCCCCATCAAGATCGCCAGTAATATCAACACCGCTGAAAAGCCAGTTCTCAGCGAGACCGAATATATCGAAGTAATCAATAAAACCATCACTGAAAAGATCGGCACTGTCGAGAGTAATCTCAGCCGCATAGTCGGTATGCGAAAGAGTAAGGGTATAAGTAAGATTCTCACTATCCCACACTGCACTGACCAGCGCAGATGCCGGCTCAACTCTCAAGGCCGGTTTCCAGAGACAGTCGAATGTTATCACTGTATCGCGATCGGTGAATTCAGTATTGGCCTGAAGCCAGAGAACGGTATCATCCTGTTCGAAGGTACCCATGATATATTTATGCGGACCTACATAACCGCTCATCCGCTTAATGTTGCATCTGTCAAAATCGAGGACATAGTTTTCGTCAACATCCACATTTTCGTTAGTGTTCTGGATGAATATGCTCTCACCCACAACATTACACAACGCACTGCTCTGCCACGGCCCGGGATACTCGGCATCGAAAACACTGCTCACAAATGCCGGATCGCTCATCGAATTCAATGTCTCAACACGAATTCCATCACCCAGCGAGCTTATGCCGTAAGGAAGCAGCGGGAAGTAATAGTATTGCGAGGTGTTGGGGAAATACTCATACCACTTGCCCTCTTCCCTGAAGCCGTAAGTCTGATCGTAAAGCAACTGGTATATGCCGTAATCACCTTCGTGGGCAATATTCTCAAATCTATCCGGTTGCTCAATAGCAACCTTAACCTTATTCAGTACATCCTGCTTTGAAGGCACGAGTCCATGCTCGACAACGCCGCGAATGAACGGTACGATATAATCGCCGAACATCTCTGTAGTATTGCCCTCACGATCCCAGATAGCCGGATTGGTGCCGGTCATCATAGTGCCCTGACCGTCTACATTGAACACGCTCGCTCCCTGCGTAATACCATGCACAAAGGATAGATTGTAATAATTCTTGGGGAACATCTCGATATAACCCATCTTAGGGCCAAGGTAAACGCCAAGCTCGGCAAACCCCGCATCGTTCCAGTACCAGCATTCGCTCCATGAACCGAGGTTGCTGATTCGGCCGCTAAGCCACAACCCCATAAGAGTACCCTGAGTCGTATGCATCGTATGGTTGATATTGTTCTTCTGGGAAAAAGTCATATACTCGCCGTATTCGGCAAGGAAATTTATCCAGTAATCGTTCGATGCATACTGCTGCCATTTGAAGGTCGTACCGTTGCCGTCGCCCCAGATATAGAGGCGGCCATACTTGGCACAAAGTTTTATGAGCCGCGAAATATACTCTTTGCTGCCATCAGTTTCCCACTGCCAGTAATTCCAGAAATTTTCACCCACGCAGATACCGATGATATTAGGGTAATTACTGAACAACCACTCAACATCGGTCAGCGAAAATGCCCAGCCCATTTTATCAGGTCCATGAGTACGTATCATATAGTTGGTATCCTGACCGGCAACTTTTGAATAATGCTCAAGATTGGTCTGCTTGTAAACGAAATATTGATTATCACTGACTATCGCCGTGCAGTGGCGGATATCCGCCGGTATGGACTCGGCATATTTGCTCAAGTCATCAACCTTGAATGCCTCGAGCGTAAAGAGAGGCTGCTGAGCACTGACAGGGTGAATAATCGCCGCCTTGCCATGGACATCGTTTATCGTAAAACTTCTTACTTCGGAAAAATTCCCAAGCTGCAAGCCGTCCACACCGCAGACTCGCCAGTACCAGAGACCTGTATCGAGCAGTTCAATTGGATAATACCTGCAAAGCTCACTGTCGCTTGTAAGATCGTAAATAAGTGGAGAAGTGAACTGCTCATCACGACTGATTTGCAACTGATAATCAACGATACCTTCGATATTCTTCCAACTGAAACAGGCGGCAAGATCGGTAACATCCCAGCCTTCCAGAGGTGTAACGAGCTCAGGAGCGGCAGCCGCCGGAGGCAATATGCTTACAAGATTGATATCCGCCGAGCCGGAAGGCTGCCCTTCAAGTGAAAGTATAAGTTCAAATGAAGTATAGTCAGACCAGCCGGTTTTATCATTTATATTGGCTTGAAGTTTTCCGACAAGTTCGGAACCGCTTAACTGATCGGCAAGATAAACAACCTGAGAATCTGTAAGAGCCGTATTATATATTCTCAAATCATCAACGTAGCCTTTATAATACAGAGAACGATAAGTATTTCTGTCAACGCAGCCAAGCGTAAAATTAACGAGGCTGTCTACAGGCGAAAAGGCATCTGCAATCTGAGCAACAAGCTCGCCGTTGCGATAAATCTTTTGATAGCCCTGCGCAGAATCCTTGACGAAGGCATAATGATTCCACTGGCCTCTGTAATCACTTACAAGGGCCTGAGAAAAATCAAGCGTATCCCAGCCCCAATAATAGGAAGGCCATGAAGCATCCTGCGGCGTAATATGACCGGCCTCGAAGCTGACGTCGCCGTTTGCATCCGGTGCGTAGGCAAAGAGCGTATGGCCAGTATAGCCCGCTGATGTACCGTGGAAAAGTACATTACTGTCTGACTGGGCAGGGTCACCGTATGCCCACAGAGAAACTGTAACCTGATCGGTGACATCGTCAACTGCACCGGCCGGCAGGCGAACATAAGAAGTTCCATCAAGATAAATACAGCCCTGATCGACTCCTTGCGAATACCACTGACCATTATAAACTGCCGCCTCATCCTGCGATGAAGAGTCAACAGCAACAGAGCCGGCTGTTTCATCAAATTTATAATGTGCAAGCAGATATTGTTCATCAGGCGGCTGCACATTCTGAGCCTCGACAAGCGTTACAGGATCAAAAGTTGAACCAAGCGGCCTTACCTTTGCACAGAAAGTCACAAGAGGGTCTGCGTCGGCAATATCAACAGTAAAAATCTTTTGATCTGAAAAATCAATCTCCAATGCACAGGAAACGGAAGCCGAGGTATCATCAATTGTGAGCCGTCCACCCTCAGTGATTGCTGCGGCGGTTCCACTTTGAATAAACCACCGGTCAAAATTTGAAAAATCCTCATAAAAATAATCGGCCTTCGCTGCATTTATAAACTCGGTATCAAGATTGACACTAAAAGATGATTCCAAATCAGGATACTCATCCTTATCGAGAGCATAGAAGAATAGATTCGTCTGACGAAAGGCATCGGTTCCGCTGTCGGTCGCAATAAAGCATCCGCCAAGTTCTACAGTAGCACCGGGAGCTATCTGAATCGGAAGATAGCCGGCGGTCGTTTCAACCTGGTCGAGAGCAAAGCTGTTGAGGTCGGCTTTCCAGTATGTCTTGTTGTGGTAGTGGGAACCTGTAAGAAGCTCCAGTGTTGTCAGGCCGACACCGTAACCGGCATCATCCCAAAGCCCGCAGTATGTCCATGACGGCGGATTATACCAATACTTGACGTGATCGGCAAAATTCTCGACTGAAAGATCATACAGGCTGTCGCCCCAATAAGGGCTTCGAAGCCAACTCTGATCATGAGCAAAATTGCCGCCGATATAACCATCAGCCCATGCAAGCCAACGGTCTGTCTGATTGTTGTTGGTAAAATGCAGTTCATATCTGAAAGCCGGCTGGCATTTCAAAGCGGTGATCGTCTCAGTAAGCACGACACCCTGCCCGAAACCATCAAAACTTCTGGTAAGAGTCAGCGTAGGGCCTTCGGCTGTTATCGATGCAACGGCAAAATCTATAACCGCACTGCGACTGTCAACTTTGCAGAGCCCCAGAAACTCGGGGTCTATGACCGCCCCGTTATCAATCTCATCTATCCAGCCTTTATAATAGACATTATCCAATACCGCTCGCTGCTGGGCCGTGCCCAGAGACCCGGCGAAAGACATATCAATGCCACTGGCATCAAAACTCACCGATATTATACCGTTACTTATCAAACCGCTCTGCGAAACACTTTGCCAGTCGGCATACTGTGCGGAAAGCCATTCGGACGCTGGATTTATAGAAAGGTCAAGTACCTCACCGGCATCAAGCGAGAGATAAACGCATATCTTGTCAACACCGTTAAGTGTTACCAGCTCAGCCGGCAAACGGCTGGAATCGGAAGTATCTATCACCTCAAGAGCACTGCCGTAAGCAATACCAAGAGCATCGTAAACATCGGAGGCATCGATATTGACCCAGGAAGCGTAAACGGGCTGCTGGTAGAAATTTACTACACGACAGGATAAGCCGTATGCAGAAGAGAAAATGCTAAGCAATATAGTAACGAGCAAGGTCAACTTTAATGTTTTTTTTGACACAAACGCTCCTTTAATTTTTTCAATAATAAGTTACAAGTTTGGCCGTAACAACTTTCACGTTTTTCATATCGCAGCTTTCGGCATTGAATTCAACATCAATACGATTGCTGCCCTCGATATGTTCAACAGGGATTTCAACAGGGATTGGGTAGTGAAAATCTTTAATACCTTCCGAAAAAGAAAGATCGCCAATTTCAACAGCCGAACCATTGAATTTTACAACCGGACTCTTACTGAACCCATCATCAACAGCCAACGCCAAATACAAAACAGCTTTCTTCAGCTTAGAAGACGGATTGGTATTTCGAAGCGTAAGACTGCACTTACCTTCCTTATCCGGACTGATCAGTATATCTTTTGAGTAGTCTATATACTCGGTAATTCTGGCAGTTCGTGGAGTCTCTTTAAGAGTAAGCTTGACTATAGCAGTTTCCTCGCCGTCAAGACTTATACCCGAAAAATTATCAAGCGAATGATACTGATTTTCTGTATCAATAATCAGTTTGCCTTTGAGCGAAGTGCTCGTATGGTCTGCCGGAACAGGACCCTGCCATCTCATACGTTTAATCTGCGATGATAACACATCTACCCTTTTACCGGAAGCATCTTTCAATGCAAATGAAATATCTACATCGATCTTACCCTGCGGATATCCTTTGCCATTATGGACCAGTATATATACTATATTATCATCAGCAAAAGACCTTACCAAAACATCCCTGTCGTTTACTTGTGAACTAATACGACTGCCGTCAAGGTCTTTGAAGAAACTGTAGAAATCATGAAACCGTGTGACTTGAGTAGTCTTATCCTCAGGAGCATTTGGACGTGTATAAACGGCTTGTCCTCGCGCGGCACCGTAAACAAAATCGGACTGTCCAAGAATGAAAGGAATTGTAAGCTCTACTTCCGGCCTTTCCATGAAAGTCATCCACAGACGCACAACGGTTGTCATATACAGCCACGGCTTGAAATCATTTTCCCAGGGGCCAAGCTGAGGCTCTATGCCCTGACGCCCGAACTCCGATATTATCATCGGTTTGGGCTGACTGTTATAACGGCTGCTGTGATAAGCGGCGAACAGATCGAGCAAGCCGTCTGCCCTGCCGTAATCCCATACAGTAGAACAGCCGTTCTTCTGGGAAACATACAAGCTCGGCTGCGGCTGTCTCTTACTGAGAGGATCACCCATCAAACGTTCATCAGAATACGCCCAGTATCCCTTGCTGTAAAAGTGCAGATCGTAAGCACCTACGTAACGTCCGGCTATATCGACAAATTTCTTTTCCCAGCCGTTCCATCTCTTCCAGTCGGTTTGGGGATAAGGCCACGCACTGCACGGACCACATATTTTAATATCAGGATGTGCCCTTGACATAACCTTAGCCATCACTGCGCTGTATTTGGCAAAATCCTCAGCTCCCCACTGATATGGCGGCTCATTCTGAGTAGTATACCATGACGGATAAGAGCATTTCTCTGCCTTGAGTTTATCATAGAACCCGACGATAAGTTTTGCAAAATCATCATAATACTCACTGGCAAGTATCCCCTTGTCTTTGCCCTCATTGCCGCGTCTCATTTTTTCGGGGAAATTTGGGTTATAGGCAAGTGCATGTTTCAAACCGGGATAACGCTGAGCAGCTTTTTTATAGAACCCACTGTATTTCTCATTCTGTTTCTCTATCCATTTTTCAAACTGTCTATCAGCTGATGCCTTCATATCAGAAGAATCGTAGCTGTGCTGTTTGTCGTATGAATAGTAAGGGCCGGTGCCACGACCGGGCAGAGCACCTATTTCCTTGAGCTCTTCACTCATTTCCTCGCTGAAGAGACCGGGCATATGATAACTGCGAAAATATTTATCTCTGTCAAGCTGTGATTTTTCGAAATCACCAAGCTTTATTACTCGTTCTGTTCCGAGATCAACCTTGATTTCAACTGTATCACTCGATCCAAATACAAAATCAGTAACTAACAATAGCCCGAAAATGAAGGCAGAAACAGTTTTCATAAGACCCCTTATATTTTATTCAACATCGAAAGCATACAATCTGGCCTGCTTATCACCCCATGTAGAAAGAGGAACAAATCTTACCGCAGACGCATATTGACCTATCTTTTTCTTATACAAACGCTGATAATTATTCAGCTCTTCCAAAACAGTATGCCAGCGGCCCTCTTTATCAAGTATTTCCACCTTGAAAGCTTTAATCATAACAGTTGGAACATCCTGCTCTTTTAATCCAAGCGGATAACATGACCTCATCTCTCTGACCGCCTTTCTGGCCGGGTCATTCTCTGCCATAGCAACTTTGGTTTGTGCCTGAGGTTTACTATCCTGCAAACCTTCATAATCATCAAATATATTGCCTTGCTGCTCAAGCTTAGATGAATCCGTATCTTCTATTATCGAACGATTGAGATCGCTATCAAATACAAGACGAACATTTTCTATATAAGAAGGTTTATCAAAATCATATTGTACGTAACCGCCTATATCACCAACCCATAAATTTTCACTTCCATGCAAAGTTCTTTCAAGCCCGTTGCGAAGAACTTCCGGATTACCCTGAGAAGCCGAAATTGCAGCAGAATCTGTAATCTGTGATATATCCCTAACCATCGCAGGCAGGAAGCAATCATCATCCATAAGCTGCTGCTGAAGCTTGCTCATATAGTTTTCGTAAACACCGCGAGGTGAAGTTTTCTCAGCTACAGCAACTGCCGCAGCATTGCCTACAGCCTGACCAAGCGTAGCACAGGTCGCCATAACTCTTGTTGATGCAAGCGCCACATGTGAAACACTGATATTTCTACCGGCAAAGAGAAGATTGTCTACATTGCGTGAATAAAGACATCTGTACGGGATATTGAACGGAGCGTATACCCCATGGAACTCAGTAGGATCACCCTTGAAATAGAATCCACCCGGATGATGATCGTCTATAGGCCAACCGCCATAAGCAACTGAATCATCAAATTCCACACCGATATTTATATCGCTCTGCGTAAGGATATAGTCACCAAGATATCTGCGGCTCTCACGTTTACCCGGCAAGAAACCAACCCACTCAAGAGCCCAGTTTTCAGCACCGTGATCACCGCAATTCTTTATATGATCCCATACGCCGAATACTATTTTCAAAAGTTCATCACGAACTTTTTCAGTGTCATAAATCGCCTCATAGCCTTCTCCGCCAACCTCAATCCACCAGAAATTCTGGGCTTCATGAAGTGAATGATCACGATGATCGAGATCACCCTTACCATATTTATACGCCCATGAAGGCGGTACAAATTTCTGATATCGGTCGGTCTGCCTTACTTGAAGAAGACAACTCATACCCATCATTTTCTCATCAGCCTTATCAGGGGCAAAACCTTCCCCATACTCATCGGATGACTCTCTTCCAATACTGAAATCAGCACCGGTAAGCTCGGCCAGAATAGAATCACCTGAGCAATCAGCAAAAAGGTCTGCTTCCACTGTATGCCAGGTTTGAGTCGTGAGCTGCCAGCCCTTGACACTCTTGATCTTGTCGCCTGCCATCTCGGCATCATTGCATGTGCAGTTAAGCAGCAGCTCTATATTGGGCTCAAAGCGAACCTTTTCATAGAGAATACTGTCCCATATTGAATAGTTATATTCAGGGTTGCGATAGCGGTTCTCAAGAAGTATCTCTTCAACGATACCCGTTTCTCTATTATTAAGCCCTACCGCTCCGCAAACCCACATACGTATCTCACTTGAAGCGTTACCGCCCAATACGGGTCTATCGTGAATCAATGCCACTTTCACTCCTCTCCTTGCCGCAGAAACTGCCGCGCATATACCGGAGAGGCCGCCGCCTATCACACAAAATTCAACTTTATGTAGTAAATGTCTCATAAGATTTCCAAAGTTGTTTTATTAAACGATCAGCTTGAAACCGCCGTTTTCTTTTCCTTTAATATTCTGATCACAATAGGAACGCTGCCTGCAAGCATCGTGAAGAAGAATATTGCCGCTGCCGCCCAAAGTACCTCAGTTCTGTCATTCCCTAAAAGAGCCATTATCGCAAGCATAAGCGACAAAATGCCAAGATTCATCAAAATCACCTTCGCAGGCATTGTAGATGCTATAGTGGGTATTTCCGTATCCTGTATCGACTTAACCTTATCATTAAGCCGTTTCCATCCCGCGTTATACTCTTTAGCCTTCAGCTCACATATTGTCAATACGGTCAGCGGAGTTAAAATACCAACTGCCGCATCAACTTCTCGTGAATGCGCATCAACAAAGTTAATTATCGGAGCAAACATCTCAGAAGAACTCAACATTCCATTTTTCGAAAGAACAAATTTCACTATGAAACCCACAACCACGCTCGCAGAAACAGTCAGCCATACCGCACTTTGACCGATCTTCTTGGAACGAAGGGCCCATATGGTAGGCATCAATATCGAAGAACCTATCATGCTTCCGAAAACCAGAACAAAATTTCGGTAGCTTGTCAATCGCGGCAGAATTATGCTTCCTGAAAGGAGCCATACACCCATAACTATAGTTATTACCCTGCCTGCAACGATAACCTGCTTTTCTGTCGCTTCCGGACGGAATATCTTTTTATATACATCATTTGTAAGAACACTGGCATTGACATTCAAGAGCGAAGAAAGACTACTCGCAGTAGCCGAGAACATCGCCGCTATCATCATACCTACCATACCGGCCGGCAAAACCGACTTACACATAAGTATGTAGGCCTGTTCAGGATCAGCATTAGGGTCAACGACTTTGTATATCATTGGCGGAAGCATCCATAGAAACGGAGTTGTCAGATACAAAACCGAAAACAGATAGCAGGATTTTCTCGCATCCTTAACACTTGGCACGCAAAAATACCTTTGTATAAAGTGCCACTCACCACCAAGCTGGAACATATTCGTAAGCATCCAGCCAAGAAGGAAAAGCCATGTAAACTTACCGCTTGTAAGAGCAAAAAAGCCCTCCGGAGCGGAAGTAGTAAAATTCTCAAACCCGCCTATCTTACTTATACTGAGAGGCACTACCATTATGACCGCAAGCATTAACACGAAAAACTGGAGAGTATCGGTTAACAATACAGCCCACAATCCACCACTCATTGTGTAGAAGATCACTATTGCACCAAGTATTATGCACGCCCAGTCTACCGAAAGAGTGCCGGTTGCCGCGTTAGCAAGAAAATGTCCCTCAGGCAATGAAATAAGCGGACACAGCATAACAGCAAGTCCGTAGAGCGTAAGACCTGTAAAAAACGACATAAATATAAGCTTGAACCACGTATAAAAGTGGAAAGCTGAATTACCAAAACGCAGTTGTATAAACTCCGCGGCTGTAGAAAGTCCCATTTTTCGCCAATAACCGGCAAAGAACAAGCCCGCAAAAAATGCCGCAACACCATAACAAAGAGATACGCTGATGGCAACAAAACCGTAATCATAAGCCATACCGCCCCATACAACAAAAGTTCCCGCTGAGAACATAGTCATATAAGCAGATATTCCAGATATCCACCACGGAGACTGACGTCCGGCGGCAAACATATCTGAAGATGTCTTATTCTTACGGCTGAATATCGCTCCGACAGCCAGCAGCAAAATACAATATAAAAAAATCACAAGCCAATCTAAAATTGTCATTCATATCTCCGTATGGTCTTTACAAATCTTAAGTAGCGATATACAAAATTATATCAGAATAAAAGCTAAATCTAAACGCCTCATTGCGTTTAGATTTAGCCAATTTACGAACACTTAGACTGCTTTAGCAGCCAATTCAAGCCTTTCTAAGCGCTAACTCACTTTGAATAGAGTGCTGGGGGCATCTGACTGCAGAATTCCTTATATTCCCTATCCAGTTCCGCCTTAATTTTTGGGTATTTTTCCGACAGATCATTTTTCTCGGCTATATCAGAATCAAGATCAAACAACTTGCCGGTATCCTTGTATATCCGCAGTTTCCATTTGCCCTTTCTAACAGCCCCGCTGACGCCGCAATACCAGAATAAAATATCATGAGGCGAGCCGCTTTTTTCACCTCGCAAGTAAGGCAGGAGGTTTGTTCCGTCAAGCTTGGTTGATCTTGGAACTTTCGCATCTGCGGCAGCGCAGAAAGTAGGATAAAAATCGAGAGCGATAACGGGTTCATTGTAAACACTACCCGCCTTGAAATTTCCCGGCCATCTCATAATAAAAGGTACGCGTATGCCGCCTTCAAGGAACTGTCCCTTATGGCCGCTCAGCGGCCCGGCACTTCCAATCAGCTCTTTTGGCCAGTCTTTGGGCCAGTCGACATTATACGCATAGGTCGGTCCGTTGTCGCTAATGAAGGCTACAATGGTATCATCAGCAATACCGAGCTCATCAAGCTTGTCAAGTACTTTGCCCACATTTTCATCCATCGATATCAGCATTGCACCGTAAAGTTTAAGTGCTTCTGTCTTGAGATGTGAAACTCGGTCTGCATATTTTTTCTTGGCCTGCATAGGACTGTGAGGCGCATTGAAGCCCAGATAGAAAAAGAACGGTTCGTCCTTATGCTTTTCGATAAACTCCACCGTCTGCCTGCCGAGCCTGTCGGTGAGATATTCATCTCCCTCATTCTTCGGCCCCCAGACAATATCTTTGCTGCTGCTTGTGGGCACTGTTTCGTTCACACCTTTATACTTACCGTCTTCATTCGGGAAATAATCGGCTCCGAAGTGAACAGCCGAAAATGTTTCATCAAAGGTTGTCTGAGGATAGCATGGAAGATTCCATTTGCCTGCAAGCCCTGTGGCATAACCGGCTGTTTCCAGCGGGTCGCTAATAACTTTCTGACCTGACGGAATACGGTTATGTTCCTGGGTCTCCTCTTCAATACCGAGTTTATTGAGAATACTTTGCGGCAGCCTACCCCAGCAATCGGGATTCCACTGCACGCCAAATCTCTGCTGATAAGCTCCTGTAAGCATACCGTAACGGCAAGGCCCGCAAACGGGAGCCGTCACATAACCATCGGTAAAACGAATGCCTTCTTTGGCAAGGCGGTCAACGTTGGGCGTTGGAACAAGATTTGTATCACCATAGCAGCCCGCATCCCCGTAGCCCATGTCATCGGCTACGATCAGTATAATATTGGGCTTCCTTTTTTCGTCAGCGGCAAAAAGCTCTCCGCTGCCCAGTGAAAGCATAGCAGCACTCACTCCGGCCATTTTTAAAAAATTTCGTCTGTTCATTATTCACCTGACTCACTGAATATCTGGTACTCTTTAATAAACGCGTCTTTATGCTCTTCATAGAGATCTGGGTTGAGAGGAGCCGGCATAGAATTTCGGAACTCCTCAAATTCCTTAAGCAGTGCATCACGCACCTGCGGATATTCTGAAGAAAGATCCGTCGTCTCACCAATATCATTTTTGAGATCACAAAGACGTACTACATCTCTATTAACATAAAGTTTCCACCTTCCCTTTCGTACCGCGCCTCTGTCATCAGAATACCAGAAAAGAATGTCATGCGGTGAGCCATCTTTTTTACCCTTTAGATACGGCATCAGGTCGACACCGTCAAGATGCGTTCCTGAAGGAACCTCGGCACCAGCAGCATTGCAGAAAGTAGGATAGAAATCCAAAGCACTTACAGGCTTCTCATAAACACTGCCGTTTTCCAATTGTCCCGGCCAGCTCATAATCAAAGGTATTCTTATACCGCCTTCAAGGAACTGCCCCTTATAGCCTCTAAGCTCACCCGCACTGCCGAGCAGTTCTTTGGGCCACTCTTTAGGCCACTTAACATTGTAGGCATAAGTCGGCCCGTTATCGCTGATGAATACAACAATTGTATCTTCCCTGAGTCCACGCTCATCGAGAGCCTCAACCACCTTGCCGACATTCTCATCCATTGAAAGAAGCATCGCGCCATAAAACTTGAGGGCTTCACTCGGCAAATGAGCAACTTTGTCCTTAAGACTATTCTTAGCCTGCATAGGGCTATGCGGAGCATTGAAACCAAGATACAGAAAGAACGGTTCGTCTTTGTGTCTGTCGATGAATTCCACCGCCTGTCGTCCAAGCCTGTCAGTAAGGTATTCGTCGCCCTCTCGCTCGGGGCCCCACTTTATGTCTTTGAATTCGCCGTAAGCAATATCTTCATCCACGCCGCCGTAATGCCCGGTTTCATCGGGCCAATAATCTGCAACATAATGTATAACCGACATAGACTCATCAAAAGAAGTCTGAGGATAGCACGGCAATCCCCAGTGGCCTACAAGACCACTGACATAACCGGCATCTTCAAGCGGCTCGGTCATCAGCTCCTGCTGGGAGGGAATGCGGGTGTCATCAATTGTTTCATTCGGATAGCCTGGTATTTTTGACCAACAGCTCCAGTTCCACTGAATACCAAACTTCTGCTGGTAGGCTCCAAGGAACATCCCGTATCTGCATGGGCCGCAAACAGGAGCTGTTACGTAAGCATCTGAAAAACGAACACCTTGAGAAGCAAGCTTGTCAATATTAGGAGTAGGCACAAGATTGGTATCACCATAGCAACCTAAATCACCATAGCCGACATCATCAGCCATTATCAGTACAATGTTGGGTTTCTTCTTTTTGCCGCCGGAAATCATATTGTTTTCCAGACAGCCGCCCAATGAAAAAGCTGCGGCACTGCCTCCTGCAATCTTTAGAAAGTCTCTTCTATTCATTAGTATCTCCTATTCTAATTTTCCAAGATTATCTTCAAAAATTTCAAGTGATGCCTGCTCAAAGAACGAGGCAACATCAAACATAAAATATCCGTAATCATTTTTGAGCGGTTTTTGCAGTTTAACTCGAAGCGTGTTAGTCCCTTCTTTGAGTCGAGCCTTGCCCATATTATGCGCACCGCATTTGAATCGCCACCAGATATTTGGATTATTACTGTAAACCCAACTCTTACCCATCAGCTGAGAGGAAGCATTCGAAACGAATTGACTTCCGTTAACACTCCAACTTAGATTATCGTCGGTTTCAAAAAGGCTGCATACAAAAACCAAATCATAGAGACCTGACTTTTCAGAATCAAAACGATACTCGATCATATAAACTTTTTCATCATTTAAATATGTACGCTTCAGCAATACATCATCACCGCTGTAAGTTCTCAAACTTCCCGGCCGCCATAAAGGATCAGGAGAAAAATTAGCCTTGCTGTATCCAGAAGCCGGTACAATGATATCAGAATCCATCTTTGGAAGCGGCTCACTGAATGAAAGTTTATCATCACATACCAAACCTTGCTTGACTACCTTCGGCTCCGCAGCGGCATTCTTCATCTCAATATAAATCACTTTGCCGCTCAGAGGCGTATCATATTTCTGATTGACAACCTCAGCAGAATCCATCTGATTACCAAGCATATCATATACAGCAAAATCACCTGTAATATTCTCAAGATACAACTTCGCATCCTTTTCATCCTGACAGAACGCAACGACCTGCCTGTCATCACCTTTAACAAACATATATGCATAGACATCATCTTCACCTTCAGAGAGTGTCTTCTCGAATTTATAATCTCGAAGCCGTGATGTCATGGCAGAATAGACAGGAACAGTCTTCATCACGCTGTCATTACTGTCGCACTCGAACATATCATATGAATAGTAAAAATTATTGTCGCCGGAATAAAAGAACCAGTAGATTCTGTCAACGCCGTTTGCTATGGATATAATATTGGCACGAACAATATACATAGCTCTTTCGAGCTCAGTATTGTTTCGAGCCGCCGGACGCGGTATCCTTGTCGGCAGAAGTTCACCGCCGCTTGTCGTCCAACCCATCTCGGTTATCCAAACAGGTTTATCCCATCCCTGCTGATCAAGCCAGCCTGAAGCCTCCTGCAGAATATTAACAAGTACCGGTTCGGGCTGCATCGGACGAGGATAAGGATGTAAAGTATAAACATCCATATAGTCAAGCGAACCATTGGTCATGGTCTTTTTCATAAAATCTATCTGCGGTCCATGATAACCTGTAACCGCGGCCATGTTGGCATCCGGATTAGCGGCTTTGGCCTTTGGATAAACAGCCCTTAAAATATCGTAATATTCTTCAGCACCTATATGTCCCCAAGGCTCGTTGATAACTTCAAAATCTTCAATTATCCCTTTATAATGTTCTACCGCACGGGCGCAGAAAATTCCATATCGTTTAAGCTTTTCTTTTTCATCAAGCCCTTTTGCCCAGTCAGGCTGGCCCTGCCATATACCATCGAAGTAAACGAGTATATTAAAGCCTTTATTACTGTAAGCTTCATAACCGGCAGAATCGGGCCAAACGTATTTACCCTGCTCCGGTTCAATATTTTTCCAGTTGAGACTCTCGTGAACGCGGAAATTATTTATCCCTATAGCCGCTGCCCTTTTAAGTTGCCGCTGGAGATTATGACTCGAAGTGCAGACACCGAAATAGCCTTCGTCCTTTGGACGCGACCTGTTAACATCTATCACGGCAAAAGCAAAATTGCATCTTTGAGAACCGCCGGGAAAAGTAAGATTCGCCGTAAGTTTGTAATAACCTTTTTCAGTTACCGGCAAAGTCAGCGGCATATGTTTTTTAAGACCGGGTTTAATATTGATCGTTTCAGATTTGGTAACAACATTCTCATCGTAAATATCTGTAAGTTTAATTTCAACCTTTGCATCAACCGGCATATTCTGATAATTATAAAAATACAAATCTGCCTGCGGCAAATCGGTAACATCGAACATACAACTGTCATTGGAAGATTCAAGCCCCATCTCCACATCACTAAAAGGTAAAGGATGCTGTGTCGTCTGACCGCCTTCAACAAGACAAACATCATCGACATAGAACTCACCTTTAGTCCATGTTTCAATTGCCACCTGGTATTTATCCATGCGAGCAGGTTCAATATTTACTTTTAGCGAAAACTGCTCCCATTGTTTTTTGACATTTACGGTTTGAGCAGATTCAGTTTTCTGATTCCATTTGCCTCCGGCATCTGCCCACGACCATACGGAAATTCTCACCGGCATATTATCATTTTGAGACCGCAGTTTCAAGGTAAGAAAATAGTCCTTACCAGAGGCAAGCTTAAACCACTCACTTGCAAGCGAAACTTTCTGACACTTTTCACCAATCTTAACACTGGCATCCCCATCGCCGGTAACCATAAACTCACCATCAAGAGGTTTGGCATCGAACATCCAGCCATAACCTCCAGCCTCAAAGCTTCCGTTACGGACAAGATTTCGTTTCGTCTGTTCTGCCGTCACCAAACCGCAAACAAATAACGAAAGCACAAATATACGAATAAAACTCATCGTCTCCAACCTTTCACATACAACTATTTTTTTATAAACTGCAGTTCGCTTATGCCCGTATAAGACGGGTCGCCGGCATGATTGCTCTGGATATCAAATACTATCCATCTTGCATTGACGTACGATATATCCAGAATGTCAGGCATATTGTAATCTTCGTTCGTTCCGTAATCGGTTCGTCCAGATGCTTCGGTAAATTCAACGCCTGCTTTATAAAGCGACCAGTTCTCAGGGTTATCCCGAGGATTGCCGGGATCGCTTTCGCTGTCGGAATAATATACGTCGGCCGTCTTTATTCCCCTTGAAGTGTAGCCGGTCATATTAAAATTCCATATCTTGATAAAATCAAGCTCGAAGCTTTGACCGAGATCAACCTTGAACCAGTTATCCCTATAGTCGGCCATCCACGCAACATTGTCTGCTCCTGTGGCATGATTGTCTCCACTGAGACCGGCACCATTAACGGCATATAGAGGATATCTTGTTCCGTATTGAGAAGTATTTAACGCCGTCGCCGTGATAGTTGAAGGCTCTATAAGCCTTGCCGGATCGACATCATAATCCTTTTCATAAATTCTGACATAATCAAAGTCCATACTCGTACCATCGAGTGCATCGGTAATTTCTTCACCTGTCCAGGGGATAACCGCAGTACTCAAACGAACCTCTACCTCTGCATCCACATTGATATCGAGCTTGCTGTAATCAACACGGCGAACTTCTACGTCATCGAAATAATATATCAAAAGCGTAGGCGTCCACTCCACAGCGCGTTTATGAAACTCCTGCGAAAGCGGCAGACCTGTCTCATAGGTTGCGCCTGTAGCCCAATGCTCGCCGGCCCAGTTGTGAAGATTCATATTCATCGTATCAGGGTAATGACCTTCATCAATGTCTATCTCAAACTCACCGCCCTTGATCATCCAGAAAGCGTTATTCAAAGCCGGTGCACTTCCTATGCGATAGCTTGCTTCCCAGTAACCGTGCTTCTGCTTAAAAATCCTAGTCCAGAGATTGCCGGTTGTCCATTCTGCCCCGCCGCGGCTTTCCTTCTTCGTGAGAAGTCTAAGCGTACCGTTTTCAACTATCGCATTCTCCGGCCAACGGCTTGAAAGGATATGTGTCGGGTATCCGGCCTCGGATGCCCATACTTCCCAATCTACATCATCACCATTGAACTCGTCGCTAAAAGAAAGCTCCCAGCCGCTCTTGCTGTCGTCAACATATATTTTGGAAGTAAACTCCCATACATCACCGCCCCATACAAGATCACCGTTGACCTCATCAACACGCCAGTAATATTTTTTGTTATTAACCAAACCATCATAATCAAAGCTTGGCTCACCAACTCTGCCTCTATAGATATCGCTTGCCTGTTTGCCGTAATCTTTTGCAAGCAACGTAAAATCATTAAGATCAACTTCCCCGCTTCGGTCTATATCACCCGATACAGGCGAAGTACTCAGCCAGTTATCGGCCAGCAATACAACATCCGCTTGATCAATCCAGCCATTGCCGTTGATATCCGGCTGCATATTGGTAGCATTCATGACTGCCTGCAGATCGGTACCTATATATACATCATGTTCAATTGCCCAATCACCACCAACCCAGTTCAGCGAGCCGCTAACCGGCACTTCTTTCTTACCGCTGAAAGGTGATGGAACCCTCGCTGTAAACTGATCGTAAGAATTAGCTTTAACGGTCGTTTTGCCAGGATTGGTCTGGTCGTAATCAACACTTACAGTACTGTTGCCGCTATAACCGATAATCGATCCCTGAGCTACATAGCTTTCAAGGATGACAGAGGCATCTCCATCAACGATTAATGAACCGCCGCTTATATCTATCAGGCCGCTCTTATTAAAGACAGTATCATTAGCTATTACAACACCGTCAAACTCGACATTCAACGAACCGCCCTTAATCTGAACAATACCATTGCTGTTGCGGCTGGCAGGGATATTTATTCGCGGCGTATTGACGCTTCCGCTGTTAATGGTCAAAGTTCCGTCAGTATTCAAACTTCCGACATCGATATATCCTCCGGCCGCGACATTGACCACGCCGCCGCTTACAATAAGCTTGCCGTGAACATCGCTCTCTTCGGAGCTGTAATGCCCCATACGGAGTACAAATTGGACATCAAGTATGCCGCTGTCTTCAACAGTAACCGAAGCAACTCCGTTGCCGCTGCCGCCGATGGTCAACCTGTAAATTTCGGGAACAGGAGAATAAATAACAGGATACGCTTTGGGCGAACTTATAGACCCAGCCTTCACATACACAATACCGCTTGAAGCGTCAGGCACTACAAGGTCATCCCAGTTAGACGAATTGCCCCAGGTATGATCGTAGGTAGCATCTTTCCAATAGATATCCGCAACGCATAACTGCACAACAAATATAACAACGATCAGGAATATATTTTTAAGGTTCATAACGTATCCTCGATTTTTTCGAAATAATATTAGCGAACCGGCTTAAACATAACGGCATCGGCCCTGTTCGCCACACCGTCCCTTACATTCATTTTGACGTATCCTTTATTACCGGCCTCAAATTCGTAACGTCCCAGCTTCACCCACTTCTGCCCTTCAAGCATTGGACGAATATTAACATCTTCACTGCCGCCGCTGAAGTTAACGGTATAAGAATACAGAGGCACATTTTTATCAACGAACACATACGGATTCCATACATAGACATCGTAAAGACCGGCATTTTTGATTTCAGGCTTCCATATCGCGAAGCTGCCTTGCTCCTTACTCAAACGCGTTTCGAAATCATATTCGTAAGAAACAGGATACTCTCCCTTAGTCCAATTACCAATTTCGCTGTAACCGTCTTTACCCTCATCAACAATGATAGCATCATCCGAAACACTCGGCATATACTCCTTGCGGTAATAACGGAAATACTCATACTCAACGGTGCCGGGCAAATCATTCATCGAAGCGTCAGGATGGGCAACACATGTAAGCCAGACATTCTGCGGCTTATGCGGGCCAGGATACGCAACGTCACGCAGAAGCTCACCGTCAAAATAGAACTTCACGCGATCGGGGGTCCATTCCCAAGCATAAGTATGGAACCTCTCGGCTACATCCGCCTTGTGTCCCTTAGGGCCTATTATATGCCGCGGCTTGTAGTAATGAAGATTGGAGCCGAAAGAATAGGGATCGGTTGATTCGAAGCAGTCGATCTCGTTTATCGTATCTTTAACCTGCATCTGCCAGAACGAAGCATGCCAGCCGTGACCTTTCCAAAGCTTCGCCCTTGTCTCATAGTAGCCGTAGCCGAAAGCCTCATTGGAAATAATCCCGCCGGTTCTCTGCATCTTTCCGTCCGACTCAAGCCTTATCACAAGCTTGCCGTCTTTAACAAGTACATTTTCCGCACACTGCTTACTCGTCCATCGCATTCCGCCCCTATGCATCCAGTGATCCATATTAAGTGAATCACCATCAAACTCGTCGCTGAAAGCAAGTTCGAACTGCGATGACGGCGGAACCGGAAGCACGGCTATCAGATAATCACGACTGCTGCTTTTATCGGCCGATGTTACGCTTATCGTAACATCCTGCTGTTTGCCGCCGGAAAGATTAAGAAGTAATGATGACACTTTCCGACCATTTACCTTCACCATCTGACCTTGCGATATTTTTTCAACGCCTACTCTTATCCGCTGCTGATTCACTGAAGACAATTGGAACTGCTGAGACAAAACGGAAGGATCGAAAATAAATTCAGGAAGCTCACCCCCAATACATTCAAAACTAACATCTTTCAGTGCAGCACTCCGTTTATCCGTCTCCGTGTCAACAGACATATTTTTTACATCGAGAACAACATCACTACTCAAAGATTCAATTCCGGCTTTAAGCTCGTCTTTAAGGTCGTGTTCGATATCTATAACCGGCCGACCATCAACGAGAAGTACCCCGCGGTTGGCAGAGGTTGCCAGTTCAAAACGATAAACTTCCTTTTCGTAGAGGCCGGTTTCAAGCTTTGAAACTTCCTTTATTATTTCCAGATTGCCGGAAGAATTACGTTTACCGACAGCCCAGTTATTCTTTTCGCTTTTGCCTATGAACAGATATTCATTGCCGCTATCGTCAGCAAGGGTTATCGCAAGGCTTGAAAGCTCGGTATCACTGCGGCGGCCGCTGCCTTCTATTTTCTTCCATTCCTTACCGTCAAAGTATTCAAAATAGAAATTACTTGCGATCACCCGCCAGTCCATACCGCTGAGATAGCCGCTGACCATCTGAATACAACCGACAGTCTTCTTCTCTTTCATATTGATAGTAACGGTATGAGGAGCACTGCCGCCACTGACCCATCTGGAGCCAAACGATATCACATCATCAACAATTCCATGCGGGGGCCGCAGTTTCATATCATAAGCACTGCTCACCTCGACGGTCGCGCCCTTGGCAAGATTTGGAACTGATATACCGTGCCCTTCTCCGCCCATAACCGGAGGATACTTCTGCATGCCCGGCTCGAACAGGCGTATCTCAGTAACATGGGCAACCGGATCGTTCGAGACGAATCTTATCTTATCGGTTTTTACAGGCGTGCACATCAGTTCAAAAGCCGGGTTAAAATCCGCCTTGGCCGGATAGCTTTCCAGCATCACGTCAAAAGTAGCCTTGTTATATCCGTTGACAAGCGGCTCATCAATAACCTGCGATTTTCTGCCTTCGAGCCTTGCAGCATCAAGCGTCAAGGTAAAGGTACAGGTTATTGTAAACAACATTAATATGTTCAATATTTTCGTTCTCATTCAAACTCCGTCAATTCACCATTTATAATAATATCGCCGATATATGCTTTACGACTGTTAAATTCTTCATTGTCCTTATATTCATTACCGCCCTTGGCCAGTATCGCGGCTTTATCGGGCATAGCTTCGTCCACCGTGATTTTAACACGATGAACATCATCACTTAAACCATAAGCAAGCATAACAGATTTGAGTTTATACCGACCGGCAGTGCAGTAAGAATCAAAAAAAGTAATCAGCTCAGGCTCGCGCGAATCCAACTCGATTTTAAGCATTCCGACATCAGGCCCTTTTATTCCATATATCCCAACGGCAGTCCCCTTAAATGCAAACGAAATAGAGCTGCCATTTTTATCAGCCATCCATATTCGCGGCATAAATTTTCCAAACTCAGCGAATAGCTTACTTTTTTTTGTCGTAATCTCCTGCCAGCTTTCACTTTTTCTAACTTCACTTAAACTTACAAGCTTTGCATCCTGCCAGTCATCTTTATGAAGAGCCAGCGGAACAATCCGCTCGCCGGCAGTTGATGCATTTTCAATCTCTACAAGCGAATCAACCACGGCACGGGTATAAAGCGGATGTCCGGTTTGCGTATAGGGATGCACACCGTCAGGACTGAAAGCAATCTTATCCTTTGTTGAAAGCGGCGCCTTGAAAACAAGTTTATCTTCGCGAAGCAGCTTTGCAGCATAAAACGCCATATGAATACTTGGCACGCCGTAATGTTCGGCAACCACTTCCATCCCGCTTGCCGAAGGCTGATATCTTCCATTATACAAATACTTCTCTATCTGACCATTCCATATAGTATAGACAAAACATATATCCGTATTAATATCGGCATCGTATATCTTTCGAACCATCCCTTCAAAAGTTTTCTGCGAATACTCACTGTTGCCGTCATTTACCGCAAATTCTATAAAAACAAGGTCAGGGTCTTTTGAGAGAACATCCCTATCAATGCGTGCGGCTCCGAGCTGAGAGTTAGTTCCCGGAATAGCCGAATTAATCTGCGTAAACTCCACATCGGGGTATGTCTTTACGAAATTATCGAAAGTCCCGTCACGCCAGCCCTGCTGTTCTGTAATACTGCCGCCGATATAGGCGATAGTAACCGGTTCTTTCGCTGCAAGCTTGCCAAAAAAGTGTGGCCAGCCCTGACGCGGTTTACATCGGGCAACGTCATCGAGACTGCCGCCAAATAATAATCCCGCGGCAAGTAAAACTGCTGCCGTTGATTTTCTTAAAGCATTTTTAATATCGCAATTCATATTCTTCTTTAATTCGTGCAAAGCGGAATGTGTACGTTAAAGGTATTTCCATCAAGATCCATAACCGCGGCAAACAATACCGAAGGCCTTCCCTCTTCGAGCCAAAGCTGCGGCCTCTCCAGCCTTGCAACTTTCTGCACACCGTTTTCCCAGTTGATTTCAAGCTTGCCTGCCAAAGGATGATCCGCTGCTTTCCAGTCGATGCCGTCAGCACTGCAGAACAAAGCAAGAGATGTTCCGGCACCCGTAAAGCTGCCCTTCATATCTTTGACTATCGCATAATACATTTCATCTTCACGGCTATACCAGATAAAGGGGTCTTCGGCGGGGAAATCAATTCCTTCACAGGTAAACACCTCACGTTTATCTTTAACAAACGGGCCTTCGGGCTTATCGGCAAAAGCAACCATATGAGAAACCGGCCCGCCAAAAGGCATCGGCCTCTTACTCGCAACCGACTTATAAACCATCAGAAAACGACCGTCAGGCGTCTGCGTTACAGAAGGATTGGCAATGCACAGTGAATCCGGTGCATCATTATCTTCACTGACATCGATAACAGGCTCATCAAATCTCTGCCATGGGCCATTAGGATCATCAGCAACCGCAACACCTATCCTCTGATTGTTGCGATGCGTCCAGTTAAGATTTGTCGGATCAGGCTCTATAACCGAATCGCCGCGATTACCCATATAATAAATGTAATACTTACCGGCAAACTTATGAACGGTAGGATTGTGAGTACAATCACCGTCCCAGAATTGCTTTCCTCTTGCAGGTAATGCCTCAGAAACATACTCATAGGGCCCAAGTTCATTATCACTTACCGCATGAGCCACTTGCGAATGAGTAACCCAGCTTTGAAAGCCCGTCTCTTTCGGCCAGCGTGAATAAAACAAGTGGCACCTGCCCTTATCATCGCGAACCATCGATGCCCCCCATACCCACCATTGGTCCTGAGTAAGGACTGCATTGTTCGGAACTTTTTTCAGCATATTTTCAAAATTCATAAGTTACCTGCTGTTTTCCAAATTATTTATTTAAGAAGGAAGCCGTTTTATGACAAATCTATGACTCACCGGTTTATTGATCTCATACATCTGGTCAATAAGCTTTTCAACTTTATCCTTGTATTCTTTTTCATGCGGCTTGTTCTCAAAATATCTCTGAACCTGACCGACATAATAATTATACCACGACTTACCCTCCGCCTCTTTGATCTTCAAAGCAAGCTTTGGTTTTATATCATCGATTTCGTCAGGGTACACAACCGCACTCTTAAGCATCTGATGTTCCACATGCGCAAGCGATCTGAGTACATAACTTGTCGCCGCTCTTTCTGCATTCGCTTCATAAACACTCACTGCCTGTTTATATTGAGGCGTTTTTTCATTACCGGATATATCTATGCCTGCCGCCAAATCCTGGTCATTATAACTGCCGACCGCAACATCATCTATAAGCAGTTCATATTCACCGGCTTTAAGACCGTTAACAACAATCATTTCTTTATTAAATCGTTCGCTGAAATCAACAAACTTCTCCGGAGATTCAATCGCCGCTTTTGCGGGAAACGGCAACGCATATTCTTTACACTGATACTCAACCCCCTCATCAGATATTTTCAATGACGAAAGTTCGCAGTTAACAGTATCGGAATTACCCGCATCAACATCTATCATTGTCTTTGAAACATACTCGCCGACATTCTGAGCTTCCAGAAAGACAGCCGCCATAACAAAATGACCTTCACGTCCGGGATGAACCCTGTCCTGACCGACAATAGTAAAAGAAGCATCCGATTTCTGATACTTATTATTTATCAACAGCAGAGGCGCATTGAAATCGACAAAACCGGCATCAAATTTCCCGGCAAGATCACGGCAGTAATTCACGCATTTTATCAAAGCATCATTGACGCCAAAAAGATTTTCTCTTTCGATATTGGCACTCTGATCATAGATAGAGGGGCCTATAATTATGAGCTCGGCATCTTCATCCCGCAGCATCGAACAAAGCATATCCATATTTTCGGCATAAGAAGCAAGCTTGTCCTCTCTTGCATTGATCTGCTCGGGCGTTGGCTCCTGCAAACCGTAATTATCACGCCCGACATCATTCATTCCAAGCATAACGGTCGCAATCGTCGGATGCTTAGGTTCAACATCCCATTCAAAGCGTCTTATCGTCCCTTCGGCCGTATCACCGGCAACCCCGCAGTTATACATCCTTATATCCCTGTCAGGGAAACGAGTCGCATAGAATAAATATATGAACGTGTGGTAACTGCCGCCGTGGGTTATGCTGTCGCCGACAAAGCACACCCTCTCGCCATCTTCAAACTGTCTGAAGTTTGCCGCTGATGCAAAAGCTGCTAAAAAGCATATAAGCAATAATATCGTTTTTTTCATTTCAATCCTTCAACTGATATCGTAACCTCAACGGCACCTTCTGCGTGCGACAACATTATATCAAGAGCACCTGTCTTTTTGTCCCACTGACTTTTGATCAATGCCGATGCCGGCACAACTTTAACATCCGGCTCAGCAATGCATCCAAATTTCAATTCCGTGTCCCTGTCAGGATAAGCGGTATTGGCTTGCATCCAGAAACTTCTGCCGTCATTCTCTCCCTTGCCTATAAGATAAGCATGCGGGCCGATCTTGCCTTCAAGTGAGAGTAATTTTGTATTGCCCGGATTTTTTATCCTGTAACTCTGCGTGATATCCTTGTTTTCATTGGTATTGATTATAAACACCTTATCGCCCGGCATAGTTACCAGTGCATCACCCTCATACTCTTTTTCATACGCATTATCAAAAGCCTCTTTCACTTTCTTTTCATCGGTCATCTCCGACATCTTAACCTGCGGCACTTCGCTGCCGTCAGCTCGTTTTAATTCACCGGTGCCATATGACAGCAGAGGGAAATAATAATATCTACCGGTATTCGGAAAATACTCATAAATATCCGCACCCTTCTGATCAAAGCCGTAAGTGCTGCTGTAAAGAGCGGTATACGGGCCGTAGAATTGCTGCTCGCTGTAAACTTCCTTTTCATGCGGCTTATCCTGAAGCACTGCCAGCTTAACATCCTCAAGCACTTCTTCTTTTGTAGGCACAAGCTGATGTTCGGCAACCGCCCGCAAAAACGGCTCAACGTATCTTGTGAACACCTCAGTAGTATTGCCCTTGTTGTCCCAGATAGCGTTTGGGATCTTCTTAAACGGATTGGGGCTGTAGAGGTCTATCGTAGAGCCGGGCTGGCCCTCTGCGAACAGGACCGTGCTGCCGCTGTTGATCCCGTGTATCCATGTAAGAACCCAGAAAATAGGCGGCATATCTTCAAGCTCTCCGCTTCGTCTGCCGTACCACTGTCCAAGCTCACGCATGCCGACCTGTTCCCAATACCAGCCGCCGTCTTCCCAGCTTCCGGTATGCCCAACCACTCCGGCAAGCCACATACCCATTATGGAGCTTTGCGTCACATACTGCATATGCCAGATATTATTCTTCTGAGCAAGCGTTATATACTTGCTGCATTTTTTCATAAGTTCCATAGCATCGGCATCTGATGCAACCTTATGAAGCTTAACCTCGCTGTAGTTGCCATCGCCCTGCATAAAATGGCGGCCATATTTGGCACAAAGCAAAAGCAGGTTTCTTACGTACGGCAGATTGGAAATAATCCCCTGCATATTCTCGCCGCCATAGGCACCGATCACGTTGGGATAATTCTGGAAAAGCCACTCGACTTCCGCAAGGGAAGGGAACTGATCGTTTATTCCCATCGGGCTGTTAGTCTCGATCAAAATTGGAATATCATATTTTTTGGTCGGCTCGAAGTATTCCTCAAACTCTTTTTTATGCAGCATATAATCGCCGGTATAATTAACCGCCACCGCACAGTAAGGCTTCAAATCATCCGGCAGGGTATCCTTGAAATATTCAAGATCGCGCACTCGCCACGCTTCAAGGCTGAACAACGGCATTTGCGGCGTTATAGGCCTGATAAGTTCTTTAAAGGAATGATCGTTGCTTACGTCAATACTTTGCGTCTGCGACCAGTCACCGTTTCGACCGTCACGAGCAACAGCACGAACCCGCCAATACCATTTTCCCGCTGCCAACGGTTCCTGCGGCATATAATGAGGCAGGTTGCCGATGAACGAAATATTTTTACTCTGGGCACTTTCAAATTCTTTATCGCGTCCGATCTGAAACTCGTATTCCTGAACGCCTTTAACACTCTTCCATCTGAAAAACGAAGCGATATCCGTAATACTTTGGCCGTCAAACGGGGAAGTTACCACCGGACTGTGAGGCACCCTCTTCATAAATGACAAAGATTTTATAACGGCAGAGGAGCCGTTGAACTCAAGAATCGCTTCCTCGCCATCAACGGTATTGTTACTAAGCTCAACATTGAAATCGCCGTCAACTGAAAGACGAACTAATTCCGAAGACTTGCCGTCTGTGAGCGACTTCAATAAAAATGCCACCTCCGTATCTTTATCCAGACCGCTGATGGTTCCTGACAACACATATTCCTGATTGGTAGCAATAGTAAGCGGCCAGAATTGCTTATCGGCATCTTTACTGCCGCATATCGCCATGCCGTCAGCCTTAAGATCGGCCACACCGTTGTTAAGTGCAGCAGTTTTGATCCTGCCGTCCAGAATTACAGCAACCGGGCTGTCAAGTTCAAAATGTCCCTGCCCCACTGCATCATCGCGAACTTTGGCAAAAATTTTATCAACCTGTGATTTCGCATCCATCCCCGCCTGTGAAGGGCTCAGGCAAAGCCCCAGATTTATTGTTTCCCCTGCCGGTATTTCGATTGGATAGTAGCCGGTTGTCGTCTCTGTGAGATCGAACTGGAAAGTGTCCCACTCGAATACCCATATCGATGCGCCGAGATAATGATGTTCGGTAAGCTCTTTGGTGGTCGTAATCCCAAGCCCCATTCCGCTTGCCGACTCGATTGATGCCCAGCTTCTGGGCTCTGCCCAGCCGGGACCAAACCGCAGAAGTACCCTGTTGTACTTATCAACTATCTGCTCTCTCCCAAACTCCCACGGACAGCTCAATAGTTTCTTGCCGGTAAGAGCCTCGCCGAATTTCCCTTTAACACAGCCTTCCCAGAAAATAAAGGCAAGATAAACACTTTTGTCACCGTTGTTGGCATAATTCAGGTCATACCTTAAAACAGGCTCACCGGATATTAGTGTAAAACTTTCATTAAGCACTATATCCGAAGCAATCCCGTCAAACTTTTTTGTGATATTCAGACTTGCCCCACCGTTAGAACTCTCGCTTTTCATATCAACGATACGACCGTTATAACTGTCGGGCAGACCAAGCTTGCGGGCAGTATCTATCGGCGTGCGTCCGCGCATCGGATCGTCATCAAAAAAACAAACATACTCAACATCCTTAAGAACGGAGCTGCCGTCACTGAATGAAAGATCCCATTTATCTTTTCCGCCTCTGTGGTCATAATCTATCTTTATAATCCCATTGCTGAGACTCGCCTGAGCCAGATTTTTCTGAAAAGTAGAGTAGATGCTTCTTTCTTCACCGCTCCACTCTTCACTTTCACTTACCTTAAGCTTAACACTCTCGAAAGGCTCGAGAGAATAAAATATGCGTACATAACTCTCCCCATCATTTTCGACAGGCGTAGCATAAAACTCTTTGCTGTTTGTACTCTCAAATCTCAGGGGCTTACTTTTCTCCACACCGACAGCATCATAAAGCATTTCAGCTTTGATATCGCAGCTCCCGGCACAAACGCTCTTGTCCTGATAATTGATCAATGTAACAAGGGCCGCGGATTCTTCACTTGAGCTTCCGTAAACCTGCCCAAAGAAAATTAACGAGAACAGCAAGGCAACTGCTGAATTTTTAATCTTATCAAAAGTCATTGCAGGTAGTCTTTCCTTAAAATGAAATGCAGAAACACTATTCAACCAGCCCGAGCCGAATTGTCAAAATATAAAAAAAACGAGACCCGAGCATTAAATGCAGGGGTCTCGTTTGTGTGAGCAATATCAATAATCCTTCAAGCCCTGCATCCATTCGGGCCAGATAGCCGGTGTAGCTCCACCAGCCAGAGTGTAGCGGTTTTTAGTATTGTAACCTCTGCTCCATGGAAGAGTCCACAGTTCTTTAAGACCAATACCACCCGCATGTCCATCAACAAAAACACCGTCTGTAGTACCGTTATGTCTATCCGTACAGAAACGTCTTATACCCATTTCTACCTCCATCGGAGTCTGAGGAGGGTCATTGAGGGTTGACGCTTCGATTGGTCTGCCGTATACAAAGCAACTGTCAAGAAACATCGGTACCTTACTAGTGTTACTAACTTTGCTTAACTTACGCCAGAAATATTCCTTTGGATATGGTACGCCACTTATAACACCTGCAAAATCAGGACTGGCATTGTTTATCCACCAGTTAAGGCCGTAGCTGCCCTTAACGTCTTTGGGAATAAATGTGCCATGTTTAGCCACACTCCAGGCCATATTGGGAAACTGCCCGTTCTCTTCTTCAGATTTTGTTGCAGATGCGCACAGCATGAAATCTTCATCATCCTGATAATAAGATTTGAGTGTTACAGGCCAGGTATTATTCCATCTATCTATCATATCGCCGCCCTCTGTATCCCCCTGAGTAAATGAGCCATTATTATCGGCTGCATAACTAAACATTACAACGCCCCACTGCCTCAAGTTCGACTTACATATCGCAACCTTTGCTTGCTCTCTTACCTTGCCAAGTGCCGGCATAAGTATACTCATAAGCACCGCAATTATTGATATAACGACAAGCAACTCAATTAATGTAAAACCCTTTTTATCTTTCATAAGGTAAAGCCTTTCACACCTGAAAAAGAACTAAAATCTAAGAATCTAATATATGCATTAATTATAAACTTACAAGAAGATTCTCACAACGCCAAAATGCGACTACATTTAGCCATTTTCCGAACAAGATTAAACTTAAACGACACAAAACCGAAAAAACTAAATCGAAAACACTAAAAAAGGGTTGTATTTCTAAAGTAACAGATCTATAATACTATTGTATTTCTAAAACAAGCTTTGTAAGAGGTCTATAATGAGACGATTAGCAGAAAAAAATATATTAGACTGGAAAAACTCATCACGGCGAAAACCTCTAATCATTAGAGGGGCAAGACAAGTCGGCAAAACTTGGCTTGTAGAGAAGTTTTTAGCCAAAAAGTTCGACAACTTCGTCAAAATAGACCTTGAACAGCAAAGAAGCTTGCACAAAGCATTCCAAAACGACCTCGACCCACTAAAAATTCTTGAAACGATAGAACTCACAGCCGGACGAATTATTCCAGGCAAAACACTGCTATTTATTGATGAAATCCAAGCCTGCCCAAGAGCAATTATGGCTCTTCGCTATTTCTACGAGCAAATACCGGAACTCCACGTAGTAGCCGCAGGGTCTCTCTTGGAATTTGCTTTTGGAGAAATTTCAATACCTGTCGGACGTGTTCAATACCTGCATCTGAATCCCATGACCTTCTACGAATACCTACTGGCGATTGATAAGGAGACCATGGCAGAGAAAACACTGACTCCACAAAACGCATCCGAATTGACAAACGAAATGATATTTGAGGAATTAAAGCAGTATTTTTTCATTGGAGGCATGCCGGAGTGCGTAAAAGTTTATAGGGATACGCATTCGAAAATTGAAGCATTCAAAGTTCAATCTGAAATAATCACCGCTTACAAACAAGATTTCGCTAAATACAAACCCAGTGTCAACATAGAATGCCTCGAAGCAGTATTTCAACAAGTAGCAATATCTACCGGTGAGCAGATTAAATACAGTAGATTATGCGATGAATTCTCCGGCCCTACAAACCGAAAAGCTATTGACCTATTATTCAAGGCCAGATTGCTAAACAAAATTCCCGCATGCGACCCATCAGGACTGCCTCTTGGCGCATCAGCAAACGGAAAAAAGTTCAAGACCTCAATGTTAGATATCGGACTATTACAGCGACTATGCGAAGTTAGAGTAGACATCGAAATCGCGGGAAATGACCTTCTTTCTATTTATAAAGGTAAACTTGCAGAACAATTCGTCGCACAAGAGATGATAGCATGGCATAACCACCAACTACATTATTGGTCACGTAACTCAAAAAGCTCTAACGCCGAAATCGATTACCTAACCACCAAAGACGGCATAATCTACCCAATCGAAATAAAAGCAGGCAAATCAGGAAAATTGCGTAGCCTACATTCTATGCTTGATATTTACAGCAATTGCCCACAAGGCTGGGTAGTATCCAACAGGAAGTACCACGAACTACCAGAACAAAAGCTCGTGTTCTGGCCATTGTATGCTACTCCACTATTAGGAGACCGCAGTTTGCTATCCCCTTAAGAGCGGCAAGGTAGACATTACTTATTCGCTAATTTTCGTCACGTAGACGTAATATGCTCCCAATGATTTTTCGATTTTATTACCGGTAAATTCCGTGCCAATAAGATTAGAACCGGCACTTACTTTATGCCTGAATTTCACACATTTTTGACCCGATTCAACTTCAGAAACCAGTTTCTTTTGTCCAACACAAAGCTCAGCACCCGTAATCTCAAACGCTTTGGCCTCGGGCCATTGCTCAACTCCCGGCTCTACACTACCCTGCTCAACCACGCCATCTATGGCAGCATCAGCCTCTCTTGGCCATCTGCGAAGCTCAAATTCATACTCACCGGCAGCAGCAAAACGGACAGACCACTTGCCGTTAGCTGCCCTTCCCTGCCTTATCTGCCTCTGATTCCACGGGCACGGCTCAGGGTGCCAGTCATGACAAGTCAAAAGCGTAACAGGCTCATATTCTGAATTAATCACGATTTCGGCATAATTTGCAAAATCACCATTTACGTGCTCCCACCACTTCTCATATTCACCTCGGAGCCACTCAACTACAGCAGGATTTTCAGCCGCAACATCATTCATCTGACGTGGATCGGCAGTTATATCATAAAGTTCTTCACCATTTACCAGCCGCCAGCGGTTAGTCATAGTAGCACTCGCCCGCCATTTCTCAGGCATATCTATTCGCTGAGAATCTGTTACTAAGACCCTTTCAGGCAAAGACTTACCACTCTTAATGTAAGGCAGCAGACTAATACCGTCAACAGACTCACCCTCAACATCAAGACCGCAAAAATCCAGTATTGTAGGCATTATATCGATATGCGAAGTTATATCAGTAAAGTCAGTCCCACCGCCGATATTTTCAGCCGGATATCTCATAAAACATGGCACTCGATGTCCGCCGTCATAAACACTGCCCTTTCTGCCTCGCATTCCCGCATTATATCCTTTACCCTTAAGGTAGCCCGCGGCGGTACCGTTATCAGTCATAAATATAAAGAGTGTATCCTCTCTAAGCCCCGAATTATCCATAAATTTCAGAAAACGGCCAAGATTTTCATCAAGATTAGTGATCATACCGTAAAATTCAGGATTAGGTATATCCGGATCATTCCTGTAAGGCTCAGCATATTTCGGATCGACATGATAAGGGCTGTGAGGAGCATTTGTTGCAATATAAGCAAAAAACGGCCTGTCATGATTCTTCTCAATGAACTTTTTGGCTCCATCAAACCACACTTCAGTACAATAGCCCTCGTATCTTTCAGGCTTGCCGTTGTGAAGATAAATATCATTGAAATAGTCATTTTTCCAGTGATCAGGTGTCTGGCTCACTCCGCCGCCGCCATGGCAAAGCACCTCATCAAATCCCCGATCCTGCGGCCTTGAAGGGTAATTATCTCCCAGATGCCACTTGCCAAAAAGCCCTGTAACATAGCCGTTTTCCGATAAAACCTGCGGCAGAGTTCGGTGTCCTTCTTTGAGGATGCTTCTACCGGCTATAGTATGCCATACACCAACAGTATTGCAATACTTACCCGTCATCAGGCTCGATCTTGTAGGCGCGCATGTCGGTCCGACATGATAATCCTTCAAACGCAGGCTCTCGCTGTATAGGCTGTCAATATTAGGCGTCTTAATCTTAGTATTGCCATGGCAACCCATATCACCGTAGCCCTGATCATCCGTAATCACAATTACAACATTCGGTTTCTTCTTTTTATTAAAAGACAGCAACTCCTCACTGCATCCGCCTAAAACCGCGGCAGCAACCGAAAAACCGGTTGCTTTTATCATTTCACGACGATTCATAATCAACCTTCAAACCTAAAAACACTAACTTATTCTATACAGCAATATTATAAACGAAAAGAACCCCCGCGAGCGGAGGTTCTTTTCCAATTTATCAAAATTTTATTTTATCTCAGTAAGGCCATGTAACTTCCTGATCGAGCCAGTAATCAGCCATCGCGGCGAAGTCGGCAAAATCTACCTTGCCGTCCTTGTTGCCATCGGCAGCAGTTACAAGAGGCTGCGATACAGTTGCCTGATTCGCAAGAGCAGCAATCTGCTCAGCAGTAAGAACTGTGTTGTAGATACTCATATCATCAATCTTACCGGTATATCTGAGCGACTGATAAGTACCTCTTTCGAGAGCACCTATAGTAAATACCGCAGTTCCGCCCATTGGAGCGTAAGCATCAAGATTCTCTGCTACGAGCTCACCGTTACGATAAAGTCTCATGAAACCTTCGGTAGAATTCTTAACGTAGGTATAGTTAACCCATGCGCCTTCCCAGTCAGAAACATCATTTCTGTTCCAGGTGATATTATCCCAACCGTAGAACCATGAATCCCAGTCAGGTTCCTGCTCACTGATATGACCTGAGTCAAATGTAACCCCACCGTTTCTGTTTGGCATATAAGAGAACGGGTTGTGACCACTGAAATCTGATACACCACCGGCAAAGACAACATTATCAACAGGCTGTGCGTCTGCATCACCCTTAACCCATACTGATATGGTCATCTGATCTGTGATGTTGGAGAACAGTGTCTCAGCTCCGGAGATACCTATGTAACCTGCTCCGTTGAGGCTCAAACAGCCGTTTCCATCATAACCGCCTGTCGCATCCCATGCAACAGTACCATTAGCACTACCGCCGTAAAGGCCGTTTTCTTCTGTAGCATCGCCTTCAAACTTCCACATTGCCAGCGGAGCCGGTGCTGTTGAAGCTGTTACAACGCTATCAGCTGCAAGCCAGTTCTCAGCAATTATCTTAAGATCGAGAGCATCAACATTGCAGTCGCCGTTTACTTCACCCGGCATAAATCTTGCTATGCACTCAGGAACTGAGAGATAGATATCATCAAAGTATACTGTTCCAACAGTACTTGTCACACCATCACCCATAGTGACGGTAAGCTTCTTAACCTCTGTAAGGTCTACACCAAAACGTGCAAGATCAATATGCCATGTCCAGTAGTTTCTGAAATCTTCCATTATGACATCACTTGCGTCTTCATCAAGAAGATCAAGACCGTATGTTACCTGCGAGGTCATTCCGGTAGCGTCTTCTAATGTAACATTCATCTCGGTAGCGGAATTAGCCGCTGCTCCATGGAACGGAATAGCAAGGAACGCTATGTTGGACTTTGTCCAGTCCTGAGCAGAAGCAAATGTCATGGTAACCGAAGGAGCAGAACCGGCAAAATTAACTTTCATCGCCTGAGAACTGTTGAAGTTGGTTATATCAGTCTCAAGAGCTGTTATAGAACCGCTGGCAGCAGTCCAGACAGCAGAAAGTTCTGTACCGTCAGCATAACTCTGGAAATCATCGATCATGCTCGTATATCCGGCAGTAAAGTTCCAAACTTCACCAACTGTTGTTGTAGAGCCGTCAAACTCATCAACTCTCCAGAAATATTGTGTTTCAGGAACAAGCAGACCCGGATCAAAAGTGGCAGCGGCCTGTGAACCCATATCAACACTTGCATCACCCGCTGTTACAAGAGCTTCGTCTGTACCAAAGTAAATCTGGTGAGATACTGCGCCTTCGCCGGCTGTCCAACTGAGTATTGCACACACATCAGCGTCTGTAGCAGAATTGCCTGGATAAGGGCTCTTAGCCTGTTTCGGATCAGGTATAGAAGCAGTTACGATAGTCTCATCATTTACTGCATCATAGCTAACATTGAAACTTGCTTCAGGATGTCCGCCTTCAATAAAGTTGGCTTCACCGAGAAGTCCGCCGTCAGCAGAACCGTAAGCGGTTATATTTCCGAGATTTATATGATAATTAACACTATCAACCATATCGCCGGCCATTACAAGAGTACCTGCACCGATATCCATCTTGCTAACTCTCATTCTGTCCGCTTCAGGCTCATTGTTAAATTCAATGCCGCCGGTTCCTATATTAAGAGTACCGCCGTTGAGGTTTATGTAACCTGTACTGTAAGTACCTGCTGAGAGCCTGATCCACTGAGCATTTAGCTCACCACCGTTGATTGTAAGTGTACCATCATTATTATAAGTTGAAGTACCATAACTTCCAACCTGCATTTCTGTTGTAGAGGTAAATGAACCGCCGTTAACAACGATAGTACCTCTCTCATAAGAACCCGGCCTGTAATAGCCAACCCTTACAAGGGCGCTGGCTGTAAGTTCGCCGCCTTCTTCGATAGTAACGATAGATTCGCCGCCTTTGTTTGCACGACCCAAGAATAGGCTGTTGACACCAGGAACAGCTGAGTCTACAACCGGCATACCTGATGCCTCTGGATCGATATAAACCGAACTCTTATCCAGTGTAGGAACAGAAAGAGTATTCCAGTTCTCACCAGTATTCCAGTTCTCATCATCTACGGCATTATTTACCCATACTACATCACCCGCAGGTGTAAGGGTCTGGAATTCCCAAACAGCGCCTTCCCATATACTGCTTCCGTCAAGCTCGTCAACTCTCCAGTAATATGTTGTTCCGGCATCAAGCAGCCCCGGATCAAATTCAGCAGTCGGGAAATTGCCCTGATAGACACTTGCATCGCCTAAGGCTACAAGGGACTCATCGGTGCCGAAGTAAATATCATGAGAAATAGCTCCAACACCGATAGTCCAACTCATCTGTGCAAGACGACTTACACCTGTCTCTGCATCAGCAGGCACTGGAACGCTTGCCGCTTGAGGTGGAAGATCAGCAGAAACACTGAAGCTCCACACATCGCCAGTCGTTGTTGTGCTGCCGTCAAATTCATCAATTCGCCAGTAATATGTCTGGCCGTAACCCAAACCGTTAGGGTCAAAACTTAAAACGTCAACATTGCCCTGATAAACGCTCATATCACCGCTTGTTACAAGACTCTCATCTGTACCAAAATACACATCATGAGAAATAGCACCTGTTCCGGCCTTCCACTCAAGAATAGTAACTCCTGCAGGAGCTTCAGAAGATGAAAGAGCTGCACCGTCAAATGGCGATGGGGTATAAGCCTTATAATATGGATTAGCCGTTACAATTGTGTAACCAGGCTCTGTTGTCTGGTCGAAATTACAAGTACTCAAACCATCATAAGCAGTTATAAGGCCTGTTGCCTCATACCATGAGCTTAAAGCCCTGCCGGTACGGAGAGTACCCTCTGTTATGTTGATAAGGTTGTAGGGCCTGTCATCAACAGCAGTTGTATCCCATTGATCAACACCTGCATTGATTGTGCCGCCAAGAAGCTCGATTTTGGCCGTCGTATTACTTGTCAGCCTGCCCTTCATCCAAAGCTTCGATGTATTGATAACTCCGCCGGTCATATAGATTTCACCAATAGAGTTTCTATAGCCCAGTTGTATACCATCTGTGCCTAATACATCCAGAACGCCACCTTCCATGTTCAAACGCCCATGCGTGATAGGAGTCTGAAGAGTTGTAATGTAACTTCCCAAACGGAATCTGGTCATAACTTCCATATAACCGCCGTCAGTGATTGTCAGCTCAGCAAGCCCAGGAGCCTGCTCGCCAACATATATGCTTGTAACGTTCGGCTCGCTTGAATTAATAGTAGGGTCTGCTCCCGGAGCTGGCTTACCGTAAGTAGCAGAAAGACCGGGCTTTACAAACACAATACCGTCACTTGTTGTCGGTACGTGTCCAAGTGAACCCCAGTTGTAAGGATTGCTCCAGAGATGATCGTCTGCATTGCCATCGTACCATCGTACATCGGCAAAGATAGAAGTTGTGAACATAAGTGCCAGTAATGACACAAATATGATCGTAGATTTGATTTTTACCATGTTCGGTCTCCTATAAAAAATAACACATAAATACAAATACTCGTATCACATCTAAGAAATTATCACGGACAAAACCGTGTGTATAAACACTATCGCAATCTACTAAATGATGATTATCGCATATAAAGGCATCGTAAACCACGCCATTAAGCGTCTTTTTTTAGCCATTTTGCGAACAAGATTACCTGTCGTACTAAAGCACTCTGTCAAGCCAGAACTCAACCATTCCTCGCGAATCAACTTCATAACTGTATCTATGACAGCCATTTGCCGATTTTTCAAAAAATGTATACCCGCTTTGGCTGCTGCTTTGGGTATCTATTGAGACGGTTCCTGTATGCCATTTCACAAGTTCTGGCTTCACAAGTACAGCAACCGTTAACGGATCGTGCATTAAAGGAGTTCCGCCGCGTGCATTAACCTTTTCAATCCAAAGCTCAAGAGCCTCTGCCATCTTTTTGGCAAGCGGCTTTTGTGAAGCCCTGATTCTATCCATATCATCCTTAAGCAAAGGCACCTTCGTAGTAACATCAAGACTGATAAAATCAGTTTTTATGCCGCTGTTGACAACAATATCCGAAGCAATGGGATCACAAAGAGTGTTCCAGTCAATAATCCCCCTGCGGGTATCATCCTCAAAAACACCGCCCATGCAGATGATTCGTGGAATTTTAGCGATTATTTCGGGGCATTTGGTTATCGCCATCGCTATGTTGGTCAACGCACCGATAGCAACAATCTCTATATCACTATCTCCGGCCTTTATTGTATCAATTATAAAATCCACGCCGTGTCGTTTATCAATCGCCGGCAACTGGCTCTCATCTAAAGCACTTGTAATCTGGTTGGGCAAACTGCCTTCAAGATATGCCTTGCGTGGGTTAATATCATAATTAAAACATGAAGAAAGCATAGCCCCGCAACCGGCAGCAACAGGAATATCGCAGCGTCCCGCTACCGCAAGCAAAGTACCTGCAAGACGACAGCGTGCCTCTACATTCTCAAAAACAGTCGTTACCCCGCAAAGTTCAAGCTCTGGCAAACAAAGAATAAGTCCAAGGGCAAAGCAGTCGTCAATATCATCACCAATATCAGTATCAAGAATAATTTTTCTCATTGTGGTATCATTTCCGTTTTAATTGTCTTTATCTATATTGCAGGGTTTAAGCATCACGGCACAAAGCCTGTTTGGTCCGATTTCATTAACATTCAACCGAACAACCGTCATGGCGTCTTTTTCAAAATCGTATTTACCAAGACTCACCCAGCATTGTCCTGACTCCATCGGATTTATAGTAACCTGCGATTTCTTGCCGACTGAAATTATCTCATATGATGTTTCGTTGACTATACCATCAGTAAATATGTATGGATTCCACGTAAAAACCTCATAGCATCCGCTCACAGAAGACAAAAATTTCCAGCCGGCTTTGCTTCCCACTTCGGTACTGAGCCTTGTCACCTTGTCATACTTATGCGAAATAGCATAAACTCCATCTCGCCACTTACCCTCTTCAAAATAATTATCATCACTGCTGTCCATTACAACAGCATCATCTGATAGCTGCGTCAAACCGTAATCTCTGCTGTAGTAACGGAAATAATCAAAATATATTTTGCCTGGAATATCTTTCAATTCCGCATCGTCATGTGCCACACAACTCAGCCATACATTCTGCAACCCGTGCGGCGGCAAATACCTGATCTGCCGTACAAGTTCTCCGTCATAGAAATAACGAACATATTCTGGCGTCCATTCCCAGCCGAAAACATGGAAATCTTCACAGACATCACCACGGGCACCTACCGAGCCGAAAAGCATACGCGGATTGTGGTATTGAAGATTTGTAGAAAATCCCCCACCCTCTGTTGATTCAAAACCGTCTATTTCATTAATCTGATTATTTGCAGGCCCCTCGTAATCATCGGGAAATCCGACTCCGGGGCAATAACCCATCTGCCAAAATGCCGAATGCCAGCCTCGATGTTTCCAAAGCTTGGCACGCGTCTCATAATAACCGTAGCCAAACATCTTTTTCGTAATAACACCCCCAGTTATATGATTTCCTGTCTCCTTATCATAAGTAAGAGATATTTCAAGATTACCATCGGCTACATCTACATTATCCCTGCTCTGCAAACTTTTCCATCTTTTGCCCACTCTGCAGTACCACAAGTCGGTATCGAGTGATTCACCATTGAACTCGTCTGAATAAGCAAGTTCATAACCTTCAACCGGCGGCACAGGTACTACCTCAATACAATATCTGTGCTGATTACTGCCGTCAGCCGATATAACCAACACGACAACATCATCAACACTATCGTGAGAATCTTTGAGCAAAACACGATCTGTTTTCTTACCATTTATGAAAATTTGCTGACCGGAAACGGCCCTTTCCACTTTGATAAACACCTCATCTGTCTCAACCGAAGGTAACTGGATTTCATGTTTGTAACCGCGGGGCATAAAACCCAGCAGACTTTCCGCTTTATCAATCGAAACCCTGATATCAGATGCGTACTGATAGCTGCCTGCATTAATTTCTCTTGCCCGAATACTCTTGACAGTGATCCGGTTACCTGCCGACCCACTCCAAAAACCGAACTTACCTGCTGCCGGCCTTGCAATCTCCGACTTAAGCATCAGCTCACCATTGCAGCACAAGCTTATAACCGAACCTGTAACCGAAGCACGTAAAACATACTCGCGTCCTTCCATAAGGTCAATATTTTTGGAAGTTGAAGACAAAATCTTCACACCGCCCTCTTTTGCATGATATTGCAGACGCCAGTTAGGCATACCGCTGCTATGAACGAGATTATAAAATCCGTTTGAATCATAGCCGACAATTAGCCCCATCGTGCCCGGTTCATCCTGCTGCCGAACGCCCTTGAGATCCTTCCATTGCCCTTGGCTCCAATACTGAAATGTAAATTCTTTTGCGATATGTGTCCATTGATTCCCGGAAGGGTGTCCTGTCAGCATCTGTATATAGCCGATATTCTTTTTTGCTTTCATATCGACTGTCAGGTAATGAGGAGGTTCTTCACCGCTTACCCAGCGAGAAAGATAATCGATCTTGCCGTCAACGACCTTATCAGCGGTAAACCCGGCAAAAAATGACGATGTCGTTAATTCAGCATCCACGGCATAATTCGGCACATTCAAACCTTCTGCAGAAGCAGAAAGAGGATTTGGATACTCCGGCATACCCGGCTCATAAATACCCAGCTCTACCACGCGAATAAAATGTTCGTTCGAAACAAGCCGTATTTTATCAGTTTGAATCGGTTTTTGAAGTCGTAATCGAAATAGAGCATTGTTCTGCTCAGACTGTGGATAGCTATTGAGCAAGATCCGCGTCTCCCACTCCATACTGCCTGAAATACCTGGCTCTTTCAACAATATTGCAGCGTTGCCGCGGATATCAACTTCACGATTATCTCTTAAAGCCTGACCATCCACGACTTCAAACTCAAGTCCGATTGTATCCCACGCCGCAGCGCATAATGACAATGAAAAAAAACATGAGATAAAAGAAACAAACACAAGAAGGTTTTTCTTTGACATAAAACTCAGCCCTAATTACTTTGTTGACAAGTGAAATCCACTGTTTCAATTATACAAAAACAAGGGTACGTAATGCAACAAAATAATCAACGCCATATCACGCCTTTTAATAGCCAATTTACGAACAGAAAACATTTCTATTACTGGCTGTCAACGACATTAACCGTTCGTAATTCTTGTCATATCTTTCGTTCTTTTATGGCTTTAACTATCAAAGCGTTAAATTGTCCGCGTTCCTGCCTGCTGATACCGAGAATGTAGAAGAGTATCATATATACACTTCCAGCCGCACAGCAGAATAAAAGTAACAGAAGCAAACTGTCTGGATAGTACAGATGCGAAAGCCAGTACGCAAACGTTGCGGAAATCACTCCAACGACAAGCGTTCTTATAATCGAAAATGAGAAAAACTCCCACATACCTACCTTAGCAAATTTACAGGCAACAGGTATATTGTATACACATCCGAGTACAATGTTTGGAATCAGTGTGCCGAGAGCCACACCTACAATACCAAGATGTTTAACAAGTATGATACTAACGACAAGATTTGCGAGACATTCCACTATAGCAACCGCAGTCAGCTCTTTTTCTCTGCCGCACATCAGCAATATCTGAACTGATCCGCTTCTGAAAAGTACAAGAAAATAAGTAGATAAAAGCAGAATAATCGAACACATTCTACTTGCAGGCTCTGTAAGTTCCAGCCACACTTCAAGCAGCGGACCAATATAGGCCACCAACGGCACAAGCATAAACGTAGCGATAAAGCCAATAATACGACTCGTATAAAGCTGCATTGAAGCCAGTTCATCACTTCTGCCGGAAGTGTGAAACACAGATGCTATTGGGCCAAGATTGTCGTTGAACTGAGTAGAAAAACTCATAAAGGTACTGGCAAGCCTTGAAGCAATCTGATAAAAAGCTACAAGTTCTACGGAAGCAAAAACTGATATAACGATCTGATCAGTCTTAAAAATTATCAGGTTACTGAACATTATCAGATAAGCAAACAGAGAGAAACTCATTACCTCTTTCAAAAGGTTAAGCTGATACTCAGAAAGATGTATCTTGAACTCCGGCATCCTTCTGAAACTGAAAAATGCCATTATAACATTGGATAAAAGATGAGTAACAACCGTAACTACGGTCATAACCATCAGTGAATAACCCATTTTGACTGCTACTACGATTCCCAAAAAGTTGGCTATCGAGCAGGTTACAGATATGCAATTGCGAAGCTTTATGAGCTGTATACCTCTAAGAATCTCTGCAAAGAAACCAGTTGGAAATATCAGTGCCGTACCGATACCAAACATAAGAAACACAGTCTTATACCTGGTAACATCACTGCCTTCTTCCAATTTAAACATTTGGCCAACAAAATTGCTTAAAATAATCGTCGCAATTATTATAACTACTGCAAGAATACAGTAGCTGAAAAAAACCGTACTTACAAGTTGATTATATTTTTTCCAGTTACCGGTTACGGATACCTCACTGGTGTATTTCTGGATACTTGTTCCAAAACCGAAATCAAGCAGCAGTGAATACCCAAACACAGACCACAGCAACCCCCAAAAACCGTAATCCTGTTTTGGTATGCCCTGAAATTGGATTTTCACCAACAGCACCATCATGACAATATGTATAGCAAGCGTCCAATAGTTGCTTAAGGTGTTCCAGAACATAGTTCGCTTAATCTGTCCGTCAGCCATATATAAAATCCTTGAAAAATTATTCTTCTATCTGTTGAGGTTCCATCAGATTGTTATCGTTCTGACGCAGTCTGGTTATAGCGTTGATTATCGCAAACATCATCATCAATTGATAAAAATTATTGGTCTGCTTCAGAACCCATTCCAACGCAGATTCAACATATATACCTGCAAGTCCGGCAAACAAACCGATGCATACAGTTTTAAGGAAAACATCCTTAGTGAGAAATAAATTAACCATATTCCTCATATAAAACGTCAGCAATAAAAAGAAGTATACGCCAAGAGTATGCCAGCCGCATTCTGAGGCAATAAGGAGATAAACGGTCTCTACAATACCACCGGCCTCTTCTTCTCCATTATCAGATACTTTCACATCTATATGCGAAGAATAAGAATATTTTGTTGACATCTTCAAGCTGTAGTTATTCAAACCCACTCCAACTTTTTTATCATCAGCCATCTTGACCGCAGCCTTGGCAAGCTTCACACGAGTATTAGCCGACTCCTCCGGAGCAGTCTGAAACCTCGTGACAATAGAATCAAGAGACTTTGCAAGACCGGCAATTCCCATGACCGCAAGCAAAGCTACAACTGCAAATTTCTTGAAATTAACACGCCACGACATATGGAAAAGCAATACGATACACATTGAGACAGCAGTAAGCGCAATGCCTGCGCGGGAGAGAGTGGAAACAATACAGAACAGCTCTCCGGCGACAACAACACACCAATACACGATCTCCTTGAAATTTCTTGATGACATCCAGCATGAAAAATGAATGTTCGCCAGTATCATCAGGTACATCACGAGGGAATTCTGGTGCGGAAACGGGCCGCTGTTTTGATACATCCCATAAAGATACTTGTCTCTCAACACATATACAAACACATACAAAGAAACAAACGAGAAGAAGTAGACAACTCTTTTGACTGCCTTTGGTGATATTATGATATTGTTCATCGTCCAGAAGAACACATATATCCTGACCATTTTGAACAGTTCAAAAAAACCATAGAGTTTTTCTTCACAATTCACTATTGATATTGCGCAGCACAAAAAATAAGCAAAATATATCAGCGAGCCTCTTGGAAGAGGGTTGAATTTATACCTAAGCCTGTTTTTCAATGCATAGGCAAACAAGACGAGTGTTGCGATATCAACCATACCAACCTCAAAGCCGCGTGAGGTTCCCCTGTATGTCTCTCGCGAGACAAAATTGATATCAACCATATTCGCAGTAAAAAATATCGCGGTAAAAAGCGCCAGCCAACTGAACTTAGGAAATCTTATGATTGCGATAGCAGCTGTTGGAACCAGCGTCACAAACATAATCATAAAGACAACATATTTCAGTTCAACCATATTTAACTCTTACGACGATTTATATATAGAATCTGACACACACTGAAACTTGATAACATTAATTTCCGGCATCACCATCATTATTAGTTATACCCGCATGATCAAGCAACTGTATACTTGGCAATATCTGTGTAACAATATCGTTCCATTTGAACAATGTTGTGTGAGGTACATACACAATATCTCCGGGACGAAGCTTGAAATCAGGCTGAAGTGCCGTTTCAACCTTGGTATAATCAACATTAAATATAACCGGATTGCTCAAGCTGCCTCTTAGGACCCTGATATCTCGTCTTTGAGAACCTGAGACAAAACCGCGAGCTGCCGCAATAGCATGCGAGACAGTCATATCATCACGATAGCCATAAGCCTCAGGAGAAGCAACCGCACCAAGAACATAAACTTCCTGATTTCTCGCAGAAGGAACATAAATATAATCACTCGGTCTTATCGGAATATTGTGGAGCATATCACCGTCCTTTATAAGACGAACAAAATCCACCGGCAGCACTTCATTATCTCTTACTACATAAGAATGCTCAAGATCTGCCATCTCCACCGTATTGCCTCGAAAGTATCCTATTGCAAAACCGCCAGAGGTTGCAACGGCATCCACAAGCGTCATTTTTCTTCCAATCGGATATACACCCGGATGGACTATCTTGCCAAGAATGGTAAAGCTTCCGCTGTTTATTTCTTTAGGCATAAGTATGCATCTCGGCTCAAGAAGATACTTTTTGTATTTCTGGTCAATAAGAGAAGTAGCCTCAGGCATAGTAAGCCCTTCAACATCAACATCACCTATAAGCGGCAAAGTAATGCAGCCGTCGGTCCTGACAACAACATCAGTCACCTCAAGCGACTTTTCTCCGAAGACAGAAAAACCGAACACATCTGACATACCTATACGATAAGCTTCTGTCCCAACCTTCTGAAGCTCTTTGAGTTCCTCGACAACCTGCTGCTCAGTACGAACCGGCTTGCCAACATAAGTATATGATATCACATCCAGTTCCGGTGACACTTTGTCGTATTTAACAAAACGCTCTCTTTGCTCGCAGCCGCAAAACAATGCGGCCAACAATATAACAAGATTTATAGATATTAATCGGTAGTTCATTTTATCACTCTCAAACAAGACTCAGATCGCCACAATTTATTACAGTTCCTATCTTGCGTTCAGTTCCCCTTACAGCACTTCTTGTAATTTTGTCGATCACTGCAAAGTTGTTCTTGCCATAACATGTTATAAGAATATTGTAATCAGCCATACGCATGAAACAGGAAGAAACCTGAAGATTGCGTTTTGGAGGGAACAATTCTATGAATATATAGTCATAATCATTATAGTTATTAAGCAGATTATTAACCGTCTCAGGTGTTATATTCATCTTGCTTATATTACGATCAACTATATAGTACAAGCGAGATATATTACCGCTCAGCTCAACGGGCTTAGGACGCTCGGACACCTCATCACCAATAGAACCAAGGTTAACTATTGAACTTTCTGGTATCTGAATATTTCTGTTGTACTCACTCTCCCTCACGCGTTTGAGTATCAGTATCTTCTTACCGGTAGTCGACTTCATATCGGTAATATCATCAATGATAGTACTCTTTCCTTCTTTTCGTTTAAGTGAAGAGAAAGTTATCAAAGTAGGCTTATCATCATTGAAATGATCATCAATTCTATTTACAACGACTTGAAGCGTTGAAAAATAAGTAGCAAGGGTAGAATTCTTCTTTCTCGGCAAGACACCTATAAACTCAACCGCTGGCATCGAATCTATATCACTTGGAACCTTGACACCAGGGCTGAATATCGCATAAGCCATTATGAAGACAAGACCAATGAAAGCCATACCAAAGGTTGAAATTATTGCCATGAGCTTGCGGCCCGTTGCTTCCGGAGAAACAGGAGGAACGGCACGCTCAAGTATTGCAATATCATGGGTATTAGCATCTCTTGCGATTCTGGCATCAGAAATTCTCTTGTCAACGGTGTCAAGAAGCTCACGAGCTGAATCAACTTTCTGCTTAAGATTAAAATACGTCTCCTGAACACTGCTGAGATCATGGAGCTCATTTTGTATATTGCCCATCATCTCCTGGTAAGCTTCCATTTGTTCGTCAAGAGCATTAAGCTCATTTTCCATTCGGTTAAGCTCAAGTATCAGCGATTGTTTTAGGGAATTTTGAGCAAATGTCTCACTGTCAGGAAGCGTTTTATTGCTTTCAGACCCATCACGAAGCTCACTTTCGAGCTGTTCTATCTTCATCTTAAGCTCTAAAACCTCTGGGTGAGACTCTGTATATTTCTGAAGCATAAGTTCGAGTTCACGCTGGAGAAATTGCAATTCCTTTTCTCTCTGGCTCGTCATGGTCTCACTTATTTTCACAGTATCAGGAAGCTTCCCTATTCGTTCCTTGAGGTCATTTACCTTGGAAGCAAGCTCCTTTTTCTTCAAGCCTGCTTCTTCATGCTTCAGATCGGTTTCACTAAGCTGTTTCAGTTTGAGTTTTAGCTCTTCATCGGCCATATAGAGCCCCTTGGCTTCCCGATAGGCAAGCAAGCTTTCCTCTGCCTCACTAACCTCTTTCATCACAACATTGCGTTGGGATAAGTAATACTCATACATTTTTCCCGCCGCTGAGTTGAAAATGCGAGAATACGCATCAATATAAACCTCACTGATAGTATTTGCAATAGTTGCAGCCAAAACAGGGTCACTGTAGTATACGAATATATGTATCGTATTAGACCTGTTGCCCGGCTGAACATATATAATATCAAAGAGTTCACTCTCGCTGAGATCAAGACCAAGCTTGTCTATAACAGCCTCAAGGTTCTGAGGAAGCTTAACTGTTTCAAGAAGAGTATTAAGATTGATCTCCGGATACAGATACGGCACATCGCTTGTTCTCGAGACTCCCTTCTCATAACGAAGAAGCAGCGTCCTTGCCATATAGACCTTTGACTTATACTTTGATATGAGCAAATAAGAAGACAGACCGGTGAGCAGGGATATAAGAGTTATCGGTATCATCCAGAGCACAAGAAGCTTGATTATATACTTGATATTCAAGCGTATAAGCAGACTTACTCCCGGCGCTTCCTTTTTAACCGACGGTGCATTGGCCGCTGCAATATTTTCCTGGCTTTCATACATCGTTCAGTTCCTGTTCCATTACCTTTCTAATGTCAGTTATAGAGTTTATATTCTCACCAATAGGCCGGTTTCCAAGTATGAAGCTATAAGAATCCTTGTCGTGAGGATGATAGCCGTGCATACCCGGAATCGAAGTAAGCCCCATAAAACTCGGGACGATCAAAGTTCCGGCATTGATCAAAAATATAGTCTCTCCAAATCGGTAATCAGGGAAGAATACATGCATATCTTTCATTTCTTCATCTGATACTATATAACCTTCTTCCACCTCTTTGAGAACTGAGTTTATTTTCTCGGCACTTCCTTCATTCATGAACCAGAATCTGGCCATCGTTGAATCGTACATAGCAACATAATCATCACCGAATTTCAAACCAGTCGCTTCGATCTTTGAGATAAGATCAACACTGCCCGTAACATTTGCCATACCATGATCGGATATTGCGTATAAGGCAACCTCATCATAATGTTCACCGGCAAATTCATAAACATCCTTTATCTGCTCTTCAAGCCAGTGTATTTTATCTTCAACTTGAGGAGCCACTGTACCATACTGATGCATAACCGCATCAAGCTTCGGCAAATACAGATACGAAAACTCAATCTCGCCCTGCTCAATATGACCTTTGAGATCGGCAATCACCTCATTTTCGCCTTTTCGCCAGTTAGAGCAATGATATTTTATACCTTTTTCGACACAATAATCAAAAATTGTATCTGTACGCATTATCCCGCCGGGAACGAAATAGTCCTTTTTCTCTGAATAATCAAAATACGGCAATGCGGCAAACGGTACACTGTAAAGCTCGAAATAACCCGTCCAGCCGTAGATCTTGCCCAGTATCTTACTCATCCAATGCCTGATTCTCCAGCGATCGAATATCTTGCGTGGCAAAAAGGATACAAGCTTCATACACTTAAACGGCGAGGTCTCCGGCGAATAGTAAAAACACGACCAATGAGTATGTTCATCGGGATATCTGCCTGTAAGAATCGAAGGGTCTGCCGCAGAGGAAAAACCGAATGTTGTTTCAAGCCTCCTCGCATTCGGAAGTAAATCACCCAGAAAACCGTAATTCTGATAGACTTCCCAGCCAAAGGCATCGATAAATACGAATAATGTCAGTTTCTTACCCATCAGCCAAATCTTTCCCACAAAGTGATAAATCTCTTATGAATATCATAATCGCTGCTAATACCTAACGCATTAAGTACTTCTGCTTTTGACGGCTTACTTTCGCACCCCATCAAAAACGGCAGACTGTAAAAAAGGCGGTATCTTGGATATTTCATTAGCCAGTTAATATTGAACGCCTTGGACTTAAACGTTTTAAAATTAAGAAGCACATTTTTAACCAGCGATTTCAAGCAGCACTCATTAAACATCCCTCTGGAGAATATTCTGTAAGTATTATTGCTGTCAGCATTATGCGCTTTGGCTGCTGTCTTATAAAACATCTCCATAAGTTGGTCAGAAGCCTTTTCAAGAAGCTCTGACAACTGTTTTTCATCGTAGATATTCTTCTCCGGCACAAACTTATACTTCATGGAATCGCAGTAAAGCTCATATATATCAAGCTGCCTGACTAAGGATGAGCCCTTAATCGCTTTCATAAGTTCAAGACGCTTGCTGTAGGAGTAGTCATACGTACCTTCGCACATAAGTACGGCATCTCCCGAAGCCATAATCGCCTTGTAGATATTCCTCGTCACAAATTCATTATCAGTCTCGGAAAGCTTGCCTGCTTTTAGCTTCTCCTTCGAAAGCAAAAGGCCAACCGCCCTGTTAAGAAGCAGCTTGGTTGCTTCTATGATTGGTATCTGGTTGCCGTCAAATTCTGGTATATTGTCGAGTATGTCCTGCGGGCCGTATGTTACCATATGCCCATATTTGAACTCATAATTGAAAAGAGTAAATTCACTGTTTTTGATCTGGCTGACGGTTTTCAGCGGCCCGAAATCAACATCAATGCCTATATCTTCACCCATATGCTCACCAAATTCAGTAAGCTCACGTTTGTATTGAGCCTTTTTCTCACCGCTTACTGGCTTTATCAAAACCATCATATCATAGTCGTTATACAGGTTTTCGGTTCCATCAGCACCAATAAACACCCCGCCTTCGCCACGACCATAACCACCGCAAAGAATAACAGCCTCAAGATCAGCCTCGCCAACAATAGACAACACCCCCTCATTGATGCGTTCAAGATGCCCATCAATCAGAGTGTCGATTTTCTTGCCATAAACTGTATATTTACTTTCTTTGCTCACACTGCAACTCTTTTATAAATCCTGATTGGCCCAGCCTTTAGCTACCCATGCCCAATCTCTTATATCAACAACACCATCCCCGCCATCGGGATATATATCATAATCACCATCACCAAGCCATTGGCTTATCATACCAATAACGTCCTGATTGTCAAAACTTACCGGCTCAAGGCCTGATAATTGCGGAAACTCGCCGCCGGAAACCACCCATATTTCCTCAAATCCATCACCCAAACGACCGGCTAAATCCCAACCGGCATTTGAAAAGGTATTAGGATAAGCCATCTGAGCGTTTCCTATACCAACAACGCCCGAAGAATCACCATTATATACCCCAACACCCGGCAAATCCTCAACCCCATAAGTCTGAGTATTCCAGAAACAGTTTGTGATTATTCCAAGTGTATCATAGCAAAAGGCGGCTATTTCCATTTCTCCGAATTCATTCTTATCGCCATATCCTGACGAATAACAGTTTTCCATGGTCTCTGAATTTGCATAACAAAGGCCGCCACCTTGCTCAACTTCTGAAATATAGCATTCTGAAAAACAATTTTTAATAACTCCCTGATTAATACAACATAAACCACCTGCACTACCGCCAAATATGGAACCTTTTGAATATGATTTTTCCACAAGCCCATCGTTAATTCCGCACAGCCCACCTGATTGCACAGGAAGCCCGTAATAAGATTCTATAAAGCCCTCGGCGCTGCAACCTGAGACAATTCCGCTATTATGAGAAGCAAGTGCTCCACAAACTAAATTTTCATTAATGGTTATCGTAAAATCAATCAATTTGAGGTCTTTAACTAACCCATCGGGCTCAATGAAACAGAACAGTCCTGCCCCGGGAACGCCACCTTCATAGAGTCTATCACCTATAGTCATATTGTAAAGAGAATGACCATTCCCATCAAAAAAACCTGAGAAAAACTCAATAACGCATCTATTATAAACCCGACCAGCAAGATTTATATCATCCATAAGAATATAACAAAGGTCAGGCGCATTATTAATTTTATCAAGGTCATCTGCGGTAAAGATCTGTATCGGATTCTCAGACGAACCATCGCCTGTTCCTTCAGAATCAATATATACCGCATTTATTATCAAGTCGCTCATCACACAGCGAAAATCAACATCCCAGCCAACCCATTTATAAGCACCATAAGATTCCACTACAGGTGAAACAGCACTTGTACCTGCAATGACTTCCTGAACAGCCTCACCTGAAATTATATTTCCATTATCGCCTACTAAAAAGGATACTCTGTAATGCGGTACCTCATCCTGCCAACTTAAAATAGGAAATCCATCCTGAGGCATGTACCATTTATCAAGACTACCATTATTAGATTCTCCAACAAAATCCCAACCGGCATCAATAAAATTCGACAAACTTGACATCTCAAGTCCATTTATACCTCTAAGACCTAAATATGAGATAGCATTATCCTCTATATCTGGATTACTATCTAACAACCAGAAAGAGTCAAAAACATACCCCAGCGGTGTACCAACGAAAGCATTATCTAAATCATCATAAATACTCTTTTTTATTGTACCTGTAGAATAGCAGTTTATAGCATATGAATTCAATTTTCCAATAAGCCCACCACTCCTATAACTAAGGCCGGCTTCTACATCACAACCAGAATAGCAATCTAATATTTCACCATCACTAACATATCCGCTAAGTCCTCCAACACGATTACTACCTATTATTCTGCCCAAACTATAACTGGAGCTAATTATATCACGACTTTCACCGCAAAGTCCTCCAATATCTGTCCCCCCCTTTATAAAAGCATCTTTTACATAGCAGTTTTGGATAACACCATCACTAACACCCGCAATCGCACCTAATTTATCATATACTGAATTAATAGTCACCTTGGTTAAACCAAGATTCTTCACAACAGCCCCTTGTGCTAATTGACTGAAAAATCCGTTGCCAGTTAACCCATACAACTCAGAACCGTTACCATCAAATATCCCATAAAAACTATTTATGACGCAACCAGGATACTCCTGACCACTTAAATTGATATCATTCATCAATAGATAACAGGCTGTTGGAGAACTATTAATTTCCTCAAAATCTGCAACTGTGTATATCTTGTAAGGATTACTCTCAGAACCATCTCCTTTTTCTACATCTTCATATAACGCATTAACAGTTAAATCACTCGTTACATTGCTGAAATCCTTATCCCATCCAATCCAACTGTAATTACTATAGTTGGATTCAATAATTGGAGAGGTAGCACTTTTACCTTCTGCTACAAACTGAACTACCTCTGTTAATTGCCCTATACCTGAATCTTCTGTTAATTTCCCATAGTCACCTGATATAAACGTAACTTTATGATGCGGGACCTCATCCTGCCACGATAATAAAGGATGTCCATCCGCAGGCATATACCATATACCAAGATTGCCATTATAACTCTCCCCGACAAAATCCCAATTATCAGAAGTAAAGTTTAATTGTCTTGACATTTGGTATAAATTTAAACCTGTAACTACACCTGGATAGAGCATTGTATCTGATGGAATACCATATTCTGCATCTGGATTACTATCAGTCAACCAAAAACAACTGTCCAAATAATCAACATCATTAATGTGAGCAAAAGGGTAACCCTTCAGTACCTTTCCTGTACTAAAACAATTCTCTAAATAACCTCCACTAATTAAACCGCAGAATCCTCCTATAGGAACATTCACGGCAGTAACATCACACTCTGAATAACAATCTTTTATGTAGCTCTCATCCGAAAAGCCACATAAACCACCTATTCTTATAGAAAGCCCTAATATTTTTCCTGTCGAATAACTTTGAGTAATTTCACCTGACACAACAGCTCCACATAAGCCGCCAACATCAACATCTCCCAATACAAAACAATTCTCTGTGCAGCATTTTGCTATAGTACCTTTACTATCGCCGACAAGAGAGGCAATCTTATCATCACTCCCACATGATATTACGGAGGCATTAGATAATACAATATTTCTTAATACCGCTGAAAACGTCAATTCACCGACTAAACCTATATTATCATATTTAACATTGTATATTTCTAACCCAATCAAAGAAAAAAATGATCCATCAAAATGCCCTGAAAAAGAGTCTATTATACTTTTATCATAAAACAAACCACTGATATTAAGATCATTCATCAATTCATAATAACCATATGAATCATTATTAACCGCCTCCAAATCCGCTATTGTATAAATTTTATATGGATTCCCTTCTGTACCATCACCTTTATTAATATCATCCGCATGAACGGCAGTTACTGTAAGGTCAGATGTTACATTACTAAAATCAACGTCCCAACCAACATGATTGTAATAATCTAATACAGGTGCTGTGGCACTTGTGCCAAAAGGAACTTGCTGAACAAGCTTACCACGCTTAACATAACTTGAAGATATGTTAGTTACAAATGTAACGGTGTAATGGGGAACTTCTTTCTGCCATGCTAATACCGGCGTATGACCATCAATAAAGTACCAATCTTCTGTACCACTGTGGTTTTCTATATCAACAACTGACCAGCCGGTATCAATATATGTATACCTATAGGCCATCTCAGGAGTACTCAAGCCTGTAAGACCATTAAAACTATCTTGATTGTAGCTAGTTCCTATGCCTTCTGTCGTGCTACCCCCTACTTCAGTATCCCAAAAACACGACACTATATCGCCTTGTAAATTATTAGCACAAAAACCATAAACATCATTAGACACATTAAAAGTAGAAACATTATAACAATTTATTATTGTCCCAGCATTACCAGCACAAAAACCACCAACAAAACCTTCAGCCTGTATAGTAGTTTTAGAATAACTATTCAGGATAATTGAACCAGGATAATTATATAAACAAAGACCACTCACACCTGTATCCGCTACCGTAATATCACCCTTAAAATAAGAATTTCGAATCAAAGACCAATTAAAACAACACAGGCCTGACGCCTGTCCTTTAGCATTTATTGGACCTTCAGCATAGCAGTTAATAATCTGTCCTCTATTAGTAACGCATAAAGCAGCAACATTTGTAGATAAAGGGGCCGCTATAGTAAAATCCTTTATTCCAATATTTTTAACAACCGCTTCATTACCTAAAGTATAAAAGAGTGAAACATTGCTGAGCTGCTCACCAGAGGATATGTTAAGCCCTGTTACAGCAAAGCCATTTCCATCAAGAATTCCATCAAATGAGGAATCAAGGACGTAACTTCCAAAACTCTGACCAGATAGGTCAATATCATTTAAAAGAATAAAACTATCACGTGAACCCTCAATTTGTAAAAACTGCTCTGCTGTTGCGATTTGGTATGGATTTGCCTCTGAGCCGTCCCCTCCTTCATAAGAAACCCCAAAACTCTGACAAACACACGCTGCGATAATACATAAAACAAATACTGACCTCTTCATTTTCATTCTACTCCTAATCGATTTAGAATATCCCTTAATAATTCCTTATAATCTCCTCTGCCGTCAAGAATAATATCTGCATTCCTCCTTGTTGGCAGCACATATTCATAATACATCGGCAGAACCGTATCGAGAAATTGAGCAACAATATCCCTGACGCTTCTGCCCCTTTCCTTAACATCTCTCTCTATTCTTCTTCGTATCATAATATCAATGCCGCAATCGACAAACACTTTTAGCCGCGACATTTCTAAAATTTTTCTTTGATAAAGAGCAAATATACCTTCTATTATTACAGTTTGAGCCGGTTTAATCTTCAATTTTTCATCAAGCCGGCTATGAGTCGAAAAATCATAAAGTGGAATCTCGACATCCCTGCCCGATAAGAGGCTTGCGACTGAATCGCGTAAATAATCAAAATCGATCATACCAGGATGATCGAAATTAACATTGCGGCAGCCATTCTGCCCAACGCCTTTATAAAAATTATCTGTTGATATCAATACGGCATCTTTTCCAAGTGTATCCTTAAGAGAAGAGGCAAGTGTTGTCTTACCAGAGCAACTGCCGCCGCCTATGAGTATCAACGAACCTATCAATTGAGAAACCTGTTCAATATAGAACCGAAAACAATCTTAATATCAAGCAGCAACGACCTGTTTTGACAATAAAAACTGTCATTGATCCTACACTGATACTCATCAACATCTAAACCAATGCTTTCTGTATAAGTGAAAATACCCGGTCGATACATAGGAAGTTCTGCAATGAATTCGCGATTTTCTTCAGTATCATGATATATAGTATGCCCCGAGATACTGAGATTACCTTTGAAAGCTTCTACAAAAAGCGAAAATTTATCCAGCGAAAATTTCTTGAACATCCCGGCAAAAAAGTTTTTGCTCGCGGCATAATCGGATATTCTTATCGTACGGAATCCTTTTGAAATGATATAACTGTCTTTACAAGCCTTAGCACCTGTAACAATCATAAGAATACCTATGACCGTCATGGGTATCAACTGAATCAGAATCATCAATATGGTAAACAAATAATGTACGATATATCTGAAAGACTTAGTCAATGCCCCTTCACCAAGCTTTGATGTAAGGAAACTGTCAACAATCTCTATAGCATCGCCTGTATCAGGTGATATAAGACAGTTTTTGTAAACGATCTTGTTAACAATCTCAACACCTCGCCCAACATAGCTGTTTCCATAAACAATGCTGCCGCTTAGTGTTGCATCTGAATCAATGATGACGTTATTACCTATAATAGTATTAATACCGATTGAGGCGGAATTTTTCAACTGAACATTATTGCCTATCATAACAGGTCTTTCAACTCTGCAGCTTTTGGCAATTTCAACATTCTGGCCAATGAAAACACCTTTTTCACTGCTGTAGCCAGGCAGAACAAACCTTTCCGACTTATTGGAAATAATACTGATGCTCAGATCATAATAGCTTCTAATATTTGTGATCTCATCAATAGTAAAACCGGCATTAGAACAATCGTCTATATTCTGCCACTCGACTTTTTGCTCCATATCCTCCCTGTATATATAATACACAGCGAAATTACCTGATCGCAAAAGCGTGGATACATTACTCTCGAAAAATGGGTAATCCTCCTGAGACTTGTCATAATTGATAAACCCATATCCTTCGATAACAAGCAATTCACTGTTTTTACAGAACCCCTTGTTCTTGAGGAATACATTTTTTATCGTATCATTCTCTTTGGCCAGTCCATAGCTTATGCTCAGTCCCCACTTACCGCCATCCTCAAAGTATCTGGCAATGCTACCATCATCATCCGCTGATACTATCCTGACTTCCGTAACATTCTTCAGAGCGCAGAAATCAATATAATACTCCAGCAGCGGTTTGTTAACCACGTGAAGCATATACGGAGACTGTCCTCCAAAATTTTTGGTAGCCCAATCGGTATTAGCCGATTTACAATAAATCAGTGCCTTCATATTATCCGCCTTTAACAGTAAAATTTTCAATGCCGCTTAATTGAAAATACAATTAAATGTACATCCCTTTACTGTCATTGAAACATTGCCAAATTTATAGCATAAACTTAAACTATCACTCATAACTTTCAATAGCGGTTTCAAGGTCATCGAAAATATCGAATACCTTGTGCGCCCTTGTTATCTCAAATACCATACGCGGCTTGGGCGGCAATTGAGCAATTTTTAAATCTCCACCGGCTTCAATACATTTCTTAAGACAAGAGACAAGCCCGCCAAGCCCGGTACTGTCTATAAACTCAAGGTTTTGAAGATTTATTATGAACTTAGGCTCATTTCCAATATGCTTGCCAAATTCATCTTTAAGAATGTTAACATTGTTCGAATCAAGACGGCCGTTTACCGACAAGATTGCTACTCCATCTACCAGTTCAAAATTTAGCTCCATTATTTATTCTCCTATTATTCGTAAATACTAACTATTATTAAATTTCACACTATCTATCAATAACCGCCTTTACCAAGCAAAACAGCCGGAACTGTCCTCAGTAAAAGCTTTATATCCATCCAGAACCCTTGGGTCTGTATATAATCCAAATCAAGTCTCACTTGCTGCTTAAATGGAATATCGCTTCTGCCTGAAACCTGCCATATACAGGTAATACCGGGCAGAACATGAAGTCTTTTTCTTTCTTCCAGCGTATATAATGCCACTTCCGAAACCAAAGGCGGCCTTGGACCTACAAGACTCATATCGCCTTTAAGGACATTAAAAAGCTGAGGTAATTCATCAATACTGAACTTCCTTATGAATCTTCCGACCTTGGTAACCCGAGGATCGTTTTTCATCTTGAAAATAACGCCGTCACTCGATTCGTTCTGTTCCATCAGTTTCTTCTTAAGTTCATCGGCATTAGTCACCATAGACCTGAACTTGAGCATATTAAAATGCCTGCCGTTCTTGCCCACTCGCTTTTGCTTATAAAGAATCTTTCCGGGGTCATCAACATAAACCGCTACCGCAGTAATTATAAATACTGGCGATAGAAGCAAAATAAAAAACAACGCGCCCGAAATATCTATTATTCTCTTAGCAAGAAAAGACAAGTATACAGTAACCTCCCAACTGTAAACCTTAAAGTGACGTTTAAACACTTCAAAGCCTGACGGCTGAGCAATTATATCATCCAATAATTTTCGCCTTACTTGAGGGTCTATATCCATAAGAACAACATCTCCGCTATTAGCGAATTTTACGCATTTTCCATCTTAAAACCCGATATAGAAAAACCGGATTCCCAATAACATACCTTTTCCACATTCGTTTAGGCTCCTGTAATATCCTGTAAATCCATTCACCGCCGATTTCCCGCAGCCATACAGGGGCCCTTTTAATATTTCCAGAATAGAAATCAAACAAGCCGCCGACTCCCATAACAACTGGGACATCAAGAGCTTGTAAATTTTCATCTATCCATTTTTCCTGCATCGGAACACCAAAAGCTACAAGTAGAATATCCGCACCGGAGCTATTAATACCATCAATAACACCCTGATTATCCGATCGGTCAAAATAACCATCAGCAAACCCGCAAACCCGCAGGTTCGGATATTTTTCCTTGAGCAATACGCTCATCTTCTCTGCAACCGAAGGCTTGGCACCCAAAAAATATATTCCAAATCCGTTATCCGAACAAAGCTCGCATAAATATGGCAACATATCAGTGCCGTTAATGTTCTCCCGCATAGGATTTCTTATCATCTTACACGCGATGTTAATCCCTATGCCATCAGGAAATACATTATTTGCCCTTTGTAGTATATCAAAATATTCTCTATCTGTGAAGATTTTATTTAAACAATCAGGGTTTACGAAGCAAATAAAACGTCTTTTTCCATTCAAAATCGTGTTCTTCATAAGATTTACTGCACTCTTCATAGTAATATTGTCGAATTCGACATCCAGAAGGTTTACCTTGTCGCTAAACGAGAGACCTTCGGTACTATAGAAAAATGCCGGTATCGTCTTGATAATAAGAAGTATATCGTATTTCAAGCCCCTGTTTTCAAGATATTCGAGCTCTATCTCAAATTGGCTCTTATGAACAATTTTAGTGCTCTGCCGCAGGTAATAAAGAGTAAACAGACCCGGCTTATCAGAAAACAATACTTCATCTCCATCGGTCCGTGGAAAATCAACTCCCTTTTTGCTTAATCCTACAATCCGCAGCTTACCAGCCAACACCCACAAAACCAGCGGAAGCTGCGATAAAATCTTAGAAGTGCAGTTAAACTTGAGTACATAAATCTGCTCTGCATTTTTGCCAAGTATTACATCAGAAACAAAGACCTTGCGACCTGTAAATATCTTTCGAAAGAAAAGCACCACAAGAACAGGCAGCACAGCAAAGCAGAAAATTACTGATGAGAAAATTATTCTGGCAATTAGACGAATCGTGCGCTCAGGCATGGACTCTTTTCGAATAATGCGTGTGTATTTATCTGGTATTGCCACGTTCATATTCCTTCACGATCCGTTCAGCATGTTTTTTCCAGTCAAAATCCTTTACTCGCTCACAACCATTAGAAACTAATCTATCATACAAAGCATTGTCTGTCAATACTTTAAATATACTGTCACTTATCTGATAACAATCCTCAGGCTCAAAAGTAATAACGGCATCACCGCCAATCTCAGGCAACGATGTCCTATCCGAACAAACCACAGGAGTTTCCGCTGCCATTGCCTCAAGCATCGGAATACCAAACCCTTCACAATATGATGGAAAGACGTATAAAGAGGCGTATCTGTAAAGTGCGGACAGGTAAGAATCATCAACAAATCCGCAAAATTTGACTCTATCACAAACAGGCGAAGAGCTGACATACTCATGAACTGCCTGAGCACCGCTCCAATCGCTTCCGGCAAATACAAGACTGTATTGATCACGAATATCCTGTGGGAGTTTCTCATAAGCCTTGACCAGATTGAGATGATTCTTACCCGGATGTTCAATTCTCGCGACATAAAGCAAAAACTTACCGTCAATACCGTACTTTTCCTGCAAATCATTTACTGTAACAGACTTATCTTCTATCCTGTTCTTATCAAAACCATTATAATTAATGAATATCTTATCATCACCAATCTTATAGAAGTGCTTGATATCGTTTGCCGTGCTTTTGCTTATCGCGCATATACTGTCAACCTTCAGCAAAGCCCTGCGAAGCACGTTAAAGACATAGAATGTTCTCAGCTTATCATATTTGCCTTTAAGATGAAACTGCGAAAGATCATGAAAAGTCGTAACCGTCCATTTAGGGAAACGGCAGAAAAGGCGTCTGTTGCCTGCCGGCAGAAAGATAAAATCATACTGCTTGAGATTGAGCATAAACGGCAGAATAAACAAATGAAGCATCGCATTTACCGCTGACTTTCCCATCCAGTCAGGAAGTATTTTAAGATTGACGTCCGGATTTCGCTCGCTGAACATAGCCGCGTCTTTTTTCAGCACCATCACATCAACATGATGTTCTTGAGCAAGACACTTCACTACATTGTCAATATAGTTGCTTATACCGCTTTTGCCATCATCATAAGCAAACCCGCTTACAAATATCTTATACATTATCGCCCTCCGACATTTTATACAAGAGCGACTGGAATTTCTCAACAAACACTTCTTCGCTATATTCGTTTTTCACCATTTCATAGCCATTTCGGCCCATTATTTTGCGTAAATCCGGGTTCCCAAGCAATGTATCAATGTTTTCGGCAAGCTGACGGGTATTACCGGCTTCGGTTATCAGGCCGTTGACACCATCCTTGAGCCACTCTTTGATACCGCCAACATTAAAGCCGACTACAGGTCTGCCGTAACTGAAAGCCTCAGCACCTATCATTCCAAACGGCTCCTGCCAGCGTGAGGGCACAACTACAAGATCACAATCCCTGTAGCAGTCACCTACGTCATCGCACCAGCCCACAAGCTTAACTTTGCCGCCAAGCTGATATTTATCAATAAGCGATTTTATATAATCGGTATCATTACCGGTGCCTACAATACGCAAAAGACACTTACTCCGAACAAATCTCATCGCCTCAATAAGCAAATCCACGCCTTTGCCCCGAATAAGCTGCCCCACATACAGAATCTCACCCTCTCCAGAGCCTTCACTAATAATATGCGGCTGCTTAACGGGATAGATTTTAGTGATTTTCCGTGAGTCAAACCCATTGTTCACAAGATTATCACGCATAAAATCTGACATAACAATATAAGCATCACACTTCTTAAGTTCCCTAAAAATATCTATATAACTTCTGAAATCAACGGGTTTTACCTTAACCGGACTGCTACTGTCCTTCATTATAAGCCCCGAACACACTGAGCATAAAACAGGATTATAGCTGTAGCGGCAGTTCTTTCTGTTTATAGGAAAATATTTATGCCGCCTCAAACAGTAATAATCATGATCGTGGACAAAAGCAATCGTCTTGAAATTCTCATTAAGCTCTCTAAGTAGCTTTGGATTGGAGATCTTATGGATAAAAGCGGTGGAAACACCACTATCTTTCAATGCCTTGATCTGGTCTAAATTTCCGTCGTAAATATCTACCGACACAAAATGCTCATCAAAGCCGTTTGTCCTGTCGCTGCGAGACTCAAACAAACCGCGACATTCAAAGTCATTGCTCTTGAGTATTTCAGCGGTATCGTAGATATACCGCTCAACGCCGCCCCAAAAGCCAAACTTGCTGTTTACGAATAATATATTGCTGTCCATTAAAACGCCTGACTCATAATTCGCCGGTTTATTTCTTTTTTACCTTGTTAAATGTCTCGAGGTAAAGGTTTATGAGATACTCATAGGTATATTTCTGTTTGACAAGCTCTTCGCCTGCAAAACCCATCTCTTTGAGATTACTTCGGTTTTCATATGCGGTAACCATCTTCTCTGCCAAATGATCAACAGATTCAGAACGGAAAAGATAACCGGTCTGACCGTCTTTAACAAGATTCGGATCAACAACATCGCTCTGAAGCACAGGAGTATGGCTGATCCAGCTTTCAACAACAACCGCACCCGAATTCATGAAACGCACAGGTATTACGTGAATATCGCTGTTCCTAAGCCATCCAAGCACCTCTTCACGCTCAACCATGCCGGTAAAAATCACCCTGTCAGTAAGCCCTTTTTCCTCTGCTATTTTCTTGATATGACTATGTATGTCAGGATCGTAATCGCATCTGCCCACAAACACAAGCTTGGAATCCGGCATCTTTTCAGCCGCTCTTACGAACGCCTCTGCCGCTATATCCTGCCCCTTTATCTTGGAAACACGGCCTAAGGACAAAAATACAAACTCATCATCGCTAACACTGTATTTAGCTCTTGGATTGTCAACTTCCACCTGATACTCATCAAGCAAAATAGGCACAGGCGAATATCCCACATTCTGATTATATTTCTTGAAGAATGCAATCTCTTTGTTGCTTATCGCGAATATATAATCAAATCTGCGAAGGAAAAACTCCTGATACGTTTTCGGACTGTGACGCTCTATCATCGTAGGGTCAATACGACCTTCCTTAAGCATTATATCGCTGTAATCAAGCCAGTCGAAACAGCACAGAATTATAGGCGTCTTGCTCAGCTTACACGCGAAGAAGGCAAGCATATTATTGTAACTCAATGCCGGAAAACACATTACAACATCAAACTTACCGAAAAGTATCTTGAAGAATATTGATGGCGTAAAGGTCTTGGTCTTTATATTAGGGTACTTGCCACCAAGATTGAAAAAATCTTTCAATCTCCTGAGATTGAAGCCGTCAAGCTGTTCACTCCATGGGGCATCAATTCGCTTCGGGCAGAAAACAGTAACATTACAGTCCTTGCTCAAACGCCTTGCCTGAAAATATATATTGGTTTCCGCCCCGCCAACCTCTGGATAAAATCTATTGGTAACAATCGCTACATTTTTCCTTCGCGGCATATATTCACCTATTCTTTCTATCAGATCCTCGGCAACAACCTTAGCAGAATAAAGAGCCTCACTTTTCTGCTTGAAACAAGCCGCCATCTCCTCAAGAGATTTTCGATCCTCTAATAATGATTCAACTTTTCCGGCAAGAGTAATCGGACTATCGGCAATCGCAATCTCCTCAGGCGAAAAATCAAGCCCTTCAGCGCCGATGGTCGTCGTAACAACAGCCCTTCCAACGGCTGCAGCTTCCAGTATTCTCGTTCTCGTACCAGATGCCACACGTAAAGGCAGGAACACAAACTCCGAACCCTTAATCTCTGCATTTATATCATCAACCTGACCGACAAGGTCGACCATCTCCATATTGTGCTGATCTTTGAGCTGCTGATACTCAGAATCCATATTCTTGCCGACAATTCTCAGACGAATGTTATTCTTTTTGAGCTCGGGTTCTATATGGTGATAAATTTCATGTGCAAGATATCTGTAAGCATCCTTATTTGCCGCCGAGCTCAAAGCCCCGTAAAATAGAAGATATTTTTCCTGTGTATCAACCTGCGGATCAGCATCCTGCATTATATTAGGTATGATTTCAAGGCTTGCACCGCCGCAGTAGACATTGCGGGCAACCATATCTCTTTCTATAGGATTGCTGAACAGAAACAGATAGTTGTTCCTGAAGAAACGGCGTTCAAAAAACCTCAAACGTATGTTCTCAAGGAAATAGAACCGATTTTTTATAGTCCTGTTCATCTGCCATGAAAGTGCCGATATTCTTGACAGAAGCATATCGACATCAACAACAATCTTGGCTTCCGGCAAAATATAGGATGCTACATCAGCAAGAGCCGCCGGGGAACAGAAACGAATGAAAACCACGTCATACTTTCCTGTCAAAAGAGTTCGTTCAAAGTTATCAATAGACTCTTTTGAAAAATTATAAACAGATTGGGGTTTGTGAAATACTGCGGGAGACGGTTTGATTGTTCTGTAGCCGGCATATTGGCTGGGTCTGTCAGTTATAAGAAGCACATCAACTTCATATTTTTCTTTCAGACTTTCGTACAAAAAACGGCTTCTGTTTTTATCTCCGCCAAACCCTTCAAAGAAAGGCGTATCTATATAAAGGAGTTTCTGCATCTCACACCTGCTTTTTATCTGAACTCTTGAAATAATCTTTAAGCCCTTTGTAGACCCAATATTTCTGCTTCCATCTGTAGAATGGAGCATAGAATATCAAGTGGGGCTTTGCTGTCTTTATTAAGTAAACGACATCACGCAGTGTTTCTGCAATAAAAGGCTTTATCACCTTCATCAGAAACGTGTCTTCAACTCCGCGTGAGCCGTATATTGCACCTTCTGCAAACCCCTCTCCATAGAAACGCTTTTTAATCTGCGGGAAAGTATAATTATGTGAATGCTCAACAGCAGAATCTTTGGCAAAAGCAATCTTACATCCACGCTCTCTCGCCTTATACGACCAGTAGATATCTTCTGAATACTGGATATCATTATCAAATGGATGTCTTATAAGCTCTTCTCTTATAATCGCACTTGTTGCCAGTGAGAAGAAATGAAACCAGCTCTGGCCAATGGAACTGAACGCCCTCAAATTGTCTTTCCTCACAAGAGGATGGGCATCTTCTCTGGGAAGCTGACATCCGTAAGAAGCAATAGCCTCGCCATTCTGAAGTGGTTTGATCAGATTACCAAGCCAGTTCTCATCACAAGGCACACAATCGGAATTGTTAAAGACGACTATCCTGCCGCTGCACTTACCTATCGCATCATTGAGAACACGACCTGGAACATAATCAGACTGCAAAATCTGATACGACTTATCGGGGTTATACTTCTTGACAATATCATATGTGCCGTCAGTGGAACTGCAATCGACATTTATAAGCTCGAAATCAGTGAAATTCTGTTTGAATACCATCTCAAGAGTTTTGCCGATATACTCAATATCATTGCACGAACGCATTACTATGCTTACTTCAACTGCCATCCATATATTCCTTACAACACGAAACCGGTAAAATAGATTGCCGGAAAAGACATCATTTAGTCAGCGTTATTATAGTCTCATTGATATCATCATGCCTCATACGTCTAAGCGATCTTGATATAGAATTTATAATAGCTATACCTCTGCCTGACTCGGCAAATCCATCAATGTCTTCAAATATATTCTCGATATCACCGCCGCTCTTAGGTTCCCACTCAATACCGTTATCATAGAAACATATCATCGCCTCATTATCAGTGAATATCAACTCCATAACCACAATCGGCCTGTACATTCCTGGAAGACCATGAACAATTATGTTAGTCAGAAACTCATTAACGGTCAGCTCAACCTTTGCCGCAAGCTCATTATCCCATAGCTTCTCTATTGTAAGCCTCTCACTTATTCTACCTGCAAGAGCTACAGTATCAAGTGTATAGATCTTTTCTGCATATTTCGACACCTTTTTGTTTTGGGAAACTCCCGGCATCTTGTGAACTTCAAAAGCAAAGCGATTTGAACCCGTAGCCATAGATTCAAAAACAAGCATCGAAAAATCATCTGTCGAAGTTTCAAAACCTGCTCTGGTCAGCCATTCTTTTATCTTCTGAGGCAGGGCAAGACTGCTCTGAGGCAATATAGCATTTTCAAGCAGGGAAATCAAACCATCAAGTCCAAACTCCTCGCCGCTCTCATCATTACACTCAATGATACCATCGGTAAACATCATATAAATATGGTTACCTTTGATATCCATTACATCCTCTTCCTCTTCGAGATACTCAATACTGCCTCGCCAACCCACAGGTATTGAACCATTGCTGTTACATTTTCTTGCAATGCAATTCTCTATATCATATTCAATTATAGGGGGATGGCCGGCATTAAAATATCTGAAAACACCCTTTTTGAGGTCTATAAAACCCGCAAGAAGAGTCATGTAGTTATTTTCAAAAAGCTGATCACAAACAGTCCTGTTAAGGATATTCATAAACTGAGCAGGTGTTATAGTATCCTTCTTTTCCTCAATAGTAAGGTGAATCGTAGACTTTATAGCACTCATAAGCAATGCAGCCTGCGCACCATGACCGGAAATGTCTCCTATATAGACAAAATATTTATCATTTGACAGTTTAATAATATCAAAGATATCTCCGCCGATCTGAGAGGAAGGACTATAACCGGTGCTGTAATTTATATCATTATCAATAACGAAATGAGGAGGCAGCATGTGCATCTGAATACGAGAAGCTACCTCGAGATCTCGAAGCAAGCTCGAATACAGTTCTTTTATCTTCGCCTCAGACTCTTTATTTTTGAGTATATTATTGACTCGCGACAGCAACTCAAGCTCATCAACAGGCTTTCGGATGTAGTCAATAGCACCAACCTCAAAACCTTTTCTGAGATACTCACTGTCAACAAGAGCTGTTACAAGTATTACCGGTAAATCAGGTTCGGCAACCTTCATTCTCGAGCAAACTTCATAACCGTCAATCTGAGGCATCATCACATCAAGCAATACCAAATCGTAATCGTTGACTTTTATCATCTCGAGTGCTTCAAGCCCCGATTCGGTGGAGTCTACAACATACCCTTCCTGAGGTTCCAGCATAGAACGCAGAGTAAAGATGTTTGCCGGTTCATCATCTACTACAAGTATCTTTTTTTGCATAAAACTACCTAAAATCCGTTTTCGTTAGTTTACTTGGGACCTACAGTAATATTTCCAGCAACCCAATTAAGAAAATATATAAATAATTCAAACAATTTTTCCATTATCGCCGGTGCGATTAAAAAGCTAAGCCCGGCCACAAGAAGAACATACACTACACAAATCAGTGTATATATAGGCTTTATCATCATCAGGCAAGTAGTCGCAATGAATATAGGAATAAGCAGGCAATATATACATATAAGTATGTAATTGGCTACAAACTCACTATAAACATAACTTTCACCTATCGCAAAATATATCTGCAGACATATAAAAAATAACGGCACGGATATAAAGACAAGCAAGAACAACGCCACTCTCATCCAACCGGCAACTTTGCCATAGAGCGAAAACTCATCGGATATATCCTGCTGTCTCGATCTATAATATTTGCTGTTATATATGTTCTTACCAGGCATTATATATGATCCGCCGTATAAATACACTTAATCATTAATCATACATAAAAACAGGCTTTTAACAACAAAATTTTGAATCGCGGTCTGTTTGAATATCACCAAAGCCGACAAACGTCCCGGTTTGACTGTAGGTTATGCTACTTTATGTATCAATCCGTACTCAAACCACAAGAGAATTTAAAGACATAAAACTAATAGACAAAATGACTTGCAAGAAAATTGATCAAAACAAAATACAACGGGGCAACCTCCTAAAAAAGCAGAAAAATACTACAAAAGTCTTACTATCAATAATACCATAGCATTTAAGATAAGTGCCGGCAAATACTGCAAATATTTGCTTACCGATACCATCTTATAATGTCGAGAATCTAATCAGAGTAAGCATAAATCAGTAAAATCTTAAATTTTATTAATGAAATGATTTGTTTGTTTCGTTATAATTGCGTTAGTTTTTGAGGTAATTCGAACTTTTAGATTTGCAATTTGAGGATATTATGATCAGGACGATTATTTTGGCAGGGGTGGTTTTTGCGTCTTTTGTTTTTGGTTCTTTAAGTGACAGTACGCTTTCAATGCGTAAACGGCTGCATGAGCAAGGAGCCCGGCAACTTTGCCGGAGCAGCGCCAGAAGCGACGATGTCAGCAGTATACAAAATGCCTTCGGGCTGTTCTATCTTGGTCTCGAAAAAGAAAAGGCCAATGAAACCCTCCAAAAAGCCATTGAAGAAATTGGCGGCTACACCGGATTTTCTGAAGTATCAGACTATCAACTCGAAAAATATGATAAGTGGATGCCTTTGCTGCTGCGGTCATATTATTTATTCGCCAAGCGAGCAGAACATCTTGACGATAAATCGACCAAATTACTAAACGATATATTCAAATCTTATGTCAACCACTACGGTAAAGAACTGGAACCTTTATCAAAGGATGTATGGCTGATAAAAGATAACAGCATGAAAGATATAACTCGAATTTGTTCACTTTATCTTATTTTACAGACGCTAAAGGATACAGAAAACAATGATTATCCTCAAAAACTCAGCATGTGGGAAGAGTATCTACTGAAATACTGCCTTGAGAGATCGATGAATGGCCTGAACTGGGCAGTTTGTTCAGGGAATGACGGGGCATCAGTATTAGCATCATTTCTTAATTTATACGACCTTACAGATAATACACATCTTCAAAAACGTATCATGCTGATGCTCGACATAATGTTTGCGGACTGGTCGCAAGATCAGTTTGAACTCGTACGCTGTGGAACAAGAAGCTGCGCCAATCTGCATGAACCAGGCAAAGATTCATTGCAGAAGATAGCCGAGCCATTCGTATGCAGCGACATGGGCTGGTCACAGGGAAGTAAGTATAAGGATGAAGGCAGCGAGTACATATATATAGCAGCCACTACTCAATGGCGAATGCCTAATGTTGTGATGGACATCCTGCTCGATAACGGCGGCCAAAATGATTATGAATACCGTTCACAAAGGCCTGCCATATTAGAAAAAACGGACAGCGGATTGAAAAGACTGCTTCCTGACCAAGGACTTGTAAGACGATACAGCTACTGTACAAATGAATATGTCTTAGGCGGCCTGTTCATCGACCCATCAATTGATGTTTATTCAGATACCAACAAAAGGGGATATGCCGATTGGATATTACACGAATCAACATCAGGTCTGATGTTCAACGGAGGGTCATTTATTCTCGTAACAAATGAGGCAGAACGGCACAGAAAGCCAGTACAATGTATCGGATTCGAAAACATAATGATATTCCAACAGCTTCAGACCAACGAAAACCAGGTGAACCTCAAAGTACATATCAGTGAAAACCTGCGGTCTACGATGATAGAGCGCGGCGGCTGGCTTATATTCAAAGAAGGCTCTACCTGGGCCGCAATAAAGGGGCTGAGCTGCCACAGGATAGGTGCTGACTGCGGCTACTACTGGATAGACAATAACCACTTTGAACTCAAAGAAGCAGAGTCTCCACTGGTGATAATAACTTCATCAGCTTCAAAATACAGAGACATCGAAAAATTCGTTGAATACATAACCGAACATGACTGGCGAATCAGGGACAACATGCTTGTCTATAAAGCAACCGATGCAAACAACAGACCGGCAGTTTTCACAATGAATATAACTGGAGCAACCCCGCCTTCTTATAACGAAAAAGAACTGGCTTTCTCAAGCATGATGCAATTCGACAGTCCTATGATAAGCTCTGCAAAAAATTCCGGAATAGTAACCGTAAAAAAAGACAGCCGAAAACAGGTTTACTATCTTCAGGAGGACAAAGTTGTTGAAGCAAACTGAAAGTAAAACTCAATAAGCCCGAAAGATTAAAAACCGGCAGACGATCATATATCAGTCTGCCGGTTTTATTAAATCATCATTTCGAAAGCTGTTTCTTTTCCATATCAAAGTTTACTGCAAACCAAGGATAAAATGCCGGTATGAGGAACAGCGTAAGTATCGTAGCCGAAGTCAGCCCGAAAACTACAACCGAAGCAAGCGGCCTTTGAACTTCAGAGCCGATTCCATTTGAGAGAAGCAAAGGCATCAAGCCCAATACAGTTGTTGTTGCCGTCATCAATACAGGCCTCAATCGCTGCAAAGCCCCCTTGATTATCGCACTCTCAATATCCATGCCATCTCTTCTAAGCTGATTGATGTAGCTCACCAGAACCACACCATTCTGTACAGCGATACCAAATAAAGCGATAAACCCGACTGCTGCCGGTACGGAAAGATATTCTTTCATCAGCAGCAACCCGAATATCCCACCGACCAGTGCCAACGGAACATTGAGTATTATCAAAAACGCTTCTTTTATCGAACCGAATGTAAGATACAGCAGCAGGAAAATCAGTACAAGAACTATCGGCACTATTATAGAAAGCCGTGTCATTGCCCTTTGCTGGTTTTCGAATTGTCCGCCGTATTCGATAAAGTAACCCGCAGGCAATTCCACTTTCTCTTCTATTCTCTCTTTTATATCAGCTATCACGCCGCCAAGATCTCTGCCCCTAATGTTGCCCTGAACAATCCAGCGGCGTTGATTTTTTTCGCGGTTAACCTGTATGGGACCGACCACTTCTTTGACAACCGCAACTTCTTTAAGCGGCACAAGCATCCCGTTTTCTGAATGCACAAGCAGTTTTTTTATCGCTTCAATATCTGACCTGTATTCTTGCTGATAACGAAGGTGAATGCCGAATCGTCTTGTATTGAGATAAATATTATCAATCACCTCACCGCCAATCGCAAGCTCTACAATCTCAAGAATCTCATTGACATTGACACCATAACGTCTGCATGCCTGTCGGTCGGCAACAACCTGTATCTGAGGCTGACCAAAACTCTGCTCAACTGCCAAGTCGACAAGACCTGGAATATTATCTATGGCATTCCGTATTTCTGTCGATTTATCTCTTAGGACATCAAGATCTTCTCCGAAAAGCTTTATCGCAACCTGTGCTTTGATACCGGAAAGCAGTTCATCAAAAGCGTTCTGTATCGGTTGAGTAAAATTAAGCTGGACTCCGGGATATGTTGAAAGCGATTTATTCAGTGCATTAACAATCTGCTGTTTGTTTTCATAGTGCTCCCACTGGTCCCGCTCCTTAAGCTCAATATGAACCTCCGCATAATTCACAGGATGAGGATGGCTTCCTGCTTCCGGTCGCCCGATTCGGGAAACAACCTCATCAACTTCGCCAAACTTAACGGCCTCTCTTTCAAGCGACTGAACTATCTCGGTAGCTTTTTCAAGAGATGTCGAAGGCGCCATTGTAACACCTATAAGTATCGACCCTTCTTCAAGCGTCGGTATGAATTCAGTGCCGAGGTAAGGAACAACAAGCAAGCTTGCAGCAAAAGCAGCAGCCACAATAAGCAATACTATTTTCCTGTGCTTGACCGCGGCAACAAGAAGCGGCCTGTATATCTTTTTAAGAAGAGTTACAAGCACAAATTCCTTGTGCGATTTTGCATTGAGAAGATAAGTACATAATGCCGGCGCGGCAATTATTGCTATCAAAAGTGATCCCAATATCGCAAAGCAAAGAGTGAAGGCCATAGGCGAAAACATTTTGCCTTCCACCTCTCCAAGAGTGAATATCGGCAGAAATACGGTAATGATTATTAGTATTGAAAAGATTATGGGCTTTGATACTTCCTTAGCCGCTTCATATATAATGTCTATTTTATTGGCGATGGTATTATTCGCATTGGTATTGAGATGCCTGAAAATATTCTCTACCATTACTATCGCACCATCACAAAGCATGCCGATAGCAATAGCGATACCGCCCAGCGACATAAGGTTAGCCGAAATCCCTGTTCGTCTCATCAGTATTATGGCGATAAATGCACAAAGCGGCAAAGCAAGCGAAACGATAAAAGCCGAACGCAGATTACCGAGAAACACGAACAATACCACTATCACGAGCAGAGCCCCCTGCATCAAGGCTTTTTTAACTGTCCACGTTGCCTGATCGACAAGCTCGGCCTGCTGATAATACGGCACAAGCTCAACTCCCTCAGGAAGTGCATTCTGAACTTCCGGTATCTTTTCATACAAACGACCGATAACCTTTGAAGTGTTTGCTCCAAACAATTTCATCACGATACCTGAAACAACTTCCTGCTCACCATTTCTTGAAACCACACCTCGGCGAAGCTCTTTGCCGTATTCTATTTTGGCGACATCCGCTATCTTTATCGGAGTACTTCCGACAACTTTTATCTGGGTACTGCGTATATCTTCAAGATCATCCATGAGCCCGATGCCTCTTACAAGATGCTCTTCACTTCCGGCTACAACAAATTGACCACCCGCGTTTTTATTGTTCGAGTTGACCGCCGACACTATTTCCTCAAGAGAAATCTGGTATTTATTCAACAAATGAGGATTTACCTTTATCTGGTACTGAAGTACGTGTCCACCGATAGAAAGAATATCCGTAACTCCGGGAACCGTCTGCAACTGATACTTCACAATCCAGTCGTTGAGTTCACGAAGATAAGTCGCCGGCTCTTTGCCTTCAGTATCCACAGAATCATTCATCGTCAGATAATAGATAAACACCTGGCCAAGCCCCGTTGATATCGGACCGAGCGTCGGCGCCTCGTGCATTTGCGGAAGTTTCGAAAGAGCCTCGTTAAGCCGTTCGGAAACAATTTGACGAGCAAAATAAATATCCGTTCCATCTTCGAAATAAACATAGACAACCGCCATCCCAAAAGCAGATGTTGATTTTATCTGCTTGACATCGGGCAAACCATTCATTGCCGATTCAATAGGAAATGTTATCAGCCGCTCCACTTCTTCAGGAGCCATGCCGTGAGCCTCGGCGAATATCGGAACCATAGTAGGTGAGATATCCGGAAATGCGTCAACCGGCAACTGCTTGTATTCATAAATACCTATAGCGGTTATACCGAATATGGCAAGTATCACAAAGAAACGATAATGTAATGATATATTTATTATTTTTTTATGCATAAGTTTCTCCTCTTAGTGTCCGTGTCCGGCGTGACTGTCAAGCGTTGATGTTACAATCTTGGACTTAAGAGCAAATGCACCTTTAGCTACATATTCCTGTCCCACTGAAAGCCCGGAAGTTATTTCGACACTGTCATGGTCCTGCACCCCTGTCTCCACATAAAGCTGTTCATATCCATGTTCATCCTTTACGAACACACACTTTTCTCCATTGATAGACTGCACGGCATCCTTCTCGACAACAACTTTCGCTTCTGTTTTAGATACAGCGGCAGAAGCAGTTACAAACAGTCCCGGCTTAAAAATCCCTGAGCTGTTATCAGCTACCGAACGAGCCAGTATCGTGCGAGACTCAGCGTCAGCAACCGCCCCGAGATAATCTATTTTAGTTTCAACCGAAACATCACGACCGTCAATGAATACATGTACATTCTGACCTTCTTTTATAAAATTCATATCACCCGAATAAACTTGAAGATCTATCCATACAGTATCTAAATCGGCAATTACATATACCACGCTCTCAATTCCGACAAGTTTACCAAGCACTATATCTTTGCTGATAACTTCTCCATCAAACGGAGCCTTGATCTCAAAACGAGTCAGTTTCTGCTCGGAACCTTCTGCAAGTTTTTTGAGGTAAGACTTATCAAAACCTATCGCAACAAGTTTTTGTTCGGCAGATTGTTTTGCGATTTTCGTTTCGACAAATGCCTGCCTGATCTCAAGATATTCCTGTTGCGAAGAGATCTTATCTTTCCATAGCTTCTCCTCACGTTCGAAACTAAGCTTTGCCAACTCATATCTTTCAAGCTCCGCAAGATATTCAGTCTTCATATCGGCAAGCTCTCTGCTTTCAAGAACTGCAAGTATTTCACCTTGATGAACCTTGTCGCCAAGTTTCTTATTGACGGCAACAACAATGCCCTCAACTCTGGGAACAACCTGAACCATTCGATCTTCATTAAGATTTATTTCTCCGGTTAGCATGGTCGTTATATCTATCGTTCCACCTTTGGCGACAGATGTTTCAAGTCCAATCTGCTCGATTTGTTTCTCAGTCAGTTCAACTATTTTTTCAGCGTGTTCAGATTCACCATGGCCATGACCTTCATGACCTGAATCCTCTTGGTGGCCATCTTCTTCATCGTGCAATCCGTGCCCTTCTTTTGAATCATGATCATGCTCATCGGAACAAACTTCTTCTGCTTTAAGTTCAACTACTCTCTGGTCATGTTCATGATCGTGACCGGAGCAAACTTCTTCTTTTGCTGTCACGTATACAAAAATCCCGGCAGTCAGTATTACAAGGATTATAGTTGCAATGTTTTTACTTCTCATGTTATCTACTCGCTTTCCGAAATATTTTTTGTTTGTATTGTGCTTGAAATATAACTCTCCAACTCGATCTTCGATTCATGATATGAAGTGAGAGTTTCAACATATTCATTCTTTACCTCAAAGAAAGTTCGCTGAGCATCAAGAAGCTCAAGATAATCAACCTTCCCCTCTTCGTATGCTTCTTTCGTCAGATCATACATCTCCACCGACGCCGGAAGAACGTCTTTCTTCAGCGACAATGCTAAATTATACGAGTTGACATATTCCTGATAAGCTTCGTTGAATTCATTCTTCAACTTCATCAATCCAGCCTTTTTCTCTTCTCTCGATTTCTGGAGATTGTAGAAAGCTTCTTTTTTAGCCCCCTGATTTCTGTTCGATATAGGCAGGGGTATTGAGATGCCTATCATAAAGGTATTATCATCAGTCTCATTTGATCTTTTGACTCCGGCTCCAAGCGTAATATCACTTTTGGCATTTGAACGCTCAAGATCAAGTATAGCTTTTTGTTTCGTTATTTCCGTAACGTGCATGATATATTCAGGATTCAGTTGGAGCTTTTCAGCAACATCTTCCATTGCGATAAGCCTGCCCATATTCCCCAGATCACCACTTACATCCTTGAAACCCAAGCTGTCGGCAGCCCAGAAAGTGCACAGTTTTTTACGAGCGTATTCCAGTTTTCTCTGACTTTGTTCATAGGATATCCTGCTGTTTGCAAGAATTATTGATGCCTTCGTTTTTTCTATTGGTGAATCCTTGCCGGCATCAACTCTTTTGGATACCGCATTGTAAGACTCTTTTGAAAGTCTGAGCAGTTCTTTCGAAAGCTTGACCATCTCCTGAGCAGACAATACATCAACAAAAGCCTTTGAGGTTTCACTGAATATCTCCAGCTTTTTACTTTGAGATTCCAGATCGGCAAGCTTTCTGTCAATAGAGGCAACCCTTTTTCTTTTTTCCAATTTGCCGCCGCGTTCTATAAGCTGGCTTAATACAATATTGGTTTCGGCAGAATCAAAACCCGAAGCCTCACCGCTGCCGCCAAACTCCTCCAGCTCTATCTCAAGTTCGGGATTTGGACGAAGCGATGCCTGCAGCTCTCTTGCCCACGCCGCCTTTATCTCGATAGAGCAGGCTTTTAGCTCCGGATTATTTTCTAATGTAAGGGCAAGTGCATAACTCAACGTCAAAGAACTTTGTTTATTTTTATCACATGTTGCCTGATTATCTTCGGCATATGTCGTACTAAGAGGCAGATTAACCAAGAGAAGTACGAATAGAAAGACTTTGATATCTCTCATAGATGATATTCCTTTTTATAAAGATACAGATTTACCGCAGAAACAATATTCAACGGTTATTTATTTAAGAAATCAAAAGGAATGTCAAAAATCATGCTATGAGGATGACTGTTCGAAGGCTGTCGCAAAAAGTGAAGATACCACTGCTTTGCTTATAATATTTCTGAAAAATTATGTGTTCATTTTCATCGCAGCTTGACAAAATCGTAATTACAAGGTTTTGTAAGCTCTGTATCTGACGCTTGATATTTTTCTGAGAAGGAGCAATGAGACTTGCCGAAGCAGCAAAATCCTTGCAATGGCTATGCCCATCAAATGAGCTTATAGTGTCAGAGCTCGAGTCTGTAGAATCTTTTGCGCATTGGCACTGGTCATGCTGAGCATATTCTATTTCGATATGCCCATCACATCCATAACATATCACAGCAAAAAGTCCGCTTAAACAGTTAAAGCACATTAATGCTATAAACAATATTGTTAATCTCGACCTCAACATAGTCCTGCTATTTTATCATCATTCGGCTATAATGCAAGTTTTTTAACTAACACTAACAAATCGATTGATGGGTATGAAAATTAAAAAAGGGGCAAAACCAATAAGATTTTGCCCCTTTGACATGCTAATATTATATGCACATTATTCCTGAGTGATTGCTGCTTTCCAGCCATCAACCAGTTCCTGGTTTTCAGTAACCCATTTTGCTACAGCTTCTTTTTCATTGCCGTCAGCCTGAGATACCGCATCCATAAGAGAACCTATCTGGTTAAGATCAAACTTTATGTTTGCAAATAAAGTCGCTACTTCCGGAGAATCTTCCTTGAATCCTTTACGGCATATGAATTTTATCTGCTCTTCACTGCCATAAACGCCTTTGGGGTCTTCCAGGAATTTGAGGTCATATCTTGCAAATTTCCAGTGCGGAGCCCAACCTGTAACAACAACAGGCTCTTTCTTGTCAATAGCAGATTTAAGGGCAGCTGTCATTGCAGGTCCGCTTGATGAAATAAGTTCATATTCAAGAGAATAATCTTCAATAGCCTTTTCTGAGGCTACCATTATTCCGGCACCGGCATCAATACCTGTAATCTTGCCTTCAAGAGAATCCTTTACAGAATTAAGCTCTTCTATGCTGTTTATTTCCATATATTCAGGAACAACCAGGCCAATCTTCGCCTTGTCAAACCATGTACCAAGTTCATCAAAATCGGCAGAATATTTATCCCAGTAAGACTTGTGTGTTACAGGAACCCATGTCTCGATCATTATGTCCTGATCACCACCTGCAATAGCGGCGTATATTGGTGCAACATCAGCCATGGTAGTCTCTACTTCATAGCCCATATCAGTAAGAATATACTCCATAAGCTCTGTAAGAGCAACACCTTCTGACCAGTTAACATAAGCAAGCTTGACTTTTTTAGTATCACTCTGAGCTTGCTGACCTGACTGTGAATTGTCTGCTTTTTTACAACCGCTGATCACAAATGAAAAGATTGCCGCGATTAGTACTAATTTAAAAATAGTTGTCTTCATTATTTCTCCTTTGTTTTTATACTTTACTTATTTTATTTCCGATTGCTTGTGTAACTCTGTCAAGATATATGGCCAGAATAACGATAGCTACTCCGCTTTCAAATCCAAGACCAATCTTGAGCTGTGTTATACCTTTGAGTACCTGATTGCCAAGACCTCCGGCGCCGATCATTGCCGCGATCACCACCATTGAAAGTGCCAGCATTATTGTCTGGTTGATTCCTGCAAGAATACTTGGAAGTGCCACAGGAAGCTGCACTTTCAGTAATTGCTGTGCAGTAGTCGAACCATACGAGACACTCGCTTCCATTACCTCATCTGGTACTTGAAGAAGCCCCAGACTTGTAAGCCTTACAGCAGGAGGCATCGCGAATATCACAGTCGCCATAACCCCCGGCACCTTACCAAGCTGAAAAAACAGAACCGCAGGAATCAGATAAACAAAAGCAGGCATAGTCTGCATGAAGTCGAGGCAAGGCCTTATAATGGCGTTGGCCTTCTTGTTTCTGCCCGAAACGATACCAAGCGGCACGCCTATCAGAAGCGCAATAAAGGTCGACACAAATACAAGAGCCATTGTCTGTATAAGATATTCCCAAAGTCCCATCGAATAAACAATGAGGAAACCTATAATGCTGAACAGTGGGAAGCCCCACTTTTTCCAGCCGTTTGCATACCAGGCAACTGCAGCAAGTATCAGTATCATTACCAAAGGACTGGGAGCAGCAAGCCCGTTTTCAAGAAGCTCAATAAGGTTTTTAACTCCATCACTTATAGCATCAAAGAAAACGGCAAAATTGTCAGTTAGCCAGTTTATGAATGTTTCAAATGACTCACCTATATGAAGATCAATTTTCATTTTCCAAACTTTCCCCCGCTAAGGCAGCAAGAATGCCGGTACGGGTAACAATACCTTTTATATGATCGCTATCATTAGTAACAACAATAGGACGTGTCGTCTCGCTGGCAATATTGAGCAAATCTATCAGAGGTGTATCCGCGGACGTAGTAGGCACATCCTTGTTCAATATCGGCTCAAGTGAAGTTACGTGATTCTTAGATGCCTCAACAGCATCATCAATCTTTATGTAACCGGCAAGAGCTCGCTGAGCATCAACAACATAAAGTGTCGAGAGTCCGGATTGTCTCATATGTCTCAAGGCAGACTTAGGTCCATCCTTGTGGGTCGCGACAACATCAGGCCTGTGCATGATGGTACCGGCTGTTATTATTTTTGAGCGGTCGACATTCTCAACAAAATTCTCGATATATTGAGAAGCCGGCGAAATCAATATCTGTTCAGGAGTATCAATCTGCTCTATAAGACCGTCCTTCATTATAGCAATCCTGTCGCCAAGCTTAAGCGCCTCGTCAAGATCATGAGTAATGAAAAGTATCGTCTTATGCATTCTTGACTGAAGCTCAAGCAGTTCATCCTGCATATTGGTCCTGATCAGAGGATCCAAAGCACTGAAGGCCTCATCCATCAATATCAATTCAGTATCGGCAGCTATAGCCCTTGCCAGACCAACCCTCTGCTGCATACCGCCGCTGAGGTTTGATACCGCACTTTTCTGATAGCCGTCAAGCCCTACAAGCTGTATGGCATTTTCTGCTTTTTCATACCGCTCGCTTCTGCTTATACCCTGAATTTCAAGACCGAAGACCACATTTTCCAAAACATTGCGATGAGGAAGAAGCCCGAAATGCTGAAAGACCATTGATATCTTTCTTTTGCGCAGCTCACGGAGATCCTTGCTGTTTAGTTTCGTAACGTTCTGGTCATCGATTACAACATCACCCCTTGTAGGCTCTATCAGTCTGTTGATACATCTCACAAGAGTAGATTTACCACTTCCCGATAGGCCCATTATCACAAAGAACTCACCTTTTTTCACATTAAAAGAGGCATTGTTCACACCTATAGTGCAGCCTGTTTTCTTGAGTATTTCATCTTTGGATACACCCTTCTGCACAAGCTTATACGCCTGCTGCGGGTTTTTACCAAAGATCTTATACAGATTTTCTACTTTTATCTGATCCATACAGAGTTCCTTAAAGTGTTTTTATTCTCGCCTTGGATTAATGCAGCTATTAGAAATAATACCCAACATTTATATTAAAGCGTGTATGCCATGAATCGCTTGGTCCCTCTGCAAGATCGCTTGTCCAGCCCGGACCTATCCATGGTTGATTACGTCCCATTGCAAGGTCGATATAGGTAAAGAATCTTCCAATTCCAAACGACATACCAAGCACATTCTGCTGAGAACTTCCGAAATCACCCTCGTCTTTCAGCAATACACTGTAATCATTGTAAACTGTAATTTTCTTGATTTTTCCCCACTCAACTTCAATGTCTTTGCTAAGACCAGCTACAAGCATTGTACCCTTAGCAGCAACATTGTACGGGAAATCATATGCACCCATTACAACAATATCATTTCTGACACCGTCAGGGTTTTCCATTGAATATTCATACCTTATGGCTTCTGCTTTAAGGTTGTAATCACCATAATTACCATCAATATGGGCACCTAATGCATAGTGACTGCCGTCATCGCTTGTTTTTGAATTATGAATCTGCGACCATTGCGCTGAAAATCCCAATTCAGTAGAATTATCATCATCATGCTTGAAAAGCTTGGCAATACGGTAGTTAATCTGATTTCTTTCGGTATTGTCAGAATCTACATAACTGTCATCCGATACCACATCGTATGAATATCTCGCGGAATCCTCACTCATACCATAGTAACTTCCTTCATCACCATAATAATAAGCAAAATCCTGTGTTACGTCACCATCTTTCTTAGTGTATTTGATACCGAGGTCATAGTCATCTTCAAGACCTACATAGTAAGGAAGCTGGAAGAACCAGTTATGTGAAGCGTAAGGAAGGATTCCGAACGGCACCTGATGGACACCAACTTTTACGGTATCTTCATTGTCAAACTCATAACCCAACCAGCCGTGATGCAGCATGTGATAAAAATGCGAAGGATCGGCACGCGGTGTGCGATAATAACGATACTGGAATGAACCTATAAAAGGCTTGGCATCTATGAGATTTATGTCAACTCTGATTGTATCAAGGTCAACCTCTCCACCTTCTTCATATTCATGATCCCAGCTCTTGTATACATAATTCCAGCGAAGAGCTCCGCCAATTTTGAAATTACCAATTGTCATTGGTACAACCTGCTCATCCCATGAAGCATCAGGCTCACCTGTGCCAAACGAGATACTGTCAAATGCCGACTCAGAATCGGTTCCATTAGTTTCAAGACCAAAGCTCAACTGGCTTGCAAGTATTAAAATTACTACTGATAAGAATTTCTTCGTCATGATTCCCTTTCTATTTTCGTCTTGGTTTTGTTCAAATTCTTACTATTAAATATATTATGATTGTGACTCAGCGCTTAAAATCATAACTGTCGCAGATTATGGGAGAAAATAATTAACTATAGATGAAATTAAGCGGTCACAAGAGTACACCTTGCATATGAACCCCCTTTTATAACAAGAATCTTTCTTGCTGTAAAGTTTCTTACAAGAAACTTTTATACGTTTCAAAAACTATTGTTTCCAAAAACAAGCCATACAGGCGCAAAACCAAGATTTTAAGCGGTCTCCCTCTCTTAAAAGAAAAACAAATATTATAAAATACAGAATCCCAAAACGGCACATTTTTCACTATTTACTTTTTCTTGCCGGACGAAAATTGAACGAAAACCTGCTCTGATTTATAGGAAACGTACCATCATAAGTATTTCCAATCTCTTCAATTGTACAGAAAGCCCTCGGATTGTTATCCTGAACCAGTTGAAATACATGCTGCTGTTTCTTTCTTGGAATTATAGTAAAGATTATTTTAACAGGCCCGTAAGCACCTTGACCATCAACTGTTGTCACTCCGTATCCACTTTCGCTCATTGCCTTCATCAGCTCCGATGCATTGCGTTGAGTAACTACCCTCACCAATACCTTGCCTAAAGACAGCTTTTCCGCTATCCTTATACCTATATAATTACCTGCCGAAAACCCTAATGCATAAGCTAAATAACAAACAGGACTTGAAAGATTCTGCATTACCTGCCCAATTGCAAGCAGCCACACAAATATCTCAAAAAATCCAATTACCGGCGCAAGATACTTCATTCCTCTGGATATGAAAATAACACGTATCGTACCCAGCGACACATCGGCAACTCTTGAAAGAAAAATCAGAAACGGCAGTATTATCCATTGGTATATTTCGGGATATTCGGTCAAAACTTTCTCCATAAAACATTGTTAGCAAAACTCTTAGGTATAATTTCGTAAATTCTCGAGGTTTCCGAATGAGATCAACTCATCGCCTTCAAGTATTTTTGTGCTTGCCGGAGGATTGGAGATTGTCTCTTCTCCTCTGGATATAGCAAGTACGGTTATATCATTTTCTCTTAAATGTGACTCAGCAAGAGTCTTGTTTATCACCTGGCTCTTATTATCTACCTCTATTCTCGCCACTCCATAGCCGCCGGTTATAACGACCAGCTCTTCAATCGTCACCGAGGTAAAGAAGTTTCTATGAATCCTCTTTCTCAGCGAATTCGTAAGCTTTCTCAGGAAAAGCCTGTTAGTAAAGAGCTTATAGATTAGATACGCAGGTATCAATATAGTTATAAGATTTATCCACGGCACAAGAAAATCTGGTATTGCAAAAGGCAGAATACTATCCGAGACAGTCTTCCACATAGACCTCTCAGTATTGAGGGCATTGGCAAAAGTACCGATAAGAGTTACTATTCCCGCATTACCCAAAACCATAAGCACCGTGGCAATTTTTCGTCTTTGAGGGTTACCGGTCACCAGCTCAGACTCACGAGTAGTAAATCCGGTACCACTGAAACAGGATAACGCCTGAAATTTCGCCAGTGACCACTCAAGGCCTGTAAGCTGGAATGCTATCGCACCAATTCTTACAATTACGAAAGAAGCCGTAAGTACAATAACAAAAAGCGTTAAGCTCATAGAACTCCCCTGTTAATTAATTGTAAATGTATATAATAAATCACCATTTCTCCATTAAGCCGCTAAAGAAATTAAACAATTCGGCTCACCTGAACTTATTGTATCACCAGAAAAATAAAAAGCAAGCCATCGAGTCCAGCCAAAGCAGACCATTTTTTCTCAATCTCTTCCCAAACAGGGGACAGTTACCCGTTTCCTCAAACATAAATACCTATTATTAAAAGAGATAAAAGAAACATAACCCCGTTTCGCCCACAGCGAAGTCAAGCAAATGCATGGTCTCAGACGAGCAGTGCGCAGAGATACAGAGATATGATACCAAAAACGAAAACAAAAAATAGATGCAGTTCAGCGGGCAAAACAGAGCTTTTTCAACAGCCCCACTGTCCCCTGTTTAATAGTCATTTAATACGAGCAGATTTTTCGCAACTTCTATTCGCACGTTGGTTATGTAATCCACGATGCTAATACCCGCCTGCTCCTTAATATAGTTGCGGGCAACTAATACGTAAAATCATAAATTTTGTGAAATATCGTGAGCGGTTACCCCAAAGGTGTTTTTTTAGCAAGATAGTGTTAATTTTCAGTCGTATCATTAAAGAATTACGGAAGATTACGCCGTATACTTGTCACCTTAAGTAGTATAGAAATAATATATTAGTTTATTACAGGAAGCAAAAAAGGGTTAAAAAATGACAGGTAAGCAAAGAGTATTGAACGCAATTAAGTGTCAGGAAGTAGACAGAGTTCCATGGGTTCCTTTCGTAGGAAGTCATGCGGCATCACTTCTCGGTATAGATGCGGAAACTTATTTCAAATCAGCCGAAAACATCGCTAATGGTGCACAGTTGGCCATAGAGAAGTATGATCCGGATGGAATACCGGTAACTTTCGACCTCCAGATAGAAGCGGAAGTACTTGGCTGCGATGTAAAATACTCAGCCGACAACCCTCCTGCCGTCTGCGGCCACCCGCTTGTAAGCGGCAAGACTCTCGATGAAATCAAGATTCCAGGACCTGATGAAGGCAGAATCAAAACGGTTCTTGACGCCGCAAAAGCTATAAGGAAGGCCAATCCTGATGTAGCTCTTTACGCTACTATAACCGGCCCTTTCACTCTCGCACTTCACCTTCAGGGAACAGACATCTTCATGAAAATGTTTGAAGACCCTGATTATGTACTCAAACTTATTGATTTCTGCAACGAAGTCGGCAAGGCGATGAGTAAATACTACATAGAGGCAGGATGCGATGTTGTAGCTGTTGTTGACCCGATGACAAGCCAGATCGGCCCAGCTCAGTTCGAGCAGTTCGTTTCACCGGCAGCGACAGACCTTTTCGAGTATATCAGAAATGAAGGAGCTGCAGGCTCGTTCTTTGTTTGCGGTCATGCACAGCAGAACATCGTTGCTATGTGTGAGTGTAAACCTGACAACGTATCTATCGACGAAAATATACCGCTCGATTTCGTTCGTGATGAATGTCTCAAGAGAGGTATAAGCTTTGGCGGCAATCTGCAGCTTACTACAGTTCTACTGCTTGGAACAGAGCTTGAGGCACAGAAAGACGCACTGAGATGTCTTGACCTTGGCGGCGAGAAGGGCTTCGTACTTGCTCCAGGTTGCGACCTTCCTTACGCTACTCCCCAAGCCAACCTTGCGGCAGTAACCAAGATTGTTCAGGATGAGTATCAGAGAGATATAGCGAGAAACATGGAAGTTGAAGCCGCTGCCGGCGAAGATGTGCAGCTGCCTGATTACACCAACCCTGACAAAGTCATACTCAACATAATCACTCTTGACTCAGAGGCCTGTGCACCATGCCAGTACATGGTTGACGCGGTTAAAGCCGTAGAAGCTGATTTCGGCGACAAGATAGAGTGGCATGAACACAAGATCAAGACCAAAGACGGGCTTGGAATCATGGGTGCCTTGGGCGTAAAGAATATTCCGACAATCTGCATAGACGGCGAAGTATCTTTCATCTCAAGAATTCCCCCGAAAGATGAGCTGGTGGAATACATCCAGAAAAAACTCGACGCAAAGAAATAATCATTAATGGATACGGCGGCCGGTCTTATACCTGCCGCCGTTTATAAAACTATGGCAATACCGGTAATAACATTCACAGGATATCTCGGTTCAGGAAAAACGACCACTCTTAACGCACTCTTGAAAACAGAGTGGGTAAAAGATAAGAACGTTGCTCTGATAATCAATGAATTTGGTACAGTTGGAGTTGACGGCAAGCTTGTTGAACCGGGAAACTATCCGAAGTACGAAATAAACAGAGGAAGCATCTTCTGTATTTGCACGAAGACAGATTTTGTGAAATATCTTACCGACATCTCGGAAAATGTTAAACCGGATCTGCTCATTATTGAAGCAACCGGGATAGCCGAGACACGCGACATCGAAAGTTTTATCAAGGAGCCTCACTTAAAGGGTAAATTTAAGATGAAGGCCAATTTATGCATCCTTGATGCTGTAAATTTCACCAAAACAGCCCCCTACTTCAAACCGGTTACTTCTCAGCTCCGCTGGGCCGACTGCGTTATAATAAATAAAACTGACCTTGTCAGCAACGATGAGGTGGAGAGACTTAAGGCTGTAGCCGCTGACTACAATCAGCAGGCAGACATAATCACGGCAGAAAAAGGAGACTTTGACCCTGATTTCCTTGATCAGATTAAGCATACGCTGCGTGACGGCGATGCACTTGAATGCGCACCGGAGCCGATATTCTCGCTCTCCTTCAATGAACAGGCAAGCGTTGATGAAGATGCACTTCTGGCTCTTATTGAGGAGCTTGGAGAAAAACTGCTCAGACTCAAAGGCAATATCGATTTCGGCAATGGCAGCCAATATTTTGAAGTAGTTGCTGGCGAGATACTCAGAGGTGAAAGCTGCGGCAGGCTTGATAAGACGGCATTTGTCGTTATTGCATGGCAGCTCGACAAAGATGAAATAAAAGAAAAATTTGAATCTGTTTTCAGATAAACAGATTCTTTATTAATATCCCTTTTCCCCTTTTAAACAGGGATACCCACACCCCGGGTACCCCTGTTTTACTTTATTCAGCAACTGAAATAATTCAGGAAAAACTTTCCAAGTAGTTATCTATATCAAAATGCTCAACTGTTGATTTGTGCGAAAGATACAGGGGATGATGAGGATGGCCTTTCTTGCTCAGCTTGCCAATTCGCACCCACCTCACACCTTTGCGATCAATCGCATCAACAATATCCCTGAGAACCTCAGGAAGATACTTCCGCTTCTCAATCAACGTACCCCAGGCTCCCCATACATCAACGGATTTATATTTCGCCAGATATTCAGCGATATATTTCACATTCAATGTATGCTCTTTACTGTTGATATCACTGTCAAGACCGTTGGGATCGGTCGAACGCTGCGGATAAACATTGAGCATCAACCAGCCGTCATAGCCGTGTATTTGCGAAAAACGCCTCACATTAGTCAAGGTACGGTCGAGATCGTTCGGCACGGCAGTGCTGGGATTGATACCAACACAAACCAATGGCCGCAAGCCTTTCTGACCAAGAATATATCTCGCAGAATTGTCCTTATTCTTTTCGTATAACCAGTCGTCGCTGTAACTCATCAAAAAACCTGTTTTAATAATATCAATCGCAAGATTATACAAAATTAATAACAATTCGTCCACAATGTTCTGCACACATCATAACAGGTGTATATCATATATGATAGGGAACGGTACCGTAGGGAACGTCGTCCCCGACGTTCCACCAAACTATTTACCATCATTCCCACTTTAATGCTTTATAGCCAACTTTCTGCGTTTCTGTATTAAAAAACTGAAAACCACCTCTTAATTTATAATATTTAGAGCTTCTGCCGTTTGCAAGTATAATAAGTCGCCCCTGATCTGATTCCCAATCTTGTGATAAAAAATCTTCTTTAGAAGCAATAGCCAAATTCCCGTCATCCATCTCAAAAAACAGAACTATATCATCAGGCAATTCATTAATATTTTTCCCTATGAGACCTTTGTTTAATGTAATCCATGAACGACCTTTTTCAGAAAGATTAAATGTGCTTGGCCTAACATACCAATCCCTTTTAGAAAGAACACTTCGCCAGTTATCAGATAGATTCACATATCCACCACAATCTCTCTTAATATAATCTTCAAAAACAAAATATATACGTTCCTGATCATAAGTATCAAGTATGTATTTCTTCAACACAAATCTTACGCCACTTCTGCTTACTGACAATATACCAAACAGACAGACAACTCCCCATAAAACAGCCGCTACTGATAACAATATAGCTCTTTTATTGTCGTTTTTTTTCACAAGCAATCTAATGGAGAAATAGATGTTTATTATTCCAGTTAGAAAGCCAACTAAAAGTAGAATTGGATGATATACAAACTTAAATCCAATAGTCAATATAATAAAAATCACTGACAAAAATAATAATATTATAACTTTTTTCATCATATACCTCTCAATAACCTATCGATCTTCTTAATATCCCACCTATAGTTAAAATATCTCTTGCGGCATCCCTTGCACCACGATTGATATCCCTAATACTTTCTGGATCATCAAGCCCACCATGATCAACTAAAGAGTCAAGATTTCCAAAAAATCTCACACCCGAATATCCACTCAGCCCATCAAGATAAATTTCCCGTTCATCTTCAACGGTACTTGATACATCCTCATAATCATAGGTGGTTGTCAGCCCATATACACCCGTTGTTTGAGTACGGCGACCGGCGGCATCATAGCTGCACGACCAAAGTACGCTGCTGTTGCTATTGTAAACAGCATTGAGTCTACCATAAGCATCGTATCCATAGGTAACATAGAAGCCATCTAGCCATGTCAGCTTGCTGCGTCTTCCGCCCGTTGTATACTCATAGCTGACCTCACGGCCAAAATTCATTGCCTTATACACCTTGACAAATCTATATAGTAAATATTCCATAAACTATCAATAATAGATTTATTAAGACCAGAACGCCACTAATAACTTTAAACGCCATTTTTCCCCGTTGAATGTTAAAAACCAATATCAGTAAGTTCAGTACTGAGACAAGCAAAACATCTCGTTGAGCTTTAACTGCTTCTGCCTGGTCAGCGAATCCGGCCAAACTAAAAACAACAGCAATAATAGTTAATACACTAACGATTAATAACAATATATTCTTGTTTAAATTAATAACCATTCCGCATCATGTTCATAATTTACATAGTACCCATAAGATCAAAAGCCTATTTATTATTTTTCTGAGAGAGAGTTAAAGAGGTCAGAGATGCTCTGTAGAAAAGGTTTCTTTTTTTAATCACTACCCCCCCTCATTTACAATAACTTACAACGATATCTACCAGTGTATAGTCAAGATTATCAAAGCTGCCAAAAGTTTTATTACCGTAATCATACTAAACTATAATATTCTCCGATGAGAATTATACAAGAAAGAAATCCCCCACTGCAAACAATCTTCACCAACAATTATGAAACGGAAAATTTCCAAAACTATAAATTATCAACCTTCAATATCTTCTTCCCTTCATGGTTAAAATATACTCCTTAGCGTCTTTGCGTTAATCCTTTCCCGGTCACGTGAGACTTTCCCCTTTTTTACCCTGAAATTGATCAAAAATCGTTGAAAAAAGAGCAAAAAGCGCGCGTTTGGACGCATTTGAGACCAGTTTTGGTTAAATTCGGGGCAAAAAAAGTTATACTATCTTGCTATTCAAGACAAACCAAGTGTGCAGGTTGCTTGCATTTTCGCACAAAATCACCCAAAGACTACCGCCAATTCTAAAAAATAAAAAAAATCCCACTTTATCCTTTAGCACCCTTCACACGTTTCATACTTTTAATACCATAAACCATTCTTCTCCAACAACTTACCAAATCACTCACTATTTATCACTGATTACTGACAACTGACCTATTGCCTCCTGCCTTATGCCTATAAAAAAAAACACAAACGCGCAGGCTTTACCAATAATGTTGCAATGGTGGTTTAATTTGGTATGATAATGTTTTGATATTAAATGTTATGAATTTAATAATTGCAAAGAAAGGGTTATTGGAATGAAGATTTTCAGATTGTTTATTATTGTAGCGGGGATTTTTATTATGAGCGGTTGTGATGATGTCAAAAAAGAGGCTAATAATACGTTAGAAACTCCGGCAGCACCGGATTACAATGCTGATTCATCATGGGTTGCCAAGCCTGAAACAATAGAAAAGGCAGTCGATGTATTTTATGTGTATCCAACGATTTACGTAGGCAAAGAGCCGCAGAATATGGATACAAACAACCCTGCACTTCGCGCAAATGCCAAAGGACTGCTCACTGCTCAGGCAGGTGTATATTCGCCGCACGCAAACCTGTTTGCTCCATTTTATCGTCAGCAGACTGCTGCGACTCAAAGCATGGAGCCCAATAACGGCGGACGCAATGCATTTATCGACCCACTATTCCAAACCGGTTATGGTGATGTGGAAAGAGCTTTCGACTATTATATCAAAAATCTCAACAACGGCAGACCGTTCATTATTGCCGGCCACAGTCAGGGAAGCATGGTTGTGATAGAACTTCTTCGCAAGCGACTCAACAACCCAGAGCTTCAGAAACGCATGATAGCCGCGTATCCGATAGGTTTTTCAGTAACAAAGAAAGATCTGAAAACATACCCATGGATAAAGCTTGCCAGTGGTGAGACTGATACGGGTGTAATAATAACATTCAATACTCAAGGCCCCGAGGCCGCCGGTTCACCGGTACTGCTTGATGGTGCTGTAGCAATCAACCCGCTGAACTGGAAAACAGATTCTACGCCGGCGACCAGAGACAATGATATCAAGGCAAGGTTTTTCAATGATGCTACAGGCGAGCTTATCGAAACAATTGATAATTTTGCAGGAGCCTACATCAATACCGATACCGGCGCATTGATAGCCACAGATATCCAAACGCCGAAATCAGAAAAAATCGACCTTGTTAATATGGGACGCTGGCCAAAACAGGTTTACCACCGCTATGATTATGCATTCTGGTATGACAATATCAAAGAGAACGTCAAAAATAGAATAGACGCCTTCCTCGAAAAGCAACCGGTAGAGAAATAAAACACCACAAAATATATTTTGCCAACACAGTTTTCTTTCATTACATAAACAACTTCACAACAGATTCCTAAAACAGAAATAACATAGCCGAATATACTTTTAGGCAGAAAAACATCATCTTGCTGTTTTTTTATAGTTCAGTATTTAGTTGACATTTCACCACAAAAGTGCTACTCTGGTAGTGCGGAACATAAAGTGTGGATTTTTGTGTCATTTTATTGGAGTATAACTATGGCCAAAAGTATTGCGGTCGGGTTATGCCTCGTTTTAGGCCTGGCATCAGCCCTGTGCGGTGCCGTTGCGTACAAAAATGCGGTTGTTTATCGCATCACAAACGGCGGAAATATAATTACTTACGACAGTATGGAAAACTTTGCGAATGATACGCAAAGTTATTTCCAACCGGCGCCTTCAAGTACATATTCAGATGACGGCTGGTTCTATTTTGACGGTAAAGTTTATCGTACAACCAGTGCGGGGTACCTTTATTCATATAATTCTCCTAAAGATTTCATGGATAATACCAACTTACGTCTACTTAGAGGTGATGAACCCGATTTTATTGCTGCTGAATGGTTCACTTTCGGTCCAGGTATATATCGAATTGGACTTCGTGACGGTAAAATATGGCAATACAAAACTATCGACGATGTAATCAACAATCGCAATTTTGTATTAATAGGAACGCAGCCTGAATATGAGCATGATGGATTCTTTGCAATAAACAACTGCATATATCGTGTGAGCAATCTTAATGGTGAAACCTTTAGGTACGAATGCATCGAAGATTTCGCCAACAATAATGGCACTAATTTAGGTTCACCTGATCCGACATACGCAAATGATTCTTATTACGTTGTTCCCGAACCTGCTACTATAGGAGTATTCGCCTTGGGAAGCATAATGGTATTGATGAGACGGAAAAGAAACTAATCTCTCAAAAAAATAAAAAAGGGATGCACCATTACGGAACACCCCTTTATGTAAATCATAAATAGAATTCAAATTAGAATTGATCCTGTGGCTGATAAGGCTGACTCTGAGGAAGCCCGCCGGTGTATTCACTATCACCAAATGCCAATATCAGAAAGAATATAAACGGCAGAAAGATCAGACCAAGCATAAATCCAATGCCTTTGCCAAAATTCTTAGCCATCAATATCGTCACTATAAGGCCCATAACAGCGCTTACATAAGGTATTAAAAAACCGATAAATGCCCAGCCAGGTAAACCTGCCACTTTACACCATACCCAAAGGTTATAGAAAGGTACAATGCATGCCCAACCCGGTTCGCCTGCTTTTTCAAATATCTTCCATGTCGAAATTATCCATATTACCGCAAATAAAGCGAATAATATAACAAAAGTAGCTGAAAAAGTTGTTTCTGAATAATTCATAAAGACCTCCTGAAAATACTAATTAAAAACTAACCTAAATCCTCATTCTGACATATGCTTGTGTGTTGGCTTCGAGTCAACAGATTTAGCGGATTGCGGATCGTTCAGCTTTATTACTGATGCAGCAGTCTTTATAAAGCCTGCGACATCGGCCAGATCACTCGGAATAATCATAGTGTTATTCTCTTTTGCAAGGTTACCAAACTCAGTTATATACTGCTCAGCAATTCTGAGGTTAACAGCATCTTTACCACCCGGCTCATTGATAGCTTTAGAAATCTCACGAATACCCTGAGCAGTAGCAGTAGCCACTCTTTCGATTTCCGCGGCACGACCGTCTGCCTCATTAACACGCTTCATCTTCTCACCTTCACTCTTTGCGATAGCTTCCTGCTTAAGACCCTGAGCACGGTTGATCTTAGCTTGTCGCTGACCTTCAGACTCGGCAATTAGAGCACGCTTCTCACGTTCTGCTCTCATCTGCTTCTCCATCGCATCACGAATAGTCTGAGGAGGAGATATATTCTTCACCTCATAACGAGTAACCTTAACACCCCAAGGATCCGAGGCCTTGTCAACAGCATCAACGATAACACTGTTTATCGTCTCACGCTCAACAAACGTCTTATCAAGCTCAAGCTTACCGATAACACTTCGCATAGTTGTCTGTGCAAGCTGAATTGAAGCAAAGAGATAATTATCGATGCCGTAAGATGCCTTTGCAGGATCAATAACGCGCAGATACAACACACCGTCAACTTCAACGGTAATATTATCCATCGTAATACAAGATTGCGGCGGAACATCGATTGCCTGCTCCTTCATTGTATGCTTGTAGGCCACCTTATCAATGAAAGGAACAAGTATATGCAATCCGGCCGAAAGTGAATCGGAATATTTTCCAAGCCTTTCGATGATATAAGCATGTTTCTGAGGTACGATGGTAAGCGTCTTAAAGAACGCCACTACAACAAAAAGGACTATGATAATCAGAATCACTGTCCAGGCATTTATTGCCGCTAACAACATAATATGATCTCCTATGATACCAATAATTTTATTTCAATGACCTCACGACTTTGCTGAAAGGCCTTTCCTACTCTTATTTTTCTCTCTCTACGCTCATAGTGAGGTTACAGTGACCTGTTATGACAACACGGCAACCCTCTTCTATGGATTCTTTACTTGTGGCTTTCCAGTGTGAACCCTGAAAATCGATCTTGCCTTCACCGCCGGCATCGATAGGCACGACAACGATAGCTTTTTTGCCCACATACTCATTTTCAGTATCTATACCATCATCAGTCGCACGATTTGTGCCGATAAAGATATTTTTGAGGTATCGTCTTGTCAATAGAAGTGAGGCAATGGAAAACAGGACAAAAAAGATGATCTGGACATTAATCGAGATATTGAAGATGACACATAAAATTGCAGTTAAAATCGCGCCAAGTCCAAAATATATGACAATCAGGCCGGGTACGGCAAATTCGAGGATGACCAGAAGAAGGCCGATTATAAACCAAATTATTTCAGGCTTGCCAAATTCCTTTAACCACTCAAGAAAACTCTCCATTACCATTCCTTTCAAACTATCGGCTATATATGCATCAGACGGTACAAGACCGCAATATGAGTTAATTACTTTTATACTCAAATCCAATTGATAAGTAAAGAATAAAAAAGAAAATAGTTACAGGATATACGCTTGTTTAATGTCTTAAAGGATGGAATAACATAAAATGACAAAAAAGAAACCAACAACCAAATAAAACACCCCTTTGCCGTTTCACTTTCAATAGTAAAAGGCAAAAGGGTGTGAATAGACTTAAGTTAACAGGAGAATTATTTATTTTCAGCGATCTGCTGCCATCTTCTGTGTACTGCAAAGGCGTTCTCGATATTAGTTCCGGGGCCAACCTCAAATTGAGCTATAACTCCGCCAGATGGTTGGTAAAGAAATGAAGCAACTTTATCAACCGCATCTATCGCATCCTGCACATTGTCCGAAGGCATTACATGCTGCCTGTCAATCTCACCCCAGAAAGTTATCTTCCCCTTGGCAATCTTAGCAAGCTCATCCATATCCATGCAGAAAAGCTGCGAATTAACAGCATCAACGCCTATTTCTATCAAATGAGGATATATAGCGGTAATACAGCCATCACTATGCATCATTATGAATTTGCCGTTCTTATGTGCGATATCACAATAATCCTTATATAGAGGCTTGAATATATCTTCCCAGAGCGGCGGTGGAATAAGCAGGCTCGTCTGTGAACCCCAGTCATCCATAAACATCAAGGCATCGACATCGGTATCTACCCAAAATTCAAGCTCTGCCATGTAAAATTTGTGGATTTCATTTATAAGCTCCTTCACACCGCTATCAGGCATCATTATATCCATCATGGCATTGACTGTGCCGCGAAGAAACTGCAGCCTTTCCCATGGTCTCGGGCAACAGCCTGCCATAACAAATTTATCTGTTGATGCGCAAAAATCATTAACTTTCTTCTTTGCCTGCTCCTTATTTTCCGGCAATATATCATAGGGGCAATGCAGACCTGGAAGGTCTTTAGGGTCTTCGATAGCAGGCTTTTTAACCTCGCCGATTATCCCTTTATGTATATTTTCAAATTCACAGCCCCACTCATCTATATACACACCTATTTCATAGGGATCGCCCTTTACTATAGATGACTTATTGTAGACATTAGGCGCAGTCACAATATCATCGGGATATTCAGTCGCAAGCCTCTTTATATCTTCTTTATAATTATCAGTCGCCCACGGCAACACCCAGGTATGCCGTGCAATGCGATCCGGACAGTCAAATTTAAGCGTTTTTCTAACAACCTCACGAGATGTTTGAGCCATTTTCAAATTCCTTAAAATTAAAACACCATTTATATACGTCACAATGCTTTTAAAATATAACAAGTTCGGTAAAGTTTTGCGTTCAAAATAGTTTCATAATACAAAATCAAACAAAATTCACAATATAGACCATGTCAGCACAAAAAAGTTTTGATTACAGGCAACCGTATGGTATAATGAATTTCCTGTAGGAAATAGAGGAGTAGATAGGGGTTGTTTACTTAACAAATCTTCTTAGCATTGCATCTAAATCTCCGCATAAAAGCAAGTCTGATGTTTAAAGTTATCTAAGCACCAGGACATACTGTTTAGTAGTTTAAATACGTACATCTTGACAGTTCCCGCAAATGGAGGGGCTTTCTGACATCAGAAAGCACTAAAATATATTATTATTTTGGGAGAAAGGAAGCGGTGGCAATATGAAGTGCGGTTATATTTTATTGCTATTATCGGCGTCCAGCGTAATTGCCGGCTATGGGGTTTTATCGGCAGTTACAGGACAAATGGAAGGAACAGGGGTATGGATAGATGGAACCGGAATAGATAACTGGACTCCGGCGACATTGGAATGGAATGTCTCAAAGACAGTGGATGGTGTATGGCATTACGAATATACACTCAATGTTTACAGGGGCAATGTCAGCCATTTTATACTTGAGACTTCAATCAATTTTGATGTATCTGACATATTCAACATAGAAAGCCCCGGATCATCAATAGAAATCGGTTCTTTTACACCAGGTCCGGGAAACCCTTACATGCCGGGAGACATTTACGGAATCAAATTCGATGATACGGCAGGGACAGCTTTAACATTGAAATTTGACAGCTATCGCAGCCCTGTATGGGGCGATTTTTACGCAAAAGACGGCAACGCAGGCGATGAAATCACCAACACCATTTGCAATTCGGGCTTTTTGGCGGCAGATCCAACCTTACCAATAACGGATATATCTGTGACAGGTCATCTGCCAACACCTGATACTGTTCCTGAACCTTCAACATTCGCTTTGCTAGCTACAAGCTGCTTATATGTATGCACAAGAAGAAAATTATAAGGCCGGCTTGGATTCTTAAATTTAAGTTGATTATATACAGATAGATACAAGTATATTCTATAGATTATTTACTTAACTCAAAAGAAAAATACTCTGTCCACAATTTCGTAAGCATTCACAAATACTACTGTTTTATGCCTCGAAGAGGCTACATAATATAGCCTGGGGCATCGCCCCTGGATAATTGGAAAACCGAGCCCCCTCCCTCCTGTTTTCAGCCAAGCTGAAAACAGGAGGGAGGGGAAGAATATGCGATACCATCTATTCCCACGGCGTTGCCGCGGGCTATTGTTTTTAAGCCCTTCGGGCAAATAATACATGAAAATGTAAATTTTGTAACACACCGTGAATGGTTACACAATTTCTGAATTATCAATAAATACCTATGATACCGGTTTGCCTGATAATCCCTTTTGACAACGGATAAGGTTATGGTATAATTGCGACTTTGCGTTTGTATTTCATTACAATGATAATGAGTATGGATAATATTTGCATCGGCATTTGTTTTTTGCCGATGTTTTCGATTTAGATTAATTTACCATAAACATATATGAAAACAGAATTTATACGAAATTTCTCAATCGTGGCACATATTGACCACGGCAAGAGTACTATAGCCGACAGACTCATGCTTATTACTGGAGCTGTGACGGAGAGAGAATTCCATGAGCAGCTTCTGGACAGCATGGAACTTGAACGTGAACGTGGAATCACCATCAAGGCCTCCGCGGTAACGATGGAGACAGAGTATAAGGGCCAGAAATACATGCTGAACCTTATCGACACTCCCGGCCACGTGGATTTCAGTTATGAAGTATCCAGAGCGCTGACTGCATGCGAAGGTGCTCTTCTGGTAGTTGATGCGGCTCAGGGAGTAGAAGCGCAAACAGTTGCCAATGCTTATCTTGCAGTTGATGCCAACCTTGAATTATTGCCTGTGCTAAATAAAGTAGATCTCCCCGCGGCACAACCTGATGTTGTAGCCGAGGAAATAGAGCATGTCTTAGGCATACCAGGCGAAGACTGCCATAAAGTCAGTGCTAAAAGCGGCGTTGGAATGGAACAACTACTTGAGGCAATCATCGAAAAGCTCCCCGCTCCTAAGGACAGAAACGATGAGCCTACAAGGGCACTGGTTTTTGACAGCCACTTTGACGGCTATCGCGGTGTTATATGTTATATCCGTATGTTCTCCGGTTCCCTCCAGAAGGGACAAAAGATAGAGTTTATGGGCGAAAAAAGCTCATATGTCATAACAGAACTCGGAAAATTCAAACCTTCTATGACGGAGGTTGACACTCTCAGCTCCGGCGAAGTTGGTTATCTAATAGCAAATATCAAGAGTATCGCTGATGTGAATATCGGAGATACCATAACAGATGCCGTACATCCTGCACCTGATCCATTGCCGGGTTACCAGCCTCCAATGCAGATGGTATTCTCAGATTTTTACCCGACCGACTCTTCTGATTACCCTAAAATGAGGGCAGCGTTTGAGAAGCTTGCTCTCAATGATTCAAGCTTTACCTATATACCTCAAAACTCACCGGCTCTGGGATTCGGATTTAGATGCGGCTTCTTAGGTCTGCTCCATATGGAAATCATTCAGGAGAGGCTTGAGAGAGAAAACGATATCGGCGTATTGCAGACAGCACCAAGTGTAAGCTATGAGGTGTTGACTACCGATGGCGAGGTAATAAAAGTCGACTCACCATCACAAATGCCCGACCGATCTACCATAGAAGAGCTTCGTGAACCCTTCATAAAACTTGAGATAATCATACCGAAAGACTTTATAGGTACGGTGATGCAGCTTGCAGAGCAAAGACGATGTAAACTCGTTAAAACCGATTACATCAGCCAGACAAGGGTAATGATGGAATTCGATGCTCCGCTTGCCGAGATAGTTTATGATTTCTATGACATACTTAAAGGTGCAACAAGGGGCTATGCCACCATGGATTACGAGATTAGCGGCTATAGAGCAAGTGACCTGGTGAGAATCGACATTCTTGTTAACAAGGTACCGGTCGATGCCCTCTCGATCATCGTTCACAGGAGCAACGCCGAACCACGCGGACGTAAACTCATAACCAGACTGAGAAAAGCGATACCGCGTCAGCAATTCGAAGTGCCTCTGCAAGTAGCGATAGGCGGAAAAGTAATTGCGCGTGAAACAATCAAGGCGTACCGTAAGGATGTTACCGCAAAATTATACGGCGGAGATATCACGCGTAAGATGAAAGTGCTCAAGAAGCAGAAGGAAGGAAAGAAGCGTATGAAGAGTATTGCTTCTGTTAATATTCCACAGGATGCCTTCATGAGCGTACTTAAGAATGATGACTGATTGACCTTTACGGATAATTGAAACATATGATACCTATAACTAAATATGGCTTTCCGCAGGTAGTGGTTTATCCGCTAATTACAATAGTGCTGATGATCATTATATTTTGTCTGAAAAAATATATGCCCCAGCCTGTAATGTGGACATTGTTTTCTATCGCCGCAATAATATTTATATGGGAACTGTCTTTCTTCCGCGACCCTCCGCGAAAAGTGCCGACAGGAAATGACTTTCTTATTTCACCGGCTGACGGCAAGATAACCGTGGCGGAAGTTGTAGATGATGAAAGATTCGAGGGGGGCAAAGCATTCAGGATAAGTATATTCCTGAGTGTATTCAATGTGCATGTCAACCGAATGCCTGCCAAGTGTGTTGTAGAGAACATAACATATAAGCCGGGTAAATTCATCAATGCTCTTGATGCCGATTGCGCAAAAGTAAACGAGGCAAACGAAGTTACTGTCCGCATGCTAAATGAACCTGGATACAAATTGATAATCAGGCAGGTCAGTGGTGCTATCGCCAGACGAATTGTATGTGATGCAATGGAAGGTGATGAGTTTGAATGCGGCCAGAAATTCGGCATGATAAAATTCGGCTCCTGCACAGAGATTTACATGCCTGCCGGTGACAATTTCAAGTGTCTCGTAAAACCTGGCGACAAAGTAAGAGCAGGATTAAACAAACTGATCGAATTTGATCTTGAGGGATAAAACTGTATGCAAGAAAAATCAAAAAGCAAAGCAATATCAACAGGCTCCTCGAACCGCCGGCGTTTTTTACGTAAGGTGAGAAAGAAACGCCTCAAATATATTGCGGTATTGCCTTCTTTGATCACTTTGCTGAATTGCGTTTTCGGTTTCGCATCAATGTGCCTTGCGAGCAAGGGATTTCAGGATGGCGAGCCGATGTTCCGTTTGCATGATCTGGAATTCACAAACCTCGGTCTTGCCGGCCTTATGATTTTCATCGCGATGATAATGGATGTGCTTGACGGCCGCGTGGCAAGAATGAGCCAGACGACATCAAGCTTCGGCGGTCAGCTTGACAGCCTAAGCGATATTGTAAGTTTCGGTATAGCACCGGCATTTTTGATGTGGCAGTTTCTGAAACACGAATTTGAAAATGCCGTAACACTTCCGGCAATGGGTGAAAGTCTGTTCTTTAGATTCATCTGGTTCTCAGCGGCGATATATCTTGCCTGTACCGCAATAAGACTCGCAAGATTCAATGTTGAGAATGAAGAAGATGAGAGTGCACATATGTATTTTGTCGGAATACCATCTCCGGCTGCGGCAGGCGTACTCACAAGTCTTATCGTTTTCCAGCAGCGACTGTTCCTAAACCCGGGACCAGATTCAATATTGTCTCAAGTATTCGAAGTAACAGTATCATACACTCTTCCATTAATAGCTATCGGACTGGGAATATTGATGATAAGCAGAATCAAGTATCCCCACTTGCTGAACCTTATCTTTAAAGGTCAAAAACCCGTCGTAACACTCATCTGGTGTGTCGGTATAATAGCGATGATATTTGTATCGCTGTCCATATCGCTTGTCGTATCTTTCTGCGGTTTTGCAATGTACAGCCTTCTGAGCAGCATGAAAAACCGTAAAAACAAATGGATACGAAAACCAATAATAACACAATCCGAAAAAACGGAATCTGAAAAATAATATATGAATGACATTCAAAAAGCATACGACCAGCTTTCTCAAAATCAAAAAGACCAGTTTGAAAAATTAAGCCGGCTGCTTATAACAGAAAACCTCAAATGTAATCTCACGAGAATCGTAGAGCCTGATCAGATAATGACCAAACATTTCATTGACAGCCTCGCTGCCTTTGATCTCATGAAAGCATACGAAGAGAAAAGCGGCTCCATGCCTTTCCTCATAGATATAGGCTCAGGCGCAGGCTTCCCGGTACTTCCGCTTGCCATCGCTTTCCCGAACTGGAATTTCACCTCTGTTGAAGCAACGGGAAAGAAGACTGATTTCCAGAATCTTGTCGTTGAGCAGCTTGGCCTTGACAACATTGATATAATTCAGGACAGGGCTGAGGAACTGGCAACTGAAGAAGATTACTGGCAGAAATTTGATTTTACGGTAACGAGAGCGGTTGGCAAACTCGAAATGATTGCAGAGCTTACGGTGCCCTTCCTTCGCAAGGGCGGAAAGTTTCTCACATGGAAAGGCCCTCGAATAGCAGAGGAAATGCCCGCTGGAAAGAGAGCTCTCGAGATACTCGGGATGGGCAACATCAGGGACCTGCCTTACCAACTGCCGGATCAGCAGCAAAGTGAATGCAGACTAATCGAAGCAACAAAGATCAAAAACACACCGTCGAAATATCCACGGGAATTCAAAGACATAAAGAAATTCCCACTTGGCTCGTAAAATTAAAAAAGGCTCGCTGAAATCAAACAGCGAGCCTTTTTCATATAGAAATAAACCTGTTTATCTTTTGAACTTAAAGATATTTTGCTTATTCATACCGTCAAAACTGAAATCAATAATTCCGCTCTTGTACGGTGATTTAATAAACGGACTATCAAATGTCATTGGGTAACTGTAGTCAATATATTCCCTGTTGAAAGTAGTGATAGCATTGTTAGCGCCGTTAAATTCAATTTCCGGAGCATCTTTACCGCAACCGGTATAGACAAGAATATCGAAGCCGGGGACGACCGTTTTATAAAGTGCGATCGGATTATCAAGCACATCGGCCATAAAATCTTCGAGCGAAGAATAATCAGCCTTTCTGCCTGCTTCGATTATTACCGGGCTGAATATATTCTTGAACTCTATAATGGTATGAGCTTCGTTCCATGAATAACAGTCTTCGCTCAGCTTAACTGTTGGATCATCATTGGTTCCATGGAAAAATTTCTGATTACCCTCAGCTTGCTTCTCTTTCTTTTGCTTCTCATATTCTTCATCCCAGAGTACCACGCGAACAGCAGCATAAGCGTTGCCCTTCTGCACAAATATCCAGCCGCTCTTCTCCACAAGCTTGTCCCAATCATTACCAAGCCACACGCCCATCGGTTTTTCGTGACGACCGTAATATGATGGATACCATGTAGGGTGAACAACGTTATAATTACGCGACTGTTGAACAATGAGAGTATTTTTATACTGAGCCGTCTTATACATCATTTCCATATCGACCTGTGATTTCTTTTTAGTCTTGGCATCAACCGAAGGTAATCCAATAGGCACAATTCTTGCCGCATCAGACTCACCAAATACCATTCCGTGCCATCGACCTGCAACACTGAGATGACTATGGACCGCTGCGGGATGATCCATCTGGGTACTCAGGATATAGTCAGGTGTAATATAAGAATATTTCAGGAAGCGAGAATCCGTATCACAAAGCATTGCACGCTCTTGACCGAGCGGGCGAGGCCAGATATTCTGTTCTTCACCAATTCCGCGAGACTTATACTCAAAGCATCCCATACCCTGTCTGTCTATCGACATCGCCCACACTACCGCCGGTAAACGATAATCGTTTATCATATTGTAATACCACCAGCAGGCTCCGTTGCCCGGTCCTCCAAGCTGGAATTCCACAAATCCATGAACTCCATCAGTAGCACTGCCGACCTTATAATGATGGCGTGTTTTAGGGCCGCCCCTTATCGTGCCTATGGATTCCTGTGCACAATCAGCCCAAAAGACATCCATAAAATCATCAATTATGCCTTCAAGCTCTTTATCACCGCTATAGGTATAGGCAAGTTCAACAAAATTAAAAGTATGATGTGTATAGCCGGGAGCTGCTCTTTCGAGATAGAATCCGCGGCGAGCTCTTTCTGAAAAATATTCTTTGATATAAGCAAGCCACGCCTCGTAATGATCTGCAGCATTATACTGTTTTCCGTCAGCAAGCTCCGCCCTGCCGCCGCCGTGTCGATCCGGATCAACACCTGTGCCGTAATAACCGGCATGACCATAATGATAAGCACCGCCATAACCATAATCAGGATAAATACGATCTTTGTATTCCGGCTCATTCATAAAAATACGGCTGGTTACCAAATTACATGCCTTAGCATTTAGATCGTGATTCTCACTGCCGTCCATCCACCATGTACTCTGCCTTGCCCAGGCAATATCATTCTTGGCAACAGTACGTTCCCAAAGAGTTTCGAGTAATAATTTTTCTGTTTCAGGAGTCATACGCCCCGGATACTTTCCGACTCTATTTGAAAAATTATAATAGAAACGGCAGTAAAGGGGTGTATGCAGCAGGCTCCAGGCATTGCCTTCATCACTCTTTTTAAGCTCCTCAACCAATGCTTTATTCGCTGCGTCAAGATCCTGGTTCAGATACATCTTCGCAAACGCACTTACAACAGCAAAAGCATCTTTCCTTGCCGTATCTGACATCGCTTTATCGATACGAATTTCGCGGGTATCTTCAGCCTCATTCATCCACTGTGAAAGATGCTTATCCGTAACACCAATAATATTCCCGTTAGCAGTTTCAAATCTTACTCCATCAAACCAGACTTTACTATCAGCGGAAAAAGCACCTTTAAACTGACATAACTTAACCGAGTTCCAATTGAAACCATCTTCCGGTTTTAATACTGAAAGCTTCAATGAAACTTTCTGCCACTTTTCAAAACCAACACCTTCAATAGTCCCTACAGCCTTTTTGCCCGTTTCATCAACAAAAACAACATCCCACTTATCGAAAGTTTTCTCGCCGCTTACTTTAACAAAAAACTTGAGCGACATATTTTTATTAAGCTTCCAGGTCTGTCCCCAGAGACTGCTTGAAAAACCAAATACAGGCTTATGAGCAGACTTAGCAACTGTGTAGACAACACTGAAATCACCAACCTTAAAATCACTTCTGTCACAAGAAAAAGCTGCAGGTTTATAATTAAACTCATTCCGTTTATCCATATCTCTGTCAACATCATGTTCATCGGCAACCGAATTGAACAAACGCGGAGCCTCATCCCAAAAATCAAGAAGCTTTCCTTCAACGGCAAAAAGACTGGCCGTGAATATCAAAAACATACAACTCAAAAACATTTTCTTCATAATAACTATCCTTACTGGTTTTAACAAAAAACTTGGTTAAATATTTTTTCAAAATCGAGAAAAACCGCTCTTTCATCAGGAGTGTCATTAGGCTGATGGAAAGTAAGCACCCTTCTACCACTGAAATCTTCGAATATCATACAATGACCGCCACCAAGATAAACAGGCTCAGCAATGTGTTCCCAGGGGCCTTCAATATTACCACTTTCAGAAATTGCTATACCAATAGCATAAAGATCATCAACAAAACTCGACCACAACATAATCAACTTCCCATCATGCTTAAACAGGCAAGGCCCGTCTGTAATGTATCCTTTTTTGCCTTGCCATTTATACTCATGAGCCCAGCCGCTTTGAGATGCTGAGAAAAGAGTTGTCGGCTCACCTGAAATTCTGATAAGATCGTCAGCTAAAGGCGCTGCACATATCGTACCGTCATATATCTGCTGCCATTCGTGGCAAAAGATAATCCAGGGCTTATCATTATCATCAACAAATAAAGTACCATCGAGACACTCCCAGTCATCCGGCGTTACCGCACCCTTACTGTGTTCAATAAAAGGCTTATCGAGAGACTCGGAGACAAGTATTGCCGTACCCCTGCAAGAATTTTCATTCTTAAAAGTTGCGAACATATAATATTTGTCTTTGTATCTATGAACCTCGGGAGCCCAAAAATTTTCTTTACCCCAAAATTTATCGTCAGGACGAAATGCCGGGAACGGGCCGTCCCAGTTTTCAAGATCACTGCTTACATAAAAATCAAAACCAATTCCAGGGCCGCCCCAGCAATTGGTATCTGTAGTTCCATACATATAACACTTAAAACAGGAATCATCTTTAACTATAAACGGGTCCCTGATTTGTATTCCAGAAGTTTTCAACATAAATCTTAATCCAAAGCATTAACACAACCTTCTACAACAGGGCTGCTGCAATCAAGCCACTGCTCAGCTATCATAGAATAATCATTCAGATCGACCTTCAAGTCATCATTGGTATCGGATGCATACATCCCTTTATCGCTCACAGGCAATTCATCAACAAGTGTTATAGTATTCCATGTACCTGCATCAGCAACATTCGAAACGCCTGAACCAAAATCGAGAAAATAATGTTCTTTAACACCGCCTGCATCAAAATCCTGACAAGCCAGTCCAAAGCCATGCACATCACCTATTTGAGCGTTATATCCGGCTATACCAAAATCACTCCACCGGAATTTTGCCTCCAGAATATAATGCCCGCCGGCTATAGTACCTGCTAAAGCAGAGTCCGTTGGCCCGGCAGTATAAAACGGAATAATATTACCAGCAGTAGAAAGAACCCACAAAAACATATCACCCGGGAAAGCCGCTGAAGGATTATTCATCGGATTAAAACAAAAAACCGGCGTGTCTTGCGAATCAATGATATCATCATATACAACGCCAAGCATATACAAGTTCATACTATCCCATTTAATATACCAATACAAACTAAAATCTTCCGCGTTATCTGGAGCTACCGAACCTGAATACAATGTTCCGGTATTAGGTACAGTAATAAGCGAAGGATAAACCATTTCAATAACCCTCGCATCAGTCCATTCACCCGTTGAAACAACTCCATCGATTACAGGAACAACATCAGCCGAAGGCACATTATAGTTACCAGGCAAAGGCCAATTCTGCTGCTCTAAATCAGGGTAATTATCACTTCCTGAACTTTCAAAATACTTATCATCAAGCCACTGTTCAATCATCATCCTGATATCAAGCATATCTACAACACAATCAAAGTTGATGTCAGATTCAAAATATCCCCACTGCCCGCAACTGCCGCTCAAAGCCTGATCAAAATCAAGCACAAGAGATCTTGAATCCTTATCTATACTCACAACACCAGATGCGAAATCTTCATTCACAAAGGGACCATCAAATGTTTTATCCGGCTGCAAGTCTATTGCCACTCCATCAATTTGGGGTAATTGCGTTGTGGTTGTATAAAAAGTAAACACTCCCGAATCCTTCAGTCCCTCGTATGTCAGCACGCCATTATTGATCGTTATCGTCTTGGCAAGCAATGTCTGCTTGAAAGAGTTGAAACTGCTGAATTCGTTTGCTCTCGCTGCTTCAATAATAACAGGTGAATACTCATCATTGCAGCGTATCCAGTTAGCGTCATCCCAAAGATAGCCGCCCCAAGCCGGTCGAACTGCGGCAAAGGAATCTGTAAGGTCGGCAAATATCCAGCCGCCCTCTTCAATCAGCGTCATATACGAACCGCCGGAAAAATAAACCCGCATATCACCGGTATGTTCGCTCGTCCTTATCTTTTGTGTAATAAGCGTCGATTTATTCTGCACGGACCATTGCTGATTGTATGTCTTGCCGTAATCCAGAGGTATACCTTCGCATTGCGGCAATATTCTCGCATCCTTATGTTTACTGAATATCACACCATGCCATCGATTCTGACTGCTTATAGCGGTCCATTCGTCAGCAGGTCTGTTTCCCATCATACAGGTACCGATCACATATTCGGGTGTAACATAAGTATATCGTAGAATGCCTCCAAAATAAGGGTCTAAATAATACGTTTCAGGTGCAGGATTCTGTGGCTGCGGTAACAGCTTCAATCCCGGACGTCTCGAATACGTCTCATAAACACCCCTGCCGTTAATATCAAGAGCAATATCCATAACGACAAGAGGGATTCGATAACCGCTTGTAGCAAGACACATCACACCCGGATGCTTGCTGTTGGCAATCCCAATATCAAAATAGTACCAGCACATACTGTATGCACTGTCATCATTGGCATATTTATCCCCGTCCTGATAAATCCTCGACTTACCTCCGCCGCGTACACCGTTGATCTGATCCTGTGCCCAATCCGCCCACCAAAGATCAAGAGTCATCCCGGCAAGTTTTCTCAGCTCAGTATCAGGCGCAAAATCATAAAAATTGTACCAACCCTGAATAGTATATTTGGCATAACCGTTAGAAGCAATCTCAACAAGCAAACCCTTCTTTGCCCTCTCTCTCAAATATTCCTTAAAATAACTGTTCCATCCGTTATAATGCTCCAGTGCAGTATGTCCATCATCAAACAATAAATTTTGGTAAGCGGGAACATCTTTCAATATATCTGCTGCACTATAACTGGTTGTCTTCCTCATCGCATCATGATTTTCACTGCCCCAACAAGTCCAGCTCAGGTATTGAGAATAATCAGTGTCTGAAAGGACTGACTTATACTTTGCCCAGTTCCAGAATATGTCACATATGGCCGCCTCTGCCTCAGTCGTCAATCTGCCGGGAAAATATTCACTGTCGTGATAGAAATATTTATATATCCTGTAAAAGAGATTGCCTTTCCAGTGAAAATCCACATCATACTCAGTTGGATTGGCTTTAAGATAATCGCAAGCATCTATTATCGCTTGATTAGCCTCTGGTAATTGAGTATTGAGGTATAAGGCGGCAAGCGCAAAATCCTGTTTATTCCATACATAGCTGTCAATCCCCGGATAAGGACTTGAGACCTGCCTGGAAAGCATACCGTCTCTTCTCGACTCAAAACCATCTCTAAACGCATTTAATTCAGAGTCAGTTAAAGCTGCGGCAAAAGAAGCCATCAAACATAAGAATAATATATTAAGCTTGAATCTCATATCTTACCTCTTATACAGTCAAAGGAAAAAGGCAACCGCCTCTAAGACGGCTGCCTTGATTAAATTATTATTCAGTATCAACGTGCGTCAACACATGATGCATCCATAGGATCACTGCAATTGAGCCAATCTGCGGCCATTGCTTTGAGATCAATTGGGTCAACAAAAGCGTCAAGATTCAAGTCAGCAATTGATGTGCCCGCTTCTAACAGAGGCATTTCTTCAACAAGCGTTACCGTATTCCATGTTGAAAGATCATCCATAGCAATCGCACCACTGCCGAAATCAAGCAGGAAGTGTTCACGGGTACCGCCGGCATCATGATCCTGACATGCAAGACCGAAACCATGAATATCACCGGCAACAGGGCTGTAACCGGTAGTTCCAACTTCAAGATCGCTCCAGGCGAATCTCGCCTCAAGTACATAGCTGTCTCCGAACAAACCACTATTGAGCTGACCGGAAAGATCGGAACTGGTTGGAGCTGGTCCGCCATTGGTGTTTATAGTGCCGTCAACAGCAAGATTCCATATGAATGCTTCCGTGAGGTATCCCGCGCTCTGATTATTCAGATAGTTGAAACAAAGCTGAGGCTCATCCTGACCTGCCGCAGAGTTGTAAATATCATCATACGTTACACCGAGAACATAGAGATAATTATCATCCCACTTTACATACCACCAAAGACTGAAATCAGCATTGTTATCGGGTTCCGATGTACCAGGTCTCAAAGTACCGGTGTTCGGAGCTTCTGTGAGTGTAGGATAGATCATTTCAATAGTTCTGGCGTCTTCCCACTCACCCGTAGCGATAGTACCGTCAATTGCAGGAGTAACCGTTGCACGAGGAATATTGTAGTTACCGGGTAACGGCCAGAAATCCTCTGTAAGAACCGGATAATTATCACTGCCCGAACCGTCTATCGTATAGTCAGCAAGCCACTCGTCAGCAAGCATAGCATAATCAAGCAGATTCACAACGCAGTCCTGAGAAAGATCACCATCAAGATAATCCCATGCGCCGCAAGGAATATTTCCCACAACCTGACTTATCATCATTTCGTCCATATATCCCCAGAACCATTCCTGCGGACTGTATCTCGAACCAATGTATAAACTGCTTTTATTCGGACTGCCAAGCCCCGGCGTTGCCAGTGCCGAGCTGTCTGCCAAACTTCCATTGACATAAAGAGCTGCCGCACCCTGATAATTCTCGAATTCCACGTGAACCCAGTCACTTGAATCAATACCCAAAGAACTGTAAGCAGCAGTCAGGTAGCCTGCAGAACCATTTGCATCCCAGACAATTGCCTGCACCTGATAATCACCGCTTGTTTTCTGAATGAATCTGAAAACTATCTGACTCCAGCGATCGAAAATATAATAGAAAGTATCCTGGTCCGGAGTAAACTCAAGCAAACCTTCTGCCGGTCTGAGCCAGAACTGTATTGACACATTCGAAGAGTCAAATACAACATCATCTATCGGAGCCCTGAAAGAATCAGCTTCCACCAATACAGGATCATCAAAGAAAGCACAGTTGCCAAACGCAGAATCACCCATCGGATAACCGATCCCCTCAACATCGGGGTCAACCAAAGTAGGCCCGTCTCCATCACCGGCACCGACAACCGAATTTATGCTGTACAGCTTAAGATCCGCATCACGACCGGGATTGGCACTATCATCATCAAGCAAGAGTTCATCTGTAGTACCGGAAGTATTAGGATCGGCAAATTCGTCAAAATGCCAAAGAGCAGACACTTCACCAAGTAAATCAATATGAGGAACTGTCCACTCAGGCGCAACATAAACAGCCTGACCAATACTAACCTCATCAATATAGCCAAAGAAATAATCCTGAGGATTATACCTTGCTCCTACACGAGTAGAAACCCTTGTAGTAGAAGTTATACTAAACTCGCTTGTTCCTACAAGCACTCCATTGATATAGAAACGCTGCTGTCCTTGATAACCAACTAATTTCAAGTGAGCCCAGGCAGTAGGATTCATACCAAGAGTATCACAATAACCATAGATATATTCATCTGCCAGCTCATTGTCCCATATCATTGCAGTATATCTGAATCTCTCACCTGCACCACCAATATCTAAATGATCAAAACGAATGCATACTTCGCCCCAGCGATCAAAAACATATTGAAGACTATTGCCGCCGCCTGTAAGAGATGTAATGCTTTCATCAGGTTTTACCCAGCATTCAATCGCAAAATTTTCAAGATCAACATTAACAGTAGAATTTGATATGGCTAAATTATCATCAACACCATCAAACTTCATGCAATTGGCAAATGACGAAATCCCGTAAGGATAGCCAATTCCCTCGACAACAGGGTCTACTACTGCCGGACCGGTGCCGCTTGCAACTGCAACATCCACATCCGCATCCTTAAGTGTAATATCATTGTTGCGGCCTGAATTTGCACTATCGTCATCGGGCGTCACTTCATAAGCCAAGCCTGTCTCTATCGGATCAGCCAGTTCGTCCAAGTGCCATATGGCCTCAAACCCGGCAATTTTATCAGTTTGAACACCGTCTGAAGGAAGAACACTTGCCTTTGAAATACGGTATTCGTCAACATAACCGGCAAACAAATTGGCCCCATTATATCTACGTCCGATATAAGTTGCCCCTTTGCTTGGTTCTGCTACAAGGCCGCCGGTCACAGCAGCCGTTACAGACTCAACACCATTTATATATACCTTAAGTTCATCGTTGAGGATCTCAACTGCAAAATGAGTCCAATCTGTCGGCACTGCACCTGATGTAGAATAATTTGCATTAATACCAGTATTAACAACACCTAAACTGTCCCAGGCGTACACACTGATCTTAGTTGACTGTGCCCATATAACAAGCTGTCCCCAACGATCGAGCAAGACAGTACCGTCGGTAGCGGCATCAGCCTTGAACCAACCCTCAAAGCAGACATCATTAAGATCAAATTCAATACCTGTATTCATTATCAAGGCATTATCATCAACACCATCAAGATGCATACAATTAGCGAATGCTGAATTACCCGCCGGATAACCTATACCCTCATCGACAGGACTAACCACAGTAGTACCGCCGGCAAGATCTATATTTGCCTCTCTGGCAAGATCAGCACTGTTGTCATCCTTGATATCACCACCATCAATATACTGCATGTGCCACAAACCAGTGGTGTCAGTATCATCAAAATAAGGTGATTGATAATTCGCCAGAGAAACGCCGGCAAATACAATCGTCAATAAAACCGTTAGCTTTTTCATAAAAAATCTCCTTTGAAAAAAATAAAAAAACACAGTCGAATTTTGCTTATACTTTATAATGGCTTCGCATCTTCATGAGATTTTATACTCAAATCGTGTAGAGGGTGCCAGTATTTATAATAATATTCTTGAGGCTCAGGATTACTCATTGTATTCTCGTAGGGCCATAAAGTCATATCTACATGATTATCGCCAAACAGATAATTGATACCTCTACCGTGATTTGCCGCAGGTCCAAAGGTATCTATATTGGGATTTCTGGGACTACCAAGATTCCAACCGTACTTAGCGAGATTTTGGGAAGGATACATTAGCTTTCTTGTACTAAACATAAACTCAGGTACATCACTGTTATTATCATGAAATAGAGGAAGAGTTGATGCATTTTTCCATGTAAGCGATTTTTCAAATTTACTTTGAATAACATTATCGTTATCACCACCGTTAGAAATAAGACCGTTTATTTCATAGTAAAAACCGCCATTAACTGCATATCCCACAGTACCAGTCTTCTCTCTTTTTCTCCACTCTATCGGACAATGAAATATTTCAGTGTTATATCTGCCATGACCTACCACATCTTTGTCATTTGCATTATAATATTGCCCAAGTCTGGTTGTCCAGCGTCCGGTACCAGAAGCTGTACCACTGGCGTGATAGCGATTAGAAACCATACAACCTTCATTATCTTGCATATATAAATTCAACATAACACCAATATCTTTAAAATGAGATCTGCAAACTACACCGGTAGCCTGCTCCTTTACTCTTTTCAAAGCGGGCATCATTATTGCCATTAGTATCGCAATGATAGATATAACAACCAATAATTCGATTAATGTAAAAGCTCTTTTTTTCATTTTTATATCTCCTTAAAATCAATCATTACCCTTAGCAGCTTCGATATCCCAAAACATCTCAAAATACGGTTTCAGCAAAGTTTTGGTATTTTCAAGTTTACCGCCGGCAATATTCACAAGTTTTTGCACGGCTACCCTGGCTATTTCTTCAAATGGATCACCAATAACCGGAAAGTTCATTTCCTGAGCAAATGGACTTATTTTCCGGATAATCGTTGTATTTCCGATAATAACAAACGGAATTGAGGCTAAAATTTGCTTTGCAACAGAGCCAAAATCCCTTAAAAAATTACGAAAATGGTAAGAATTGGAGAAAACCACACCCATTTCCGGTTCAAGATTATTCAAAATATGAAATATCATCTCACTCGAAGACTTTTCATAACCTGATATTATATCTCTGCTTATATTCTCATTATCTAAAATATCAAGCCCCAAGCCCTCGCTTAGACCGTTAATCAAACCATTCGGTAAACCGCTCTGCATGGTGTTAGGATGATGATTGGAACATATATCGTAACCTATTGCAAATACCCTTCTGCAACCTTTAGATTTCAGATAACATCCCGCTTTATAACCGCCATAGACAAAGTCCGCGGCTACCATCGGCAACCAGTCGGTCACATCAGCTCTATAAGTTATTACGACCGGCATCCGGGCAGCAATTATCTCTTCAATCTTTTTGCGTTCAGCTTCTGTAGGTCCCGACCATATTACGCCGCAGCATCCCATTTTGATCATTGTTTTAGTTAATTGAGCGGCAGGTAATTTCCGGTAATAATTAGGAAATAGCTGGGCTATCAAGCCGTCAGCCTCTAATTGCTCCATATAACCAGCGCTCGTTTCATATCTGTAGCGGTCAGGAAGTTCCTGATCATCGCTCAATACACCCATGATGGCAACTGACTTCAGGTTCGTATCATCACCATTTTCAATTACTGCCTCCTCACAAACAAAAGTTCCGCTGCCTCTTGCGGAATATACAAGCCCTTCATCCTCAAGCCTGCTCATGGCAAGCCGCACGGTATGACCACTCACGCTTGCCGCCTGAGCAAGTTCACGGGTAGTAGGTAATTTATCTCCGGGCGCAAACTCTTTTGAATGTATCTTTCCGCGGATATAGTTGGCAATTCTGTCGCGGGAGCTCTCGGTTCTGTGATTTTCAGTCATTGTGTCATTCATAACAAAGTCCTTATTTATTTTCAATATAGCATATTGTAGCTATAACAACAAGCACAATTCGGCCAAAAACAGATCTTTAAGAGACAACTGTAGCTATAATTACCCAAATAAACAGACTTTAAGCTTAATATTGCCATAGACGAAAGGAAGCTGAGCTTAAGTTTGAACTAAGCCCAGCTTCTTTCATTATTGAAATCATTTATTAAGGTGCAGAAAGTTTTACTTCATCCATACATCCTACAAAACGATTTTTGTTTTTTCGACTGCCTATATAAACATTGCAGCGATCAGGAACTATCACACCGGTTCCGGCAGAAACAACGGTTTCCACCTCGGTTTTAAGAATGATCTGATCACCATCATAAATGGCTTCTATAAACTGCCAATCCGTAGTTGAACTGATATCCGCTGTTATACTCACCGTGTCAGTGCTGTCGGTTGTGTCAGGATCAACCTGGAAAGTAATCTGGCCCGTGCTTTCGTAGCAATGCAGCCATACCTGATCATAAATATGAGCAAGATAACCGCCATCACCTGATCCGAGCTTTATCCAACCCTGATACATGAAAGTGTCGGCAGCAGCAGGCCAATTATCGGCCAGAAGCATATATATGTCTGTTGCAGAATAATCCAACTGCAAGCCGTAACCAGTCCCGTCAAAACCACCAGAGACCTGACTTATATATGAAGCAGCACTGCTGTATTCATGAACATCATTGTCACGTCCGGAATTTTCGCTGTCATCATCAGGATAATAAACATCACCATCAGTATAGTAAGTATCAAAATGCCACAAACCAATGGTAATACCATCATCAGCAAATTCTGCGGGCGTATCATCAGCAGCAGTAATCTGGGGAACCGTTATCTTCACATCATCAATCTTGCCATCATAATAACGTGAATATCCAGGTTTATTGCCCATATCAATCGCAGCAGAATCTGTAACCAATCCTGCACCGGCATTATCAGTTATAGTTACACCATCCAATGTCAGTTTGCGATTACCATCGGCATCACAGGAAGCAATAACACGATGCCACGTATTGTAAGTAATATTCGTTGACCATGCCAATGCAGTAGCAGTGCTGTTGCTGTTCCATGTTGTCAGAGAAAGCTTGCCGTTTCCAATACCAATAGACCATACATTTCTGGCTTGCAGTACAATATTTGAACCGTCTCCATCTGTAGGATATATCCACATATCCGCCTGGAATTCTTCTGCACCGATCCATGCTCCGGTAACAGAGGCTTCGTCATTAACACCATCAAAGCTCAACGCCTCATCGAAATAACCGCCATCACCTGTCGTAATAGATGCGCCTGTCAGAGGAAGATCGTTATTTCTTCCTGAATTTTCGAGATCATCATCAATAACTTCACCGCTTACACTAATGTCCATATGCCACAAAGCAACGGTCTTGTAATCATCCCACGCCGGACTTGAATGATAGTTCATGTCAATAGTAAGATCACTTGCATCGGGATGACTGATAGTTACGACATCACTGCCGTGATAAGCTGACAGATACGGACCATCATATGTCTTTGTAGGATTGAGCTCAACATCAGCATCATTAATCTGCGGCAGTGTAGTACTGTTTGACCAGAAACGATACTTATCATAATTCTCAGAAAAATACTCAACCCTGCCGCTTGAATAATCGACATAGTTAGCCTTTACGGAATTTTTGAACGCTGTATAGCTCGCATAATCTTCAGCAAGTCCCATCTGAACAATAATCGGGGACCACATATCAGAAAGATCAAGCATCACACCTGCCGCTACCGCCGTGGAAGTATAGGAACCATTGGCAATCTTTATACCGCAATAAACATCACGGCACTCTTCACTGTCCATCTGCCAACATGAAAGCACTTCACTGCTGCTCGGCACAGAAATCTCAACTGCATCGAGTTTACCGTTAAGCCATCTGGTAGTCCCGGGTTTATTACCAAGAACGATATCTTTTGACTGCTGTTTAAGAGTATCACCGCTGCCACTTGTGGAACTGGTATCAACAGCCAGACTCATATTACCGCTGGCATCAATGCTTGCAACGAGATGCTGCCATGTGCCTGTAGAAACGACATCGGCAATAGAAAGCGTACGTGCAGAAAGATCAGTCCATACAGTGAAAGAGACATCATCATAATTGATCGCAACCTGCCATGTGCTTATAGCATTGACAAGAAGCTGAGTACCAAGATTGTCAACATCAGCATTGAAATAAAGGTCTATCTCAACAGAATCGTGCCCCGCCCAACCTTTCGAAGAATAAGCAAGATCGTCAGTACCATCAAAATCCAGTGCGCTGCCCGTACTGTCATAACCGGTATTGGCTGCGGTTATTGCAGGTTCTGTACCGCTGAAGCTTGAAGTACTGGTTCCAAGCAGTAAATTATTTTCACGGCTTTTGTCAGCAGAGTTATCGTCAGGAACAAAATACCTGCCGTCTGCTCCGTAAGGACCTGTCTTGGTAAATATCCAACCCGAATCAGATACAATATTATCTTCAAGCTCGCCGTCAGAGAGGAAAATTCTTGTGCCGTCACTATTATACGCCCCGCTGTCACGAGCAACAATCATGCACTGATCGCCGCAAACACCGTGAATTTCGGTCATACCGGTTCGCCCGCTGTCATAAGTACCTTTACCATGAATGGCAATTCGGTCATCAGCATCTGCAGCAAAAAATACTCCCATCATGCGGTTCTGATCGACAAGAGCGATATACCCATCAGAAGTATCAAGCGACAGAGTACCCATAACGTAGTCCCGATCGACATAAGTCTGACGAGACATATTGGATGCCTGATCGGTATCAAATGTAACAGTGTATTCGTTGTTTACCCAATTACCTCCGCGACCAAAACGACGCGTGGTGTGGATATAAGGTTCTTTAGTTCTGTCAGAAGCAATAAGGTCTACAATCGCAGGATTACGATATGAAGAAGCTATAGACGTAAGCAGATAAGGATGGACATTATCAGGCACATTATCATGCCAGTCATAACAATATACCAGATCCTGAACCGAATCACTGCCATTACTCAAAGCGTCTTTGTACGCCCTTGTCTCAGCCCCACCACGCAGACCTGTCGCAGGCAGAAAATCACTTGCGGCATCGGCCCAGTAAACCGTCAGCATATCTTCAGCCATATATGCAAGCGCAGTATTATCAGTAAGATCATATATATTATAGTAACACGCTAAGGTATATTTTGCATAACCCGGAGAAGCTATCTCACAAGACAAACCATCTCTGACACGCTGGCGGAAATATTCAAACCAGTATTTTACCCAGGCATCATAATGTTCTTGAAGAGTATTGCCATCATCCAAAGTAACACTCGGGCCATAAGGTGAACCGGCATCAATCAAAGCCTGACATGCCAGGAGATAACAGGATTTTTGCACGGCATCATGATTTTCACTATCCTGAATCCGCCAAACACTGTCCTGTGCATCGGCAACAGTACTCCTGCTGTAAACCCATCTCCACATCATTTCTTCTATGTCGTCAATACTCGTAGATGTCAGCCTTGCATTTGTTGTTGGATCCAGATACAAACGCCAGAGCATAGGCATCTTGAAATAACTGTCAAAACCAATATCCGTACCTGTGGCCACATTATAATTGTCATGAATCCAATCGATGTAGTCATTGGCTTTTGCAGTATCAGTATTCATATACAGACACGCCAATGCATACCCGGCTCTGCCCCAGAGCTTTTCACCGTCTGTTGTAGAATTCGGGTCTGGCCATGGATCGTTTATGTATCCCGACAACACATCATCACTTCGGTCATCAACAATATCAGCATTCACCAATAAAGTAATAACAAACATCAACATTACAGAGATAACAATTTTTTTCATTACTCTAACCTCACTTAAAACAATAAATCATTACTACTTTTAAACGAACCGCACCTTTCACAAAACTAAGTTATGTCATTTTTCACCTCCATCCTTATTTTGGAAACTTTAATTAAAATTCAAAAGCATCTTCTTACCGCCTTTGACAACCTCTATAACACCGCTATTGTATACTGACTTCATATATGGACTGTCAAAAAGCATCTCTGGAGAATAATCAATTCTTTCGCCGTCAACCATCGGCATCTCATTATTGGCCAGGTTGAAATAAATCTCTTTTGCATCTTCGCCGCAACCACGATAACGAAGAATATGCCAACCAGGAACGACGGTCTTATCAAGAGATAAAGGATTATCAAGTATGTCGGAAATAAATGCATCAAGACTTTTGTGATGCTCACGTCGGGACGTTTCAAAAATCATACCGGCATAATTATCCTTAATATGAATAAAATTCCTATCCTTGCTCCATTGATAACTGTCTTCAACAAGTTCACTTGTAAGCCCCGGTGTAGCATCATCTTTCAATATCCTCCAGCCTTGTGAATATTCTCCAACAACCACTCTTACCGCCAGATAAGCATCTCCATGTTCAACAAATATCCAGCCGTCCTTCTCAACCACATTGTCGAGATCTTCGTAAAAACTCACACCATAGTCAAAATTATATTTTGATTTCCCCGGGAACCAATCAGGGTTCACCTGAACAAAATTGCGAGCCTGCTGAACCAGCATCACATTTCTATCCTGCACAACCCTGCTGTAGCCGCTTGTATCTTCAGCCCAGCAGCCATCATCATCTTTCTTCAGAGCCGTCGGAAAAACTCTCGGACCGTTTTCTCCTTTGAATATGACACCCTGCCAGCGAGCCTGACAACTCAAATGACTGTGAACTGCCGCGGGATGGTCCATCTGGCATCCAATGATATAGTCAGGCGTCACCCAACTGTAACGAACAAAACGAGACTCAGTATCGCACAGCATAGTGCGTTCAGCTCCCAGAGGCCTTGGCCACACATTCTCCTCCTCACCGGGCTTTCGGGATATATATTCAAACTCACCTAACCCCTCCCGATCGAAGGCAATCTTCCAGATAATCGGTTTAAGCTCATAACTGCTTAGAAGCTGCGTGAAGAAATGAGTTCCCGAATTACCTTCACCGCCAAAATAAAACCGCGACATCTTATACATAGAATCGGCCCATCGGTCGCCGCGATTATGTCCGCTTGCACGGGTCTTGCCGCCGCCGCGTACGCCGTTAAGCTGATCCTGCGACCAATCCGCCCAGACAAGATCAAGAAACTTCTCTGCCTTGTCTGTCAGCTTTTTATCTTCGCAAAGATCATAGATATCGGTCAGGTAAGAAACGCTAACCGCCATATATCCGGGAGATGCAACCTCAAGAAAGAATCCCTTCTTCGCCCTCTCTGTAAAATACTCATCAAAATAATTAATCCACGCATTATAATGATCGGCCGCCGTATACTCTTTACCATCTTTGTAATCAGCACGTCCCTCAGGGCCCTTAATGCGTTCCTTGGCATACATATGATGGAACCAGTAAGCATGACCGCCTCCTGTCCCAAGGTCGGGATAGATGCGGTCTTTGTAGTCCGGCTCGTTCATAAAAATCTGCGACGATATTAAACTGCTCACCTTAGAAACCAAATCATGATTTTCGCTACCTATCATCCACCATGTACTTTGCCTTGCCAGATGAATATCATTTTTGTATTTGAGCCGATTCCACAAAAACTCAAGCACCGCCTTCTCCGTTTCCGGATATAAACGTCCCGGGGCAACATTTCCCTTGCTGCCGAAAGCATAATACATATGATAAAGTTGCTGGTTAGCTGCCAGACACCACGGATCATTGAGCCTGTATTTTTCCTGAAGGTCAGTATCCTCGGTAGTGTATAATTCCAGCAATCTCGCATTCACCTTGTCAAGGTCATTGCCAAGCCAAAGAGCGGCGAAATACGGGCACATACCCTCCCTCAATCCTTCGCCGGTGGTATTTTCAAATGCATCTTTGATGCGATCAGGCTTAGTCTCCTCTGCTTGCTGCATCAGAGCCTGAATAGCCTCTTGTGAATAAGTAAAATCCAAATCCTGAATCGGATTATCAAAATTACCGGCAAAAACTAAAGATATACAGAAAAGTACCACTAAGTAAACTGTCTTTTTCATAAAAAACCTAACCTCAATTAAAATCAAGAACCACAGATTCACCACTGTTTTTAATAACAACAACACCGCTGTCATAAACAGACTTCACAAAAGGACTGTCGTATACAAATTTTGGAGTATAATTCACCTCAATATCATTGATCTTTGGCCGTGATGAATAATCACTGTAGAAAGTCAGTTCATCACCGTAAATACTTTCATATACAAGCACGTCATCTTTATACTTAATACCAGACCTGATCACAGCATTAATAAAATCCGTAAAGCTGTCAAATTTTTCTTTTCCGGCAGTCTCCATAATAATAGGCGAATATTCGTTTTCCAATATCAGCCAACGTCCTTCAACGGGTTTGTCCTGTTTCCTCCATGAAAACTTGCCGTCAATTACTTTCACGCCTGCCCAGCTTTTTCCTGCATCTGCGAATATCCAGCCACCTTTATAAACGGGTTCATTGATCCCTGCAGAAGAGAACCATACCATCATATCGCCGGTATGCTTGCTCGTTTCAAGTTTTTGGGTAATAAGCGTGCCTTTACTTTGAACCGACCAGTATTGATTGTAGCTGCTGTCACCAAGAACTTTACAATGAGGATAGATTCTCGCATCAACATCAGAAGCAAATATTACGCCCTGCCAGCGGTTCTGACTGCTTATAGCGGCCCAGCTCTCATTAGGCAAAGCATCTGTCATAAGAGACCCAAGAATGTAATCAGAGGTAACATAGCTGTACCTGAGTATTCCACCGTTATCACCTCTAAGCTTGTATAAAGGCGGTTCGTTGAAACCTTTCTCGACAAGCCCCATACGTCGTTGAATTATCTCATAACTGCCGTAATCTTTCGAACCCATGGCAATATCAACTATAATCTGCGGCATAACCCATGAACTCGTTGCAAAACAAAGCATCGTAGAGTGAATGAAAGGCTTATCGCCTATACCGAAATAAAACCATGCCGCTCGTCTTATGAAATCTTCGCCGCGGAAAGATGACTTAGCATAACTTCTTGTCTTTCCACCACCGCGAACACCGTCAAGCTGTTCCTGTGCCCAGAGAGCCCAGTAAAGCGAAAGATAATTACTTGCTCTTCGTTTGAGGACAGGCTCTTCGGCAAAATCATAAACATAATACACTGCTTTTAATGTTGCCGCTGCATAGGAAGGACTGGCGATCTCGACAAGCATACCCTTGCGGCCTCGCTGCAGCAGATATTCGCTTATATACGCACTCCACTTCTCAAAATGCTGCGAAACCGTAAGACCATCCTTAAGCTTACGACTCTTATATTCATCGCTATCCTTGAGAACCATCGCAAATCCCCAGCACGTTGAAAAATGCTGAGCGTGATGGTTTTCCGAATCGCGCACAACAAGAGTCTTTGACTTTTCATATTCAGCCTCGGATATATCCGATTTTTCGTTAAGCCAAAGCCACATTGTCTGCTGTATTATCTCATAAGCCTCATCTGACATCTGCCCGCTTCCGCCGGGTCCATAGAGTTTGCACAGTCTTATCAAAGCCTGACTGAAAGATGGGAAGCTGTGTATCTCGTAAAATGTTTGCGGACGCTCAATATGATAATTGCAGAGTTTGACAAGCTCATTGTTCGCCTGCTCAATATCCTGATCGAGATAGAACGACTTCATGGCAAACACGACAACGCTCTGGCCGTAATGTCTGGTAAAATCTCCGCGATCGCGCCAATCATAAAGAATTTTTCCTGCCGCAAAAGGCTTACCTTTTTGAAGCTGAAAAAACATATCACACTGCTCTTGATAATCTGCCTTCAATGATTGAACGCAAACCAAACTAAGATACACGAACAGAATAGAATTTAGTATTTTCTTAATCATAATATAGCTTTATCATTAAATCATATTATAAAAATCATGGATTCGGAGTTACGAATAGACGCTTATAATCCTGCCAATGCTCGTTCATAATATCAACCTTAAGCTTTAAGTGCGACTTCAGCTCAGGCCCGAAACGAAGAACATTCTCATTTTCTGGAATTTCAGCAAAATCTATCAGAGGCTGATCCGTACTTTCAAGCAAAGATTTGAGATGTATCACATTATCTATTTCAGAACGGGCGATATTCGTCATATCCTCATAATCCCAACTGCCTTGCGTACCAAGGGGTGGATTTTGATCGACCGGATTTTCCTCAACAGCAGGCTTTACTCTGTCAAGATGAGCCTGATACCTCACAACATTATTCACATTCCTTACAAGGCAAGTCAATACATCAAGCTTTAGATTCAACAACTTCCATTGTTCTGAATTCGAATCAGATTTCTCGGCAAGTTCACACGAAATAGTCTGTGCCGACTTTATCTTCGCCTCAACCTTTTCCAGAACATTTTGAACTATCAGCATTGCCCCCCAACCCTTGAACATATCCATCGCCTGAATATCAAGGAGATTATCAGCCTGCTCTTGCGCCTTAGCCTGAAGTATATATTTACTATAATACTGCTTCTGCTCTTCAGGCAGCTCCTCGGGAAATGGAATAAGCGGCCTTGTAAGCCAGCGAGTCAGCAGAGTGGTCATTATAAACAGATGACCGAAATCAAGCGTACCCAGATATTTCTCGATATCGTCTATGGCCATCCACAAAGAAAGAATCTTATCAGCCTGGCCTTCGCCGCCAATATCTGCCGCAGCTTGACGCAGCAAAGTCATGATCTCGAAATCAGTTTCAGGCTGTTTCCTGAAGTATGCCTCAAGCAAATCAAAACAGAAATCAGTGTTTTCAATATCATTTATAGTATGCACACATCGCTGAGATTCATTTTTCCTCTCCTCAACACACTTTCGTATGAAATCAAACGGCCTCGCTATTCCCACTACAGGACTGAAAACATTCCACCATACGGGTTCGCGGTCCTTACTTATAAAACGCTTTCCATCAGGCCCTTCAAGATGATTAACCGCTAACCCTTCAGGCAATCTTTTTACTATAGCCATCGGGTTCTCGAATGTAGGAAGCATCCATGATCGGGCGGCAACTTCAACAATATCAACTTCAATATACTTATCAACCTGCTGAGCAGCATTTCGCATATTCAAAAGGAAACCGGCCACCCGTTCTTCAATCGGTATAGATTTACATTCGGTCCTGCCGTTTTTGCCCGGATACAGAGCAGGCGCCCAACAGAACCCAGAACCAGAGTCTGTAGTAAGAAAATAAAATATCTCTATCTCAGGACATTGCTTCAAAAGCAGCTTCACAGATTCATTATACATATCAAGCACCTGCTTTTGACCTGCACAAGGTGCAAAATGAGCCATTCGTGCACGATTGGACTGATCTACTCTCGGTCCTCGCAGGTGCGGATACTCAACAAAAAAACTTTCCGGTAAAACTTGAGGCTCATTTGAGAACCAGTGCCCTTTAAGTCCCAGCTTACGCAACACCTCACACCGCTCTTTAAGCATACCGGCAACTCTGTCGGCATATTCAACATTGACAAAAGGCTTCAAAATCTGCGGCGGAAATATTTTCAGCAGCCCCGGATTATTGACAAACCACGCGGTATAAGGATCGCCGGTCTCTTCGTACTGCCACATAGACGGCGGAAGATTCTCTGTAATCAGAATATGTGTCGCACCAAGCTCCTTTGCTCGCCGCGCATTCTTTTCAAATGCCTCTAAAGAAGGACATCCAAAAGAAAAAAGTCTTTTTATCTTTGTGTTCATTTCCTATCGTTCTTTCATAAAATCATCAATTATCTTCTGAGATTTTTCTATTTGAAAATCCAGAGACAATTCATTTTCACCGTACTTGATGCTTACTTTGCCTTCTCCAAATTTGGCATTGATAAATGGAGATTTGTAGACAAAATCCGGGTTCAAATCAATTGCTTTACCATTGAGCATTGGCGGTCTTGAATAATCGGCAAACAAAGTCAGCTTATTTTTATAAGCAGCGCTTTCATAATTAAGCTCGTTATCTTTAAATCTAAGATAATTACTCAAAATCTGCTTTTTGAAATCATTCATTGATTTATATTTATCTTTAGCAACAACTTCGAAGATTATAGGAGACTCAAATTTCTCAAGTACAATAAATATACCGGCATTTACATCACCCTTTCTATCACGAAAATCTTCAAGTTGAGGTTTACGTATTTTAACTTTTCCATCTACAACCTTGATCGCTCCATAAGCCTGAGAAGTTTCAATAAATATCCAGCCTCTTAGCTGAGAACGTTTTAGTGCATTGGGAAAATATATTTTCTGACCTTTGGCATGTTTGCGTGCCTGCAATATCATCACACCTTTGTCCTGTACTCCCCACTCTGTATTGTAAACACTTCCACGACTGGGCTGTGGACGCATGGTGGAAATTGTCTTTGGTCCTGCTGAATCGAACAAAGTGATGTAATTTCTGCGGTTCTGGGCGCTAACCCCGACAAAAGCCGCTTCTGCTGAATTCATACTAATACCCATCATGAAATCAGGTGTCATATAAGTGTACTTTAGCAAATCTCCACCATCGGGATCTACCGCGTTTTCCTGACCTGCTTTGTCAACTTTTCCGGGGCGTCTGGAGATTGATTCATAGATACCGCGATCGGCCTGTGCCAAAGCAAGCTGTGCGACCAAAGGATTCGGTCGCCAGGAGGTTGTCGCCGGCGACATGCGTCCCGGATGCACATCCATTTTTCCCAGGCCAAATGAGATATACCCAAAGCTTTCGGTCTTTTCCAGACTGCTGTAAGCACGATGACATGAGCCGCCATACATACCATTTAACTGTTCCACGGCCCAATCAGCATAGTACAAATTCAAAAATTTATCAGTAAGCTCCTTGAGTTCAGGATCATCGGCAAAATCATAAAGATTGAATATAGTGTTGAGTGAATATTTTTCATAACCGGGAGACTCAACTTCCAGAAACAGACCTTTCATGGCACGCTGGCTTAGAAAATTCTTGAAATATTCATCAAGCAGACCAGCCATTTCCTGCCATGAGACCCCGTCAGTAGTCGTTTTGTCTTCATAACCAGGTGCATCCTTTAGAACATGAACAGCACTCCACGCACTCACATAAAACTGTAAATGATGATTTTCGCTGCCCCAGTAACGCCATATCCATTGCGGGTCAGTCATTTGTTTAGAAACTTCTTCGTGCTTGCTCTGTGTCCATTCATATATCATAGACAAAACAGCTTCCTGGGCGGCTTTGCTCATCCTTCCCGGATAATACTCACTATTTGAAGAATACAACATGTATATGCGAGAAAGCAAATAAGCATGCCAGTGGAAGCCCGGACCGATCTTGCCTCGTGTTTCTTCAGCCTGCTGAAGAAGCTCTGCATCTGCCTTGGCTGTGTCTTCGTTGAAATGATAATTTGCCATAGCCTGCCATTCGTATTTCCACAAGCCAGTTTTAGGGAAAGGCTTGCGAAGTTGCTGACGCATAATGGACTCTTGACGCATTTCGGTCTCAGCAATCGCCCGAGCGGCTTTCTGCTCTAACGAATCACCGACTTCAACATTTGCGGCAAAGGCATTAAAGCCAATAATCGCGGTTATTACTACCATTAATAAGGCTGTTTTTTTCAATTTTATTTACCTCTTAATAAAAGCATATTCAATTTCACCGTGATTTTCTTTTACTATAATAATTTCTTATGATTTTTTGATCACATATATCCTTCCAAGGCTATGGTTTACAGTTAAAATCAAGTTCAAGTGAATCATCGCCGCAATTAATAAAGACCTTTCCGCTGTTGTATTTCGATTTCAAATACGGGCTGTCAAATGTCATTGGATATGAGTAATCAATTCGCTCGCCGCCAACCATAGGTATTTCCGAATTGGCCGCATTGAAATATATCTCTTTTGCACCGTCGCCGCAGCCGGTATAGGTAAGAGTGTACCACTCCGGCACTACAGTATTTTGAAGCTTGATCGGATTATCGAGAATGTCAGCCTGGAAATCTTCGAGCGTTGGATAATCAGCCTTGCGGGCGGTCTCAAATATAACGGGGCTGAACCTGTCGGTAAACATAATTATTGTATGATCTTTATTCCAGTGATAAGAATCATCATCAAGCTCTGCAACCAAAGCCTCAGTTTTTTTATACCACTCAACATCTTGCTCATTCTGCAGGTCAACCTTCTTATCAAGAATAACTCTTATAGCGACATAAGCATTGCCCTGCTGAATGAATATCCAGCCGTCTTTTTCGATGAGCTTATCATGTCCTTTACCAATATGCACACCAAAAGGCTCACTGTCCATACTCTTACCCGGGAACCAATCTGGATGCATAACAAACCAGCTTCTGTTCTGCTGAGTTATCAAAACCCTCTTATCCTGAACGCTTCTGTAAAAACGGGTAGTCATTTTCCATTTTCCACCCGGCTGCTCTTCAATACCACGCGGGAATATCTTAATATTCGGATTTGTCGAGAAGCTTATACCCTCCCATCTTGCCTGACAGGACAAATGACTGTGAACCGCACCGGGATGATCCATCTGGGTACCCATAATATAATCCGGCGTTATCCAACTATATCGCAGAAGTCTTGAATGGGTATCACACATCAGTGAACGCTCCAGCCCAAGCGGCCTTGGCCAGACATTTTCTTCTTCACCGGGCTTGCGTGAAATGTAAGCAAAGCAGCCCAGCGACTCACGGTCGAGTGCCATCTTCCAAATTGCCTTAGGCAGCCTGTAATCACTTAAAGGAACAAAGCTGAATGCCGCACTTGCCATGCCTTTCCCATCGCCGCCAAGCAGAAATTCAGATAACGCATAAAAAGAATCACTTGTACCATTGGTAGCATAATGACTTGCCTTAACGCGGGTTTTTGCTCCGCCTCTGGCTCCATTGAACTGATCCTGTGCCCAGTTTGCCATCATCAGATCAAGAAACTTATGAGCCTGCTGCTTGAGGATTTTATCTTCCGAAAAATTATATATACTGAAAATAAAAGATCCTGTGTATTTCATATAAGTAGGCGAGTGTGTCTCAAGAAAGAATCCGCGTTTGGCACGTTCACTGAAATATTCAATAAAGAATCTTACCCACTCATTGTAGTGGTCTTGGGCATTATATTCTTTTCCGTCTGCAAGGTCGGCCCTTGCATCATATCCATGAAAAGCCTTTCCGTCAATTCTATGAAACCAGTAACCGCTGCCTGCGCCATGCCCTGCGTCGGGATAAATTCGATTGGCAAATTCCGGCTCGTTCTTGAATATCTGAGAAGTGAGATAACAGCTCATCTTAAAACTCAGATCATGATTCTCGCTGCCTGCCATCCACCATGTACTCTGGCGAGCCACGGCAATATCATTCTTATCTGCAGTACGATACCAAAGAAGCTCCAGAAGTGCATTTTGAGTTTTCGGATACAATCTGCCGGGAAAAACAATGCCCTTGTCACCAAAAGCATAATAAATCTTGATCAATGTGTTATTGACAGCCAAATCCCAAAAGTTATCATGTCCATAAGCTCTGCGGACTTCCGGTTCTTCTGAAGAAAGTACTTCCAGCAATTCCTTGTTGATTGAGTCAAGATTCTCACCGAGATAAAGCTGTGCAAAAAACTGAACGTACCACATCTTCACGCCCTTTACAGCACCATACTCATAAGCTTCCTGAATTCGTTTCTGACGATTAGCTTCGGCCTCAGACATTCTCTGCTCAATGCTTTTATCTGTTACGCCAAGAATTTCACCCGCCGAACTAACAAAATAAACATCATCGAACCACACTTTAACATCTTTGGTAAACTCATCCTGTAAAACAATCATCTTGATCTTTGATGAGTCAAAACCTCTTTCGCCTATAAAGTCTCTGAAAGCAACAGTAAGCTCATGCCACTTTCCATCTGCTGCAAAGTCATTAAGTATCAATCTCGCCTTTCTACCTGTCGAATCTATCAAAACCAGAAAAGGATTAAATTCTGTCTTCTTCATTTCTGCCTTAAGGAACAGATGGAGCGACCAACTGTTGTTGATTGGCCAATTATCCTGATATTTTCCGCAATAAAAACCAACCTGATTATGACCGGCAGCCATGAAAGCATTGAAACACATACTGAAATCACCATTGCGTTTATCAGTAGTGTCTATGGCAATCGCTTTATTGGCTTTCTTATCGATAATATTGCCCCCAAGTTTTGAGGTAATAAGCTGACCTTGCGGCGCAGAGCCGAACATTGCCAATTCCTCTGCCCAAAAGTCTACACGCTCTGCAGAAAATCCCAATTGGGTAATAACCAAAATTGCCAATAAAATCATAATCGATGTAAGTTTCATTCCATAACTCCGAATAAATATAATTCCAATTAACTTATTTAATATTTTCATTTCCAGAAAGCCCACCACGGACCGTCAGAAAAATCAAGATTAAGTTTTTCACCGTCATATTCAATATCAATCTTCCCGCTCCTAAACTCTGACTGAATATATGGGCTGTCAAAAGTCTTGGGCAGCTCATAGCTGATATACTCACCGTCAAGCATAGGTATTTCATTGTTTGCCGCATTGAATACCATCTCCGGAGCACCTTCTTCCGGTGAAGTGAATGCAAGGATATTGAATGTCGGCACAACAGTTTTATACAACGCGATAGGAGCATTTTGAATATCTGTCATAAATGTTTCAAAACTTCCATAGTGATCCTGGTCCCCAGCCTGAATAATAACCGGAGAATAACGATCATTGAGTACAATAATCTCCTGATTATCACTCCAACTGTAAGCCTTATCAGAGAGCTTCACCTTTGCATCATCTTCAGGGTGATGGAAAGTTACCTGAGTACCGGTGGTTTTAAGCTTTTTCTTTTCTTCATAATCCGCATCACGAAGCACAACCCGTACTGCAGCATACACATCTCCCTTTCGCAGGAATATCCAGCCGCCATTTTCTTCTTTTTCATCCCATGCACTGCCTACATAAATACCCTGATCTGTACGCTGCTTATAAAGCGGATACCAATCGGGATTAACCTCCGAAAACGACCGGCTTCTCTGAACTATAAGAGTATTCTTATCCTGCACAGTTTTATACATTCCGTCCATGCCGTAAAGTTTTGTTTTACCATTAAAATCAGGTTCAATCGGTAATACAACAGGTACGACTCTGGCATTTGCATCCTCGGTTACAGTCATTCCATGCCAGCGAGCCGCCTTACTCAAATGAGAATGAACAGCCCACGGATGATCCATTTGTGTTGACAAAGTATATAGAGGTGTTACATAAGAATATTTAAGAAATTTCGATTCCGGCTTAATCACAAGTGTTCGCTCTGTACCCATAGGTCGCGGCTGATTTGGCTGCGCTTCGCCAATCCCCCGGCTGCGGTAAACAAATCTCCCCATACCCTCTCTATCGAGTGCCATCATCTGAACCACTTCGGGCATTTCATAACCGTTGATATTATTCCAATAGCCCCATATGCCGCCATCAGCCGGTCCGCCAAGATAAAAACCGACCATCCCCTTATTAGCCCCATAACTGCCAACACTTTTGTGATGCCTTGTCTTTGGACCACCCGATATGCCGGCAATACCGGTCTGAACCCAATCCGCCCAATAGAGTGTCATAAAATCATCAACAATGCTTCTCAACTCATCATCACCCGAATATGCATAAACCAGATCAATCATATTCATTGTATGCTTGCTGTAAATACATGAGGAATTTTCCACAAAGAATCCATACTTAGCACGCTCACGGAAATATTCCTTCATAAAGCCAAGCCACGCCTTGTAATGGTCTTTGGCCGTATATTCTTTTCCATCTGAAAGGTTTGCCCTGCCGCCGCCGTGTCGTGATTCAATATCGACTCCCTTGCCGTAATATCCGGCATGGCCGTAATGATAGCCGCCGCCAAAACCGTAATCGGGATAGACACGATCCTTATACTCCGGCTCGTTCATAAAGATAAAGGAAGAAACAAGGTTAGATGCTTTTGCATTCAGGTCATGATTTTCACTGCCGTCAAGATACCATGTACTTTGACGCGCCCAATAAATATCGTTCTTGATTTTTGTACGATTCCAGATTGTATCCAGAAGCACCTTCTCGGTTTCTTTCTCAAGACGGCCGGAGAATTTACCGCAACGACTCGAAAACAGCAAATACGACCTGCAATAGAGTGGGGTACGTAATAAATCCCATGGATTACCTTGTCCCTCTCCCAAACAATCTTCACGCAGAATTTGATTAGCCTTCTCCAGATTCTCACCCAGATAAAGCATCGCAAAAGCACTTATTACCGGTTGATGAGCTTTCTTTGCCGATACAGCGAAAGCCTTTTGTATACGAATGTCCTTTGTAGCCTTCTGCTCAAATATTCGCTGGTCGATGGTCTTGTCGGTAATACCGATAACAACACCCTTGTTATCTGCAAAATGCACAAAATCAAATTTCAATAAAGCATTCTTCGGAAACTCTGCTGTCTCAAACTCGCATAACTTTATCGCTTTAAAATCAAAAGACCCTTCTTTTTCCAATTCATTGAGAGGCAATATGAATTCTTTCCACTGTCCTTTAGTGTCAGTATCATTCAAAACAGATACCGCAGTATTATCATCGGCATCAACAAATCGAACCTTCCAGCTATTCTGAGCATCCGTAATATTCTCGGTTTTCAAATAAAACTTCAGGCTGAAATTCTCATCAAGCGGATAGTAATGTCCCCAAAGATTTGTCATAAAGCCAAATCTGGGTGAATTCGAAGATTCCGCCGGATTAAAGGTTACACTGAAATCACCATTTTGCTTATCGCAATAATCATATTCGAAACCAGGTGTTTTATAACTCTTATGCCCGGCGACAAAATAATAAGGCGCCTGAAGCCGCTTTTCCAGATCGATATCTATATTATTCTGCAAATCAGCGACACCAAAAAGACGAGCCTCTTCTTCATAACAATCCAGATATTTAACTTCTGCCGCATTCAAACATGTAACAACAAAACATAATCCTATCATCAAAATCATTAACGCTCTCTTCATTATATAATCCTTATAACTATAATTTTTCTATTTCAATAAACCTGAGACAATATCTATTTCTGCCCATATCCACCCAAGACTCAAGCTTTGTCTCTCCCGTTGGAAATGCTATCTGGTCAAATCTACTCAAAAACCTTTCTAAACTCATTTTCTTATCAAATCTTCCACTTTTATTGATGGAGCAAATCAAACCCTATGGATTGGGTCGGGTGAAGATGCGATCGTAATCATTCCAGTGCGAATTCATGATCTTTAACTTTTTTTGCAGTTGCCAGATCAATTCAGGGCCTAACATCCGAATACGTTCTTCTTCAGGTGTTTCAGCAGTAATAATGACCGTCTCTGAGGTTCGTTGCAGAATGTCGATCAAAAGAGCGGTATTGTCAAGCTCCTCGCGTGCCGTGTTCATAATGAGAGTTCTATCCCAATTGCTTTGTGTGCCCAGTACCGGATGGTACTGGGGTTTTATCTGCAAATCTTTAACGCGATCCAATTGTCCCTGGTAGCTTGCGAAATGCCGCACGTTATTAACAATGCAGTTAGCCGCTTGCAGACGAAGATCCAGCAATTGGTAGTTCTTTTTCATCGGCCCTGAAAGATCTTCAATGATCGGAGCCAGATATTTGCGGGCACGATTTAGATCATTATTAACATTGAAAGTGATCTGCTCAACGAAAAACTTACCTTCCCAGCCGCCATAAACCTGCGTAGCCTGCAGATCAGCGTAATTTGCGGCATGGCCCTCATCCAATGCCTGAAAAACATACTGGTCGTAATATCGCGTTTCCTGAGGTGTTAAAAGCTCAGGCATAGGCACCAGAGGCCTTATCAGCCAACGCTGGTGCACGCCTCCGGTCATCAGCGGCATGTGAATCTTCAAGACGCTCGCGCTTTTGAGAGCATCGTCGGTTGCCAGCCACACTTTTAACAGATTGTCGGCGTGTTTATCGCCAACACGCCGGGCAGCTATTTCACGCAGCAACTCCAATTGTTCAATTTCGTTCTTTGCAGGCTCCTTCCAGAAACGCTCAAAAAGCGTCGGATACAAATCTCCGGTCCAGGGGTCGAGCGTCATCATCAGCCGCGGTGCCAGGCTGTCAGCGGCGGAGACCAATTGACGCAACACAGATACGGGCTGCTCTAAACCTGCCACAGGGAAAAAGAAATTCCAATTCCACGAAATCCCAGCATTTGACATGAACGGCGAAGCATCAGAGCCTTCAAGATTTGCCATCGCCAGCCCTTCATCGAAACGCAAGGCATACTGCGAGTAATTCTCAAAGCTTGGTATCATCCATGAATATGGCTTAATGGGAACAACATTGATATCCAGGCTGCCTCCGCTTGCACGGGCACCCGACCGCAATGCCTGTAAAAAGCCGTTGACTCGATCGAACATTGGACGATCCTTATACAGGGTGTTGCCGTTAATGCCGGGATACAACCCCGGACTCCAGTCAAACCCGGAACCGGCATCAGTAGTAACTAACCTGTAAAGATCGATTTCAGGATAGTTGGCAATAAGTTTTTCCGCCGCCTCTCTATACAAGGCAAGAACATCCGGGTTATCTACGTTCATCGCAAAACGAGGCACCCGTGAACGAAGTGTATGGTCAACCCGAGGGCCTCGCCATAACGGATGATCCTCGAAAATGCCCTCCGGCACGACTTGGGGCTCATTGTTGCCGAACATCGCTCGCAGCCCAAGACGACGAAGTATCTCACTGCGACTTTTTAACTCGCACTGGAGAGCCTGTGTCCGTGATTGGGGAATATGCTCACGAATCGCCTGCGGTGGAAATATTTCTAAAAGCCCTACCTGGTGCTCCAGCCACGCCGGGTATGGATCACCCGGGGTATCATACTTCCACATTCCCAATGGCAAACCGGAACTGATAATCACATGAGTGGCACCCAATTCCTTTGCCTCCACGGCAAAAGCCTCGAATTGTTCCGCGGTTTTATAATATCCCGAAAAGACAACCGCCTCGTATTGATCAAGTCTTTTTTTCTCAACTGCCGATACATTCAGTGATAAAACGAAAACCAACGCTAATGCGGTTGAAATATTTGATAAATATAGTTTCATAAACTTCCTCTGCAATTTTTTTCAAATTCCGTTAAATCAATTTTCCGTATATCCCTTTTTCATAACTTAAAGTTTCTCTATAGTTATAAACCTGAAACCATACTTTTTGCCATCCATATCAACCCAGGCTTCAAGACTCGCCGGGCCCTCTTGCAACTCAATACTATCAAAACGGCACTGGGATTCAGCATATAGGATATCTTTCTTATATACCTGATCGTCTATTTTCAATGTTACAGTATGCGTTTCGTGAAGCATATCGGTAAGTCGGCAGGTTATCCGATAATCTCCGGAAGTTTTAATATCAAGGTCGTAAAAGCCGTAATCGCCGTCAAAGAGCCCGCCGCCCTGCCAGTCCTGACGGGTAAGCATTACGGGATTTTCACATTCACTGCCAATAAAAATTCTTGTCGGAGTAAAATTGCTTGCGGCAACCACACTTTCATACCATCTATCGTAATCACTCTTTAGCCGGGCAACAATATGTGGGTGCTCGTCCGAGATGTCATTTTTCTCGAAAGGATCTTCCTTAATATCATAAAGTTCGTATTTTATCTCTGAAGCATCAAAATCAAGACCGGCTCGTCCCCCGCTTTGAACAAGCTTATACTTATCTGTTATGACCGCGAAGTTACGGTATTTGTCAGGCTTAGCCCCCCTGTGCCACTGAATATAAACATTTCGATCAGGCAGCTTAGCCTTGTCGTCTCTTATAAATGGGGCAAGGGTTATGCCGTCAAAATTCACTTTTGCCGGCTTCTGAACATCGCAAAGGTCGAGTATCGTAGGCATGATATCTATGCCGTCACAAATATCATTTACCCTCAGCCCTGCTTTCATATTATTTGACATACAAATAAACATAGGCACGCGAATACCGTTTTCATACACGTATGTCTTACGGCCACGCAGACCGCATTCCCAGAGATCATCCTGCTTATGCAGACTCGAAGTACCGTTGTCACCAAGAAAGATTATCACGGTGTTATCAAGAATATTCAACGACTTAAGCTTATCAGTCAGCTTTTTGAAATTATCATCAATATTGGTAATCATGCCGTAAAAACGAGAGGTTTCCTCACTGAGCCCTGCTTTTTTGTAAGGCTCAGCATATTTTTCCGGAACCGTCAATGGATGGTGCGGCGTATTTGGTGCAAGATAAATAAAGAAAGGGTCATTTTTATTTGCATCAATAAAATCTATCGCCGCATCGGCAAAAATATCACAACAGTAACCACTGAATTTCTTTTCGATGCCATCTTCAAGCAAGACGGGTTCGAAATAACTGTTGGCATCAAGCGGGTTGTAAGGAGCGCCGATCATTCCGCCAACATGAGTAAGCGAATGATCGAATCCCTGATCTATCGGACGTGTAGGACAGTTATCCCCCAGGTGCCATTTGCCGAACATGCCGGTTTTGTAACCCGCACTTTTCAAGGCTTCGGCAATGGTAACCTCACCTGGCTTGAGCATTGAGACGCCCCCCTGCGTATCGAGGACACCGGTCCTGAAATGATAACGGCCGGTCATAAGACTCGCGCGAGTCGGTGAACAAACAGGGCATACATAACAACGATCAAATACAGTTCCTTGCGAAGCGAACTTATCGATGTTCGGTGTCTTCACAATCTTGTTGCCATTGAAACCAACATCACTGTAGCCCTGATCGTCAGTCAAAAACAAGATCACATTCGGTCTGTTACGAACGGCCCCATCTTCTCTGCCAAGATTCATGCTGCATCCGCCCGCTCCTAAAAAAGCAGTACCGGCCATCAATTTTATAAAATTACGTCTTTGCATAATATTCAACAATCACATTAATTGAAATCTAATATCTTTTTTCTTTCACCTTTTTGAATAACTATTTTCCCATCGCCCCATTTTGAATTTAGATAAGGGCTTTTGTATGTAAAGTCAGGGTATAATTCAATTGGCTTATCATCGATTTCCGAAAGCTTATCATCAAAATAAAGACAAAGTTTGTGTCCATCAAAAGTTTTGTACACAGCTTTTGTTTTATCCTTATCAACAACAACATTAGAAGCGGCAGCTTTTCTGACAAACTCTTCCATCGAACCCTCTTTACCTGTAGCCTCTATAATCAGCGGCGACTTGGAGTCACTCATCCGATACCAGTTATCATCAACCATCTCGAGCTTTCCCCATGCTGGTTTTGCAAAGACATAACCATTCTCACATGATGCTGCGACAAACGTATCATTAAACAGCCTCGCATTCATATCGTTTCCAAAATAGACACGCATATCACCTACAGCAACAGAACCTTCAAATATCTTGCGAACCAACATTGCACCATTTTTCTGCACACCAATATACTGATTGTAATTAGTACGGTTATTACTTCTCATCGCATCACATGAAGGAATAACCGCCGCATCTTTACCTCCCTTAAACACAACCCCGCTCCAGCGATTCTGATCGCTTATCCAGGCCCAATCTGTATCATGATTCAATTTTTTCTGCAGAAAGCTACCCATCACAAAATCCTGACAGACATAAGTATATTTTACAAGCCCGCCTTTATCGGTATCAAAAATATAAATCGGATTGTGTCCATCAACCTCAACGGGCACGCTCACACGACCAAGCTTCCTCGTATAAAATTCATATTCACCTCTGCCGTCGATATCCAAAGCGATATCATATATAATATCGGCAGGCTTATATTCACTTGCGGCCAAACACATAATTCCCGGATGCTTGCTTCTTGGAGTACCAATACCAAAATAGAACCAGCACATCCCATAGGCATTATCCCTGAATGGCTGCAAGGCATCATGGTAAGTACGCGACTTTGCAGACCCCCTTAACCCTTCAATCTGTTCAAGAGCCCAGCAAGTCCACCAAAGATCAAGCGAATATTCAGCACGTTTTTGAAGTACCGGATCATCGGCGAAGTCATAGAAGTTATACCAGCCCTGAAGCGTATACTTTGAATACGAATGAGCTCCATCCTCAATAAGCCCGCCTCTTATGGCCCGTTCCCTGAGATATTCCTTGAAGTAATCCGTCCAAACGGCGTAATGCTTTTCAACACTCTTGCCGTCCTTGCATTTCTTATCACGATACTGCGGCAAACGCGAAAGCACTTTAGCCGCCGACCAATTTGAGGTATTCTTCATCCCATCATGATTTTCACTTCCCCATATCCGCCATGTCTTATAATTTGCAATATCCGCATCGGAAATCTTCGAATTGCTCTCAAGCCAGAACCACATAACATCGATTATTTTTTTCTCTGCTTCAGAGCTTAGTCTGCCCGGATAATGCGAACTTTCAGCATTGAAATATTCATAGATTCTGAAAAACAAATTTATATTCCAATGCAGACTGCACTCCACAGGACATTTTTCATTTTCGAGGATATAATCACAAGCTTCAATTACTGCCCTGTTGGCATCGTCAAGCCTTGTATTGAGCATCAATGCCGAAAGAGCAAAATCCTGTTTGTTCCAGACAAAAGTGTCAATACCCGGATAAGGCGAAGCCACCTGACTTTCAAGCACACTCTTGCTTCTTGCATCGAAACCATCTTTCAAAGCCTTGATCTTTTCATCATTGAGAGCGCCGGTAGTATCGACAAAATCAAGAACAAGCTCTCTGCCCTCTTTTGTTATTGTAACGATTCCGCTATCCCATTTGGAATTAATGAATGGACTCTTAAAAACGTTTTCAGGTGCATAATCAACCTGCTTGCCGTCGATCTTTGGGCTATGTGAGTAATCGGCATAAAAAGTAAACGTATGGCCGCCAAGACCTGTAAAGTTGAGCTGCTCACCCTTCCAAAGTAAAGGCAGTGCTTTTACCGCCGTTTGAAACGCGTTGTAATCGGCAAAATCGCTTCTTTGTGCAACCTCAATTATAACAGGAGAGAAGGTATCAGCCAATGTCATCCATCGCCCTTTTATAGGTAAAACATCAGATGGCTGCCATGAATACCCTCCGCGTGCAGGGCGAACTGCGGCATAAGCACCTTTAGACTGCGAGAATGCCCAGCCGTCATTTTCCACAGGTTCGCTTAAACCATCGCTTCCAAACCATACCCGCATTGCACCGGCACCTTTAGCCATTGACTCACTCAATCGCTGCGTGATCATGGTTCCCTTCTTCTGCACACCCCACTGCTGATTGAACGAAACACTGCCATCATCAGGTTTGCATTGCGGATAGATCCTCGCAAGCTGATCACCTTCAAAAATAACACCCTGCCAACGGCTTTGACTGCTTATCAGCACCCAGTCCTCAAACGGCCTTGCTTCGACCATAGGCAGACCCATTATAAAATCCGGGGTACAGTAGCTGTAACGGACGATACCGCCATAATCAGTTCGCAGCTTGTAGTGCGGATTGGTATAAAAACCATCCCTGGCAAGTCCCAAAGGCCGTTCCCACAACTCATAATCGCCCCTACCCTGAACATCCAATACCAAATCTATAACAATAAGCGGCAACCTGTAACTGCTGGTAATAACAGTGAAAAATTCCGCTGAAACCTTCGGTTGCTCACCCATCGACGCATAAAACCACATGTATTCACCTATGCGACCCGTACCTCTGTGGTCTTTCTTGCCGTACATACGGCTCTTACCACCGCCGCGTACTCCGTCTATCTGCTCCTGTGCCCACGAGGCATAGTAAAGTGTAAGCAGATTACCGGCAACCTTGCTCAAATCCTTATCATCGGCAAAGTCATAATAGTTGTAAAGAAATTTGAGCGTTTGCGCATTGTAGCCTTCATCAGCCATTTCAACAAACAGACCCTTCTTTGCCCTCTGGATGCAATATTCCTTCGCATACTCAGTCCATGCGGCATAATGTTCGTCTGCTACAAACCCATCATCGTATTTCAATTTCTGATACTTAGTTGATTTGCTCAATAGTTTGGAAAAGTGCCACAGGGTTGAAAGCTTCATCATATGATGATTTTCAGATTCAATGACATCCCATGTTTTCGAACGTTCAACATTTGCTGACGCCGGCAACGGCACGTCACCCATTTTGCCCCAATCCCACTTTGCGTACACATCGTAAACCTCATCAAGTGAATCAACCTTTGAGTTTTCTCTGGCATACTGCCACATCATATCAAGGATCGCATCTTCAGTGTCAGCCGTAAGCCGTCCCGGAGCTATCGAGCCGTTACGTCCGTAAAACTCAACGATTCTGCAAATACAGTCCGATGCCCAATAAAAACTGTCACGGTCATTGCGACCGATCTTGTCGCTTATATAATACTCACTATAAGTTTTGAGTGCTTCGTTGGCAGTATCAACCTGATCATTGAGCCATAACGACTTCATCGCGAAATCAGTGATCGACCAGGCAAAGCTGCGTGTGTATGGGCCTCGCCCCGGCGAGAGAGGAGGCAGCTTTTTAGCAATAACCAAAGGTTCACCACGCATTTGTTCCATTGCCGCATCACGACGAGCGTTAAAGCCATCTCTTATTTCAATCAACTCCTGAGCCGTAAAAGAATATACCCATCCAGCTGAAAACAACAACATACCTAAAACTAATTTGATACACACAATAATACTTTCTGATCCTATTTACATAAATTTTATCTCTTAACAAACTCACCAAAAGCATACATTACACGTGCAGATACAACAGTACAGTTCATCCAGTAATCCCTTTCAACAGACGTAAGATATGTAAGATAACGGCCACTGTGATATTCTTCCTGAGCATACACTATTGAATCAGCCAAATCTTTAGCTTTTGCCATATAAATTTCTTCGCCGGTAAGTTCATAAGCACTTCTGTAAGCAGATATCATACTTACTGAACTTGCATTAACAGGCTGCCAAAACAAATACTGCTCACAAACACAAGGCATGATCCATTTGTCCGTTGAATAATATTCGGCAGGGAACAAAACATATTCAGTTTGTCTATTTGTATTGATCGGCGGATTTGACCATACAACAAACTGGTCTTCGGAATACATTATGATCTCTTTAGCCATCTCGATATACACAGGGTCTTTTGCCGCATTTTGCAAGAGCCACTGCGCAAAGCTTGTCGCCTCGCCACGGGATAAATTTTTATACGCTTTCTCCGGCACCATATCCTCAAACTGATTCTGCCAGTTGAATGTCTTACATGGATTAGCTATTGTCCATTTGACCGCTTTATTAACAACCCTAACCAAATCATCACGCCCGTAATCTTTTATAAGAACATCAAGAAAATTGATAATACTCTGCGGGTTGGCGTAATTATTAAAAATAGGCTCGCCTGTTTTTATATCAACAACAAGATACCACGTTCCATTTGCAAGCTGCAATTTCTTGTAGGTATCCGCAATTTTATGCCCGGCCTCAAGATACTTTTTTAGACCTGTCGCTTTATACAAATCAAGATAGGCACGACCTGCATTCGCTGCCTCTGTAATCATACAATTATTAACATCCATGTGTCCTTCCTTTTCCATACCGTAGTATGTCGGCGGAAAATTTTCAACCGGGGAGCCGGAAGGATAATGGATTGAGAGCAGATAATCTGCTGCTGCTTTACCAATATTTAAGACTTCATCAATATTAGCGGGCTTGGGTTCCATACTTGCATAAAGCGCTGCGCCATCAACAACAGCACTCATCATTTTGGCCGCATACCTGTTTCGGTATTGATACTCAGGCGATGGCTTACCCGTATTACCCCAGTCTTTTACAATATCAAGCTTAAAGAATTCATCCATAGCCCTTCTGGCACTTTTGGAATAGTCATATTTCTCTTGCCTATAGGGTCCATTATAGGGGGCAGCTTTCTCAAACACCCTCTCACCTGCCAAAGAAATAATCTTGCCATCAGCATCAATCGCTTCAACCTTCAATTTTATCTGGTCTATCGGAAGTTCTAACCATATCGGAGTAAGCAGTGCATCAGGACGTTGAGCACAGAATTCATACATTTCCCCATCTGTAGCTGTAGCAGTAAACTTATATTTTATAGCGCCATCAACAGGTTCAAAATTGAATGACGGAACATAAATAAATCGAAAGGCATATTCATTCCAGAAAGGTGTTACACCTTTTATACCCTGGCGTATCGGAGAGAGTGTTTCATAAACATTCGAGTCCCTGACAATAGTACTTCCAATTACAAATTCGGTTAATAACATAGAAATTACCGTAATAATTACTTTAACCCTGCACATTTTCTCACTTTCATGATTTTAAGATATTAATCAACCAATAAAACACACATGCAACCAAATTAGTATGCATTTAATATTTTAACCAATTCTTTGAGTGAATTAATTTCCTTATCGCTGACAGCAAAAACGTTTATTGAAATCAAAATAGATGAAAGGACCAAAAACTTACGCATAATATCTCCCTGTTATTAGCTTTAAAGCATAACTACACTAACTATCAACTCTTAAACAAGATGCTAAAATAAATCTATTTTTATAACGACCAGTCATCAGTGCGGAACGGATAAGCCGGCAAACCTTCTGCATTCATCAGATTAGGCTGCGCTTCTTTTTTCCAACCAAAACGAACGGCAACCGGTCGAGTAATCTTTTCGTTGTAAACCACCACTCCATCATCGTCAATTTTTGCCTTAGCAGGAATAAAAACTTTATCATCACCTGCTATAGTAAACCAGTCCAGCGGCCTGCCGTCTCTCGATTGAAGCGGGCCCCCGGCATTATTAAAGCTGATACGAATTTTATTATCCTGAACCTCCATTGATCTATAACTAGGTCCATCATAAACAATACCTTTGACACCGTAATTTTTAGCCAATGCCAACTGTGCCAGTCGTTTGCCTACATCCTGTTTATTAGCGGGATGCAAATCTAAATCGCTAAGATCGCTATTGAGTGCCATACCCGTGTTCTTTATATCAAGTGCCGCTGCCTGTGCTTCCCACAATTTAGGCAACTGCATATCTTCATAGAATCCGCCGCATGGCGCCAATTGCACAAAATAGAAAGGGAAATCGCCCTGTCCCCAGACCTTTCGCCAGCCGTTTATCAACGCCCTCATCTTGTGGTAATAGATCATGTGATCGCCAAGATTTGATTCACCCTGATACCAAATGGCTCCGCGAATCGCATAAGGGACCAATGGATGAACCAGGGTATTGTAAAGAACACCCGGTTTGTCTTTAAGCACAGTGTCTTCTTTTTTAAGCTCGGAGGCTATCGATTTAAGCTCCGGTACTGAATCAAAACCTGCCGCGTTAGTCCATGGCTCAACACGGGTCGCCGGTACGGCGTTTACAATCAACCCGACAGGGACATCAAGCTTTTTATGCAGCTCGCGGCCAAAAAAATACGGCACTGCCGGCATATTCTCCGCCATATCAGGAGCACATACCTGCCATGAACCTCTCACATCATCAACCGGCGTCTCTGAATGCCAGGGATTAGCTTTTGCACGTAAAACTCTGATATCTGGATAATCCGCTGCCAGACGTTCCTGCTCATGATTATCAATCTTGTAAACAATAGTTTTATCGCCTGCCTTTTTCTCTCTGTAAAAAGTCATGGCCATATTAGACTGTCCGCCGCAAAGCCAAACCTCACCGATCATAATATTTTTCAAAGTGATTAGATTATCACCTTTTACTGTCAGTGTGTAAGGCCCGCCGGCTTTCGGAGTCAGAACTTTAACAGACCACTTGCCATCTTCGTCAGCAATCGCTGAATAAATCTTTTTATGCCAACTTCCGGCGACAGTCACCTTCTCACCGGCATTGCCCCATCCCCAGATAGAAGCATCACTGTTTTGCTGAAGAACCATATTATTGCCTATCACAGAAGGCAGCTTAATATCAGCAACAGTCAATCCACAAACGAAAAGAATCAAAAAGGCTTTCAAAAAAAAAGTCCTGGTCATCAAATCCTACTCCTAAATATCTTTACTCAACGATTTCAAGCCAATGCTGCGCAATCACAGACAGATCACCATTGTCAACCTGACAATCAATATTCAAATCACCTGTCAACACAGCAAAATCATCACAAGCGATTTCATCAGCCGTTGAGATTCTTATCTCATCCATCTGTCCGACAAATCTATTTGCATTTTTTCTACTTCCAATATAGAAACCGAGTTTATCGGGCCTAACTGATATCGGACCGATAGAGGCATCAGTGACAGTTTCAATATTCGTTTTTAACGTTATATCTGTTGCCGTATAAATCGCTTCAACATATTGCCACTGGGAAACATCATCGAGGGCAGCAGTTATCATTACGTTATCAACGCCATCTGTAACATTAAACGTAAGCGTCGTAGTATTACAGTATAAATAAACCCTGTCATAAACGTGGGCAAGATATCCGCCCGTATCTCCTTCATCGCCAAGCCTTATCCATCCGCGGAAAGCAAACGTCGTATCAAGCGGATCCCAGTTACCTGCTAAAAGAAGGTATACACTGTCTGCGCTGTAATTGATATCAACGGCATTTCCAAACTTGCCGTCATTAATAACACTCACATAAGGAGCACCGCCTGCCCATATACCCAAATCGTTGTTTCTACCTGAGTTGGCAGAATCATCATCATTGAAGAAATCCTGAGTGCTATCGGGAGTTATTGCTTCAAGATGCCATAACCCTAAAACTCCGCTACTATCAACGAAAGACTGCTGCACCGGTTCGAAAGAAATATCCTCGAGCCAATTTGCGGCAAGAATTTCCAAGTCGCCGCTATCAACAAGACAATCATCATTAAGGTCGTATGTTACCGGCTGACAGGTAACCTCTTGATCGTAGTTGAGATCAATCGTCAAGCTTCTATCGTCTTTTGTAACATTTATAATACCGCTATCCCAGTCTTCATTCATAAACGGACTGTTGAAAGTCTTTGAAGGTGCAAGGTCCACAGGCTGGCCGTTTATTTCAGGCAGATCCGTTGATTGAGTGTAGAATGTAAAAGTTCCCGAATCAAGTAGCCCCGTATACGTAAGAACACCATTAGCATCAACTGTTGGAACATGCGTCTTAACCTCTGCCTTGAACAGACTGAATACGTTTGAAAAATCAGAGCTTGCCGCAACTTCCATAATAACCGGAGCATATGGATCGCTGAATCTGATCCAGTTCGCATCATCCCAGCTGTATGTTCCCCAGGCAGGACGAACCGCGGCAAAAGCATTTGTAAGCCTTCCGAATATCCAGCCATCCTCTTCATAAATTATCATATTTGAGCCGCCGGAGAAATAGACCCGCATATCTCCAGATTGAGTGCTTGTAGTAAGTTTCTGGGTTATGAGCGTGCCTTTATTTTGAACATTCCAATACTGGTTGTATGTCTTATCGTTGACAAGCCCAACACATTGAGGAAATATTCTCGCGTTTACATCTACGGAAAAGATTGCACCAACCCATCTGTTCTGAGCGCTCACAGGAGACCAGCTATCCATTGGAAGTTTATTCCACATACCGCTGCCTAAAATAAACTCAGGTTTGTGATATGCATAGGTTAATATACCCGGAGTTTCAGCATCAATGCCTATTTCCTCAATATCATCTTCTTTTGACTGATCGCGCAAACCCTGACGACGTTCATAGCTTTCATAAGTTCCTCTGCCATCAACATCCAGAGCAATATCCATCACGACAAGCGGAAGCCTGTAAGCACTTGTTGCCAGACACATCACGCCAGGATGGCGGCTTTTCGCAGTACCGATATCAAGATAATACCAGCACATGCCAAGAGCTCCATCAGAAAGACCTGAAGTTGCGACATCCTGATAAACCCTCATCTTTGCACCGCCGCGAACACCGTTAAACTGATTAAGTGCATAATCGGCCCACCATGCATCAAGTAACTTACCGCTAAGAATACTTAGATCTTCATCGCCGGCAAAATCGTAAAAATTATACCAGCCCTGAACCGTATATTTGGGATAGGTATGCGAGCCAAGCTCTAAAAGTAAACCCTTCTTACCTCGCTCGGTAAGATACTTCTTAAAGTATGCTGTCCAGGCATCATAATGTTGTGCAGCAGTGCCGCCGTCATCAAAGGTAAGATTCTGATAAGCAGGAACATCTTTCAAGATATCCGCCGCACTCCAACAACTGCTCTTACGCATAGCATCGTGGTTTTCACTGCCCCAGTAAAGCCACGTATCTGTCTGTGAATAATCCGCATCAGTCAGTACTGATTTATATTTCGCCCAGTTCCAGAATATGTCGCATATAGCCGCTTCTGCAGCCGGCGTCAGTCTGCCGGGGAAATAGTCACTATTGCTGTTGAAATATTTATATATCCTGTAATACACATTCCCGCGCCAGTGAAAACTCTCATCGTAAACAGCGGGCTCATTTTTTTCCGCATTACATGCATCGATTATGGCCTGATTAGCCTCTGCTAATTGCGTATTGAGATACAATGCCGAAAGAGCAAATCCCTGCCTGTTCCAAACATACCCGCCAACATTTTCGTCTTCAGGATAATTGGTTGAAGGATACGGACTTGAAACCTGTGAAGAAAGCATCGAATCACGTCTGGCTTCAAATCCATCGAGCACCGCATTAAGCTCCTGGTCAGTAAGAGCAAAAAGCGAAGAGCTTATTATTGTAACAGATAAAAGAGTCAATACTAATTTCATATCATCTCCAAAAAAGATCAATTCTCAGGATTTACACAACCGGCCCAAGCCGGATGCGAACACTGTGCCCATTGCGTCGCCAGCAAGGAATAATCCAATAGATCGACAACGCAGTCTTTATTAATGTCAAAACCAAAATATCCCCACTCGCCGCAAAAACCTGTTGCTGCAAGATCAAAGTTAAAAACAGCTTCTCTGCTGCCCTTCTTTATAGTAACCAAACCACTGTCAAATTCTTCCGCAATGAACGGACTGCTGAATGTAAACTCAGGTTGAAGGTCTATTGTCTGGCCGTTAATCTCTGGCAATTGCGTCGAATTAGTGTAAAAAGTAAAAGTTCCCGAACCACCCAAACCCTCATAAGTCAACACATCATTAGAAACAACCGGAACGTGAGACTTAACCTCTGCCTTGAACAGACTGAATACGTTTGAAAAATCAGAGCTTGGGGCAACCTCTATTATCGCCGGAGCGTATGGGTCACTGAAACGGATCCAATTTGCATCATCCCAACTGTAAGTACCCCATGCCGGACGGACTGCGGCAAAGGCATTTGTAAGCCTTCCGAAAACCCATCCATCTTCTTCGTAAATTATCATATTGGAACCACCGGAAAAATAAACCCTCATATCACCGGTATGGCTGCTGGTTCTAAGCTTCTGTGCGATCAGGGTCGACTTATTCTGAACCGACCACTGCTGATTGTATGTCTTGGCATAATCAAGAGGGAGCCCCTCACATTGCGGGAAAATCCTCGCATCCTTATCTATGCTGAATATAATACCATGCCAGCGATTCTGACAGCTTATACCCGTCCAATCCTCCTGCGGCCTGTTTTCCAGCATACTTGTTCCGATCACATACTCCGGCGTTGCATAGGTGTATCTTAAAATTCCGCCGTAATCAGGGTCGAGCACATTTGTATCAGTCGCAACTCCTTCGGGCCTTGGAATCAGATTCAAACCGGGCCTTCTTGAATACGTTTCATATGTTCCTCTTCCGGCAACATCAAGAGCAATATCTATAACAACCGGCGGCAATCTGTAGCCACTGGTCGCCAAACACATCATTCCAGGATGTTTATTGCTTGCCGTACCAATATTGAGATAATACCAGCACATACTGTAGGCACTGTCATCACGTGCTAATTCATCAGCATCCTGATATATACGGCTCTTACCACCCCCGCGAACGCCTCCAATCTGATCCTGAGCCCAATCTGCCCACCAGAGATCAAGTGACATTCCGGCAAGTTTCCTAAGCTCGGCATCAGGAGCAAAATCATAAAAGTTGTACCAGCCCTGCAAAGTATATTTTGAATAGGTATGGGAACCAACTTCTATAAGCAATCCCTTCTTTGCCCTTTCCCTCAAATATTCCTTGAAGTATGCGTTCCATGCCTCATATTGCTGCGCTGCCGTAGAGCCGTCATCAAATGCGAGGTTCTGATAAGCAGGTGCATCTTTCAATATATCAGCAGCACTGTAACTTGTCGACTTTCTCATAGCATCATGATTTTCGCTGCCCCATGTGTACCATGTCTGACTTTGCGAATAATCAGCATCGGACAATACACTCTTGTATTTCGCCCAGTTCCAGAATATATCATAAATAGCTTCTTCTGCGGCCGTTGTCAGTCTGCCGGGGAAATACTCGCTGTCATGATAGAAATATTTATATATCCTGTAAAAGAGATTGCCTCTCCAATGAAAGTCGACATCATATTCGGTCGGATTATCTTTAAGATAATTACAGGCATCTATTATAGCCTGATTAGCCTCAGACAACTGCGTATTAAGATACAAAGCAGAAAGCGCAAAATCTTGTCTATTCCACACAAAACTGTCAATCGATGGATATGGACTGGCAACCTGTGAAGCAAGCATAGAATCACGTCTTGCTTCAAAACCGGAGGTTATCTCCGCTATATCCTGATCACTCAGGCACCACCCCAACGAGGCAATTAGAAGAATATATATAAGAACTGTTAATCTCATGTTTTATCCATAGAGCCAATATGACACTTTATGTAATAATGGGGGACAGACCCGTAAATCTGCCCCCCTTAAAAGATTCAAAGTTATTTATTCTGATCGTAATCAGCGGGCATCAATACAACCTTCAGCACCTGGTGTTGTACATACAAGCCACTGATCTGCCATTACTGCATAATCAAGCAGAGTTACGTCACAATCAGTGTTCAAGTCTTCAGCAAGATAACCGTTGTCGCCGCATACAAGTCCGCTTGTAAGAGTAGCAGTCCTGTAGAGTGAAGGAGTAACCAAGACGTTAGTGTCTCCACTGCCTGAATCAAAGAGGAATGTGTCCCTTTCACCATCAGCAACATCGTTGTCGCAGATCATGATTGCAGTGCCGTGAGTATCGCCTACTGTTGGAGTATAACCGAAGTCGCTCCACTTGAAGGCCGCTTCGAAAGTCCATCCGGTAGCAGAAGCTGCACTTGCAACAACCGCGTTATCAGGATTGAATGCGGCATTGAAACCACCTGCGTTCACTACCTGGCTGTCACCGAAGTAATCGCGGTACATATTATAGAAGGCAACATCAGCCTGTACCGCACCTGCCATATTATTCAGATTGAATGCGAGCGTCGCATGGTCATCAGGATAACCGGCATCAAATACAAGCGCCTCATCAATAATGCTTATACCTACATAAAGATTTGCAGCATCCCACTTCATATAGTAGTAACCACTGAAATCAGCATGCTCAGGTATGTCATACTTGAAACCGCCAACATTAGGAGATGTAGTAAGCTCTGGCATTGCAAGATAAATCTCTTTGGCATCTGCCCACTCACCGGCAGATAGAGTACCGTCAATTGTTGGCGTAGAGCTGGCCATTGGAATATTGTATGATGCATAATCATCATAAATACCACTGTCAACACCGTCAACATCCGATGGAGTAGTTACATCAGCAAGCCACTGAGCCGCTATAATATCAAGATCGGAAACACCGACAACACAGTCAGCATCAAGGTCGCCGGCAGCATAGCCCCATGCGCCGCAGCCAACACTGTAAACAGCCTGGCTTATCTTCATCTCATCAATATAACCCCAGAAGTATTCTTTAGGATTGTATCTTGCACCGATTATGGTTGTTGTCTTAATGACTGTTCCAAGGGAAGTCGTGTCAAGCGTTGTAGACGCTGCAACGGAACCGTTTATGTAAAGCTTGGCTTCACCCAAATAGTTCTCGAATCTCATGTGTGCCCAATCACTCGGATCAAGGCCAATATTAGCGTAAGGTACTGTAAGATAATTCACCGCACCATTAGCATCCCAAACCATTGCCTGGAACTGGAAGCTTCCATCTCCCAACTGCATTATTTTCAAATCTATCTCACCCCAACGGTCAAGTATATAGTAGTTATAAACTACGCCGTCACCAGGTAGAGCAATTAAATCATCAGCAGGACGAACCCAGCATTCAATCGCAACGTTTGATGAATCAAACACTACATCCGAATGGCTGGCTCTAAACGTATCGGCCTCTACAAGAACAGGATCATCAAATTTAGCACAATTGCCAAAAGAAGCATCGCCAAGAGGATAACCGATACCCTCTGCAACAGGGTCAATCAGAGCAGGTCCGCCACTTTCGCCAACAGCTAATCTTGTTCCGCCGCTGTAAACGAACATATCGGCATCACGGTCAGGATTGTCACTATCATCATCAGGTAGAAGTTCATCAGTATTACCCACTACATTAGGGTCTGCTAAAGCATCAAAGTGATAAAGAGCCGAAACAGTACCGGTTTCATCAATATAAGGTGCTGCCCATTCAGGAACTACATCCGGAGCACTCGCCTTGGAAATTCTGAAATCATCAATATAACCCGCAAATTTCTGGCTTCCGTTGTACCTTTGACCAACAAAAGTTGTTGTCTTACTCGGAACGCCAAGAGTATTTGTCATAGTTATAGAACTGATAAGCTCGTCATTGATATAAACGGCCACATCAGTGCCCAATACTTCTACTGAAAAATGTGTCCAGTCTGTAGGAACTGTGCCGGCAGGATAAACAACATCATTGCTTGCACCATCTACCCACACTACCAGCTTGGTAGCATAGCTCCAAATCATTATCTGATTCCAACGGTCAAACAGCATCTGTCCATCAACAGCCGCATCAGCCTTAAACCAGCCCTCAATCCTAAGGTCGGTTGGATCGAGAGAAAGGTTTGCGTTGCCTATTGCACAATAAGCTGTAGTACCGTTCAGGTAAAGACAATTACCATAAGCAGGATTACCCGCAGGATAGCCTATCCCGGCAACAGAAGGATCGGTCAATGCTGGACCACCCGATGTTGAAGCTGGATTAGGCGCAAGAAGCAATGTAGCATCTCTGTCTGCGTTAGCACTGTCATCATCATCAACGTACTTGTCACTTCTTACCGCATTCATGTTCCATAATGCGTTAGTGCCTTCACTGTCAATATTAGGCAAGGCAATTGAGGCAGCACTCACGCCGCAATAAGCCAATAACAATAAAATCGATAACTTCTTCATAAATAGCTCCTTGAAAAATAATAGAATTTATCTTTAATTCACGATTTTAATTTCAAACTGTCAATTAACATTTACACGTTCATATGTAGCAATTTTTGTATTTCTGAGTGGATGCCAGTATTTATTATAATAATCCGCGTCCTCTGGTGCATCTATTGTATCGGCATAAGGCCACATTGTCATATCAGCATGTCCATCAGCAAAAAGATAGTTAATTCCACGTCCATGATTTGCCGCAGGGCCAAACCGATTGATCTTCGGACTTCTTGATGCCGCTGGATCCCAGCCATACTGCAGAAGAGTCTGATTCGGATACATCGGAGCATCCAGAGGCCACTGTGGTAAAGGTGCAAAGTCAGCTGTGCTGTTGGTATCATGGAACATCGGCAAGGTTGCAGGATCTTTCCATTGATCACTTTTACCAAATTTAGCCCGCAATAGAGTTTTCTCTGAGTTGTTTATCCTGCCGTTGTCAGTGATATAACTATTAATTTGATAATAAAATCCTCTATCCGGCTCACTGAAAACCCCTTCTTCACCCTGCACTTCAGGATTCTTAAGTCTTTTTTTCCACTCAATTGGGCAATAAAATATATCAGTGTTGTATCTATTGTGATCGCCTGCACTGCTGTCATTCCTCTCATAATATGCAGCAAGTCTAACTGTCCAGCGCCCCGTACCATTGGACATAGGCTCATAGCAATTTGAAACCATTCTGCCATCATTTTCAGCCATATATAGGTTAACCATAGTACCCATATCTTTTAACTGTGTTCTTCCGATTAATCCTACAGCCTGCTGCCTCACTTTACCAAGTGCCGGCATCATTATTGCCATAAGTACCGCTATGATTGAGATGACCACAAGAAGTTCTATCAATGTAAAGGCTTTTTTACTATTCATAACAAATCTCCTATTATAAATTTTCTTTTAATTTTTGAATGAATCTTCAAATGAACTGAAATCGACGCCGGTAAGAGTTGTAGCACCGCTGTCAAAGTAACCCTCAAGCATACCTATGAGATTACCGACGATGAGTTTTCCTGATTCCTTGAAATTGTCTACAAGGACCATAAGATCAAGCCCGTTGACAAACGGACGCAGTTGATAATTGATAGTAAGGTTGCTAACCGCAACGATTTTGAATGTCCTCAGGAGCTCATAACCCTGTAAGCCATTATGAGAAAGATAGTTAAGCAGCTGATAACCATTAGTGAATATAACACCTGTTGTATCGGGTATCTGACACAGCTTGCTGTATATACGCTTGCTTGTATCTGTGTCCTCATTGATATGGACATTCACCTCGATATTAGGCTCAAGATAATTGTGCTCATAAGCCCGCAAAAGGCCGCTTTTAAGCATTGTAGGGCAGCTTTGCAGTTTAATACCGGCATCCGCTGTGTTGAAATCAAAGTGGCTGAATACAAGCAGGTCCTTAATCCCGTTCTCATGAAAATACTGCCCGGTCTTGTAACCGGCAGTCTCATAATCAGCATCAATACAAGGTCTTCCGTCATTGGCCTGACTTCTACGCTTGAATATGATCTTTATACCCTTCTCATTAAGGTAGTCAAACAGGATTGGATCATCAGGCCGCTCTGTATACATCCATATCAAACCTTCACATCCAAGCCCCATAAGCTCCTGATAGATCTCTTGGGCTTTCATATTCTGCAGTTTATTCGGAAGGATTATGGCAGTTACACCAAGACGCTCGCATTCGGATGTTATACCTTCGGCGGTTTCAACACAATACCTCATACCGCCATTGGTAACTTTTTGAAAAAGTCCCAGAACACCAATTCGCCTGAACTTAGGCGTAACAACGGTATCAACAATAACAGCATCATCTGTATTATTGCTGACAATATTATATGCCTTTTCACATACAACCGTTCCAAGGCGAGGGGTACATCGAACAAGACCTTCTTTTTCAAGAGCCTTCATAGCCTGCCTGACTGTGTGCGGTCCAACACCTATGTTCTTAACAAACTCCTGAGTGGTGGGGAATTTGTCGCCCGGAGAAAGCTCGTTGTTCGCGATTTGCTGTTTCACAAAATGAGCGATCTGCGAACTGACCGGTTTACCTGAGCATCTGTCTATAGTAAGTTGTTCAAACATAAATAACCCTTTTATTACTCTATATATATTATTTATAGCATTATTACAGTAATAGTCAAGTACTTTTTACTAAAATATCGCCCAAAACGTCAAAAAATACACAGGCCGCGGTAATATTACAGTAATTATTATCACTAAAATATCACTTAACTTTCAATATAGCAAGAATATAAAGCAATAAGTCTTCAATTTTTTATAAATTACTGCTTGACTGTAGAATTATTAAAGCTATAAAGACTTTTGATGCATACAGGATGAAATTTCTTATACAGATTTGAAAAGGGTGATGAAATTATGGAAAAGAAAATAAGGCTGGCTGCTATTGGTTGTGGCCCGCGCGCACAGACTTACACATCAGTAGCAGCGATGATGAAGGACAGATACGAGATAACCGCCGCTGCCGACCCGATAACTGAAAAGGCCGAGAAAATCAAGGCCGTATCTGACAATCCGGACTTCCAGTTATTCAAAAGCGACAAGGAAATACTCGCCTGCGACAAACTTGCCGATGTAATGATAATCGGCACGCAGGACAACTACCATTACGAGCCATGTATTGAGGCAATGGAAAAAGGATACGACATCATCCTTGAAAAACCAGCTGCCGACACTATCGAGAAGATAATATCGATACAGCAAACCGCCGAGAAGCTCAACAAAAGCGTAACTATCTGCTACGTATTGAGATACACACCTTTCTACAAGAAGGTAAAAGAGATTATTGATTCTGGCCGCCTTGGCGAAATAGTATCAATAAGCGCGGTCGAAGGCGTTGACCCGTGGCATCAAAGTCACTCATTCGTACGCGGACACTGGGCAGTAACGGAAGACAGCACGCCAATGATCGTTGCCAAATCATGCCACGACATGGATATACTGCACTGGCTCACATCAAGTAAATTCGAAAACATAGCAAGCTTCGGACGTATCTCATACTTTGACAAGGCACACGCACCGGAGAACTCTCCCGAAAGATGTATTGACGGATGCCCGGCAAGCGAAAGCTGTCTCTATGATGCACAAACATACAAAACAAAGAACAAGGAATGGCTGACATATCTGTTGCCTAATGGCGACAAAATGACTGATTCCGAGATCGATAAATGGCTCAAGGAAAGCAAATGGGGTCGCTGCGCATTCAAATGCGACAACACTGCCGTTGACCACCAGGTACTCAGCTTTGAGTTTGAAAGCGGCGCAACCGGAACATTTACAATGAGTGCATTCAATTATGGTCGCCAGCTCCAAATACTCGGAACAAAGGGTACTCTTTACGGCTGGGCAATCGAAAAACTAAGCACAGACGCAGATATCATGATTCGCGACCACCTCACCAGAGACATCGAAAGAATCAACATAAAAATAGACAATGAAGAAGGTTACGGACATCACGGCGGAGGAGACTACGGCCTGATGCACGACTTCTACGACGACTTCACATCACAAAGCGGATCAAAAATCGGTTCCGCGATGCATAGTCACATCGCAGCATTTGCCGCTGAAAAAGCAAGGGTAGAAGGCAAAGTCGTAAATGTAGATGAATACTACAAAAGCTTTTTGAAAAACTAAAAATCAATAAAAAAGGAAGCGGGAAACAATATACCGCTTCCTTTTTCTTTATATTAAATCCAGCTTATAACAAACCGACAAATTTTTCAGGCCCAAAATCCGCCTCGTAGAACCTGGCACTGCCGTGCCCCGGCTCGCTGATCTTATCAAGCCTTGCCAAATATTCAGAATCCAGCTCAACATCAAGAGCACCAAGATTATCCTTAAGCTGCTCCATAGTACGAGGTCCGATTATCGGGCTGGTGACACCCGGCTGGCCAACGCACCATGCAAGACTCAGCTGACTCGGAGTGCAGCCTTTTTCCTTGGCCATCTTTTCAACTTCCTCCACAACATCAAAACATCGGTCCTCGAAACAATCCTCGTGGAATTTGTTCGTCTTTAGCCTTGATCCCTCGGGCCTATCCTCGTTTCGTTTGTATTTCCCTGTGAGAAAACCACTTGCAAGCGGTGACCATGGTATAATCGCCATACCGAAACTGATGGCCATCGGTATAAGCTCCCTCTCTATACGGCGATCGAGCAGATTATAAGGCGGCTGCTCACAGATAAAACGGTTGAGCCCCAGCTCTTTGGCAATCCAGTGAGCCTTTACCATCTGCCACGCAGCGAAAGTACTGGTTCCGACATATCGCACCTTGCCGGCACGGATCAAATCGTCCAGAGCACGCAACGTCTCATCTATCGGTATAGTACTGTCAGGCCTGTGAATCTGATAAAGGTCTATCCAATCAGTCTTTAGCCGTTTTAACGAGGCTTCGCACTGCTGAATTATATGCCTGCGGTTGTTGCCCTGAGCATTTACATCATCGTCATCCATTTTGCCGTGAACCTTAGTCGCCAAAACAATCTTATCACGCTTGCCGTTGGCCTTGAGAGCCGCACCGACAGTCTTTTCACTTTCGCCGCGACTGTAAACATTAGCGGTATCAAAGAAATTTATCCCGCTGTCAATCGCATGATCCATTATTTCGGATGAATCTTCCATATTGGTCTTGCCGCCAAAGTTCATGCAGCCAAGACACAAAGAACTTACCTTTACTCCTGTTCTTCCAAGTGGCCTATAGTCCATTTTTTCTCCTTTTAATTATAGATTATCTGTACTGACAGTAAGTATTGTACAAAAACAAACGACAGAATAAACAAGTAAAATCCTTAATATCAGTATTGCCAAATGCTTAAATAAACCCCTTGCCCTGTAAAATTTATCTGGACAGCAACTGTTTATCCAAGTATTATTATATTTTAATATTTATAAATAATTTAACGTTGGCTTTGCCATATTTTCTACTCTCTACGAACTACGAACTAAAAACTGTTTTTTAACCTGTACGGCTTTAATAAGGAGCAGCATAATGGATTTGCTAAGCGAATTTAAGGGTAAAATAATCAACCACAACCAGCTCTGCGGCATCGAAACATACACCGCAGACAACGGAAACGCAAGAGGCTCACGCATCGCATGGGTAAACACAGGCTCAGGACTGCGATTCAAGGTAGCGATAGATCGCGGGCTTGATATCGTTGACGCATTCTACGGGCCTTACTCACTGGCGTGGCTCAGCCATGTGGGTTTAAGTGCACCGCGTCGTGATATTGGTGAAGGCTTGCATTGGCTGAGCAATTTCAGCGGCGGGCTTGTAACAACATGCGGATTGTCACATTTTGGCGGCCCCGAAGAAGGCCACGGTCTGCACGGAAAATACAGCAATCTTCCGGCAGAGCTTGAGTCTGTCATACAGCCGTGTCTTTGCGATGACCAGCCAACAATGAAAATCACAGCCACGATCAAGGAAAGCTCTCTCTTTGGTCCTAATCTCAAACTCAAACGGACCATCACCGCGTTTGCCGGACAGTCAAAAATACAAATCAATGACAGAGTCTGTAACGCCGGCAATACCGATGCCCCGCTTATGCTGCTCTACCATTGTAACTTCGGATGGCCATTGGTAGACGAAGGATGCGAACTGTTTTATGATGGCGATGTGAAATCACGCGGCGGCGATGGAGACAATGACATTTTCAACGACAGCAACGATTATAAAAAATGCTGCGCGCCGCAGGAGAAACACAACGGCTTCGGCGAAGCGTGCGGATTCATAACACCAAAGGCCGGAAGCGATGGGCTTTGCACCGCGGGAATTAAAAATCCAAAACTCGGCATCACCGCACAACTGAAATTCAAGAACACTCAACTGCCATGCCTCACAAACTGGCAGCACTGGGGACGCGGCGAATATGTTACAGGTATCGAACCGGGAACTAATTTCCCAATAGGACAAAAAGCAGCAAGAGAACAAGACTGCCTTACAATCCTGAAGCCTCACGAGAAAAAAGATTTCGAACTAATCTTCGAAATTAAGGATAACTAAACAGCCAGACAGTAGAGACGCGATTAATCGCGTCTCTACAAATTTCATAATGCAAGGAGAGGGAAATGTCAAATGAAAAGAAGGCAGAGAAATGCCTCAGTCCTGACCCATCGGATTTTATGAGCAAATCAGCATCAATCAAAAATAAGATAAAGAAACTACCACCTATATTCAGAATATTTTTTTGTATCATAGCCACAGGGCTTATTGGCTTTGGTACTTATTGTCTGATCGAAGGATTTAGAATCAAAGACCACATAAAGACAAACCTGCCCAAGTCGGCAATGGATATAGAAGTTGACTTTTCTAAACCAGGCGAATACGAAAGCGAATTCATCCAGCATCTTTCCGTATCTCACTCGCAGACAATCGATTTGTTTATTCCTGAATTGGATAGCAAACTTCTCTCACGGGAAACTCTGCTTGAAGAGTTGGAATACTCATGGCAAATTCTAAAACCTGACGGCGAAATATACATCAGCGGAGATTCCTCTGCAGATTACACCTTACATAACGAAAGCTCAGGCAGCTACATAATGCTTATCCGCTTTTTCCCAATCGCGGAAGGCCAATATCAGTTCAAAATCAACGTAACTAAAGGCTGTGAAAAACTCACCGCTACCCCGCAGAAACTGACAACCCGTTATCAAGCCTGCGGCATGGAACAATTATACTCCCTACTGCCCAAAGCAATAGGAGTAATCTGCTTTATAGTTGCCGGTATTATCATTCTATCGGTAACATTAATTACAAAACACAAGAAAAAGAAATTGCAGCAACTCAATACCGTCGCTGAATGACCTTTGTATTTTTTTCATAATTAACAAAGAAGTATCGCAGAGCATCTATGTGATGATCGCTTATGCCGTCTTTTACCGGCAGCTCTGATGGAGAGTTGTCGGGATAGTGATACGTCTCAAGCGACTTTATAAGATTTGTGCATTTGGGGTCTATGACAATTCGTGAATTGCCGAAGCCGTCTTTAAGAGCTTTGCGTATTTTTTCAATACCTTCAAGTATGCCGCTCTTACAGCTTCTCACACGAACTCCCGCACGGCGCATTTCCTGCACACAGTTTGTGCCTGTAATATCGCTATGCTGATTGCCTGCGGGATCGCAAAATGTCGCGGCAACGCAAGCTTCATCGCACGGCGTTATCGAAATTATTTTTTCGGTGTTGGCAAGTATTGTCATGCGGCTCTGCTGATACTCCCGCAACACACGCACCACCCCGCTTCCATCAACCTGTATCCATAGACAGACAAACGGATTGACAAAACCAAAATCGATCGTGCGATAAAGCGGCAAACGAATATCAAACTCTACCGGCTTAACATGAACCGTTCTTTCGAAATCAGAGAACACAAGCTTATCATTAAGCGGACGCTCACACAAAACTTCCGCCTGCCAGCTCTGTCGACTTGAACGCCGCATCTGACTTATTGCATCATCAATCCTATAGTAGCCATCGGCATGTTTTGCACGGCCGCGACAATCATCATTCAAAGGACATCGCGAACAACTCTGCTGCGTGCATTTTTCAATAACTTCCCACAGACACCATTTGAATATCGGCACAGAATTTTCTTTAGCACCGGCAACAACATCCTGCATCAAACCATACGGCCTGTGCATTGTTGAAGCAATTTCCATCGCGGCTTTTTTGCCGTCAGTCGATTGTGTTATGAATTGCGCCGCCTCGAAAACTTCCGTATCAAACATCTCCACTTCATCACATCTCAGCTTATGAATATGACACCCGCGAACACTCTTTGCAGATTGCGTGAGCACTTCAACTTTCGAGCCGTTGACAAAAGACATACCGCTTTTTTTAATCGGCTCGGCAAGCTTATCCTCAAAACCATCAGAGACAAACTTCACAAGATACTCATACATCCTGGAAGCCTGATCGAAAGAGCCTGCAAGTATACGAACCTGCGCAGCATCTTTGAATAGACAATCAAGAAGAGTGGCAACCGCCGCCATCATAGTTTTGCCGCCGCCGCGGTTTGCCCACACAACACAATCTCCGTTTGAAACGGACGCATCATCATCACAGTTGAAAGCATGCCAAAGATAATCCGCCGGTGAGCTATGCCCCGAACAAACTACCTGATCAGGCACGCTGACACCTAAAAATACCTTTACATAATTGAGCAACTGCTCTTTTGTTTGAGGTTTGATTTTACGAAGCGCACGATAAACCCCACCCGCCGCGCGCAAACTGGCCGCAGAAATAGACATGATTTTCTCCTCCAAATTCAGTTATCAATTATCAGTTAACAGTTATCGGCTATCGCCATCTGCAATATCAGATTTTTTCTCAGGATTTATATTTCTTGTCGTCTTCAATATGGAATACAAAATTTTCGCAATTTCATCAACGGATCGAAATAGCTCATCATAACATTCAAGACCTATTGTATCAGTATCCTTCAAAAGATCGAGCCAGTACTTTGTTTCCAAAGCTTCCTTATACGAAATTGATATCTTAGCCGAAAAATCAGCCATAGATATAGCACCGTTGGCTTCTGCAATATTTGCGCCTATTGAAGTGCCACTCTTAAGCAGTTGAGTTGAAAGAACAAATTCTTTTTCGTCACGTAAGATTCGACATTGCTTAACTATTTTTATCGAAAACTTACACGCCAACTTATAAACTTTGCTGTCAATTCCGTTATTCAATTTCTCCTCCTATAATTTCTATCTCTGCAAACGGCGAGAGCCTATGATAATTGATAACTGTTTACTGATAACTGTCAGATATCGAGCTTATCAATTCTCTTCTGATGGCGGCCGCCTTCGTAATCCGTGTTGAGCCAGAGCTCAGTAATTTCGAGCATTTCTTCTACCGCTAACATTCTCTGCCCCATTGACAGTACATTCGCATCATTGTGCTCACGGCAAAGACGTGCTGAACGCAAGTCCCATGCAAGCCCGCAGCGTACACCCTTGATCTTGTTAGCCGCGATAGCTTCGCCGTTGCCGCTGCCGCCGAATACAATACCCCTCTCGCACTTGCCTTCAGCAACCGCGCGTGCCGCTGGAAAAATAAAATCAGGATAGTCGCAGGAATCCTTAGAATATGTGCCGAAGTCTTCTACTTCGTAGCCTTTTTCGAGCAAAAATGCCTTAACCGCTTCTTTGTAATCAAAACCCGCGTGATCTGATGCTATAGCAATCTTCATTCTCTAACCTTTCAAACTTATCGTTATAAATATCTTTAATGCCAACTAAACTGTAGATATTTTACTGTTTTTATGAAAAAATGAAACCACCACAGACAAAATAAAGCTTTCTTCTTTACATTTGCTTTTCGTTTGCGAGTATTTCCAGCAGTTTTGCGGCGGTCTGCTGTGATATCTGCGGCATTGTGCCCTGATTCTCCTCTACCTTTCCCGCCGCGGTAAGCTCCAGTATATCAAGACACGCCTTTCTCGCAGTCTCCTCCTTCTCACAATTCGTCAGCTTCACAAGCCGTTTGGCGGCAAGAAGCCTGTTTTGCGAAATAATCATATCAGCACGTCTGGTTATCACATCAATGCGGCGCGTGATTTCCTGAGTAAACGCTTCCATTGAAAACCAACGACAAATCGTGTCGCTGCTGATGCCAAGCTGCTCCATCGCCGCCTCAACCTCTATCCGGCTGTCAATTATACAGTCCAGAAAATCCCTCTGCTTTTTACTTATCTTAGCCATCTTCTCTCCCTCTTTAATAAGCTTTCAGAGCCGTGCACGTCAGTAAGCCGGCAGCAAACTCTATGCGTTTTATATGCTTCCTCATATGGGAAGCTCTGATAGTTTTAAATTAATTGCAAAATTTGTAGAAATATGTCCCAGAACCGTTAAGTCTCGACAAAACAATATTCACCCGTTGCCGCTTATCGGAAAGCAATCTTTTCCTGCCATAAGCTCCAATAAAGCGGTCTATCTCATGCCATATACGCGGTTTTTGCTTATCGCTCAGCGTATTGATATACCTCAATGCCAAATCCGCATCAAAGAGCATATCACCACCTAAACCATTTTCTCGCAATATGTTAGCCATATTCCGGCACCTGTCACTGACAGGCGCAGTAGACTTGACAAACCCCGCCTTCTCAAAAAAGCTGTTAAACTCGCCCATAGCCGCTACCGATTCAATAAGCGGCACACATAGCCTATCCAAACTGTTGCTAATAAGCAAAGATGCCGCCGAAATCCCCCGAAACTCAGGCACAACCACAACCCTCGATATTGAGCGAATATTGGCATTTATAAACCGCATCATTGATGAGCGATCTAATCGCGGCAACCAATCACCCAAAGCCATACGTCTGGCAAGTAAGTGGCAAGGCGGAAAGGAGTAGACCACAATGGCAATCCGTCCAAATTCCGGTAACACCAACGCAAACACCTTGTCCACAACCGGCAAACGCCCTTTTCGATAATGAAAACAAGCAAATGGTTGATAGTCGGCCTTCGTTACCTGCTCAATATAAGCTTCTTTTAGAATATTCCCAATACCGCACATCACGCCCTCTCATACATATCTGTCTGGTCAATACGCTTAAGCTTGATAATCTCACTGTTGGAATGCACCTGCAAGACACAATCGGGCATCAAATCAGGCAACAGCCCACGGCTATGACCGGCAAGAATGAATATTTTACCAGTCCTGTCGGCAATGCGGCGAAGCTTGAGACACAGTAAACCAGCCGTAACCTTGTCAAGTGTAGAGCAAAATTCATCAGCGATAATAATCTGTTTGCCGGAGCTTATCGCCTTTGCAAGTCTGTAGCGATATTTCTGCCCTTCGCTGAGAATCGCCGGCGGAAGCAGCATAGCAGATACATCCGAAAGCCCCATCCTCGACAAAGCCCGCAAACCAAGAGGTGCACTTTTGAAGCAATCGATCATGGTAGTAACAGCAGATAACGGCAAATCATTAATATCTATTCTTTCATCTGATGGTATCGCCCGCCTCATCTCCCTTAATAACAAGCTTTTACCACATCCACTGGGACCGGTTATAAAGTAAATCTCACCCGGTTTCAGATCAAAACTCACGCTCAGATCAATCAGCGGTCTTTTCAAATCGTCAGTTGTCAGTGAAAAAATTCGCATCATGGACCGAATATTCGGTGTAAGTTTTATCCGCGGCATCACTCGCTTTTGTATGTCAATCTCCATTAAATCCTCCTGATATATCTATTTTCTTAAGACGACCAAGCTTCTCAACAGCTTTCCTCACTTTGTAAATGCTGCACCTGTGCCTGGCTGCTGCTTTTCTATAACTCAAAGCATCAAAAAGTGTTGAGTAGAGTATTTTCTGCTCGGAAACTGAAAAAAGCTGCCGATGCCGCAGAAAAAACAGGCAGTCACTATCTTTCAATCTCCTCACAAGTGAATTGATTATCCGGCATATCTGCCCCTCACTCTTGCCAGCTATCTGTGCAATTTCACGGCATGTCGCTCCGCGATCAAAATAAAGACGGATCATTGCAAGCCGTTTGCCGCTGAAAACACTCTCCGCACGCATTCTGATAAGGTCAATATCATCACGACAAGCCACAACTGCATGCTTCTGGACCCCACAACACGTATTCTCATTAAATCGGGACATTATCGCTCCTTTCCTTGTTAGATAAATAATTAACAAATCCAAAAGTTATATATTTATCTAACAAATTTTATCACCACAGCTGAATCGATTCAAGATTTATTTTATATTTCCCGAACAAAAACCTAACAAAACAAGCCTTAAACAACGCCTAAAGAATGATTTAAGAATTTACAAAAAACTTTATTTCAATCCAATATTTCAAAAGTTCTCAATTCCTTCAAAAAAATCAAAATATCATATTCGTACATTTTTCAGCGTACGGCTTACATTAAGCAAATAATATCAGACCACTCCGAATGAATGAATACCACAATAATCCATTGCAATTTTATGATTTCTCAAGTAACAATTTAAATCAAAAAAATGAAGCACCTTAAACCCTTAAAATTCAGTTTCATGTAAATCTGGGATTTTTATTAAATGAGCTATGTAAACCACTTATAAATGTTACAAGCAAACACAATTGTTAGTCATGGCTTTCAACTTTCGAGACCTCTTAAGCCCCCCGGCAAAAACTGTGCATTTTTTTACTAAATTCTCAATTTTTTACTGGAATAATCGCCTATTTCTTTATATATATCACGTTAGTAATTTTTATTTTAAAGTATGTAACCTTATGGAATGATTCTTTTTTTGAAAGGAAATTTATTATGGCAGCAGTAGTAGATGCAGAAACATGCACAGGTTGCGGTGCTTGCGTAGACGCTTGTCCTTGCGAAGCAATTTCTATGGACGACAAAGCAGTTATCGATGCCGATACATGTGTAGACTGTGGCGCTTGCGTTGATGAGTGTCCAGTTGAAGCTATCTCTATGGAATAGTCCAGAGATAAGTTTAAAACATCAAGGCTTTGAGAGCATAATGCTTTCAAAGCCTTTTTAATGCGCATTTCTGCGATTTTCGTAACGTTTTTTAATTCTCAAGAGTTTTTGACCGCTGAAATCAAGATTACTGCTCACAGAATATGCGGCATATAGGGATGGATCAGCTATCGGAGTAGATAAATTGAATAAATTTGATATACCGCTCACAACTGCACCAGCGCACCAGCCAACCCAGAAAGGCAAGCAGATTTTGTAAAACTTCTTGTCAGGGAAATACTGCTTAATAATTCGCCTATAGAATTGATCAACGCTGATTTTTTCCGTATCAATGACATTTATCTCCTCACCTGCCGCCTCATCGGCAACTGCTCCCAGATAACAGGCATCTGCTACGGAGTCTACATGAACCGCCGGCCATCTGTTTTGTCCCTTCCATTTACCGAAATGAATAATAAAGGGTGATGAAGCAAAAAAATCGCGCAGACGTTTGGTCATCGTAGGATCATCGCATCCCCAAACAGCCGCCGGTCGCAATATGCACCATTTCTCTGGCGCCATGTTATCCTTTATACACTTTTCAGCCAAGATTTTGTATTTAGGATAATTATTGATAGGCCTGGCTGCGTAATCAAGCTGCGACTCATCCTCACCGTGAAAATCTCTCATACCATAGACATCGGTTGTTGATACGAAAACAAATCTCGGTATATCGTAACTACTGACAAGCTCGCCAAGATAACGAACCGAATCAAAATTAGTTGTCCTGAATTCTTTAGCCCGTCCAATATCGCTTGCTCGTCCGGCACAATGAACGACCGCTGATATTTTCTCCGGCAATTTTTCGAAAAGCTGTTTCAACTCTTCAAAATCCGTAACATCTGATTTGAAGATCAAAACCTTTCCCTGATGCTGGAGTTCATCAAGCCTGCTGCTTTGCCTGCGATGAATCACGGCATAAACAAACCAGCCTTCAGATACAAACCTCTTAACAGTATGCAAACCGATAAACCCTGCGGCTCCGGTTATGAGAGCTATTTTATTATCTGCCATTTTTTCCCCGCCTGCATTATTACACTCAAAGCCTTATTCATCTGCTGAGTTGTGAGCGAACTCATCACACACAACCTGACTCTTGACTCTTTACGCCGAAGAGCAGGATAACTTACAATATTTGTATACACACCATTATCTATAAGGTCGCGATGGAATCCTGCCAAGGCAACCTCATCACCTACAATAATCGGTATTATTCCCGATGCACTCTCACCGGTATTGAAACCGGCGGCAATCAGTCTACTTTTAAGATAATTAATATTATCCCACAACTGATTACGGCCGGCAGCATTTGCCTTCAGCAACTTGAACACTTCCAAGAGACCGGCAACTATCGGAGCAGGAAGAGCTGTGGAGAAAAAATATGACCTTGCGTACAGGCGCAGATAATCGACGATTTCTTTTTTAGCCGCACAGAAACCGCCAAGGCCTCCCGGTGCTTTGCTAAGCATTCCAATATTCAAATCAATCTTATCACGCACGCCAAAAGCCGCCGCAGTGCCGCGACCTCCGGGGCCGACAATCCCAATTCCATGCGCATCATCAACCATAACTCTGGCATCATATTTTTCCGCAAGAGAAACAATTTCATCAAGCGGTGCAAGATCACCATGCATTGAAAAAACGCCATCGGTTATAATCAGTACGCCGCGACCTTTCCGATCGATTCGAGACAATACATGCTCAAGTTTTTTCATATCCCTGTGCAGATAAATTTTCAGCGTTGCACCGGAGAGAACCGAGCCATCAAAAATTGAAGAGTGATTTGCCGAATCATTGATTATAATATCATCGTGATTACATATCGCCGAGATAACCCCTATATTAGTTCCATAACCGGAAGGAAAGACAATCGCATCTTCGGTACTGTAAAAGTCTGCGATTGCGATTTCAAGCTCACGGTGCAGTTCTGTGATTCCGGCATAAAGCGACACTGCACCCATACCATAACCATATTTTTCGCAAGCAGCTTTTGATGCTGCCACTACATCGGGATGAGTTGTAAGATTCAGATATGAATTCGAGCCAAGCATTATCACTTCATGCTCAGCATCGTCAAGCAGAACAGTATTGGGCGCTGCCGGACCCTGCATTTTAAGACCAAGCCCCGACAACATCTTCTCAGGATTCTCCTGAAGATAAGCATTGAGTTCGAACGCCTTACTGAAAACATCCTGATTTTTCGTATTCACGAAATCCTCAAACTTTTTTTTCACCACTACAGTCATGTCCCCATTACCTCAATTTATTAATCTTTATTTTGATAATAACATTTTGTATTCAATCGTAAAGTCGACGATGATAAATCTCCATCGCAATGTACTGCACAAAGATTGCAATTAATACATTTTGATTTATCGGCAGAACCATTCCTGAATTTATGAATCAAATCATGTTCACATATAAAAGGCCTGCAAAGAGAGACAGCAGAAATGCCTCTGTCTATCGCATTCTTCATCGAACTTAATTTTCTAAAACCGCCAACAGAAAAAACTTCAGCATTTGTATTTTCTTTTATCTTCATCGCGGCAGCAAGATTGTAATTTTCTGTAAAAGGTTTTAATCTTTTCAAATATTGCGGAGCAATAAAATATTTCCAGAGACCTTTTGAAAACCAGCTCATATTTTTGAATATCGGATTAATTTTAAAAGCAACTTCAACCGGACACGAACCCCTGAAAATATTCATCGCAAAATCCATTGTGCCATAACTTATCTCAACGGCGTCAACAAGCTGTTCGATTTTTCTTACCGTCTTTATGGTATCATCAATCTTCAGTTGCCTGTCGTCTGCCCAGCTTAATTTCACAAGCACAGGAAAATCGTCACCACATTTGCTTTTTATTTTTTCTATGATATTTAGCAGAAACAAACTCCCGTCTTTCCATTTATCATTTCGCCTGTTTGTTTCGGGTGAAAGAAACTGATGAATCAGATAGCCGTGCGCACCATGAAGTTGCACACCATCGAAACCTGCCAGCTTTGCCATTAACGCTGAGTCGGCAAATTCTTTAACAATGGATTGAACTTCATCAGCATCAAGCTTTCGTGTCTTCTCACGAAAGTATAAGCTCTTTTTATTTCCAGCTCCAACAACTGCACATCCTGTAACAGAAGAAAGTGTCTGCCTTCCCGTATGGGCAAGCTGCGCGAATATTTTTGTATCTGTCCTGAATTCTCTAAAAATTTCTAATGCTTGTTTCCAGGCATTCATTGTCTGCTGATTATAGAGACCTGCCTGCGATAGCTGCATAGCGCGTCCCTGTTTTGAAACAAAACAGAAACCGGTTATTATTGTCCCAACTCCTCCTTGAGCAAGCTTGCCGTAAAGCTCTCCAATCTTTTTATTCACAACACCATTGGAATCCGACATACCTTCATAAGTTGCCGAACGGACAAAACGATTTGGCAAAGTTATATTCTTCAATTTAAGAGGAGAAAAGATTTTATGTTCAACAGATGATGTCATTAACCTGCTCCAATATTTTTTTCACATACGCATCCTTATCTTTAATTTCACGACCGCACGGCGGAGCATCTTTTATCCTTCTCGACTTATCATCAGTCTTTATATATATACCGCTTTCCTGATCGCTGCAGCAACGACCAATGCACGTTGCGGCAAACGGCGGCTTCACAGAGTAAGGCGTTGTAAACAACAACTCATACTCTCCCGCACCTCCAAAAGCAAAAGCCATCGGGGGCAATCCCGCTGCCTTGCAGAATTCCTTCACCTTGATATCAAATGGAATCATATCCGCATCTATCTCAAATCTCATATCAGGATTAACTTTTTTCAACATCCACAACGCATCAATCAAACCGCCGCTCGTATCAATACAACTTGCCGCATTTGCCGCAATAAATTCAGACTCTTCAATTCGCAATTCAAACTGCGGCATTGATTTTTGAGAAAAGGCTGATAAATTCGCATCACCAACACTGCCTGTTATCCAAAGCAATTGTTCATCGCAAGGCATCACTCTACTGATAATTTTTTCGTTCTCTATTTGCCCCATCGCAATTGCGGTGTATCTGAAATATTCTCCACCGCCGGTATCACCGCCAAGCAGGAAACACCCGCACTGCTCAAGAACATCATTTAAACCATCAAAAAAAGCTGACTCCATTTTTTCACCGGCAACAACAGAATGCAGAAAGAATTGCGGTTTAGCTCCGCACGCAAACAAATCACTTAAAGTCGCGGTTGCGAGATTCTGTCCAAGCAGATACGCATCAGTATCAAAAAACAAATCTTCCTGCGGCGAAAACTCATCAACCGTAACAGCCCAGAACTTTCCTGAGATTTCAACAATCTCGGCATCGCAGGTAAACGGTTTATTTTTCTGCTGACTGCTTCTTTCAAAACGGCTGATCACATCTTCAATAAAATTTTCTTCACGCATCTTCTACACCTATTAATTTCATTGCGTTGCTGACAATCTCAACTCTAACAGGAAGCATCCCTTTAGGATCACCGTCAAACTCTACATCCATCATCCCGTTCACAGGCTTTACATCAATACTTTTAAACTTACGAACCAAAACTGTTTTATCGTTTATGATATTACCATTATAAAATCCAGGTAGCATAGAGAGCAACTGTAATTTATTTTTATCATTTATCGCAATGACAACACCAAGCCCATCATCAGGTTTTATGTCAACATTCAATTTCAAACCTGAAGCAATAAACGGATTTTTCAAAATAACAATATGATTGCATCGCGGCAATTTCTTTTTTTCATTATCAATGGTAAGTTCAACATCAACCATTTTGTTTTTCATCACTGCAAGCAACACACCCCAAAGCGTCCCGCAGGTATCACCTAAAAACTTGCGATACTTATTAGCAAATTCCGCAACCATCGCTCCCATACCAATGTTGCAGCTGCAACCGAAAAAAGCATTTTCTTTCAATCCGTTTTTTGTATATTCTATCTCTGCAACATCAATCAAACGTTCTTTCTTTTTCAGCAACGCTTCGGCGGCCTGCTTTGGCTGTATTGGTATTTTATGGAAACGGCAAAAATCAGGGCTCGTGCCGCAATAAAGAATCCCCATCTCTTTTTCGCGGGAAGATTTCATCACCCCGTTGATCACTTCATTGATTGTGCCATCGCCGCCTGCGGCAACTACTGTATCGTCTGCCTCTCTGGCAATTTCAAAAGCATGACCGCTGTATTCAGTTTCAACCGTTTTGTATTCAGCGTTTGCTGAATCAAAAATCTTGAGCCAGCTGCTCCAAAGTTTTTTGCCTTTTCCAGATCTTGCTTTTGGACACATCACAAGAATCATTTTTGATACACTCCCAATCTCCCGTAAAGTTTTGTCGGCTCTCCTCTGTTCCAATCTTTCACAAGCTCTTTTGTATATTGCCACTTGAGCGGAGTAGAACCCGGCTGATACTTTTCAATCATCGCAGCGATCTCCTGCGACTTACTACAACAAAGCCACTGACTGCACGGCACAGAAAAACAACTTCGCATCCTGTCGAATATTTTTTCAAAACTCTCCTCATTGACATTCCCAAAAGATATATTCAAAAATTCACAAGGCTGAACTTCACCGGCAGCATTAACATAAAATCTGTCGACACCTCCGGCAGTACACCCCAGACAATCAGCATCCTCTTCAAAAACCTGCGCCATCAAAACCGGATAATCTTTAAAGCTATGTGAATTATATTGCTTGTGTTTTTCTCTCGCCGCTTTTACAACTTCACCGCTTTGATGTATCTGCTTTTCGCACGATAGCCACAACCCAGAAGGCTTGGGATGAATCAACTGAACAAAATCGCAATCCAAACTTTTAGCAAGCTCCATCAAATCATCAAGCAAGCCGCTCTCGATTTGCTCTGCGGAAAGCACACTGTTAATAGTTACCGCAAGTCCAAGCTCTCTGGCAATCTTTATCGTCCGGCAAGCATTTTTGAACGAACCCGGAATGCCGGTAAATTCATCATGTAGATTTTCCTGAGGTGAATGTATTGAAACCATCAATCCTAAAAGCCCCATGCTCTTTAGTTCCTTAAGCTGAGCCGCCGCCACATCTCCGCCGTGAGTATTTACCCATATCTCACTTTCTTCATCAAGAACAGTAAAAATCTTTTTGAGCCTCTCAAATCTCAAAAACGGCTCACCCCCTTCAATATCAAACATTGAAACACCAGCTTCATGAATTTTTCTCGCTGTCTCGGCAAGCACCTGCTCACTCATATCAATTCCCTGATCACACCTTTGATAACAATGCGGACATTTATAATTGCATGCCTTAGTCATTGAGTAAACCACTGTCGCAGGTCCTGGATTTTTGCGGAGCAATTTTGAATCTATCGTATAGAAAAACGCCTTTGAAGGATATGCCGGCAGATAAAGCTGGAGCTTATAACCATTAGCCATCTTAACCGTTTTGTTGTGCCAGAAACAGCAAAGCAATATTGATGCCCTGCGGAGAAATACCACATATTGAACAGGATTCATCCTGAACATATATCGAATCGCAACATCCACGGCAATCCGTATGTAAAGCAGAAGTTTTGATATACCGGTTACGTATCTCATGATTTGGCATCCTTATACTGTTCAAAAAACACACCGATAAGAATATAACTTGCGACAAGTAGATAAAGGGCGAGAGTCTGGTTGAATATTGCGATAAGAGCGGTTTGACCGGCAACGCATGCCCTTATGTTTGTAACAAGACTGAAATATGCCCGCTCACCTTCTGGATAGGAAAAATAAAGCTGTGCGGTACGGCATTGCAGAAAAAACGTCACTATACAGCAAAAAACGAACGTTTCCTTATAAAGAATGGTCTCCACAGGCAGCCAGTTTATAGTTATGAAGAACAACAACGCTATCGCGGAGACAAACGCACCAAAGATACCTACATACCGCCCAACATTCACCCCATACCGGACAATAAAAGTCTTCTTGCCCGCCATTTTGTCGCCATAATGGTCTTTGAAATACGTATAATACGTCATAAGTCCATTAATTATAGCTATTAATACTAACCCTGATATTCGATTGGTAGTAAACAAAGGATCTGGCATTTTGCCACCGGCAAGAAATCCGTATGCAGTACACATTGAAATCATGACGCCAAATACAATATTGGCGGTAAGTCCCCATGCCTTGGAATACTCATAAACCACATTGAGCAGAATACCAGCTAAGGCAGGAATAAGCGACCATGGATTAAGCATCCACGATATCACCATCATACAAAGCAGCAAAATACACGTAACTATCATTGCCGGCAGTGGTTTAAGTTCACCGGTAACCATTGGGCGATTTGGAGCGTTTATCCTGTCTTCCTTAAGCCCCAGATAATCATTGACGATCTGGTTTATCCCCCAACTTAAAAACAAAAGCCCAAGTATCAGCAGAGTCCTTGCAACTGTTAAATCCTCTGGATAAAGAAACTTATAGAAAGAAAGCCCAACCCATCCCGATATACCGGTTACGAAGGCATAATAGAGTCTCATTGATTTTATATACGCTTTGATAAACTTAACCATATCTCAATTCCTCAATAAACCTAACGCTACATATTGTTAGTATATACTAACTTAAAGACCAAGCATAAAGCCGCCCATCTGATTCATAAGCCGCTGTCTGTCAGCGTCACTAAGCAGCCCAAGACGTTTTGTAATGGTTATCATTGTGCCAAGACCGATAAGCGACCAGACCTGCATTGCGACATCAATATTATCACTCTTACCCGCCGCAACCCTGTATTTAGTGATAAGTTCTACAAGAAAAGAATGTATCCTGAAATACATCCTGCTCAGTGCTCCTTTTATATCAGGATCGTCAGCGTCATTGAGTCCGGAGAAGATTATTATGTAATTTCCAAGCTCTCCAAAGTGCTCTGATTCATAATTAAGCAGGTTTTTCAGTGATTCTGCCAGTGATTGATACTTACCTGCCTCATTTTGCCAGACAGATATCAAGTTCTCTGTTATATAATCTATTGAGTCTACAAACATTTCTTTTTTGCCCGGCCAGAGCCTATACAGAATTGTCTCCTGAACACCGCATGATTTTGCTAATTGTGCGGTTGTTGCCCGCCTGAATCCAACCTCTGCAAATTTTGCCGAAAGCAGCGGAAGTAAATTTTCACGTTTTTGTTCTTTGGTATTACCCATAATTATCCTCACAAATAAACTGTAAGTAAATACTAACAACATCATAAAAAAATGTCAAGTATTTTCTTTTCGGTACGATCTCAACACAACTGATGTAGATTTTAGCCTTTTACCGGCAAACAAAATCCTTATAATGTGAGTAGTAATTTGTAGTAGCCTTATTGGCGAGTTAAATACTTTTGAAATAACCGCTTAATTGAAAGCGAGGAATTTTATGTGGGATTATACAGAGAAAGTTAAAGATCACTTCATCAACCCTCGAAATGTTGGCGAAGTTAAAGACCCTGACGGTGTCGGGGAAGTTGGGTCGCTGGCTTGCGGCGACGCACTCAAACTGACATTCAAACTTGATGCCGACAAACGTATCGAAGATGTCAAATTCCAGACATTCGGATGTGCCTCAGCCATCGCATCAAGCTCCGCACTGACTGAAATGATCAAGGGAATGACTCTTGAAGAAGCTGAAAAAGTAAATAATAAGGACATCGCGGATTTCCTTGGCGGCCTGCCGGACCAGAAAATGCACTGCTCAGTAATGGGTAAAGAGGCACTCGAAGCCGCGATTGAGAATTACCGCACAGGTTCTACAACCGTACATAAGCTTGAAGGCGAAGTTGTTTGCAAGTGCTTTGGCCTCACAGACAAGGAAATCGAAACCGTTGTACGTGAAAACGACCTGACAACAGTAGAGGAAGTAACCAACTACTGCAAGGCCGGCGGCGGCTGCGGCGGATGTTTCCATGAAATTGAAAAAATAATCGAGCAGGTTCAGGGCGAAAAAGCCAAGGTTGAGCACAAACCGGTTGTAAAACGTCCGGCAAAACTCACCAATATACAGAAAATACAGCTCATACAGGAAGTTATCGATGAGCAGGTTCGTCCGGCACTTAAGGCCGACGGCGGCGACATCGATCTCATAGATATAATCGGTGACGAGGTAGTGGTTGCATTCCGCGGGATGTGTGCCAACTGCAAGATGGCAGAACTTACACTCAGAGATGTCGTCCAGGCAAAGCTCAGGGAATACGTAAGTGACAAGATCACTGTAACCGAGGAGAAATAATTTATATCGCAAAAGCGGCATAAAGAAAGAGAGAAATGCCAATGGACACGATTTATCTCGACAATAATGCAACTACAAGGGTTGCCGATGAAGTTATAGAAGAAATGATGCCGTACTTCGGCGAATTTTACGGCAACGCCTCAAGCATGCACAATTTCGGCGGGCAGGTAAGCACCAAGCTTCGCAATGCGCGTGAAAAAGTAGCAGCACTGCTTAACTGCGACCCTTCGGAGATTTTCTTCACAAGCGGCGGCACCGAAAGCGACAACTGGGCCATCAAAGGCACATTATCGGCCAACCCCGCTAAACGCAAACTGATAACCACACGAGTTGAACACCCGGCAGTACTTACTACGTGCAGGGCAATGGCTCCCCACGGATACCAAGTCGTAGAAATAGGTGTTGATGAAAACGGTCGTCTTGATATGGACGAGTTCAAAGACGCCATCGATGAAGAGACAGCACTTGTAACGATGATGTGGGCCAACAACGAAACGGGAACAATCTTTCCAATCGATGAGGTTGCCAGACTGTCAAAGGAAAATGGAGCCACTTTCCATACCGATGCCGTGCAGGCTGTGGGCAAAATTCCAATAAGCCTTGAGGGCAGCAATATTGACCTTCTCAGTATATCCGGCCACAAACTTCACGCTCCAAAAGGAATCGGCGTACTTTATATTCGAAAAGGCACAATGCTTCATCCGTACATGACCGGTGGACATCAGGAAGGCGGACGACGCGCCGGCACTGAGAACGCCCCCGCCATCATCGGACTTGGCAAAGCGTGCGAACTGGCAAAGCAGCACATTGAACTGGAAAACACCAAGGTCAAGGCACTTCGCGACAAGCTTCAGCAAGCCCTCATGACCAGTTGCCCGAATGCAATGCTCAACGGCGACCCTGACAACCGCCTGCCCAACACAGCCAATATCAGCTTTGAGTTTATCGAAGGTGAAGCAATCCTGCTCATGCTCGATCGCTTCGGAATCTGCGCAAGCAGCGGCAGCGCATGCACCAGCGGCTCGCTTGAGCCAAGCCATGTGCTCAGGGCAATGGGCGTACCGTTCACGGCAGCGCACGGCTCAATCAGATTCAGCCTAAGCATGTACACAACAGAGGCAGAAGTAGACAAAGTGATAAAGGAGATGCCGCCGATTATTACAAGGCTGCGAGAACTCTCACCATTTGGAAAATAAAAATCTATCATCCGACTTGTCAGACTTAAATGACAAGTCGGACTTTTTTTGAGGAAGGTTTTAAATGGAGAAGGACAAGGAAACTCAATCTAAAATCACCACAACATTAACCATTGGAGAAATAAAAAACTATTCTCCGACCTGTCTGACATATCTGACAAGTCGGACTTTTTTTAACGGAGGTTGAGATGGAGAAGAATGAAAGAGTGGTATTTCCGCATGGCGGCTACAGAAAACTTAGAAGCTTTCAAATTGCACGAGTTTGTTATGACGCTACGGTTGTATTCTGTAACAGATTCATAACTGAAAGAAGAATGACTGACCAGATGGTGCAGGCAGCACGAAGCGGAGTTCAGAATATAGCAGAAGGAAGTGCGGCAAGTGCAACAAGCAAAAAAAATAGAAATTACACTGACCAACGTTGCAAGGGCAAGTCTTGAAGAGCTGCTTCTTGACTATGAAGATTTTCTGCGACAACGAAATTTCTGTATATGGGATAAGGATGATTTGAAATCTCAAACAATGAGAAAACGACTGCAAGAAGATAAAATAAACCTTCCTTCCAGAAACGATAACAAACCTCAACTAACAGGCTTGAATGATTTGTGTGAATTCATAAAAGTATGCCAGCCGGAAATTGCCGCAAATGCGATACTGTGTCTAATTAATCAGGCAAGCTACCTGCTCGGCAAACAGATCAAACGTCTTGAAGAAGATTTTATGAACACTGGCGGTTTTACTGAAAGACTGTATAATAAGAGAAAATACGCAAAACGAAAAGAGTAACCACGTCCGACTCGTCCGAGGAGTCAGACATGTCAGACAAAAACATTATGAAAAACCTAAAAGATCAGCTTGAAGCTTTATATTTGAAATACAATCGCAGTGAGTATATCGGCAGCGACCCGCTTATGTTCGTTTTTGATTACGACACAACGGCTGACCGTGAAGTGGTCGGACTTCTTGCAACATCACTGGCTTACGGCCGCGTTGCTCAGATACAGGCATCGGTAAGAAAACTGCTCGGCGTAATGGGAGACTCGCCGCGAGAGTTCGTTATCAATTTCAAAAAGAAAGACCGTAAACTGCTGACCGGTTTCAAACACCGCTTCAATGATGAGCACGACATCATCCTGCTGATCGAAGCAATGAAAGATATGTTGAAAAAGTACGGCACAATCGAAAACTGTCTGCTCGCCTCATATAGCCCCGATGATGAAAACGTATTGCCAGCACTCGGCGGCTTCTGCGATTTTCTATTCAAGCACATAGATGCCAACCCGCTCCTGCCGCAATCGAAAGCGGTAAAATATCTGCTCAGCTCACCAAGCGGCGGCAGTCCATGCAAACGGCTCAATATGTTCCTCCGCTGGATGGTGAGAGACGACGAAGTCGACCCGGGCGTTTGGAAAAGCATTCCTGCCTCGAAGCTTATCGTGCCTATGGATACTCACCTCGCGCGTCTTTCTCGCATCATCGGTTTCCACAACAAGAAAACCGTCAACTTGAAAACCGCAGTAGAAGTAACCCGAAGATTCGCCGAGATATGCCCCGAAGATCCGGTAAGATACGACTTCTGTCTTAGCCGTGTCGGCATAGTGGAAAGCTGCAACGGCACAAGCTGCGACTACTGCAAAAACTGCGAGTTAGCTCACCTCTGCCAGGGCTGAAAAAACATCTGTCACTCTTGAGTTAGAATTAAACACAATCATCTGCGGCCAGAACGTTGAGAAGATGTCTCGTCACTCTTCACCTTAAAAGACCGAATCATTCTTTTAAAAGATGGAAAATATTTACCTCGAAGACTTGACCCAACCTCTCCTACCATAGCGTAATAGCAATCATCATCAAAAAGCATTACAAAATAGACCGAAATCGGTAATGAATCATCAATACTCTTGCCTTTCGCCATGATTTTATACCCACTAAGCCCATCTACTGTTATCGGCGAGCTCGATATAACAACAATATTATCAAGATGTTTAAGCAGTTTCAGCCTCTTTATTGCAAACGGCTTTCTGTCATCAAGAGTAAGAGAAATATCAATTGATAAGGATTTTGACGCAAGAAATACTGGCTCATCAGAAGCCTCTGCCGCCTCACCATTAATAGAGTAAGCTATTGTATCAGACATTTCAGATACAACCTTGAAATCATCATATTCTCTGATGGAAAATGATATAGACTGCTCAGCCTCTTCCTCGGATAGCTCATAATACCGTACAGTTAGAATACTTTCCTTCATCAACTCCGAAAACGAACCTTCATATTTAGCTGGGTATATAGCACAAACCATTGATATAATAGTCTCTGTTCCATATATCAAAACATGCTTATTGTATACAATCTCATCAATTTCTTGCTCAAGCTTGAAAAGCAAAGCTTCCTTACCATCTATTTTAACATTTTGTTGGCTTATTAAATGGAAACTTCTATTCTCCAAACTTTCTTTTTTAAACTCTTCTACAAACTTTGAATATGATTCAGTCATTTCAATAACAACTATTGACGCTGTTTTTTCACGCATCACGAAACCTTTAAAGCCGTCTGTAACTTCAAACCCTTCAGGTGGTACTATTGATACATGAGTCCCCTCAACATGAACCCTTCCCTCTTCCCAGGATTGATGGTCATCGGCAACAACTGCGGTTTTCTTCGAATCGGAATCATCGTTCTTTTGTGTATCAGATGCAGTATCAGCACCAAACAATACTGGACAAAATAGCAGTAACAAAAAACACTTTGCGGAAAATTTCACTTCTTTCTCCAAAACCTTAATAAATATCATTCATTTATAAATATAAAACAATCACTTTGCCTGTAAGGCAAAAACAACATAGCCTACGGCAACGCCGTAGGATTCAAGCACCACCACATAATCCTCTCTCCTGCCCTTGTCCGCCGGCGGCGGACAAGGGCAGGAGAGAGAAGGACATCATCTTCAAAACCAAAACATGGGCGATACCCATGCCTATATTGTTATGCCCCTTTCGGGGCGTTAAAATACATATCTTTCACTTATCACTTCTTATTATGTATAGCCAATGCAATCAGTGAGCTTCCACCCAAAATACTTGCGGGAGTTAACAGCTTTGAATTGCCAAGACCAAGTAAAAATAAAAAGACAAACAGACCAAAACCAATATTGATTAAAATCTTCATATCAACTCCTCGTCAAAATATCCTCTTTTAAAACTCAATCATTGCTTTCACTACGCCGTCTTTATATGCGGCTACTAAATCGAATGCATCTTTTGTCTGTTCGAAGGTAAAATGGTGAGTCGCCATCATATCCACATCCAGACCGTTGTCTATCATATCCAGAGCATCCTGCACGCAGCCAACCTGCCTTCTTATATTCTGTATACAGATCTCCTTGCGTCTAAGCTTGTCTATCGAGAAAGATACCCTGTCAACCTCCGGAATCCCGATCATAATGAGCTTGCCGCCCGGCTTCAAAAGCTCTATCGCCTGATCAAGTGCATCCTGCTGTCCGCAGCATTCAAATACCACATCAAGAAGCAGCGGCTCTTTGGCCGTGATATCAGCCACGATATCGCTGCTGTCGGGATTACCGCACCAATCAGCCCCGCATTTTTTCGCCACATCCAGCCGAGAATCAATCTTATCGGTCACATAAACCTTCCCCACGCCCTGCATCTTCGCCGGCAGCAGCACGCTAAGTCCAATCGGCCCGCTTCCCAGAATACCAATCTTCGCATCCTGCATCGGTATAGATTTCTTCACCGCGTAAACACCAATCGCCAGCGGTTCAGAAATCGCCGCCTGCTGAAAGCTCATCGAATCCTTAATCTTGTAACAGCTCTCCTGCGGCATCACGATATACTCGCTGAGGCACCCTTCAATCTGCCCGGGACATCCCAAAAACAAGAGCTTACGGCAAGTGTGATGCCTTCCCGATTTGCACTGATCGCATTCCCAGCAGCTCACCGCAGGATCAACAGCAATCCTGTCGCCAGCCTTAAGCCCTGTTACTTTGCTTCCAACGCCTGCCACAACACCAGCGCACTCATGACCGACAGCAAACGGAAACTCCACAACCTGCGAACCTATCCTGCCGGTATTATAATAATGCACATCCGAACCGCAAACGCCAACCGCTTTGAGCTGCACCAATACATCCGTATCATTCTTTATCTCAACATCAGGCACATCCATCATCTCTATCTGCCTGATACCTGTAAGTTTCATCGCTTTCATATGTCATCTCCTAAGCAGGCTTTGCCCAAACTACTTCTTATATTCTTCGCTGTTCATTATCTCTTCGAAAATAGCATCATCGCTATCGGGTCGGAATCCATCACGCTGGGCAATCCGCAGATACTCAACCGCCGCCTCCATATTACCGAGAAGAAACCACCCCTGAGCAACTGATGCCTCAAAATGCGGAAACTTCCAGGCAGCCTTTGCCTTATCAAAATAATCTCTGGCAGCTATCGGATTTCGCTCGAAGGTCGTAGCCCATTTCACAAGGATAGCGATTGCGTTTTCCTGTATCTCAAGAATCCTGTCGGCAACAACCGAAGCCTCTTCAAATTTGCGATTTTCCAGAAGCGACCAGCATTTGAATGTCCAGGCAAACTGCGAGCATTCAGCACCAAGATTCGTTGAGTTTATAATCTGCTCAATGATTTGTTCTTTGGTATTTTTGTCTGAATTGCCGGCAAGCAAAAACTTCAGCATCAAAAGCTCATGTAGATTTTTGCAGCCGCACTGCTCGGCAATATCAACGCATTCTTTTGCAGAATCAAGTTTATTGGAATTATAATAGCCCATTCCCAAAGCCAACGCAAAACGGGCATCCTTGTATTTCTTCATCTGCTCAAAAGCCGGCTCCTTGAACTGTTCAACGCCGTACGCATTGACAAGACCGGAAATATAAGCGAGCGCATCATCTGCCTGATCGGTAACTATGCATATCCACCGCATCACTTCCAATTTATTGTATATCGGAATAATGGAAAGCAAATCTCTTAGAACCACCAGAGGCAGAGCAATCAATTGTCTTAAAAAGTTTATCATTATACGCATTCTGTAAAATCTTAAAATTTATAAAAGGAAGTTTCGGTGTGAACCTTTTCCTCAAGCTCCCAGAATTCATGAGTATCGCAAAGACCGTATGCAAATCCTGTGGCAATTCTTACGGCCTTTTCCAAAGCATAGCCCGGATCGCTGTCTTCGTGAAGCCCGGAAACAAAACCGCCGAGTAGATTGTCGCCGCAGCCAACAGTCTTTTTAACAGGCATTGGAACACCGACAAGCTCAGTATGCCAGTAGCCTTCCTTATTTACAAGCACCGACCCCAATGCTCCCATGCTTACAAGTATCATATCAACTTTATCGAGAAGTTTCTTACCGGCTCGCGCTATCGCCGAAGGCTCCTCTTTCACATTGCTGTCTATAAGCTCCTCAAGTTCCTGAGTATTGGGAGCGATCACAGAAACCTGACCGGTTTCAACCAGCCGGTTGAACATACTTCCAGAACTGTCGAGAATAATCATCGCCTCCTTTTGACGGCAATCCCAGAATAAAGACACAATGTCATCACTGAAATTACCTTCAGGTATGCTTCCTGCGAATATGCAAACATCATCCTTGTCAACAAGCTTCAACACCTGATCGGCAAGTTTCTTGATATTGGTTCTTGAAGCGAGAGTACCCGAAAGTCTAAGATGCATCTGCCTGTGATTATGAGTATCGCTGATGCAGACATTCCTCCTTGTTCTGCCGTTGGCAACAGTAAAGCTCAGATCGAGAAAACCGCTCAAAGGCCGCAGCTTGGCAACCATATCATCATAATCGTGCTCACCCCAAAGCCCCGCAGCCACGCTCATGTATCCCAGATAGGCAAGTGATTTGGAAACATTCAGTGCCTTTCCGGCAGGTGTGGATATCTGCTCATCTATGATCTTATGGTCTCCCCAGTCAATACCATCAATCATACAATTTATATCCCATGCGGGATTTATACCTACTGTAATTATTTTACCCTTGCCAATCGTCATTTTTCTAATTCCAAAAGAATTGTAACCGTTCACACGTTTACCAAAAACACTACTGCTTTATACATTAAATGCCGTTTGTTTTTTGGCAAACAGCAATCACAGTGTGTTAGAGTAGAATTCTAAGCAGCAGAATGAACGCTTACAAAGAATTACAAAATCAAATAACTTCCGCACTGCCGAATCCTTAAAAGAGAAATACCTCATCAATCTCGATCAGGTATCTCTTCTATCGGTGAATCATAATCATCACCATAGTCAAAATCCTCTTCATAGCCTCCCGACTGACCTTGCTCATCACCGTTTCGAAGCGCATCCCACTCATCAAGCGTAAGCAAGACTTCCCTCGCCTGAGCATTCTTATGCTCACCTATTATTCCGGCCTGCTCCATCATCTCAATCATTCTCGAAGCCCTGCCGTAACCAATCGCAAGCTTCCTCTGGAGCAGTGAAACAGATCCGCGTCTGGTATCAAGCACAATCCTAACCGCTTCATCAAATAATTCATCTTCCTCAAATCCATCGGTACTGACACTGTTCATCTGCATGAGTTCTGGATGATAATCAGGCTGAGCCGTGTTCTTCAGATAATCCACAACGCCATTTATCTCTTCATCATCAAGATAAGCACCTTGCGCCCTTACAAGTTCACTGGTTCCCGGTTTGAGATAGAGCATATCACCTTTTCCAAGCAGAGTTTCAGCGCCCGTCTTATCAAGAATAATACGACTGTCCATCCTCGAAGCAACCTGGAAACTTATTCTTGCAGGAAGATTGGATTTGATAAGACCGGTAACAACTGTAGCCTGTGGTCTCTGAGTAGCAAGGATTACGTGTATTCCAACCGCACGACTCTTCTGAGCAATACGGACGATATACGCCTCTACTTCCTTGGCCGCCGTCATCATAAGATCGGAAAGCTCATCAACGATAATAACAATGCTCGGCATCTTCTTTGGAACGCGGAGCTGCTCCTCAGGAGTTACCGCGCCGAATCTCTTGTAAAGCTGCTCAGTCGTCAGCTTGTTGAACTCACTTATCTGGCGAACGCCCGCTTCCTTAAGCAGAATGTAACGCTCATCCATTTTATTCACGGCCCACTCAAGTATCTTGGCCGCCTTTGTCATTTCCGTAACAATCGGGCACATCAGATGAGGAATATTCTCATAAGGCGCCATCTCAACCTGCTTCGGATCAATCAGTACAAGCTTAACTTCGTCAGGGCGGCGGGTCAGCATAATGCTTGTAATGATAGTATTAATGCAGACACTCTTACCTGAACCTGTAGTACCTGCAATAAGGCCGTGAGGCATCGCCGCAAGATCGGCAACAAGAGCCGAACCCGAGGAATCCTTCCCGAGGAATATAGGAATACGCATCTTACCCGGCAGGCTTCCCGCACGATTTATCAGATCCTTGATACGTACAATCTCTCTCTCACTGTTGGGAACTTCGATACCAATCGTATCACGTCCCGGTATCGGAGCAACAACACGCACAACCGAAACTGCCATCGAACGGGCGATATCATTGGCAAGTCCATTTATCTGACTGACCTTGATACCGGCGGCAAGCTCAATCTCATACATAGTAATCGCAGGCCCCGGTTCAGCATTGATGACAGTGGCATTGACCTTGAAATCATCCAGCGTCTGCTGAAGTACCTTGGCCTTATCACGAACCATTTCTTCCTGAACCTTGGCATAATTGCCAACAGGATCATCGAGAAGTTTCAAAGGCGGAAGTTTGTAATCATCGTATGTAGGCTGGACATATTTCTTCGGCTTGGGCTGTTTCCTTTTTGTCACCTTTACAGGAGCTCGCTTAGGTGTCTCCGATTCCTGCTGAGATTCATCTTCGGTTCCTGACGATTTCTTAGAAACATCGGGGTCCTTGATATCTTCAATTTCTTTATTTTTCTCTTCAACACTTATAACGCCCGGAGCATCTTCATCAGGTATGCTTTGTATAGCATCAACAGGATCTATATCAGGATGAAGCTGTACCGGCTCAAGTTTTTGTTTTTTAGAACTGATAGTAAACTTTTTGCGCTGGGCCTTTTCTTCATCTTCGGACTCAACTTCTATAGCATCATAAGTTTCACCGCCTTTAGTAGCAGCTTTTTTATCCTCTTTAGGTGACGATTTGAATATCTTGCTTATCCAGCTTCTGGTTACCTCTTTTTTCTCTTCCGCTACGATTTTAACCGCCTCGGCGGCAGGCTTTGCTCCAAACATAAGCTTATAGAAAAATCCGCCAAGAGCTCTGAGCAATGCTATTACAAGTGTGTCAGCAAGAAGAACAGCCCCAACAATTGCCGCGCCTACCAGTATCAATGCTCTGCCGAGAATACCAAAGTCACGGAGCAGAAAATAAGAACCGCCTATACCAAGTATTCCGCCATTACCCATCGGAAAGGAATTGGACCCGAATCTGCATAATAAATAAGCCGAACACGATACCACTATCGCAAGCAACAGCATACCGATAAAACGCAGTACAATCTGATTTGTCTTTTTACCGATAAGGTTCGTGAAAAGGAAAATACTGAGAGAAGCAAGAACTATATAAATACCAGGACCAAGATAATAAAGGCAGTAGTAAGCACAGAAAGCACCGACCTTGCCAAAAACATTAACTGGCGGCTGATTATTCGGGAAAACATACCTGCTTGGCGCATCTGCTATGTCGAAACTTGCGCAGCTTATAAAAAGAAAAACGCAAATCGCTAAAAATATAAGGTCAATACCTACTCGCGCCAGATCTCTGCTTTTCATAGCAATCCCTTTTAATAATCCGATGCCTGTCTTCAATTTTTATATCAGTTGGAAACAGCGGCAACGATCATGGGCTTCCTGCCCTTTCGTAATTAAGGGTGACTAATAAAGCCACCCTGCAACGATCAATATCGGATAATACCAACACAAAAAAACTATTTCGCTTCAGCCTCTTTCTCTTTTTTCTTAAACAGATTATCAAGAGAAAGTCCGCTGCTTTGCTTACGAGGAACCTCAACCTTTACACCCATCTTGCCAAGTTCACCGGCAACATCCGCTTGATATGGGTCCAGCTGAATACTTCTTGTAAGATAACTTTCAGCCCTTGTTTTATCACCTTTATTAAGGTAGTAATAACCAATCTGCTTATTTAGTACTGCAGAATTCGGAGCAAGAGTCAATGCCTTCTCGTAACAGGCAATAGCGTAATCGTCAAGCCCTTCATTCTGGAAACCTCTTCCAAGCAAAAGAGCATCTTCTGCCCTTGAATTTACCTGCCTCATATATATTTCGGCAAGCTGTGAAGATTTCTGCTCATTACCCATAAGCTTGTAAATTTTCACATGAGCCGCCTGAGCATCCCTGTTCAGCGGGTCAAAACCTATAGCAAGACTGAATTCATACTCAGCTTTGGAGTAAAGCCTGTCAAATGTATATATCTTACCAAGCTGGTAATGAGCATCAGAATCTTCAAAATTGTTCGCCAATCGACTCTCAATTTTGGAAAGTCTCTGCTGTTCAGGTGTCTTTTCAAGCTTTTGATTCAAAACTTTGTCTTCATCTTTCTTAAATAATGAACACCCACCTATCATCGTAACAATCAAAGCCAAAGTTATTATGCAAGATATTTTTTTCATTGTTTCCTCCATTACAGAGTTATTCTTAATTTAATTCAGCCGAAGCTGTGTACATCCATATACTTTTTTGTCTATCCATAAAATCCTGAAACCAGACCATGATGTCGTTACTAAACATCAAGATTCTGAACTTCAAGAGCGTGTTCAGTAATAAAGTTTCTTCGTTTCTCTACGTCCTCACCCATAAGAATACTGAAGAGACGATCTGCCTCACCGGCATCTTCTATGGTAACCTTCAGGAATACTCGATTAGTGGGATCCATTGTTGTCTCCCAAAGCTGATCGGCATTCATCTCACCCAGACCTTTGAATCGCTTGATCTCTACTCCGCGTCCGCCAAGCTGCCTAATGGCTGCTGCTACTTCAACGAGCGATGCGCTTTCATAGCTGTCTTCTTCATGACTTACCACGAATTTCGTGGGCATCAGTTCGCCGGAAACCGTTTTTTCTTCCTTGAGAAGGAAATCTTTCAGACAAAGGCCAAACTTCTCAAGCATTACGCCATTTATCTCGTTTATTCTTATGACTTCATGCAGCTCTTCACGGGAAAGAGTATGTTCAGCTTCAACGATATCCTCTTGCTCATCACCACCGGTTGAAGCTTCAACAATTGCGTTAAGCTCATTATAGCGAGCCTCAAAAGCTTCAAGATTGTTGAAATACTCTGATTTAGTATCAAACATTATTCGGTATAACGGCAGCTTACCGTCTTTATACTCATTATCCACAAAATCTTTGAACACGATACCGCGTCTCTCGAGAACTGAAACGAATCTCTCGATATCAGTCATATTTCGCATCAGCTTGGCAAGTTCATCCTCACTGATCGTTGATATCGGCTGGTTGTCTTCGCCGCGAACAGTTACAGTAGTACCTTCAAGGCCACGCTCAGTCATACGCTTGCGCATCTGAGCTTCACTGATGATGTATTCGCTGTCTTTACGTCCCTTGACTCTTACTTCGTAAAGCGGAGGCTGTGCTACATAGATCATTTCCTTTTCAAACAACAAAGGCATCTGTCTGAAGAAGAAAGTTAACAGCAGAGTTCTAATGTGAGCACCGTCAATATCGGCGTCAGTCATAAGAACGACTTTGCCGTAACGGGCCTTTTCAAGATTGAAATCATCACTTCCGATACCAGTACCGAGAGCACTGACAATAGTACGAATCTCTTCGTGAGCAAGCATTTTTTCAAGACGTGCTTTCTCAACGTTCAGGATTTTACCTTTTATCGGCAATATTGCCTGAATGGTTCTGTCACGTCCACCTTTTGCAGACCCACCCGCAGAATCACCCTCCACAATGAACAGTTCTGTCGATTTTGTGTCCTTACTGCTGCAATCCCACAACTTACCGGGAAGATTAGAGCCACTAAGAGCACCTTTTCTTCTTGTAAGTTCACGTGCTTTACGGGCTGCCGCTCTTGCTGCTGCCGCCTGGATAGCTTTATTAAGTATCTTCTTGGCAACTGCAGGATTTTCTTCGAGGAACATCGACAACTGCTCATTCATGGCTGTTTCCACGAAACTGCTCACTTCAGGATTTGAAAGCCTGACCTTTGTCTGAGCCTCAAAATGCGGATCAGGAACTTTAACCGATATTACAGCAGTAAGACCTTCCCTGAGATCTTCACCGCTGGTTACAGTGTCATTGCTCTTGAAAAGCTTGGCTGCTTTGCCGTATGAATTCATCGAACGTGTAAGAGCTGATTTGAAACCGCTAAGGTGAGTACCGCCGTCAATATTGCAGATATTATTGGCAAACGCGAGTATGTTCTCATTATAGCTCGTGTTGTACTGAAAAGCTATCTCGCATGAAAGTCCGCTCTCATCCTCGCTCTTTGACACCATAATAACATCGTCATGGACCGCATCTTTACCATCATTGAGATGTTTTACAAACTCTACAAGACCATTCTCATAGCAAAACTCTTCCTTTTTGCTGCAACGGTCGTCCTGGAACAGAAGCCTTACGCCGGCATTTAGATAAGCAAGCTCTCTTATTCTTTTAAGAAGGGTATCATAGCTGAATTCTACGTCACCAAATATCTCTTCATCAGGAAGAAATGTTATCTTGGTTCCTGTATAATCAACATCGCCAAGTATTTCTGTATGGCCATGAGAAATTCCCCTGCGGCACTCAAAGCGATGATGTTTGCCATTTCGGAATACTTCAGCTACGAGAGTTTCACTAAGTGCGTTAACCACACTTATACCCACACCATGGAGACCACCGGAGACCTTATAAGCTTTATCATCAAATTTTCCGCCGGCATGGAGAGTCGTAAGCACTACTTCAAGGGCACTGACGCCGGCCTCTTCATGCATTTCAACAGGGATTCCAACCCCATTATCCTCAACAGTACAACTGCCGTCAACATTTATACGTACTGTTATCTTGTTACAGCGTCCGGCCAATGCCTCGTCAATAGAGTTATCCAATACCTCGTACACAAGGTGATGAAGTCCGCCTTTACCACGGTTACCGATATACATATCAGGCCTCTTGCGGACAGCCTCAAGACCCTCAAGGATCTTTATATTACTGGCATCATAACTTGCTTCGCTCATATTTCTTTAATTTCCTGTTCCGGTCAAACCGGTATTTTCAAAATAATCTTTAGTCTTTTTAATATATAAGTAACTATCATTAAATTCTTTATACGAATTTAATATCCCGAAGCCTGATTCTTCCCTTGATCTCGGCTTCTATGGATTCTATCAGTTCCGCCTTAAGCATTTCCATCTGAAAACGATAAGTCGCATCAGAAACGGCAACTTTCAGTATGCCGTTTTGGAAACTCTCTATGCGGCAAAATTCATCAAACATTGGCGGCACAACTTTATTCCAGGCATCAACCACAGGACTCCGCCTTTTAGGAGCTTTAACATTCCTGCGTACATAATTGCCAAGTACATCGCCGACACTCGTAAAACGGTAAGGCCTACGGGTTTTCCAATGTGTCGCAAGCTTAAGTAATCGATCCTGATCGCTTTCTATACTCATAAGATCCGATCATCACAATATAACGACGTTAAGCTCTTAATACTCGATCGGCATAATGAGATACATGAAACTCTCACCGCCGCGTATCAAAACCGGTCTCTCACCATCGCATACTTCAAAGCATATCTGGTCTTCCTTGATGACCTTAAGGCCTTCAATAAGATAGCTTGGATCAAAACCGATGTCAATAGAAGGGCCATCATATTCGATTGCCATATCAACCTGGGCATCACCTGTCTCAGGAGCACGTCCTGAGAACACCATAACTCCTTTACCAATAGCAACTTTGATGCTCTTACTATCCTCACTTACAAGCAATGAAGAACGCCTTACCGCACTGAGCATCGCATCAGTATTGATCATTATCTTCTTTTCATTGTTCTCAGGTATAATATCCTGATATCTTGGGAATACCCCGTCAATCAAGTTAGAGTGTATAAGTACATCACCGCAACTCAAAACAATGTGATTATCAAAGAAGCGTACACCTACATCTTCTTTAGGCCCTTCACCTATACGATCGATAAGCGTCATTGTTTTAGTTGGAACAATAACTCTTTTGCCGATGAAGTTATCGGGCATCGGTGCGTCAAGACTAACCATCTTGCGGACAAGACGTCTGCCGTCGGTTCCGACAAGATTCAGGTAGTTCTCATCTATTTCCCATAATACACCGTTAAAAGCATACTTGGAGCATTCTTTTGCCGCAGCAAACAGCGTCTGCTCAACACCTTCCTGAAGCAAGCCAAGCGGAATACCTATATCAGATTCAACATCCTCGCACACTACTTCCGGATACTGCTCAGGCATATGACTGTAAATACTGAAATGGCTGTCATTACCGCGAATATGGACTTCGGACTCATCCGCTTCAAATTCAAGAACATCGTCAATGCTCTCACGAACAATGGCATTAACCTTAGCCGCAGGAATTACAATGGCCCCGCCGCGGTCAACCTCCGCTTGAACTATGCGGAAATTTATGCCTACCTCAAGATCGGTACTGCTTAAACGTACGCCGTTTTCATCAGCAGTGATCTTAACACATTGCAATATAGGCTTAGGAGACTTTGAAGGCACAATACTCGCTACAAAGCCCAATGCTTCCTGAAGTGATACACGGTTAAATCTTATCTTCATTCAAGACCTCAACTGTCCAATTATTACTAAAAATCCTTTAAAATCTAAAAAATCAAGGCGGCAATGCCCCCTTATATACGAATTAGGTTAATTTACCAGAAACACGCACAATTTGCAAAGGATAATCATAAATACAGGCCCGAAAAGTCAAGATTTTATGTGATTGTTACGGAGCAATCGCATCTGAATTCTATAGCTCCAAAGTTAAACAGTATCGCGACCGGCAGGGAACGGGCTTGGACTGCGGCAGGAAGCGACAGCGCAATGCCGCTTTGGAATTCATTTTCAGACGAGATGACAGGATTTACAGGATAGAACCGGCTCTCTTCCGCTTGCAATACTGACGGTTGCCGCCGAAAGTATCGCAAGAGAATGCCGCTGCTTTAATCTGCTTTGCAAATATAAATATTTCCAACTTGCACGACCATGCATCGGATAATATAATAGTTTATGGTGATTATGAAAATGCCACTTATGCCGGTTTTATGAGTTTGATTAATATACAGATGGTATAGTCATAAGTAATTGTAAATAAAGATGCTAAAGAGCAAAAAAAGAAACTCGACCCCTTAATTGGGTCCATAGTTATATATCTACAAATCCCCAAAATGGTATCTTAGGATTTGAATCAATATAGTTCCAAAAATTTTCAAGTGATTGCATCAGATGATTATAGTTCTCAATAGTCTTTTCTTCAATTATACATTTTGGATATGTGCAAGTTTTTTTTGTATAAAATACTGTTACCCAATCTTTTTGAATTTCATTGTCAATAATATCAAAACAATTCATATCTACAAGGACAGGGTCTCTTAAGTCACTAATTATTCTATATTCATCATTTTCGATACCAAGTATATAATATAATCTATTATGAGACAGGAATTTTATCTCACAGCTGCTTTTTAGCATTACAGTTACTGCTCCAGGTTTTACATGACTCTTGTCACAATAAAAATTGCGAGGAACATTTGAATCAAAATAATCCCAGAACTGCCTACGAACCTTTAATATATCATCAAAGTAATCCTCATAAAACCCTGGTTGTTCCAAAATAGGAGGAGCCGTATAAAGCTCTTTGTCTTCACCATATCTTCTTTTCCAATTTTTCGGTATAGTATTGTCAACTATATCGAACATCCGCATTGGATAAATAATCGGTTCTCGCATATCATTAATTATCCGATAACTATCATCTGATATACCAAGCACATAATGTAACCTATCAGGTTTTTTAGACAGAGACCAACCATATTGAGTTTTCTTCAAATTCTTGAATTTTTTAAGTTTAACAATCATAGTATAATTAAGAAACTATGAAAGCCAGATACTCGGAGACTTAACGTTTGTTATAAATAAGTTATAAATGGACATTTTAGCCAAAACCGAGAATTTTAACTCTCAAAGTTTCACTTAACGCACTTCTCACTCTTCGACTTCTTTTTAGCCAAAACCTTTTGAGGCACAAATACATACTTAAACGACATCCAGACAAAATATATCACTGCAGGAAGCAATAACTCTTCGCCTCTCGCATAAAATCGCAAAAGTATACAAACAAAACACATCGCTCCCAGCCATCTTGCCCCTCGAAGAACGGCCCATAAAGATATAACTGTACATAGGGCAAACATTGTCGTCCAGAAGATATCGTTCACATAACTCCACACAGAATAAGGCGGATGCTGAAAATGCCCCGCCATGCAGAAATGCTTTGCCAAACATATAAAATTGAACGGCAGACCCACAAGATAAAAAATCCCAACCAGCCGTAAAATCGCCGCATCCGTAAGTTTCTTTTTCATTAGGTGAATATCCATAAGAATAATATACCTTCCAAATCGACAAAAACAAGTTTTTGTAGAAATAATAGAGAATCAAGGGGAGACAGACCTTTTTATATCATTTATTTACAGGTATTTATGTTTACAACTGGTAAATATCAGCCCCCTTGCAGATCTTCACCATTTAAAGATGGATCGCTGCGAGAATAAAAACTCGCTTTTACATAATCTCTGTTGAGTACCACTATGGTAAAAACACCGACAATTATTCCGAAAGGAATAATTGAGCATTCTATTGCTGCTATTATAATGCAGAACAGCCAGCTTCTTCTTTTTTTCAGTTTGCTGCCCGTTATTATTATACAAAGAGCCAACAAAAGACCGCTTGTTATCAATAAAACCGCCATTGCCACGAAAAACCAGCCGATAAAAGCCGGCGGCATATCCCCCTCTGCTTCGGCAAAATCTCCTCGAAGCAGCATTAGTCCTATAAAAAGGTGGATAAGTGGAAAAAATGAACACAATGCGATAAAGCCGCCCAGTATATAATGAAAGATGGAAAGCAACTCAAGATCTTTAGAACCATCGTTATCCATAACACCCTTTGCCTTAATATAATTTAATACTCACAACCGAAAATCATCCCTCTGCCATTGATAATATTACCAGCTTTCAGTCAGCCTTGCAATATATTTGTCATAGAACCATCGGCCGAAACAAGCTTACCGGAGCCTGCCGTGATAAGACAAAAATTAAAATTAAAGATGATTGGCGAGTAAATAAATGATTTGAACGTTTATTTTATTGACCTAACACCCTGTTTTTGTTATAAATAGCTGATTTTCAAGGGTAAGTTGCGCGCGACTTTGCCTTTGATGCTATAATTAGTATAAATTTTCTAACTAACCACTATATGTAGTGGTGCGGGGGATTTGTTTTCATTTCCGCCCGAATAAGTTATTTTAAAATTGAGATTTTATAAAAATGCCGTCTTTAGAAGAACTACGAAAACAGATAGATTCAATAGACCAGCAACTTGTAAAGTTGCTAAATGAGCGTGCGCGCGTAGTTGTCGAAGTCGGCAAATATAAGAAACGTACAGGCGCTGCACCTATATATGCCCCGGACAGGGAAAAGGCGGTACTTGAAAAGATATGCGGCCTGAACGAAGGCCCCCTGCCAGACAAAACATTGCTTTCCGTTTGGCGTGAACTGATGAGCGGCTCATTCTTCCTTGAGCGCCCGCTCCGCATAGGATTTTTAGGGCCTCGCGGCAGTTATTCTCATCAGGCGGCGATGATGAAATTCGGTCAAAGCGTAGAATATAATCCGATAACGGACATTCAAGGCGTCTTTGATGAAGTTGCTCGCGATCAGTGCGATTTCGGTGTTGTACCAATCGAAAATTCCACCGGCGGCGGAATAGTTGAGACACTCGATGCCCTTATCGGCACAAAATTGATGATATGTGCGGAAATGGAAATGGCCATACACCATAACCTGCTTGCTAATTGCAGTTTAGGTGATATCGAAAAGATATACTCCAAGCCGGAAGTTTTTGCTCAGTGCCGTAAGTGGCTGGCTGAAACCGGCAATCAGGATAAAACGATCGCTGAAGCAAGTACCGCGCAGGCTGCACAGTTGGCCTCCGGCTCATCAAATGCCGCAGCTATCGGATCGAATCTGGCCGGAAAACTTTACGGCCTCAATATAATATGTGAAAATATTGAAGATAATGTAAGCAATACCACTCGTTTCCTGATCCTGTCAAAGAAGGATACGCCAAGAACCGGTGACGACAAGACAATGCTTATGTTTACAACGGCTCATAAACCAGGTTCACTGTTTGAGGTACTAAGCATATTTGACAAATATGATATAAACCTCACAAGAATAGAATCTCGTCCAAACAGTACAAGGACATGGGAATACCATTTCTTTGTAGAACTTGCAGGACATAGAACCGACGAATCTATCAAGAAAGCCGTAGCAAAGCTTAGAGATAAAACACTTCAGGTCTCGATACTTGGAAGCTATCCCAAGTTTCAGTCCTTTGATAAAACGAAAAATAAATAATTGAATTTTAACGACTTACACAGGAGTTTATAACTATGAGAAAACCATTTATAGCAGCCAACTGGAAGATGAATACCGACAGTAAATACGCGGTAGAGCTTGCAACCGGTCTTGAGAAAGCAATTGCCGGCATTGACAACGTTAGCGTAGCGGTTTGCCCGCCTTTCGTTTATCTTCAGTCAGTAGCTTCAAATCTTTCACATGAAGGTAATGTTGCTGTAGGTTCTCAGGATGTTTACTTTGAAGGCAATGGTGCTTTCACAGGTGAGATAAGCTGCGATATGCTCAAAGACATATGCTGCCAGTATGTAATCACAGGCCACTCTGAAAGAAGACACGTTATCGGTGAAAGCGATGAGCTTATAAACAAGAAGACACGTGCAACTCTTGAAGCAGGACTTCTTCCTATATTCTGCATTGGTGAACTTCTCGAAGAGAGAGAGTCTGGAAAAACAAATGACGTTTGCGAAGCTCAGGTAAGAAAAGGCTTCGAAGGCATCTCTAAGGAAGACGCTTTGAAGGTAACTGTTGCTTATGAGCCGGTATGGGCAATTGGAACAGGTAAGACTGCAACTTCTCAGCAGGCACAGGAAGTACACGCGTTCGTTCGCGGCATCCTTGCTGACATATATGACCAGCAAACAGCTGACAGCATCGTAATCCAGTACGGTGGTTCTGCAAAACCTGAGAACACAAAAGAACTCATGAGCTGCCCTGACGTTGACGGCCTGCTTGTAGGCGGTGCCGGACTCAAGGTTGAGAGCTTCTCAGAAATGATCAAAATAACAGCCGAGGTCTATGCGTAAGGACCTTGTTAGACTAATTGTGGTAAATATTTAATTCAGGATAACTTAAGTATGACTTTTTTACTTGCTAAAGTACCTTTCATTATGATGCTTGTCGGCTTTATATGGTTTATTGCCGCAGCATTGCTGATTCTTCTTATCCTTATCCAAAAGGGTAAAGGCGGCGGTCTTGGTGCTGCATTTGGCGGTGCGGGTTCTAACAGCCTTCTTGGTACAAAAACAGGAGACTTCCTGACATGGATAACTATCGGACTTACCGTTATATTCCTTTTCGTTGGAGTAATAATGGCTAAATTCTACAAGCCGGTAGCTCTTGAAGGACTTCAGGATGACGTTGATATCTCAGCTGTTGACACAAGCAGTCTGCTTGAGGATTCAGAAGCAACGATTGAGGAAGAAGCCGCCGCTGTTGAGCAGGAAACTGCTACAGAAGCTCAGGAAGCTCAGCAAACTGTCGAAGTTAAGGCACAGGAAGCTGAAGCCGCTGCTCAAGAAACTGCCGAAGAAGCAGAAAAAGCAGCTGATACGGAATAATCCGTTTCCGTAAAATAGTTTGACAATATAAAGGCAGGACTCGCAACAGCCTGTTTTACCGCAAAATAACGGTAAAGGGTGTTGTGTGTCCTGTCATACGGTTTAAATTATAGCAAATGAACGGCATTATAGTGTGCTTAATATTGGGTTCATGAGTGGGATGTAAATATGTTACAAAGCATGACAGGTTATGGGGAAGCGGTATATCAGGACGAGGGTTTATACTATTCGGCTCAGATAAGAACCGTAAATAACAAATTCCTCAAATCAACACTGAAGCTGCCTGATAACGTAACTTTTCTTGAAGAGAAAATCGAGAAGATGATACGTGAAAACCTTACAAGAGGTACCGTATATTTCACGCTCCAGATGAAGAGTACGTCAGAAAAGCCGCTTATAAACATAAACACCGAGATAATAAAGTTTTATGTTGAACAGCTCAACAGTTCTATAGAAGATTGCCAGAACTGCACTATAAACGCCTCGAGCCTGTTGAACTACCCGGGCGTAGTCGAACCTTACGAGCCCGATGAACAGCAGCAAAAAGAAATTGAAAAGGCCGTCTGTAAAGTAGCAGCCGATGCCATTGAAAATCTCAAGAACATGCGAAAGGCTGAAGGTGAAGAACTGACCGCCGATTTGCTCTCGCATTGCGGCAATATCGCGAATGTGCTTGAAAAGATATCGGAAAAAGCCCCTGTAGTTGTGAATGAATACAGGGAAAAACTCGAAAAGCGGGTTAACGACTTGCTTAAATCGGCAAAACTCACACTTGATGAGCAAATGCTGATAAGAGAGGTAGCCGTATTTGCCGACCGTTGTGATATTTCTGAGGAAATAGCCCGTCTTCGCTCGCATCTGAACCTGTTCGATAAAGAAGCGAACAGCAATCAGAGTGTTGGAAGACGACTCGATTTTCTCTGTCAGGAAATGTTCAGAGAGGTAAACACAATAGGCAGCAAAGCTTCTGATTCACAGATATGCCAATGGGTAGTTGACATGAAGTGCTCTGTTGACAGAATCAAAGAACAGGTTCAGAATGTCGAATAAAGGCAGATTAATAGTTTTGAGCGGCCCCAGCGGTGTCGGAAAAGGAACAATTGTTTCCCAGGTTGTGAAGCAGTACGATTTACAGCTTAGTATCTCGGCAACTACCAGACAGCCCGGTAAAGGCGAACAGAACGGCGTTAATTACTGGTTCATGGATCGTTGTGAGTTTGAAGAGATGGTTGAAAAAGGCCAGTTCCTCGAATATGCGGATGTTTTCGGCAACCTTTACGGCACAAGAAAAGACAAAACGGACCAGATGCTTGAGCAGGGCAAACCTGTAATACTTGAAATAGATGTTCAGGGCGGGCTTCAGGTAAAGGATAAATATCCTGATGCCGTAATGATTTTTATTTTGCCGCCTGATATGCAGCAGCTTGAACAAAGAATCAGGGGACGCGGCAGAGATACCGAAGACACAATAAAGGTGAGACTTGCCAAAGCTCAAAAAGAGATTGAAATAGGAAAAGAACATTACACGCATTTCGTCGTAAATGATAAACTCGAGGATGCGGTTAATAATGTCATTGAAATAATAAAAACGGTAGATACAGGCAAAAATGCTTGTTGATATAAAAATATACAATAAAATATGATAAGAGAAGCCAAACTTCTCACTTCTTACTTCTCGCTATAAAACAAAGGAGAGAAAAATGATAGAAGCTCTTAAGCACGAAAACCTTATGGACAAAGTCGGCGGCAGTTTCAAACTGTCAGTACTCATACAGAAACGTATGAAAGAGATCATGAACGGTTCAAGGCCGTTGATCGAAGATACAAAAAACAAAACACTTATGGAAATAGTTGTTCAAGAGATACTTGAAGACAAGATATCTTACGAACTTCCAGAAGATAAATGATTTAGGCCGGGCACATCAAGCCCGGCTTAATATATTATGCTGCAAAAACTTAACATACTTTTAGGCGTAAGTGGAGGCATCGCGGCTTACAAAGCGGCTTCTTTGGCAAGCATACTTGTCAAGCAGGGTGCCGTCGTGCGTTGCATACTGACCGAGAATGCCGCAAAACTTATCACTGCCCGAACTTTTGAAGCCATTACAAATAATACGGTAATAACAAGTATGTGGGAAACAGGCAGCAAATATCATATCGGCCATATAAATCTGATTGAAAAAAGCGATATCATCGTGGTAGCACCTGCCACCGCGAATATAATAGCAAAAGCCGCAAACGGGATAGCCGATGATATGTTAAGCACGACACTCTGCGCAGGATGGCAGAAACCAGTACTTCTTGCCCCTGCAATGAATACCGGTATGTGGCAAAACCCCGCGACACAACGAAACTTAGAGATTCTCAAAGCACAGAAATGGCAAATAGTAGGTCCTGAGTCAGGCCGTCTGGCCTGCGGCATCGAAAACATCGGCAGAATGAGCGAGCCGGAAACAATAGCTGATGCAGTAAAACAAATCGCAAATACTCAAAATTGCTGATACAGATAACGGCACTAATTAACGTCGGCGTCTGAATCCTCCAACAAACAGAGCACCAAGCCCCAGAATAGCGAATGTCATCGGTTCAGGTACTTTTGCAAAACCTGAGACTTTAGAATCATCGATTCCACCGCCAATATCAACATTCTGCCTCTGATCCATAGAATCAACACAACTGTCTTTTATTCCAGAAATTACATCTTCATTTTGCGCAGCTATAGACTCCCTGTTACTGGAATTCCAATTTGAATAATTACCTATAGTATTAACCCAACCGGCAGGAGATAATGCGGCAAAAAAGAATAATGAAATATAAACACAAAGCTTCATTATACCAATTCCTTAAAAAACACAATTAAAAGCCAAGTCTTGATTTTACGACAATTTGATTAAAATGTCAAAATAATTTATCACAATGACTGTCGGCTCGTTTTTTAATACAAATCATAAGTTTTCTTTTGATACTTAATATAATATTCCATATAATCACTATGAATCTTAATACAAAACCATGTTAAATTCATAATTGATATTGGAGGTCAGCTTGATTATCGTAAACACAGAAACGGTACCGGGGATGGAAATAGTTGATATCAGAGGACTTGTGCAGGGCAATACTATACGGGCCAAGCATGTTGGTCGTGATATCGCCGCAAGTTTTAAGAATCTCGTCGGAGGCGAACTCAAAGGATACACCGAACTGCTAACCGAGGCGCGCAGGCAAGCCGTTGAGCGAATGATGGCACAAGCGGCACAACTTGGAGCAAATGCTATATTGAACGTAAGATTCAGCACAAGTGCCATAACGATGGGAGCTGCCGAGCTTTATGTTTACGGAACAGCTGTAGTGCTTCAACCGGTCGCAGAATTACAGCCTGCTCCAGAGATGCAAACTATTCAAGAGCAATGATATGGAACCTGTAATAATACAACTATCTATATTTGCAGGCCTGTTACTTCTTGCCCTGATCAGCGGAACACTGATCGGCATATGTCATTCACGAAGTATAAAGAAACGCCAGATCGCTCTGAGCCATATGGTTGTCACAAATTTCAAAACGACACATGGGAATGTTGACTCATTGAGAAATTCAACTCTGGTTACAGGAGAAACGGTGTTTACCTCTGATTACCTCAGAAATTTCATTTCAGGACTTCGTAAGATATTCGGCGGTGAAATGAAAAGCTACAGAGCACTTATGGAAAGAGCAGAGAAAGAAGCCATCCTTAGAATGCTGGAAGAAGCACAGGCCAGAGGTTACAATTCCGTCTGCAATGTGCGAGTATCTTTCTCAAATATCAGCGGCATGAGGAAAAATAACGCTATCGCTATAGAAGTTTTGGCAAGCGGCACGGCATATTTTGCAAACAGAAAATATAATTTATAATGGACAATTAGGACTTACTTATAGCGACAGCGAACATCTCAATTCCTAACTTGTAATTCTTAATTCGTAACTGTAGAAGCATAAATGGGTAAAAGGAAATCACAATCTGTATTTGATGAGCCTTGTTTCAGCGAGAATTACACAGAGGCAGACCCAAGCGAACTGAAAGCCGACAGAATATTCTCGAAAAAGCAATCGGAAAAAGAATCCGAAGACCAGCTAATAGAGCACAGTGTTTGGGATGAGCCTTCATTAAGCAGCGAGCTTCACGGATCGAATGAAAACGAGCATCTGACATATGCCGCATGGCTGGAAAAGAAAATCAAAGCTACAAGCCTGGCAAAATCCTGGCTTATAACACTCGCGGTGGTACTTTCGGCCGGGCCATGGGCAATAATCGGAGCATTGTTCAACGGCTATAGCGAAGTGCGTGTATTCAGCGCCGGAGTCATTATTATCGCCGTTTTCGGGCCTCTAACTGAAGAGTTTATAAAAATTGCAATCGGCTTTTATGTTGCAGAAAAGCGACCTTTCTATTTTAGATCTAAATACCAATTGATTCTGTGTTTTGCCGCGGGCGGACTCATGTTCGCGGTTATAGAAAATCTCATCTACCTGCATGTATATATAGAAAACCCTTCTGAAATGATAATAGCATGGCGATGGTCGATATGTACGCTGATGCACACAACAGCAACGCTGATTGCAGGATTGGGAGTGACGGAGATGTGGTGCAGGTGTATGAAACAACGCAAACGCCCCCAGCTCCATCATGCTTACCCATACATAATAGCCGCAATAATATTCCACGGCCTATATAACATGTTTGCCATACTAATATCATTCTATATCCCATTTTGAGAACATACAGTACTAATGTTAATTATGAGAGAAGGAATTTCGTGACAGTCAAGCAACGGTTCAAAAGTTCTATAAAACGTGGAACAGGTGAGGCTTATCTGCTTATGATGCAATATCCGAATCTGGATTTTTCTGCTGATATAATAAGGGCTTCATTGAAAAATCTATCTTACGATAATCAATGTGAAAGTAGAGCGGAGTATGTTTGGGGTTTAATTAAGCTTGCCAAACAGAAAAATAAAATAAAGCAGGCAATACTAAAAGGGCTTGCTCGTGAACAGGAAAAGTCCTACGCATTATATCAGCTTTTTGATCTGGCGGCATCATTTGCTGTTGCAGGGGATTCTGAGGCTAAAAAAGCTGTTTATAAAAGATATGGTCATAAAGCAATAAAAGCGTCTGAATTTTACGGGGAAAATGCAATTATAAAAATTGATGGGCTTAAAGGCTTACTTTATGTTGCACATGTTAATGGTAAGGTGTTTGACAAAGATCCTGAAATGTGGGATGATAGTTTTACTGTAGATTGTTTTCAAAAAGAAAATCCTAAAATCAAGGTATATGATGAGCTTAAGAAGGCAGCTAAGTCAGATAAGCATATCAAAATATACCTTGATATGATTCTAAAGCATAAATTTCGGCGACCAAGAAGGAGAAAATCGGATTGCAATTACGAGACAATTAAAAAATGGATACTTACAAGACGTTTCTTTTATCTCTCCCCATCAAGAGCGAAAGAATTGCCTGAGAATGATATAAAAAAGCTTGCTGACGATTTTTTGAAAGAAAAGACAAGAATCATGCAGGCAAAATATTTAGGTATATTTACTACAGTAAAATATCCATATGACTATAGAATCTTATTGGAACATGCAAAGCGACCATACAGCAGTAAAGATATGCTTGTTGAGCGTGCAGTTGATGCCTTAGGATTTTTTACAGGAGACGATATACGCCGGTTCGCGTTAAAACAGATAAGGATATCTAAGAGGCCTGAAGTATATACAAATCTCTTGATGGAAAACTATAAAGAAGGTGATGGAAAGAGGCTTTATGATATTATTGAAAGAACAAGAAATCCGCATAAGCTTCATGATCTTGCACATAGTTGTCGTGATATTTATGAAAAGAATAAAACGAAAGATTGTCTGAAACCTTTAATGGCTCTTTACGACAGGATAAATTGTGGAATTTGTAGAGAGGATATTGTCAAAATAATGATAGAAAATGATGTATTGCCGGAAAGAATCTGGGAGGAAATCAAATATGACAGCGAAGAAGAAACAAGGGAATTAGCAAAAAACTCTGTCAAATAGCAATATCCAATGAATAAAGAATCGCAGATAATAGAAGAGTGCCGTGAGATATTCGGTGATGCTCCACGGCAGATTAAAGGTTTTGAGCTTTGGAAGGCGAGTTTATCAGTACCGTTTTGGGCGATCAGGTCGTTAGATTTTCGATTTTTTGAGTTGTATCGTGATCAATGGAAGCTTCTTAAAAACGGCAGAGTCGTTTGGGGACGTCTTATTCAGGCTAATGAACTGTTGTATAGGCGTGGTTTTAGCAGTCATCCGGCGACAATAGTCTACAGTCTTGATCCGCAGGTAGATTCATATACCGAAATTCTTGATGAAACCGCAGTGAAATTGTTTGGTCTGCGAGGCAAACAATTGGTTAACCCGCAACTTCAGATTTTGGCTGACAAGCTGGAAGATGAAATGGTAATGGATATGAAGCTCCTCATACCACCTTCATTTACTGAGGGTATAGAATGTTTCTATGCATGTATAATGGTTGATCGTAAGCATCTACCAACCAAAAGACTCTCATATAACCGGTTTCCGATTCTTGTTAATCCTGAGCAGACAAATACCACAATGATGCTGCCATATAGATATTGGTCTGAATCAATGGTTTTAAAATGGGTCTATGATATTTAAAGCACCGGATTTTATATGCTTAACAAAATAATGAAACTTTTATTGATAGTTACAATAATAACTTTTGCGATATTTTCCCCTATCTTCGGGTGGCTTTTTTTAGGTTACATTGGATTAATCCTGCTTATATTCTTTGGGGGACAGATTTACGTTTACCTTTCTTTATATGTAAAAGGGCTGTTGCTTAAGAAACGTTTAAGTAAAAATAATCGGACAATTTCTTTAAATAATGTAAAACAGAAAATATCTCAGGGGCAAGGATGTATTATTGTAGAGTCACCAACTCTGGGATGGAATGTTAATAGACTTTGGTGGTGTTCAGATAATAAAATCCCTGTTGATGAAGAAGGTGAAAGGGGTGTTGATCTCCAGATTTTTGATGGCTTATGTACTATAGTTGATTGTGAAAACTATGACAAATACATATCAGAGGAAACTGGAACCGCGAAACTGTTTGATGTTTTTATTTTTTCCCAAAGGACAGAGAAATGTTTAATTAAACATTTCGGGCAATCAACTGAATATTACATTCCGACAGGATTCGTCCGAGTATACCGTAAAATTGAAGAAAATAAGAGGCAGAAAGACATTCCCAATTCTTCTGCAAATATCTGCAAATAAAGGACAAGCATAAAATATCATTTGGAGAATCAAGTAAAGATTGAAAACTACCCCCAAGGGGACTCGAACCCCTGTTACCGGGATGAGAACCCGGCGTCCTAGGCCCATAGACGATGGGGGCGGCTCTTGTCCCCGATACTAAAAAACTAAATTCTGCTTCCTTATTGAGGCTGGATTCATTGGTCATCTGTTTTCAGTTCGTCTCTTTTTTCTTTTGCAGCAGTGAAGCCTTGTTCTGCGGCAAGATCATACCATTTATAAGCTTGCATATAATCTACTGGTACACCTTCACCGTTGGCATACATCACTCCGAGATTGTATTGAGCCTGGACATGCCCTTGCTGAGCTGCCATCTTGAAAAACCTGATCGCTTCCTCATAATTTAGAGAAACACCTTCACCATCAGCATGCATCAAACCAAGATTGTATTGTGCATCGACAAGGCCATTTTCAGCCGCCATTGAATACCACTTGAGTGCTTCCCTGTAATCCTGCGACACACCTTCGCCTTTGCAATACATAAATCCCAGAGAATTTTGAGCCTCAGCAATTTCTTGTTCGGCTGCTCTTGTATACAATTCTACTGCTTTTTTATAGTCTTGCTGTACGCCCTCACCATTATCATACATACAGCCAAGATCATATTGAGCCTTACCGTATCCCTGTTCAGCCGCCATTGTGTACCACTTGAGTGCTTCCATATAATCTTGCTCAACACCTTGACCATTGGAATACTTTGCTCCAAGACAGTATTGAGCCACATCGTATCCCTGTTCGGCTGCTGCCGCAAACCATCTAACTGCTTGCTTAATATCTTGAGACACACCTTCACCATTATTGTATATTGCTCCAAGAATGTATTGAGCTTTAGCGTGTCCTTCCTCGGCAGCAGCTGTGAGCCATTTAATCGCTTCCATATAATCTTGCTGAACATACTCACCCTTGTAATACATCAGCCCCAAACTGTATTGAGCTTTAATGTGTCCTTGTTCAGCCGCCATAGCAAACCATTTGTGAGCATTCTCATAATCTTGTGATACACCCTCGCCATTATTGTACATTGCTCCAAGATTGTATTGAGCCTTGTCATATCCTTGCTCAGCAGACAAAGTAAACCACTTGATTGCTTCCTTATAGTCCTGCTGCACACCGTCACCTTCAGCGTATATTGAGCCAAGAGTGTATTGAGCAAACATAAGTCCCTGCTCAGCTGCTTTGGTGTACCATTTAATTGCTTCTTTATAGTTTTGTTTTACACCTATGCCATTAATATATATAACCGCAAGATCGTATTGAGCTTCACAAAGTCCTTGTTCGGCAGCTTTCGTATACCACGTAACTGCTTTTTTGTAATCTCGCAGAACCCATTCATCACCAATACACAATTCTCCCAGTCTGTATTGGGCATGCACCAATCCCTGTTTCGCGGCCTTTATGTACCATTTAAGGGCTTTTTTATGGTTCTGTTTTACTCCCATGCCATTGTCATACATTACGGCAAGGTTATATTGAGCTTGATCATATCCCTGTTTAGCAGCTTTCGCATACCATTTACTTGCTTGCTCGTCGTCGGCCTGAACTCCCTGACCATTGGTATAAAATAGCCCCAAAGCGTCCTGTGCCTCACTAAGTTTTTGTTCAGCTGCTTTTGTATACCATTTTATCGCTTCCTCGTAATCCTGCTGTACACCATCGCCAAAAGAATACATCGTAGCAAGATTATATTGAGCATAGCAGTTTCCTTGCTGAGCCGCTTCAGTGAACCATTCGATTGCTTTTTTATAGTCTTGCTGAACACCCTCTCCATTGGAATACATACGAGCCAGTGCGTTTTGTGCCTTACTGAATTTATCTTCAGCTGCCTTTGTATACCATTTAATGGCTTCTTGATAGTTTTGTTGAACACCTTCCCCATTATGATACATTAAGGCCAAAGCGTATTGAGAATCAACGGATCCTTCTTCGGCTTTTTTAAGTGTTTTTTTGAACAAATTCTTGTTTTTGGTGGATAATGACCGAACTATCACTATTGCTGAAACAAGTATAACAAGAATGATAATTATGATCAAAAAGTATTCTCTTTCCAATGCCATCTCCTTAATTAAGCAGCTCCGCCATTTTTCTTAATATTAATTGCTCATGAATTATAGGCGATTGGCAGGGATTGTCAATAATTGACTATCGTAAGAGATTCTTATCTGGAAAGCACACTTTTATGCAGGAAAAAGACAATAATTTGCTGAATGCTGCAAGAGATGAAACAGTACCCCCAAGGGGACTCGAACCCCTGTTACCGGGATGAGAACCCGGCGTCCTAGGCCGCTAGACGATGGGGGCGGCTCTTAAAACAAAAAATAGCGACGGGTGGATTTGAACCACCGACCCTGGGCTTATGAATCCCATGCTCTAACCAACTGAGCTACGTCGCCATTATAGGCAGATAAATTAATATCTGCAGTGGGACGGGTATTTTACAACAAAAGTTTCCAACTGCAAGTATTTTTTGCCGAAATTTCATCTTTATTTTGCACTGAGTGTGTAAAATCGCTGATTGTGTTGTTCTTTGACACTGATGAAAGGTCTCTTTTAAACTTGCATAATTTTATTAAATGTTGTATGTTTATCCTTTTAATTTCCTTTTATATAGTTTAAATCTGGAAGGAGTCGCGATGATTAAAAGGATTTTGCTTGTAACTATATCAATTAGTGTTGTTTGCTTTTCACAGACTGAAGTTCAAGGGCAAGACAGCTTGGAGGCAAAAAGGCAGTATTTACTTAGTTTTGCAAATTTACTAGATTATTCAAACAGATTCTATTTCGGCAGGCTTGAAGTTGGTGATATTGAAAATCCTTTTGAAATTGAATATCAAAAAAAACAGCTTGATGATTGGTGGGGTATTAAAGACAGAAATGATTTGCTTGAGACTTTACGTTGGCTTGTCCTTGAGGGTAGCCGAAGTGACTATAGAGAACAAGTTGATTTCATCAATTCGATGAGCAAATCTGATTATGCAAAGAGTCTCAAGGAAGTGAAAGGTAATACAAATGCCCTTTATCGGTTATTTCTTGCCAAAAATTATCCGGAAAAATTCAGAGGAGATAAGCTTATTGCTCGTGATTTGGCAAGAGCGGTGTCATTAGTTAGGAGGGCTTATACCGCAGGTTATATAAGTAAGAATGAGGGTTTTAGATTAATAGAGGGTTTTTCCCTATACAAACGACTTACCAGACAATATGAAAGCTGGGATGAATATGCAGATCACTATTTGGTTGGAAGAAATTACTGGTCTTACGAAAATAGCGATGGTACAGACAAAAGATTTAATCGCGCTTTAAATTTCCTTAGGGAGTCGAAATACAGCCCCTGGACGATATATAAAGATATGAAGTCTGCTCCTTGTACGCTACCTTCTCATTTTAGAAAATGCGTTGACATAGAGCCAGTTGATATCAGAATAATTGAGAACACAATAAATATATTTGAAAATCATGGTAATCCTGAAAATTATAGCGTTGAAGTAAACAACACAGAGCAATTAATTCAGGTCATAAAAGATGGCGTGTTCAACAAAATTTTCATCAAATCTGGTAAATATATTATTGATGAACAACTCCAAATCGGCAATAATAAGCATCTAATAGGTGAAAATAGAGATAAAACACTCCTTATCTTCAAAAAGGAATCATATTTAATATTAGCCAATAACAACATGTTAGATTCAATATCTTTTTGCAATAGCAATAGTAAATCTAATATCATGGTTACCGCAGCTGGAGCCAAAAACACAGTAAAAAATTGCGTTTTTAATAAATTCCCGAAGTATGGTCTATATTTTTATAGAGGAAAAACTAACACCGTTGAAAATTGCGTTTTTGTAGAAAATAAGGGATTTAGTGCAAGAGATGCTACCGATTTTATAGCAAGAGATTGTCTTTTTGAAAATTGCACATCGACTGCTTTTTTTATAAACAACTCTTCCGGTCTGATTAATAACAACGTAATTACGAATTCTAAGGACTCAGGAATTTATTGCAATAATAGCGATGTTCATATAATAAACAATATCAGCAAAAACAATAAAGGATTTGGCATAAGTGCATACAAATGCAACGATAAAACAAGAATATCAAACAATATAACATTTGGTAATAAGGATTCTGGCATTGTTATGTTTGAAGCAAACAGCGGCTTGATTACAGGCAATAAAAGCTGGCACAACGGTATGCATGGTATTCAAGCAAGCGACATGAAAAATATAGTCATTGAGGAAAATATCGCATTGCGTAATTTTAGCAGTGGCTTCTCCCTTTTTAAAGTAAAGGCAGACTTTACCCAAAACCAATCGGTCGATAATAAAAACTCCGGTATCGTTATAGAAAAAAGTAGTATTGTTTTGACTGACAATGAAATATTGTTAAATCGTGATGATGGAATTTCTATTCAAGAAGCTAAAAATATTATCGTAAAATCAAATACCTGTAAATGGAATATGTTTTCTGGAATCAGGATAATAAAAAGCAGCAAAGATATCAAAATTTCGGATAATCACATTACAGAGAATTGTTATGCCGGTATAAAAATAAGTTGCGATGAAAATATAGAAATATCAGGGAATAGGTGTACTGATAATGGGGCATGGGCTGTTGTTTTGAGTGATAAAAACCTTGCTCCTAAGATAGAAAATAATGTTTTTACCGGTAATTTCCAAGGTGACAACATCAAGATTGAGCAATACGACAAGACGTATCTCCAGCAATTTGAAGAATTTAAGAGTGAAATGGGAATATAGCCAATTACTATAGCAGCAAAGCGATATGCGGTTAATATTGAGGGCTTTAGGCTAACTATTTTAACGTAGCCAGCCTGCTAAAAACCTCGTTTAAAAGCCATTTTAAACTTGCTAAGGGCTGCCTGTTCTATTATACTATCGGCCTTTATCGTATTTTCGAAAGATGTTTTCAAAGTCTGTAACTTTGAATATTAAATAAAGTCACCGGTAAAAACGTACAATTGACACCTTATTAAAGGTGTGTTTTTTCGGCGTCATAACATATTGAAAGGTTAAAACGAAATGCCTAAGCTTAAAACACACAAAGGCCTTGCAAAAAGAATCAAGGTAACAGCAAGTGGTAAGCTCAAGAACAAGAAGGCCGGCGGCAGCCACCTGATGAGTGCGATGTCTCCAAAGCGTCGTCGTAATCTCGGTGCTCCCGGTATGATTTCTGATGAGTTTGCGCCAACTGTGCGTAAGCTTCTTCACCTTGCTACAAAGGTTAAATAAGTAACATAGTTATTAGTTCGCGGTTCGTAGTTCGCAGAGAACACGGCAAAGCCAACATCTAACTTAAAACTTATTACTTAAAACTTATTACTTAAAAAACTCCGCTTCTCGGCTTTAGGATACGCCAAATGGCTATCACAATCAGCTGCCGCCAGCGGGAATAAAACGAAAGGAAAGCTGAATATGCCAAGAGTAAAGAATGGCGCTGCCAGAAGGCAGTCAAGCAACAGAGTGTTAAAAGCAGTTAAAGGCCACCGCGGATCAGCCGGTCGCCAGCTTCGTCTTGCAAAAGAAGCCGCTGTAAGAGCGGGCGTCAACGCAAGAGTAGGACGTAAACAACGTAAAAGACAATTCCGTGCACTCTGGATCACACGTCTAAGCGCTGCATGCAGCCTCAACGGAATCAACTACAGCCAGTTCATGAACGGCTGCAAGAAAGCTAATATCAATCTAAACAGAAAAATGCTCAGTGAGATTGCTGTATGTGATGCAGAAGCATTCACTCAGATCGTTGAGCAGGCAAAGGCAGCTTTAGCCTAAGCCGCAAATCTGGTACAGATCAAAAATGCTTAAAGAGTTTGAAAACATCGGAAAATCAGCCCTTCAGAAGCTTTCGCAGATATCTGACGGAAGCTCTCTGGAGGAGTTCAGGATAAAATACCTTGGTCGCAAAGGCCATGTTACGCAGATGTTAAGTCAGATTGGCAAAGTTGCCAAGGAAGACAGAGCCGCTGCGGGACAGCTTGCGAACAAGATAAAAAAAGAAGTAACTGCTGCCTTTGAAGAGGTTAAGCAGGCTATGGGTGCCGACAGCAAAAAAGCTTCCGGCCCGATAGAGGATGTTACTTTGCCAGGTATCCCGGTAAGCGTTGGAAAACCTCACGTAATAAGTGAGACAACAAACGAATTACTGGAGATATTCGGGCGAATGGGTTTTGGTGTAGCTTACGGCCCGGAAGTAGAGGATGAGTGGCACAACTTCATTGCACTCAACATTCCTCCTGAGCATCCGGCCAGAGACCCGCTTGATAACTTCTACATTGACCAAAGCACCCTGCTTAGAACCCAGACATCCACGATACAAATACGCGTGATGGAAAATACCAAGCCGCCTATAAGGGTAGTGGCTCCGGGAAGGGTTTACCGTCCTGATACCGTCGACGCAACGCATATGTTCATGTTTCATCAGCTCGAAGCACTCGTTGTTGATGAAGGTGTAACAATGGTCGATATGAAAACAACAATCGATCAGTTCATCCAGACTTTCTTCGGAAAAGGAACAAAATGGCGTTTCAGGCCAAGTTTCTTCCCGTTCACAGAGCCAAGTGCGGAAATAGACCTTCTATTTACCGGCAAAGACGGCAGTGAAAGCTGGGTTGAAATGGGTGGCTGCGGTATGGTCGACCCGAACGTATTTGATTCTGTCGGTATCGACAGCGAAAAATACACCGGATGGGCTTTTGGTTTCGGAATTGAGAGGCTCGCAATGCGTAAGTACGGCATATACGATATACGTCTGCTGTATGAAAACGACATGCGGTTCCTCGACCAATTCTGATCGCTCTTATTTGGGTTAGTTAGGTACAGTAACGGCGATCATAACATTAGAATCAGACAAGGTTAATATTAATTCTTGTCAATAATGAGTTTGGTGTTATAATTGTCTTATAGTTTTTGTGTATTTTTATTATTGCGGCGGGAATGGAATCTTTATGCTGGTACTAAGCAGACAAAAAGAGGAATCAATAATAATTGGTGACGATGTAGAGATAAGGATAGTTGATGTAAGAGGCGGCAAGGTTCGTCTTGGAATCAAGGCTCCTTCTGAAGTCAGTGTACACCGTAAAGAAATATACTTCGACATCCATAAGGGTGACGGCAAGGCTGATAAATTTAAGGATTAATCCTTAACAATGAAACAACCGGGTGTTACCGGTGGTTTTTGAAAAAAAACATGGACGAAAACACCTTTAAAGGTATAATACCGCGTGTTTTCGTTTATGATGTAACTATTAATATTCAGAATATAAGAAATAACGATAAACAGGAGTAATAAAGATGTCAATTGATCGTTCATTAAAGGTAAACAATGCCCTTAACAGGCACAGAAATGTACTTTCAAGGGATGAGCGTATTTTGAAACTTATGGACGAAGGTTCATGGGAAGACAGCAACGGTGTAACCGGCTTGCCTAAGGTTTCTAACCGTAAAGCTGTTGCAGGCGCGAAAAAGAAGAAAGAAGAAGAATAACTTTGATTCTGGCTGGGTTATTGTGCTCTTATTAAACAAAATAAGACTGATTGAACCTTGCTTGAAATCAATGCCCATTTTTCTTTCATATATGCGGTTCGAATTTCCATGCCGCTCATTCGGTGATTAACCATCCCAAATGGCGGCATTTTAGCTGCGCAGACAAATACATACCAACGATTACCAACTCACAGCTTAAGCCGTATTAAATATCGCGTGAAATTCGATTTTCATCGCAAATATAACAGATCACTCACACTTTTTACGCATAGAGGTTAACGGGATGGCAAAAAACTATTTAGCAGACAGAACATCACTTATAGATTCGAGCGGTATAAGGAAAGTATTCGATCTTGCCGCTACAATGAAAGATCCGGTAAACTTTTCCATCGGGCTGCCCGATTTTGACGTGCCTCAGGTTATAAAGAATGCCGCGATTGAAGCGATTGAACAAGGACACAACAGATACTCGCTAACATCAGGTATCCCGGAGCTCAGAGAAGCACTTGCAAAAAAAACCGCAGAGGAATACGGCTGGGAAGACCCTCAAACAATGGTTGCAAGCGGCGTCAGCGGAGCTCTGCTTCTGGTTTTCATGTCGCTCATCAATCCAGGCGATGAGGTCATAATTCCCGACCCTTATTTCGTTATATACAAACATGTCATACATCTTCTTGGCGGCAAATGTGTTTATGTGGACACATACCCAGATTTCAAACTCTCGGCAGAGAAGCTTGAGGCAGCAGTAACAGATAAGACAAAGCTCATCATAATGAACTCACCTGCTAACCCGACAGGCTTTGTTTACAGCCAGAAAGATGTTGAGGAAGCCGTTGAGGTAGCAAAGAAACACGACCTGATCATAATGAGTGATGAGATATACGACAAATTCTGCTATCTTGACAAATGCCCGTCACCGGCAAGCATATATGAAAAGACCGTACTGCTCAAAGGCTTCAGCAAGAGCTACGCCATGACAGGATGGAGAATGGCATATGTCGCTGTAAACAAGTCACTTACACCACTACTGAACGAGATGACAAAGCTCCAGCAGTACACATTTGTATGTGCACCTACACCTTTCCAGAAAGCCGCACTGGCTGCCCTAGATTGCGACGTGAGCAGTTATGTAAACTCTTATGCCAAAAAAAGAGATACAATTTATAACGGTCTGAAAGACAAGTTCAATATTGTAAAACCGGAAGGCGCATTCTACATGTTCGTTGAAACGCCTGAAGGAAACGCCACTGAATTCGTCGAGAGAGCGATAAAGAACAACGTTTTGATTATCCCCGGCGGTATTTTCAGCCAAAGAGATACTCATTTCAGGATAAGTTACGCTACTACTGACGAAAAAATAGCCGAAGGCTTAAAGATACTCAACTCGCTGGCTTAAAATATCTAAAATTTTACCGTCCCTTCGGGGACGGTTTAAAATAAACTGTTAGCAATCTGTAAGAATTTTGTTAAAATTCCCCGCTATAGGTTCGTTTAAAACCAGAAGCAAAATTAGATAGGAACTATAATTTCATGAATGCGTCACTTATAACCGAAATAGTTTTTCAAGTAGCAGGTGGACTGGGTATATTCCTTCTTGGAATGAGGTACATGTCAGACGGTATGCAGGCTGTAGCCGGCGACAGGCTTAGAAGCCTCATAAACGCAGTAACCAATAACAGGATACTCGCCTGTCTTGTTGGAGTTATGGTTACCTGTCTCATCCAGTCCAGTTCAATCACAACTGTTATGGCTGTAGGTATGGTCAACGCCGGCGTGATGTCGCTGGTACAATCAATCGGCGTGATACTCGGTGCCAATATCGGTACTACGATTACCGGCTGGATACTTGCCCTCAAAGTAGGTAAATACGGCCTGCCTATTATCGGTGTCTCTGCCCTATTCTATCTTTTCAGCCGTAAAGACAAGCTCAAATATACCTTTATGCTTCTTCTGGGTCTGGGTATGATTTTCTTCGGCCTTGAGCTTATGAAAAATGGTTTCAAGCCGCTCAGAAGCATGGAAGGCTTCCAAATGTGGTTCTCCAGGTTCAGCCCGTGTAATGAAGCAGGTGACATAGTATATTTCAGCGTTATAAAATGCTGCCTTGTAGGTGCTGTTCTTACTGCTATAGTACAGTCATCCTCGGCAACGCTGGGTATAACGATCTCGCTGGCAACAGTAGGAATCATCGATTTCCCAACCGCCGCAGCACTTGTCCTCGGTGAAAATATCGGTACTACCATAACCGCCTACCTTGCATCACTTGGAGCTTCGGTAAATGCAAAACGTGCATCCTACGCCCATATTTTCGTCAATGTGTTCGGCGTATTATGGATCACGGCAATCTTCGGTATCTATATAAAAGCAATAGTATGGCTCATAAGCTCTGATCCGGGCTATTCTGTGATTGGCGATGACGGGCTTGCTACTTTCCCACATATGGCAGCCAACATCGCGGCTGTTCATACAGGATTCAACCTCGTAAACGTTATAATCCTGCTGCCAATGATAGGATATATTGCAAAGGTACTCGAAAAAATAGCACCGGATAAGGGCATAAAGACAACAGAAATCAAATATACTCATCTCGATCCGCTCGTATACGAAACACCGGCAATCAGTATTCAGCAATCAATGCGTGAAACTATTAATATGTATTTCATGCTTCCAGCGATATTCGACCAATTGCAGCAAGTTATAGAGAAACAGAAATTCCTGCAGGAAGAATGCGAAGAGATAATGAACAGTGAACAGAAGCTTGACCTGGTGCAGAAAGAAATAACTGAATACGTCTCAGGACTTATGTCAAGCTCAGGGCTTCCTGAAATATCTTTTGATGCGTACAGACAAATCAGGATTGCCGATGAAGTGGAATCTGTGAGCGACTATCTGGCCACCATCCTGAAATTGAACTTGAAAATACGCGATATTCAGGATAAGATATCCGGTGAAGGACTCGATGATCTGGTATCTCTTCACGAAGAGGTAAAAGATATGGTCAATATGCTTGGTGAGGATATTAAGAAGATGAATGTTGGAGAAGCAGTTCGTGAAGCTGCCGTTATAAAAGGTGAGAAGATTACGCGTCTTATGAAACAGTGCAGAACCCGTCACCTCGACAGGGTAAGTACCGGCTCAATAAGTCCGCTCAAGAGCCTCTCATACACCGATATTCTGACATCATACAGAAAGATCAAGGATCATCTTGTGAATATTGCAGAAGTAATTGCTACAGAGAAGCAGATAAAGGAGAAAGTACATTGAGCAAAGTATTGATTATTGGTGCAGGCGGCGTGGGCAACGTTGTTGTCAAGAAATGTGCCGCTCTGCCGGAAGTTTTTACGGAGATTTGTCTTGCCAGCAGGACAAAGAGCAAATGCGACAAAATCGCGGCAGAACTCGACAGAGAAATAAAGACCGCACAGGTCGATGCTGATGATGCATCGCAGGTTGCGGCATTGATAAAAGACTTCAAACCGGATTTGGTCTTGAATGTGGCGCTGCCATATCAGGACCTGCCGATAATGGATGCGGCTCTCGAATGTGGTGTGGACTATCTCGACACCGCCAACTACGAACCTATCGATGAGGCAAAATTCGAGTACAAATGGCAGTGGGCGTATCAGGACAGATTCAAAGATGCCGGTATAATGGCACTTCTGGGCAGCGGATTCGATCCGGGCGTAACAAACGTTTTCTGCGCATATGCACAGAAGCATTATTTCGATGAGATACATTATGTTGACATCGTAGACTGTAATGCCGGCGATCACGGGCATCCGTTCGCGACAAACTTCAACCCGGAAATCAACATCCGTGAGATTACTCAGCCCGGTAAATACTGGGAAGAGGGACAATGGAAAGAGATTCCTGCGATGAGCATCTCTGATGACATCGATTTTCCGGAAGTTGGCGTTCGCAAGGGCTACCTGCTCTATCACGAAGAGGAAGAGTCGCTCGTTAAGCACATCAATGGGCTAAAACGCATTCGCTTCTGGATGACATTCGGGCAGGAATACATAACACACCTTCGCGTACTGCAGAATGTGGGTATGACAAGCATTGAGCCTGTGATGTATGAAGGCAAAGAGATTGTGCCGCTGCAATTTTTGAAGGCTGTACTGCCGGATCCCGGATCACTTGGTACAAACTATCAGGGCAAGACCTGCATAGGAACCATTATAGAAGGCATCAAGGATGGACAGAAAAAGAAAATCATGATCTATAACGTATGCGACCATGCCGAATGCTTCAAAGAAGTTGGCGCTCAGGCAGTTTCATACACAACCGGCGTACCGGCAATGATCGGTGCGGCAATGGTGCTTACCGGAAAGTGGAAAAAAGATGGCGTTTACAATATGGAGCAGTTCGACCCTGATCCATTCATGGAAATGCTCAACAATCACGGCCTCCCGTGGAAAGTAATAGACTGCGATTTCAATTTCAGCGTATAAAAGCTGAAAACCAAGATTATTGACAAAAAACCCAAGGACGAACGCCAAAAACGTTCGTCCTTTTCATCTATCTAATTGCGTTTTTTCTAAAAAAATCTGCAATTTGTTCTTTATAGGCCTTACCAGAAGCTACTTTCAAACTAAGTTCTATTAACCCATCCTGATCATTTTCAATTTCAATATCATTGATTGAAAGAAAGATTATTGCTGAAGCAGCACCAACTCTTTTGTTACCATCAATGAATGGATGATTTTGTGTTATGTGATACATATAAGCGGCAGCCATCTCAAAAATATTTTGATGAAGATAGCGACCATCGAATGAAGCAACAGGCATTTCTACCGCAGACTTAAGAAGCTCTGAATCACGAATTCCGTGCGAACCTCCGTAGTGAGCTATTAATTCGTTATGAATACGGAGAATTTTGCCAAAATCGAGAAAAATTATACTCTGTGGTACCATTTATTCTGCCAGTTTTTTCATCGCCTTGCCGAATCTTTTATGAATCATTGACATTGCCTGCTCAAATTTTTCTTCCTGCTCTTCCGTCCTTACTGGTGTCAAAACCAGTGATCTGCCGTCAGAAATTATCTCAAACGGCGTTTCAGGAGTTGCTTTGAGCAGCTCAAGTATGGGCTTATCGATAACAATAGCGTAACTATTACCATGTTTTGTTAAATTTTTAATCATATCAGTATCTCCTATGTATATACGAAGTATATACTGTATCAGTTCTGATTTCAAATAAAAAAAACTTGCCTATTATCCCAAAGCATTTAAAATACGCTCCTATGAACCCGATAAATTTTAACATAAACGAACCTGCAACGCCGTGTTACGTGATTGATCGCGGATTACTGCTGAAAAATCTCGAACTGCTCAAAAGCGTTCAGGATAGAACCGGCTGTAAGATAATGCTTGCTCTCAAGGGCTATGCCGCATGGTCAACGTTTGATTTGTGCCGTGAATATCTTGTTGGAGCGGCGGCAAGTTCGCTTTTTGAGGCTCGGCTTTCAAAAGAGGAGTTCCGCGGCGAAGTGCACCTTTGCGCACCGGGATTTCGCCCAGATGAGTTCGACAAATACCTCGAAATATGCGACCATATCGTGTTCAATTCGTTCAGCCAGTGGGAGCTTTACAAGCCGCTTGTTGAAAAGAGCGGCCGGAGACCCGAATGCGGGCTTCGTGTAAACCCGCGTCATAGCGAAGTAAAAACAGCCATCTACGACCCATGTTCGCCGGGTTCGCGAATGGGAATCCTTGCCGAGGAATTTGAGGGCAAAAACCTCGAAGGCATAAACGGCATACATTTCCATACGCTCTGCGAGCTTGGAAGCGATGCACTCGAACGAACTCTCGTTGCTGTTGAGGAAAAATTCGGTAAATACCTGCCGCAAATGGACTGGGTTAACTTTGGCGGCGGCCACCACATAACCCGCGAAGATTACGATGTTGACCTGCTTTGCAGACTGATAACCGACTTCCAGAATCGCTATAACGTGAAGGTGTATCTGGAACCGGGCGAGGCTGTGGCTCTCAATACCGGATTCCTCGTCAGCACAGTTCTCGATATTATCGAACGTGATATGCCGATCGCAATTCTCGATACTTCCGCTGCTGCTCATATGCCGGACGTACTGGAAATGCCGTACCGCCCGCACGTTGAAAACAGCTTCGAAAAAGGCAACGCCCCATACTGCTACCGCTTCGCAGGCCCAACCTGTCTTGCCGGAGATATCATCGGAAAATACGCATTCAACGAGCCGCTTAAAATCGGCGACCGCCTCGTATTCCACGATATGAGCATCTACTCAATGGTTAAAAACAATATGTTCAACGGCATAAACCTGCCAGACATAGTAACATACGACCCTGACACCGACAAATTGAAACTCCAACGACACTTCACATATGAAGATTTCAAGAATCGCTTATCGTAAATGTCGCAATAAATTATCCGCAATAGACGCGATTAATCGCGTCTCTACAATTCGGATGTTTACGGAACTGCAGAAAACAAACATAGAATCAAAATAATATTTACCAAACTCTTTTTATTGATATAATCAACCATTATATGTTTGGAAAGAGTCGGATTATGTTTATCCCACAATTTATACGGAGAAAAATTAAAAGCGTGATTACGTTGGTAATATTCGCGATAATCATTGCTGTAGTTGCGCCATTATGTGTTTATAAAACGGTGACATCTGCCACACAAAGCAAGCTCTTTGATGACACCAAAGATGTGCCGCATAATAAAGTCGGCTTATTGCTGGGTACTTGCAAATATGTTCAGGACGGCCGGCTCAATCTATATTTTCTTCACCGCGTCAATGCCGCCGCGGAGCTCTACAAACAAGGTAAAATCGAGCATATATTGGTCAGCGGTGACAACAGCCGCAAAGGTTATAACGAGCCGAAAGATATGAGACAGGCACTGATCGAACGAGGTGTGCCGCAGGAAGATATTACGTGTGATTTCGCTGGCTTTAGAACACTGGATTCGATAGTAAGGGCGAAAGAAATATTCTGCCTTGATGAAATAACCATCATATCCCAGGAATTCCACAACAGCCGTGCGGTGTATATAGCGGAGCATAACGGAATCAAGGCGATCGCCTTCAACGCAAACAACGTAACCGACAACGACAAGAAACTCAAAATGTTCGCAAGAGAATCATTCGCACGATGTAAAATGTTTGCCGATTTATACATCACAAACAAATCCCCTAAATTCCTCGGCAAAAAGGAACCGATTATCTAACATCAAAATGAACCGCTTAGGATTTTATTATGAGCATAGAATTAAAAATTATTTTAGGATTATTTATATGCATCTCGTTATTTAACTTCATATTAACATACTTGCAAAAAATAATTCTCGCAAACAAAAATCTGATCCGGTTCAATATTTTTTCATGGAGTTTCATTAAAGAACAGAAACAAATGAAAAAACTTATCATAGAAACGATAAATGAGCAAGAGAAAAGAAGATACCAACGTATTCGTTTTCTATTAAACACATCTCTCATATTTATGATAATACTATGGGGACTACTCGGACTATTACTTGCGTTTGGTTCATTCACTGAGATTTGACAAAATGCCCCGTAGAGACGCGATTAATCGCGTCTCTACAATTTGGATATTCTCAACAATCTTGTAAATCCTGCAATCCCGTCAAAACTATCTGAATACGCCTTTTCAAATTTTTTTATAGGTTTTGAATTGCATCGCAAACTATTTGAATTATGATATAAGGTGCAATAACAATTTTGTTGTTGTTATTTTGAGCAGGTATTACAGGAGAGATTTATGCAGGATTATTTGGAAATCGCAAAACTGATACAAGGCGGAAACCGTTTTATCTATATCGAAACCCACGAGGAACGTGACACATTGGACATATTAGTTCAGACAACGCTCGAGCTTAAAAAATCGATGTGCATCTGGTCACTGGGCTATGGAGTTAGAGACGGCATGATGGCCGAATCAGAGGCATACGAAGACACAGACAAACCTGCATTGGGACTTTGCCATTTCGCAATGAATGGTGACGATAAAATCTGCGTAGCACTGGATTTAGTCTCACATTTAGAAGACAAGCTTAATCTGCGAATAATGAGGGATACTCTCGCTAAATTAGAAAAAAACAACGGCGTTTTAATTCTCATCGAAAGCCAAGACACCCTCCCGGAAGTACTCAAATCATACGCAAAAACCTATGACATTTCACTGCCCAAAGAAGATGAACTGGTCAATCTTGTAAAGCAGACTTTAAGAGAAATCCACAGTTGCAATCCAATCGAAGTGGGTATAACACAACGCGGAATGGACGCAGTTGTCCGCAACTTGCGGGGATTGACAAGAAGGCAGGCAAAACAACTCGTAAAAGACTGCGTCGCCGAAGATAAGATGTTTGACGACAATGACGTAAACACCGTGATAGCCGGTAAACGAAAGATGCTTCAAAAAGAAGGGCTTCTGGAATTCATACAATCGCCTCTGGATTTGAAAGAAATCGGCGGCATGAACAACCTCAAAAAATGGCTCAAACACCGTAAGGCGGCATTCAGTGACAAGGCAAGCGAATACGGATTGGATGTACCAAGAGGCGTTCTTATGCTCGGCGTGCAGGGAGCGGGAAAAAGTTTATGCGCAAAAGCCGTATCTACAGCATGGAAACAGCCTTTGCTAAGACTCGATCCCAACGTACTTTACAACAGCTATATCGGCCAATCGGAAAAGAATCTGCGTGATGCGCTGAGGCAGACAGAATTTATGTCGCCAGTGATTTTATGGATAGACGAGATAGAGAAAGCATTCGCCGGGGCCTCAAGCCAGTCAAGTGACGGCGGACTGAGCAGAAGAATGTTCGGCTCACTGCTGACATGGATGCAGGAGCACAAAACACCGGTATTTGTAATCGCAACCGCAAACGACATAGAGGCACTTCCCCCTGAGCTTTTAAGAAAGGGAAGATTTGACGAAATTTTCTTCGTTGGCCTGCCAAAGGCCGAGGCAAGAGAAAGGATCTTCGAAATCCACCTTAAAAAACGCAAGCAAAAACCCGAAGACTTTGATGTCAGCCTGTTAGTAAAAGAATCAGACGGCTTCAGCGGTGCAGAAATTGAACAGGCGATTCTTTCGGCATTGCATAAATCCTTTGCAAGAAAAACTGATCTGACAACAGAAATGATTGTAAAAGTGTTGCAGACATCGCCGCCGCTGTCGGTAACAATGCGGGAAAAAATTGCCAATCTGTACCAATGGGCAGAAGGAAGATGTGTACCGGCCGACTAAATCATAGAAAATCATCTCCGTAGAGACGCGATTAATCGCGTCTCTACAATTTGGGTATCCCCAACAATCATGTAAATCCTGTAATCCTGTCAAAAAACAAATATCAATCTCTATTTCGCCAACAGAAAACCAGCGGCGATAAAAAAGCTGTCCAATTATATTGAAAAATATGTCAAAATTGCGATAATGTGGGATTGGAGTGATATTTGCCGCATCTTAAAAGTAAATTTACCGGTGCGTCATGATGTCCCTATTATGAATTAAACAGAATAAAAATCATAACTCTTTATAGATCAGGATTTTATTATGACAGAATTTGAGACAGTAGAGCCTATCGGAAAACGAATACTTATCCGTAAAGACGAAGATAAAAAACAAACAAAAGGCGGCATTCAACTGCCCGACAACATCGAAATACCGACAATAACCGGTCGTATCATCACGGTGTCAACCGAAGTTGAAAACTGCCCGGAGATACCACTCCAGCAATATGACAAGGTACTTTTCAATCCCAAGGGAGCAATTCCTGTGGATTTTGAGGGCGATAATCGCCTTTTTGTTGTCGATGTAGACAATATTGTAGCAGTTTTTAGAAAAAGCTAATTAAAGGAGAGAGCTATGCGTCACGGCGGAATTGGAAAATTCTTACTTATAACACTTGCTGTAATACTTATCATAGGCATCGCGATATTCTCGTGGTTCCGCAGCGGCTATGATAAAGCCGTTGCAATGGACGAGCAAGTCAAGCAGGCATGGTCGAATGTTGACACAAATCTTCAAAGGCGTTTCGATCTTATCCCAAATCTCGTCAACACCGTAAAAGGCTATGCCGAGCACGAAAAAGGGATATTCGAATCGCTTGCAGAAGCGCGTACAAAATATTTCACCAATGCCGACAGAGCAAGCAAGATCAACGCGGCCAATGAATTCAGCGGCGTACTTTCAAGACTGCTGATGCTTCAGGAAAACTATCCAACCCTCAAGGCCGATCAGAGCTTCATGGCTCTTATGGACAGCCTTGAAGGCACAGAAAACCGCATCAGCGTAGAAAGAAAGCGGTATAATGAGGCGGCAACAGCCCTCAACAGCTACCGCCGCAGCCTATTTGGTTCCTTCTTCTGCTCGATCGCCAATGTTGAAGAAGCCCCATACTTCGAGGCCACCGAACAGGCAAAAACAGAAGTCCCCGAAGTTAAGTTTTAATATAGGTCAAACAAATGGATGCACAGACAGCTACAAATCTAATAAATCTGGACAAACATGTAATTGAAAAAGGTAAAATAATTGATACCAAAATCATTAAACTTGAAAGCCCAATAAGATTACGACTGGATCTTGTATCAAGCGATGACTCAGAGCAAGTATTTATTGTAGACATCAAAGAAAGTGAAAAAAAGGCACTTAAAATATCATTACACCATTTAGATGATATAACAAAACACGGTTTATTACGTATTGACTACCATCAACGGCATAAAAATCCAGAAGTTGTTCTTGAATCTGTTCCTGAAAAGTTTAAACCATATGCAGGCATATATTTGGATAAAAAGCCTGGCCATATCCACTATGTTGTTGATGGTTATAAACAACTTGTTTGGGCAATTCCATTAGATAAAGATAATTTCAGAATAAAAGATATTAGTAGACAGCATGGTATAATACCTGTATTGAAAAGTTTTTTTGATATAATTAATGTTCGTACCAATATAGACTTACATTTACAAATGAGGTTACAATGAACTGGATAGAAGAATTAATGAATAATTATTATTCATTCTTAAAGGAAAATACTGTCCTTTCTACAAGTAACAGCTCTGAATGGGTTGAAATAAGTACTCCGTTCACGAGTTCATTCAATGACACATTAGATATTTATGCAAAAAAAGACAAGAATAAAATTTTCCTATCTGATGATGGAAATACATTACGAAATTTAGAGCTTTATGGCATGGAAATAATGAGGTCGCAAAAAAGAAAACAGATTTTAGATAAAATTTTATTAAATTATGACATTAAGCTTTTGGATAAAGAGCTTGTTGCTGAAGCAAATGAAAAAAATTTTCCGCAAAAAAAATTGAATATAATATCTGCGATTTCAGAAATTAATGACCTTTACTGCCTAGCAAAACATACTGTATCATCTGTATTTAGGGAAGATGTTAAATCTTATCTTGATGATCATGAAATAATCTACACTCCACATTTCATATCAAAGGGAAGTACTGGGTTAGAATTTACTTTTGATTTTCAAATCGCATACAAAAAAACAGAAATAGTAATTAAATCATTCAATTCAATTAATAAAATGAATTTGCCTCAATTTTTGTTTACATGGGAAGATATAAAAAGGGTAAGAGAAAAACAAACAGAAAAGAATATTATAGGCTTGGCTGTCATTAATGATATCGAGACAGAAATTAAAGACGAATATATTAATGCATTAGATAGTTGTGGCGCAGAATACATACGATGGAGTAAAAAGGAAGACTCAGAGAGCATACAAAAACTCAGAGATGTAGCATAATAATATATTAAATTTTGATAAGTACCAAGGCGATAAATTGAAGATATCACTTGCACAGATAAACCCCATAGTTGGCGATTTCGGCTATAATATCGGCAAAATCGTTGAATATTACGATAAAGCGATAGCTGACGGCGCCGATGTCGTTGTGTTTCCAGAACTCGCATTGTGCGGCTATCCGCCGGAAGATTTACTGCTTAAAAAGCACTTCCTCGATCATAACACCCTCGGCCTTCAGGCAGTTGCCGACAGATGCAATAAAAAGACCCTTATAGTAGGGTTTGCTCAGCCGCTTGGTGACGAATGCTACAATGCGGCAGCTATAATCACTGACGGCAAAATCGTCGATGTGTACCATAAAAAATTGCTGCCCAACTACGGCGTGTTCGATGAGAGGCGTTATTTTGTGCCGGGAAACAAACCGGTTTCGTTCGTAACAGACGGTGTCAAAATCGCAGTAACGATATGCGAAGATATATGGCAAACTGAAAAAATCGCCTCGATAGTGGAGGCAACAGAAGACAAGCACCTTCTGCTCAACCTCTCTGCATCACCATTCCACAAAGGGAAAATCGAAGAAAGAAAACGCATAATCGCAAAAGCCGCCGGCAGATTTGATACCCCTATAGCATACTGCAACATGGTAGGCGGTCAGGATGAGCTGGTCTTTGACGGCAGAAGCATGTTTACGAACATTGCCGGCGTCGTTTTGAGCAAGGCCGCTGTATTCGACGAAGATATGATTTCTGCAAACATAACGCTCGATGATTCGGGCAAGGCAATGATAGAGCCTTGTCAGGACAAGGCGGCTCAGCCAAGAAAAACTGTTGAGGAAGTTTATGGAGCTTTGGTGCTGGGAACCCGCGACTATGTGCGAAAAAGTGGGTTTAAGAAAATAATAATGGGTCTCAGCGGCGGTATTGATTCAGCTCTCGTAGCGGCAATCGCCGTAGAAGCTCTTGGCAAGGAAAACGTAATCGGCGTCACAATGCCGTCGAAATTCAACAGCTCCGATACCATAAGCGACGCGGGGCTTCTGGCCCAGAATCTGGGAATCGAATTCCACACCATACCAATTGCCGATACTTTAGGCGAGTTTCACAATGTATTGGGCTTGGTTGACGGCTGGGACGACTCGAAAACCGCCTACGAAAACCTTCAGGCACGTATCCGCGGCACAATGCTTATGTCACTCAGCAATCAGTTCGGCTACATGGTGCTTACCACCGGCAATAAAAGCGAAACCGCGGTCGGCTACTCAACTCTGTATGGCGATACCGCCGGCGGATTTGCGATCATAAAAGATGTGCCTAAAACGCTTGTCTTCAAGCTCAGCGAATACGTAAACGAACACGCAGGCCGTGAGGTTATCCCTGTAAGCACGATAACAAGGCCACCGAGCGCGGAGCTTCGACCTGATCAGAAAGACACCGATTCACTGCCAGACTACGATATGCTCGACTCGATAGTAACCCATTATGTGGAGATGGATTGCTCTGCGCAGGAGATTGTAAACGAGCTTGGCTACGATGCCGCGGAAATCAACAGGGTAATAAGGCTCATCGACTGCAACGAATATAAGAGACGTCAATCGCCTCCGGGTATAAAGATCACGCCAAAGGCATTCGGTCGCGACAGGCGACTTCCGATAACAAATCATTATCGCACGCAAATGCCGCCGGCCAAGTTTTAATCTCACGAAAAAGAACCAATGACAAAATCAGGCGTATACAACCACAACATAGAAGAACTGCCGATAGCCGTTATCGACTTTGAGACAACAGGCATGATGCCTGGCAACGATCGCGTTGTTGAGGTATCTGTTGTAAAAGTTGAACCGGGCAAAGAACCCTATATCGCTTTTGATACGCTCGTAAACCCCTGCCGCAACGTTGGGGCAACATATATTCACGGCATCAGAAACTCAGACGTTGAAGATGCTCCTGTATTCGAAGAGATAGCCGGAGATTTTGTAGACTCACTTTCGGGCTGTATGGTAGCGGCATATAATGTCTATTTCGATATCAAATTCCTCAGACATGAGCTTGCTATGGCGGGTGTTGACTGGGAAGTACCGCATTTTTGCCTTATGTACATGCGAAAGATGCTTGATATAGGCGATAGGTGCAGCCTTGATCTCGCTTGTCAGAAGCATAATATCACGCTTGAAAATGCCCACACCGCCGGAGCTGATGCTTTGGCTTCAGCAAAGCTGATGGATGTGTATTTCGAGCAGATGAGGCAACGTAACATCAAAACATACAAACACTTATCCCTACTTAAACGCTATAAATTCATCGACAGCTTTGAAAACTCACCCCTGCCAACCTGCGAAAACTTCAACCTCAAACCAACAGGCAAAACCCTCTCAAGAATGCCAAACCTCAGTTAAAAGTCTTAGAATTGGCTATGTGATAACACTAGCCAATTCATTTTGGCTAATTATAGAGTAGCCCCAAACTATACCTTATGTTTACTTTTAATACAATTTAATTTTTTTAATAAGCTTATTAAAAAATACCAAAATAATATTGCACATTTGCTATAGTCTATTAATATATTTTTGTATATAAATTATGGCTTACAATGAAATTTGCAGTTTTTTACGTTGTAATTCTCATAAATTTATGCTAAAACGAATTATTGAGGTAATGTTAGAGATGTGCAAAGCTACTAATCAATCTGAAGGAAAATGTTTTTTAAGTTGGTCAGGTCAATATAGCAAACAACTTACAGAAAAATTCAATACTTTCTTTAGTGAAACCTTTAAGAATAAAAATACTTTTGTGTCTTTTGTTGACATTGAGATGGGTTCCAATTGGGTTGTAAACTTAGAAAAAGAACTAAATGATAGTTCTCTAGGATTATTATTTGTAACACATGAAAACATTTCGTCCCCTTGGTTATTCTATGAACTAGGTCGATTGACTAGCCAAAATAAGAATGCAATGATTATGTACTTTGGTGTTGATAGAAGAAAAATAAACAGCCCTCTTAAAAATATTCAATCAGTTCAAATTGCAAATCCGGACGATATACAAATTGACACCAAAGCATTAAACAATATAAAAGAAGTATTTTTAGAAATAATAAAAAAGACTACAAATAATCAACCTGAAAAAAAATTTGAAGATTACTTTCAAGATAAAGAGGAAATTGAAGGAAAGCTAAAAACCTTAAAAGATGATATTTCTCAAATTATTGGCGAAAACATACCTCCAAAGGAAATAGAAGATATTCATTACACAACTGTAAATAACATGCTTACAGATTTAAAAAATTGCAAGGAAGCTTTATTTATAAATGTACAAATGACTTTATCTGAATGGTTTTCCCCATATATGCAAGTTCATCTTGCTTTACATGACTCAGTAATACGAAACCATGAAAATGAAACAATAGCATCTCGAATTATGATCATCCCAGAATGTTATCATGATATTGTAGCAACAAACAATAGAACAATTGACAGATTAAAAGAATTATCGTTGATACATTTGGCGATGTCAATGCCAATCGCAGTGATTGCATTAGATGATTTTCTAGAAATCATATTGTCAGAAAGAAATTACTTTAACGGCATCCTTAAACACATAGGGTTACCTGAAATAAGAAATATCGATTATAAGCAAAATAACAAGCTAACTTATTGCGATGCATTGGCAACACTTAAAAAAGCATTGATCAAAATGTTAATAGAACCAGGCAAAATAAAACCTACAATAGATTGTGCGGTGATGTTTCAAAACCAGAATATACGCATTTGGGGTGGAGGATTGGATTTAACCAACAGAATCGCTTACTACCCGATTAACAAAGAATTACACGAGAAAAAACAACACAAAAATCATTTCGAAAATGGATTTCATATTCCATTAAAAGCGGTAGAAGATATTGCAGAATGCTATCATGAAAATTTAAAAAAATTTGCAATAAAACTTCAGGAAAAGGTTGTTTTAGCCAATCATAGTAACAATGAAGAACCAAATGATATGAAAGGTAAAAGCGCAATACATAACTTATCAAACTATATCGGCAATATTGGATGCCTAGCAAAAGAAACAAAAAATAAATACCATCCTTTGCATCTTTTGCGATGCGCAGGAAAAGGGCAATTTATTAGCGAGCTTAAAAATGAGCTGTAAATCAAAAAACAATATATCTGGCTACTGTATAATACACAACGGATGTGGGTGCTTAGAATATGATGCCAATGTCATTAAAGATGAACTCAATGTTTTAGGCTTAAGCGAGGTTGATTCTGAAATTGCTGATATATTTATAATATTAGGTTGCACCTTCAGTATGCAAAAAGAACATGAATTCGAAAAATTACTTAACGATATTTACGAGTATAAAAATTTTCATCTGATTATAGCATCGGGTTGTTTCCTGAGAAAAAAACACAAAAACAATAAATTGCATTACATCAAAAAAGGTGAAATACAAAATTTTATTTCGAAATATTTTCATCTAACCCCTTTGGAAATAGTATCCACTCTAAATCCAATACAGAATATAACAATATCTGAAGGATGCTATGGAAATTGTGCTTATTGTTCTGTAAAATTAGCACGCGGAAGACATCTAAGCAGAGATATCGGTGATATTTGTAAAGATATAGAAAAATCTTCATCATTAGCATATATCAAGTTTGTAGGACAAGATATTGGAGCATATGGTTTAGATAAAGATACAGATATATGGCAATTACTAAAATATGTCTTTCAGAAATACCCAACACAGAAAATAAAGTTAGGACCAATCGGTATCAAATGGCTCCTTGAAAGCAAATTTGATGATATAGCTTTACTTTCCCATAACAATATTACTGGAAATATACACATTCCAATCCAATCAGCAAGTAATAAGATTTTAAGAAAAATGAGAAGAGAATATTCTTTGGAAAATTTCTATACCGTTTATAATACTCTATTATCGTATGGTGTAAAAAATATTTCAACTGATATTATGGCAGGGTTTCCTTCTGAAACAGAAATGGACCATCAGGAAAATATCAAGTTTCTCAAAAAATATAGTTTCTCTTTTGCTCAAATTTTCATGTATGAACCAAGAGAGAAAACAGAAGCATTTGAAATGAAAGATATTGCAATTGAAGTAAAATCACGAAGAACAACAGACTTAATTTCAACTTATTTATGTAAATATAGTAAAGATAGAAAATTAAATATAGTAACCTTGTTAAGTCGAGATACAACAAGATTACCATTTAATACTAACCTTATGTTTAAGGACAATGAAAGATGAACAATAAACAATTACTTGTTGAATCTTTAGTAGATCTTGTAGACATACCAGAAGATGATGTGCAAAAAATAGTAAGTATAATTATAAATCGCCACACTGCACGTTCGATTTGCGAGAATGAAAAACTCTCTGATTATGAAATTAGGAATGAGCTTTAAGGATGTCTGAATTAAAAAAGAAAAAAATTAGAGAGTTTTGGCCTAAAGAAATCTTTTTTATTTTAGCTTGCGTTGGTGCAGCTGTTGGCGTAGGTAATCTTTGGAGATTTCCTTATATGGCATATGAAAATGGTGGAGGAACATTTCTTATACCATATCTTATTTGCATGCTTCTGATTGCCTTACCAATTATGCTATTGGAAATAATAATGGGTAAAAAGGGTAATTCGATAGCAACTGCTTTTCAAAATATTAATAAGCGATGGACTTGGATTGGATGGTGGGCATTAATAAATTCATTAGTTATACTATTTTATTATTCTGTTGTATTGGCTTGGAGCATAGAATATATTTTTTATAGTTTTTCAGAAGCATGGGGTAAAGACCCTGCTTCATTTTTCCTTGATAAAGTTGTAAAGATGTCAGATGGTCCTTTTCAGTTAGGAGGAATAAATCTTGCTACAGTATTAGCACTTGCTTTGGTATGGGGCGGAGTTTATTTGATTTCAAGATCAAAAACAAAAACATTGTCAAAAATTTTATTAATTACAGTACCACTGCCGGCTATTTTACTAATAGTATTTATATTCGAAAACTTCACAATGCCTGGTTCTAAAAATGGCGTAGCTTATTTTCTCAGACCTCAAAGCGGTAAAATGTTCAATATTTCTGTTTGGGCTGCTGCTGCATCTCAGGTAATGTTATCTATGAGTTTAGGCATGGGACAAGTTATAGCTTACGCAAGCAGAAGAAAACAAGATTCTGCACTCATTAAATCTGGAATTACAATCTGTTGTTTTGATGTCTTTTTTAGTTTACTTGCAGGCATTACAGTCTTTTCGACAATGGGGTTTTTAGCACATTCTGCAGGTGTTAATATTTCTGACCTTAAACTGGATGGCATTTTTCTTGCTTTTGTATCCTACCCAATGGCAATATCAAATCTTCCATTTGCACCTTTATGGGGTATCATATTTTTCGTCATTTTGGTTTCATTAGGAATTGACAGCGTTTTTGCTGCAGTTGAAGCAATTGTCGCTGGCTGTGACGATTTATCTGCAAGGACAAAATCAAAGAGTATATTGGCAGGCATAATATGCTTATTAGGATTTGGCGGCAGTTTAATTTTCACCACTGGCAGTGGTCTTTATTGGTTAGACATAATTGATCATTGGATTGCTTATTACAGCATCGCAGCTATTGTAATACTAGAATGTATAATTTTTGGACAATTCACTTTAACAAAATTTACTCTAAACAATACGATCTCATTAAAAAAAGTTTACTTACTTAAAATAGCCAAGGTTATTATCGTTTATTTTATACCAATAATTCTAATCTTTGTATTTGGTTCAAAATTTATTAATGAATTTTCTGGCTGGTATTCAGGATATTCCCCTTCTTCTATAATAATTGGTGGCTGGGGAGTGATGTTACTATCTATTATTGCTGGAGTTATTATGTCAATTAGACATAATAAAAAATGAAACATATCTGGATGCAAGCTCCTTGGGCTTAGCAATCAGCTTGCTGGAATCGGCATATGCTTGAGACAAAAGTTTTCATGTTCAAGCTAACGCATGCGTTTGATATCAGAGGCTTCCATATTACCAAATTTGCTACGCCATTTGTAATATGCGGCGCTGCTGATGCCATATACTTACCCCCTGATTTCAATTAAAACTCTCAGAATAGGCTTTTTAAGCTGCAAAATGTTAGATTAAAAAATCAATAAATTTCAGAGTGAGAGCCAATACTTACAGGAATTATGGTCTTTTCATCAATGATAAATTCGATTGTAATCCGATATTTCATATTGATAGAAACCGAAAAAATCCCTTCAAGCCGACCGGTAAGCTTATGAATTCGGAGTGATTTGTGGTAAGGGTCTGCCTCAAGAAGCAGAAGAGTCTTTCTGTAACGCTCAAGCAGATCAGGATGTTTTTTGAAAAATCTCTTGGCAAGTTTTACATAACGGTGAGTATAAATAATCTCATACATCACCAATATCCTTTAAATGCTCTTCAACGCTGGACTTGGCAAACTTACCTTCATTGATTTCCTTGCGAGTCTCATAAAGTGCCTGTTCAAGCTCCAGTTCTCTGTAATGAATAAAATCGTCCATCTTCAGTACGACATATTCAGCCTTGCCACGTACGGTTATAGCGGCTTCGGGATTATCCTTAAGCAGCCCTTTTATAGCAGAGACTCCCCTCGTTTTCAATTCATTTGACGTTATAGATATCATTTTCACACCTATTAATAATATTACTAATCACATTATTAACAGTACTATAAACAACACTAAAAGTCAAGCTAAATGCCGAAATGCAACTCCCCTTATGATGTCTTTACACATCAAATATCTTGCCGGGATTCAGGATATCTTTGGGGTCGAGGGCCTTTTTGATTGCCCGCAGAGTATTTAGATACTCTTCGCTGACTACTTTCGACATATACTTTTTGCGTTTGCTTCCAATACCATGCTCGCCTGAAATTCGACCGCCAAGCTTCGCGGTAAGCGAATAAAGCTCTTCAAGCACTTTCGGCAAAAGCTCCTTCCAGTATTCATCGCTCCACGCAGGATCAGAAACCAGCCTTGCATGCAGATTACCATCACCGGCATGGCCAAAACATGGAATCATAAGCCCATATTTCTCTGCAAGCTGCTCAAGCTTAGCCACCATCTGAGGTATCTGCGACGGCGGCACAACAATATCCTCCCCGCTCTGTCTGCGGCTTATGATATTATACGCCTCGCCAATATTGCGACGAATCTTCCACACACGCTCAGTAGTCGTCGGATTATCAGCAACATAAACCTCTATCGCACCAAGCTCAAGACACTTCTCGCCCACCGCCTCATACTCACTTATAACCTGCTGCTCACTGAAACCATCAATAGTAATCAGCAGCATCGCACCGGCATCCTTATACGGAAGCGTCTCATTCAAATACTCGCAAGAGGCAACAAACGCCGTCTTATCGATATACTCAACCGAAGTTGGTATAATTCCGCCGGTCATCACCTTGCTTACAGACTCTATCGCAGTCTGGGAATCCTTGAACAAACACAAAAGATCCACCTGATGAGCCGGCAAAGGCAGGAGCTTGAGGATTATCTTCGTAAATACACAAAGCGTACCCTCTGAGCCAGTCATAAGCTGCTGCATATTATAGCCGGTAACATCCTTTATCAGCTTGCCGCCAAATTCAACAATATCGCCGTTTGGCATAACCACTTCCATACCAAGCACATAACGATTTGTCACGCCATACTTTACCGCCTTACCGCCGCCGGCATTCTCCGCCACATTGCCGCCGATATAGCAAGTTTCAAGACTCATTGGATACCCTGCATAGAACAAACCATGCGGCTTGAGGTATTCGTTAATCTCATTTGATATGATACCCGGCTCTACTGTAATCATCATATTTTCTGCGTCAAACTCGAGTATCTCATTCATCCTGTCGCACAAAAGAACAATTCCGCCATAAATCGGAACCGCACCACCGCTAAGCCCCGAACCTGCGCCGCGAGGCGTTACCGGAATCATCTCAGCATTGGCAAGCTTCATAATCGCTGAAATTTCCTGAGCAGTTCTCGGCCTGACAACCACCTCAGGCATATGCCTGTATTCGGCGCCGGGCACTTCATCATGCGAATACGGCTCGAGCTTATCAACATCACCATAAATCACATACTCAGAACCGACAATCTTTTCCAGCTCTTCGATTATCTGCGGCGTAATATGATTGTAGCCGGTCATAGCTCGCCCCCGTCTTTAAGCTTCCTGATTATTTCAGGAACGACATTAAACAAATCGCCCACAATACCAACATCGGCAACCTTGAAAATATCAGCCATCGGATCATTATTTATAACGATTATTTTCTCAGCCGTCTGCATACCTGCCAAATGCTGGATTGCACCGGAAACTCCAAGCCCAACATAAAGCTTAGGGCTTATAGTATGTCCGCTGAGACCAATCTGGTGCGGATAGCTAAGCCAGCCCCTGTCAACAACATCCCTTGTTCCACCGACTGCCGCTCCCAGAGCTTCCGCCAGTTCATACACAAGCGACATATTCTCCGCCTTCTTTATCCCGCGACCGGCAACAACGACCCTCTCGGCATCAATAACGGCAACTTTTTCACGATTAGGCTCAAACCCGATTCTCTTTATGGCATCATTTTTCAGCTCGCTTTGGAGTTCATACCTTATTATGCGTCCGCTTCGTCCGCTCTGCTCTGGAGCCTGCGGTGTTGAGTGAGGCCTGATTGTTGCCATTTGAGGTCGGTGGTCTGGAGTCTTTATGGTGGCAAGTATATTACCGCCAATGGCAGGACGTGTTTGAAGCAAATTTCCGCTTTCGGTGTCGATATCAAGGATTGTACAATCAGCAGTGAGTCCGGTATTTACTTTCACTGCAGTAAGAGGCATCGCCGTTCTGCCCGTACTGGTAGCGCCGGCAAGCAGTATCTCAGGCTTAAAAACTTCAATAATCTCTGACATCGCCTGCGAAAAGGCTTCGGCAATAAAATAATCAAGCAATTCATCTTCAGTAGCAACCACGATATCCGCGCCGCGGCTTATAAGCTTATTCAGTTCCGAATCTTCCAGCTTGCGGTCCAAAACCATCGCGTATATTTCAGCATTGTTCTTCTCGGCAAGCAGTATTGCTCTGGTAAGAAGCTCATAGCTTACCGGCTCAATCACCCCGCCGCTCTGCTCGGCGAGTATCCATATCCCGCCGCTATTTCCGTTTGCAGTTTTGATCAGCACCCAGCCTCCTTTACAAACTCACAGAACGCATCTGCCGCCGCATGAGCCGACTGTTCATCGATAATTTTGTATAGTTGGCATTCTCTGGCAACTTTGGGCTTGGTTATTTTCACTACTTTTGTTGGTGAACCCTTCAGGCCGATTGATTCCGGGATTAAATTGAGCTCTTTCTGGCTCAAAAGGGGAACATCCATCAGCCGGCTTTTCTTTTTGCCTCGTAACGTGGGAAGCCTGGGATTGGAAACTTCTTTTACGACAGTCAAGACCGCGGGCAATTTAAGCTCCAGCTTCTCGTAACCGCCCTCAAGCATTCTTGAAAGATACGCCTTGCCGTCTTCTATGCTTTCCAATTCGCTAACATATGTAGCAACAGGCAAGTCGAGAAATGCCGAGATCCCCGGACCAACCTGCCCCGTATCACCATCAACCGCGCGTTCACCGCATATTATAAGGTCAAATTCGCCAAGCTGTTTGATTGATTCAGAGAGAATGAAACTCGTTGCCCACGTATCAGAACCGGCAAAAGCCTTGTCACTTATCAAAACCGCATTATCAACCCCCATCGCAACCGCCTCACGCAAAGCAATATCTGCCTTGGCAGGGCCCATGGTAATCGCTGTGATTTGGGCTCCGTAATCTTCCTTCAAACGTATGGCAAGCTCAATTGCGTAAAGATCAAGGGGATTGATTATCGCTTCAACACCTTCACGGATTACCGTTCCGGTCTTCTCATCCATTCGTACATTACGAACCTCAGGCACCTGTTTTATCGGAAGCAGTATCCTCATCGGTGTTTGTCCCCTCAATTATCTCTTTTATCACATAAGTCGGACGGTTCTGTGATTCATGGTAAGTTCTTACCAGCAATTCGGCAAGCAATCCCATCATAATGAATTGTATTGAGGCTGTAAACATCATTGCCGCAAGAACAAGTAGCGGATTTCTGTTCATTGAAAAATCTGCGGCAATTTTCTGATAGACTACGACAATAAAAAGAAGAAATGACAGAATAGCCGAAAAGAAGCCCATTTTTCCAAAAACATAAAGCGGCTTTGTTGAATATGAACCAAGAAATTTCACGGTTATAAGATCAAGAACCACTTTGTAAGTTCTTGCAAGACCATATTTGGCTTTGCCTGCAACCCTTGCCCTGTGGTTAACTTCAAGCTCTGTAACTCTGGCACCGCTCCATGTGGCTACTGCCGGTATAAAACGATGCATCTCACCGTAAAGCTTGGTCTCCTGAAGCACCTCTCGCCGATAGGCCTTGAGCGTACACCCAAAATCATGGATGTTAACAAAAGTGATACGCCTGATAATATAGTTGGCTATTTGCGAAGGAAGTCTCCTTGTAATTGCCTTGTCTTGTCTATTACGTCTCCATCCGCTGACTATATCGAACCCATCATCAAGTCTTTTGAGCAGCATCGGTATATCTGCAGGATCATTTTGCAAATCAGCATCCATCGGAATAATCACATGGCCTCTGGCATGTTCAAAACCCGCGCTCATTGCGGCCGTCTGGCCAAAGTTACGCCTGAACCTGATAACTCTTACACAAGAATCACCCGCCGAAATCTTTTTCAATATCTCAAAACTCGCATCTCTGCTGCCATCATCAACAAAGATAATTTCGTAGCTTTTATCAGAAAGCGGCCCTTTGAGCGTATCTGTTATTTCCTGATGCAGTTGATGGAGATTATCCTCCTCGTTTAATAGAGGTATCACAATTGAAATATCAACTATTTCCTTTTCCATCTGCATTTTTAAGCCCCACCTAAAGCCGGAGGCGAACCGGAACATTTCCGATTCGCCTTTAAGGCATTATTTTCTGTTTATTGCTTTATCAGCAATATCTTTTCGGCAATACGCGCCTTCGAATTTTATAACATCAACTGCCTCGTATGCTCTTGCTTTAGCAGCCGCAACATCGCTGCCCATTGCTGTAACGCCAAGAACACGTCCACCGTTAGTTACAATCTTGTTGTCCTTAAGTGCAGTACCGGCATGGAACACATAAACGTCTTCCATCTTCGCTGCTTCATCAAGACCGGTGATAACCTTGCCCTTTTCGTAATCTCCAGGATATCCGCCTGAAGACATTACAACACAAATCGCAGGGCGATCATCCCACTCAAGCTCAATCTTATCAAGCTTACCTTCACAAACAGCAAGCATTATCTCAAGCAGATCGCTTTTGAGTCTCATAAGTACCGGCTGTGTTTCAGGATCGCCAAGCCTTACATTGAATTCAAGCACTTTCGGGCCTGTATTTGTCACCATGATACCGGCATACAAAATGCCCTTGTATGGTGTGCCGTTGCGGTTCATACCGTCAACAACTGATACCAGAACCTCACGTGTTATCTTATCCATCAGCTCGTCTGTAACAACAGGCGCCGGGCTGTAAGCTCCCATACCGCCGGTATTTGGACCAGTATCACCATCACCGATAGGCTTATGATCCTGTGAGCTTTCCATTACATATATATTACGGCCGTCAACGAAAGCAAGAATAGATGCTTCTTCGCCAACAAGCTTCTCTTCAACGATGATTGTGTCGCCGGCATCGCCATAAAGCTTATCGCACATGATCTGCTCAGCAATATTGATAGCTTCTGACGGCTCATCACATACATAAACGCCCTTACCCTTAGCAAGACCGGCTGCCTTGATAACAAGCCCATCCTCACGTGAAGCGATATACGCCTTCGCATCTTCAAAATCGGTAAAAGCGTGTGCCTCGGCTGTCGGGATAGAATTATCCTTCATGATTCTCTTGGCAAAAGCTTTGTCGGCTTCAAGCTGAGCCGCTGCCTTGCTTGGACCAAATGCCTTGATTCCTGCAGCCTCAACAGCATCTACAAGACCGCCTGCAAGCGGGTCTTCAGGGCCGACTACAACAAGCTCTATAGCATTGTCTTTAGCGAACTTAACGAGTTTTTCAGTATCGTTCACATCAATATCAACAGTTGGGCCGAATTTCGCCATTCCCGGATTACCTGGAGCCATGTAGAGCTTGGTCAAAGACTTGCTCTGGCTAAGTTTCCAGGCAATCGCATGCTCACGACCGCCGCTGCCTACCAATAATACATTCATTGTGTATCCTTAATGTCTCAAATTAGTTATAGCTACATACAACATAAAACCCGGAATTCTACCAGAAACCACCACAAAAGGCAAATCAGAACAAAAAGACCAAAGAAATTTTTCAGGTAATTGAACCTGAAATGGCTTTCATGAACTCTACACCATTAATCATATCAGTTCCGCATGTAGGGGCATGGCATGCCGTGCCCCTGCCAACAACACACACCAATCTAATATCAATAGAATACGGCAACACCCCTTTGGGACTGCGGTTGAAAGCAATAGCACAAAACCGCTTTGGATTAAACCCAATCACTACCCATCTCCAACAGTACCTCTGGCTGCTAAGGAGCGGGCAAAAACAAACACAATGAAAGATTGACCCCAATGCTTAACAGTCTTCCGCAGGTCAGTAATTCATCCGCTCCACCAATACTTCAATCAAAGAAACACGTATCTTTTTTATAAAAAATCCTTTATGTTGCAAAAAAGAGACATGGTCATTAAATTCTGTTACCCTTAAATTCATCAAAGATACTCGAAAACTCTGTTATACATTTCTTAATACATTCAAGACACTCATTTATAAATTCATCAGACATGTATATCATCCATATACAATCACCTTGAGTTGCATTTTCAAACCATTTACGTTTATCAACATTCCATTTTTCTTCAACACGCTTCCAAAATTTTTCTCTATCCTTTAACTCCCATTCATATCCCCCATCAAACATTTTGTTACGATAAGCAAAAAGAGCGGACAATATACTTTCTAAATTATTAGGGAATCTATCTTTTAAGTTAGTTGCTTCTACTAACTGTATTATGCCTTTTGTAATATTCTTTTGTGGATGATTGCTTTTTCCAAAATAATAATGACAGTCCCAACTGTTTTCCTTAGCGCAAATCCATCTATTGTGTTTACTTGTCTGACTATTAGCATCTTGATCACGCATGTATTCAAATGAACGAGAAAATAAACTCTCAAAAAATGGTGCTAATAAACCCACAGCAGCCATACTACAAGCAATATCTTTGTAAGCAGATTTATATTGTATGCCATTTAAGTTAGCTTCTTCACAACTACTTTTGCACACTTTTATCGATTCTATTTTCCCATATAGCTCTTTACGTTTGTCATGTAAAAGATTAATAACATCTTTTATTTCCTCAAATTGTTCTTTTATATCCATGTATGGATGCAACTCAAGTATTTGATAGAAATCCATGTTTTTGGTATTAATATTCATGATCTAAAAACCTATAATCTGAACAAATTTATCCCAACCCAATACAATAACCATAGATCCACTTACTATTGTTACTAATGAAGCTATTAAGTTTATAAAACCAAAAAAATTACTCTCAGTAATTAATTCAGATCTATTCGGACTGATTATTTTACACTCTTCTAACATATAGACAGGAATAGCAAGAATTACGCCAATACCATTACAAAACAAACTTAATGGATTATATAATTTCTTTAATCTATAACTAATATATTCTTCTCTTGAACCAATAAAACGCCTAAGGCAACCATCCACCATTTGACAATAAGTTGCAACTTCTTCTTTATTCAGATATAAATCTGATATCCCTCGTTGAATTGCAGGAATAGAATTTAGTATTATAGGATAATTTTTATGATAGCCTTTCTCAAAAGGAAGACGTAAATCAATAAGGCCTGAATAACCTAATTGTTTTTGAATTATTTCAGACTTACTAATCATCCAATTATAAAGTTGTTTGTCATTCCATTGAGAACTACACCATTCATCAAAATTTCCCAGAAACTCCTGAACCAACTTGAGCTTCTTACGTTTCTTTCTAATCTGGTGATATTCAGAAACAAGTCCAACAATAGCAATAACAACTAACACTAAAATCATCTGCCATGTTTCCATTAATATATCCCCTTCAAATACAGTCTCATTTGCTTATATGCATTCATATTCTACAACTCTCCATTAATTTAACATGTTTAATTCAGCCGTTAAAATCCTTAATCGATAAATCCATCTGTCTTTAACTATCATTAATTTTTGTTTTCATAATCATTTATCCATGCCTGAACATCTTGCCATTTATCACATCCACGACCAACTCGAAATGTAAGCAACTGAGGCGTTACTTTTTGAAGACGGTGACGATAAAACTCATCTTTGTTATTGTAAGACGGGCTTGTTATATTATTAGTTTTTCCAATTTACCCATTCCAAAATTATCTGTTTTTCTGCATCATTCTTTATCATAACACCAACTCCTTTAAATAATTGTCCGTTTTTTGTTTAGTCAATTTCTTTTCCTCTTATATATCCACTAAGCTCTAATTCCAGTTTTTTACATACAGTATTAAATGTCTCTATATTTTTTTGAAAAGAAGAAGAAGTCTTTTCTTCGAACAATTCATTCACAAAACCAGGACTATAGAAAGCTTCAATTTCATCTTCTATCTGTTGCATTTGTTTGGTATTCTCTGCAAGATTTTGTTCAATCGCTTTTTTTGTATATCTTAATAATGTGGTTATATGACAACGTATAAAAATAATAACAGATTTCATATCTTGAATATTTTGATATACCTCGTTATTAAAATACACCTTTGCCTTGATGTCTAAAGAAAAGTAATTCGAAAAGAGTTTATCATGTTTTTGAAATCGATATGCAAAAATCTCTGCTTGTGATAAGTCAGTTTTTTCTATTTTAACCTCTTCACCCTTTTCATCAGTAGTTTTAATGCCTTCTTCCTTAAATGAAAGTGGAGAGGTTATATTGGTTATCGCTCGGTGTACCAGATAAGTCTTTTCGAGAACATCAGACGCAATCAAAGCCAGCCTCTCCTGACGAGAATCGCTCAGCCTTGCATTGTCATTTTGTTTTAAAGCTTCATTTTTTGTTACCAAAGAACCAATCCCACCAATACCGCCAAAAAGAGCAGCCCATGCTATAACAAAATCAAACTCCGTATCTTTTGGATAAGAAAGCCACCCCATAATCAGCAGCACAACAAATGCAACTACCATAAATAGAGTTATTGCAACATGTTTACAAATCCAATCTTTAGTATCTTTAATCTTTGAACACATTCATAATTCCTAATTAAAACAAGCAGGTTACTTAAACCTCTTTTAGAGTTATCTACTTAATTTATCCATATCTTTTTGAATAATCGCTTCAGCATGTTCTTCTGTTTTTCTGTGAGCAACTCTCATTAATGAATCATAATAATTTAGCCACCCACAATACCAACCTTATGATACCAATCCTAAACTCATCGTCAATTAAATCATAAGAATCACTAAATCATATATGTGCATGATAAGATAAAAGTTAAACTATCAGAGCTGTGCCCGTTAGGAAGCAGATAGGGTACTTACTATCAGATCAAAATCTACAATATCCATAAAGCATATTCTAAAATTAACCGCACTACCCGCTTAATGACGTACGCGGCTCTGATACTATTTGTTACGTATCAGAATCGTTAGAATATGACCATCTGTAAATTTGCTAAATAGGCCGTAATACAAACCTCAGTTGATGGGTTTAACGGTCAGCCTGTAGCCGAGTGATTCGATTATTTTTACAAGACTGTTGAAAGTGGGATTTCCCTTGCCGGAAAATATCTTGTATATCGCCTGCTTGGTAAGGCCTGTCTTGACCGCTGTTTCTTCTATGCCGCCACGAGCTTTGGCAGCGATCTTCAACAGCCGCAGAAAAGTTTCTTTATCTCCGGTAGTTTCATACTCTTCAAGGAGAGTATCAAGAAAACTTTCAAGCCCATCACGCCCTTTCAAATCTTCAGCAATTATGTCTTCTAATTTATGTAGAGGCATCATTCAATTCCTTTTTATATTCATATAATAATGCGATAGCTTTGCTTATATCACGCTTCTGACTTTTTTTGTTCCCTCCACAAAACAGAACAACAACTCTTTCATCTTGAACCGTATAATAAACTCGCAACCCACCATCAAAGAAAAATCTGAGTTCATACAATTCAGTCTCTATCTGTTTATGATCTCCGAAATTACCCTGTTCAATTCGCATAAGCCTACTATAGACTCTATCCCGCGTTGTAACATTCAGCTTCGACAGCCATTTCCTAACAGGAATATCGCCTTTAGTGGTCTGATATAGGGTTACTTCATAAACCATAATTTATATAGTAAACTATAATTGACTAAATTTCAAATAAATTCTCATTCTTTAGCTCTTTTAAAATATATCAAAGGCTTTCGATTGCTTCGATCAGCTCTTTCTTTTCGAATACGCCGCGCAGTTTCGTCAGGCTGCCGTCGGGGGCTATTATTATTGTTACAGGCACGCTTCCCGGCTCGTTGTATATTGCTTTGAGGTCTTCGGTTGCCGGATCATCGAAGGATGTCGTATCTGCTTTAACAGGAGTTATACCTTTTTCTTCAAGCAGTTTTGCGATCTCAGGGTCTGAATATACCGTTCTGTCGAGATAATGGCAATTGGTGCACCATTTTGCCGTAAATTTTATCAAAACAGGCTCACCCGCTGAAGTCAGTGAACTCACCTGAACCCGATCGTAACCTTGCCAATCTACAACACTTACCTCCGGTTTCAAAAGCGGCTTAGCAGTCAATACCAGAAGTAATAAAGCCAGCAGACGAACGGTGATTTTTTTCTTCTTCGGGCTGGTTATATTCACCCAGCCGCCCCACATCCATGCGGCAAAAGCAACCACAAGCGAATAATAGAACGCTCCGCCCAGATATTTCTCTGGCAGTGCAAGCATGAGCTTAAATGCTATCACAAGCAGTAAGAAACCCATTGCCTTGCGGAAAATCTCCATCCATGTGCCGGGTCTGGGAAGTTTTTTGAGAAGTGCAGGTGAATTTGCAAGTATCATGTATGGAATCGCCATACCAAAACCCATGAGGATTATCGTTACCGTGCTGACTGCAAGGTTTTGCGTTTGTGCCCATACAAGAACCGCCGCCAATATCGCACCGCTGCAAGGCGTACTTAAAACCGCCGCGAGAAATCCCATGCCGATGCTGCCGCTGACAGTACCATTACCGCCGGATTTTGAGGCAACGGAGCTTGGCACACCCACTACAAATATATCGAACATAAACATAGCCAGAACAACAAGCAAGAGCCCCATACCGATTATCACTGATGGATAACGCAGATGTTCCGACCAGTCAAGAGCGGCTCCGGTTGTAAGCTTAAGCACCACGCTGATTGCGGCAAAGAGAACGAAAAACAGAATTATACCACCGCTGAAAGCCGCACCGTGGAGCAGGAGAGTCTTTTTATTGCCACCGGAGAAATTGACAAGCCTCTGCACTGCCAAAGGAAGCACGGGCCACACGCACGGCATAATATTGAACGTAAGCCCAGCCAATATCGCAAGCAGAAAATATTTCACAGCCGAGGCAACCGAAAACTCCGAAACAACAATCGCTGCCCCCTCTTCTTTCGCTTCTTTTGCATCAGCAGAAACAGTGGGCTCAGGCTCAGATTTATCCGTTTTCTGCCACGCTGGCCATGACTGAACCTCTGAGGTATCGACCTTAATAGTCAGATCGTGCGAAAACGGCGGCAAGCACAACTTATCGGTACACGCTATGCCGTGAACAGTGAAAGAAGCCTCGACTTCACCCGCCTCTTTACAATCCAAACCCACAACAACATCAAAATCGCCGCTGTAAACCTTTATATCCTGCTGCAAGCCCTTATCATAATAATCTTTAGCCTTCGGAAACATCGGCGCATCAGCCGAGCAGTCTTCAGGCAGATTGGAGTCAATCGCAAGCGACATACCACCCGGAGCAGTTTCCTTATCCGCATAATAATGCACATTATCCGTACCGGTAAACCTGAACGCTATCGCCGCAGACCCGTCAGCAAGCCTGACCGCCTCAAGCGAAACATCAGAGTAGTCACTTTCATATTCAACCACACGCTGACTCGCAACAGCAAAACCGCTCACTAAACATAAAACAACAGCCATTACCGGCAGAATCATCTTTTTATAACTTGTCCCTGTTCTCATTTTATCCCCTTCCGTATTAAACGAATTTCAGTCACAAAAAAAGGGAGACAGCAAAAGCCGTCTCCCTTTTAATATTTCATTTTTTTTTTACTGTTGTTTCGGGCTTTCACTCTGGTCGTCTTCGTTTTGCGATTCCTCAGACTTCTGCCCCTGATCTTCATCACTGCCGCTTGGAGGCAGCTTTTCATCAGAATCAACCGCTTCTACAACTTTCTTGACAGCCTCAAGACGCTGTTTTTCCTCTTCAGCAGCTTTAGCAGCCTTCTCCTGCTCAGCCTGTAAGAGCTCGGCGACCGTTGGCCTGTCTATCTCTTCGCCATCAAGTATCATACGTACTTCTTCAGCGTCAAGTGTTTCATACTTGATAAGAGCCATCGCAATCTGCTCAACCTTATCCTTATGCTTATTGACCAATGCTTTAGCATTATCATAAGCATTATCAAGAAGTCGTTTTATTTCCTGATCGATTGATTGAGATGTTTGCTCGGAATATTCATTGCCGCTGGCAAGTCCCATTTCCTTGTATGGATTATCACCGACAAAGTCAATCAGACCGAGCTTATCACTCATGCCCCAGCTGAGAACCATGGTTTTTGCCATAGCTGTAGCCTGCTTGATATCAGCCGATGCACCGCTTGTGATATCGCCGCAGAATATTTCCTCAGCAATACGACCGCCAAAACACACCTGCAGATAAGCCTTGCAGAAATTCTGCGAATAAGTGTAACGATCTTTCTCCGGCAAGGAGAATGTCGCACCACCCATAGGCCCGCGAGGAATAATACTGACCTTGTGCAGAGGATCGGCATCATCCAGAAGTGCCTGAATGAGTGTATGGCCGGCCTCATGATACGCCGTAAGTTCTTTTTCTTTCTGATCGATCGCACGGCTCTTCTTGGCACGTCCCCAGCGAACTTTATCCCTGGCCTCTTCAAGGTCGGCTTGTTCGATGAAGTCTTTATCAGCCATTGTTGCCGCGATTGCCGCTTCATTTATAAGAGACTCAAGCTCGGCACCACTGAACATTGGAGTTCCACGGGCTATAATATCAAGATTAACATCAGGAGAAAGCTTAACCTTCTTAGCATGTACTTTCAGGATTTCCGCACGCCCCTTGATATCTGGCAGCGGCACAAATACCTGCCTGTCAAATCGTCCCGGACGAGTCAGAGCCTTGTCAAGAACGTCAGCCCTATTAGTGGCGGCAATCACGATTACCTGATCGCTCGACTCAAAACCATCCATCTCAACCAGAATCGCGTTAAGCGTCTGCTCACGTTCATCATGTCCGCCGCTGGTTACTCCAGGACCACGTTTCTTACCGATTGCATCAACTTCATCGAGGAAAATGATACAAGGAGAATTTTCCTTGGCCTGCTTGAACAAGTCGCGAACACGGCTGGCACCGACACCAACAAACATTTCGACAAAATCACTACCGCTTATGCTGAAGAAAGGCACATCCGCCTGACCGGCAATCGCACGGGCAAGAAGAGTCTTACCGCATCCGGGAGGGCCCTCAAGGAGCAATCCGCGAGGAATGCGTCCACCAATCTTCATGAAACGCTTTGGATTCTTCAAAAATTCGATTATTTCGCTAACCTCATCCTTAGCCTCTTCAATTCCGGCAACATCATCAAAAGTAACCTTCTTGTCCTCAGTGTTGAAAAGCTTGGCCTTGCTTCTGCCGAAATTCATCAACATCCCACCAGGACCGCCCTTCATATTCCGGGCAAAGATAAACCAGAAAATCAATATTACAAAGAGGAACGGTGCAAGATTTATCAGTATAAGCCAAAAAGTTCCATCACCTACAAATTTGTAACTTACATTATTATCATCAAGTTTTTTTGTAAGATCCGGCACAACTTCCGGAATACACTGCGTTTTAAATGAAGCAAGAGCACTGCCGTTTTGCTGATTACGTGCAGTTATGCCCGCTTCACTGAATTTACCCGTAATGTTCGAAGAGCTTATACCTATCTCAACGGAACTCACATAACCCAAATCTATGAAATTTTTAAACTGGCTGATCGTAATCTGCTCAGCCGGCATAAATTTATCCTTCATAGAGAAAAGGCTTATAACAATTATAGCTATTATTATCCAGCCAAAAGGACCTCGAGGTTTGCCTTTACCGGCCAATGGAGGTACTTTGGGCATTCTTTTGTTATTTCTTTGATTCTGATCGTTATTTTCATTCATATCAATTATTTTCGGCTCTAATACCGTATTTATTAAAAAATTGCTTAATTCAGTTACTTAAATTTCTACATTCCAAAAGCTTACCATTCAAGCCGCATAGATTCTACTACTTTCTCCGCCGCTTTGTTCACTGCAACATCAGCTGCATACTCAAAACTTTGACTTAAGTTATAAGTAGCAAGGTCGCTGCTTTTCTTCTCCCGAATATAGCTGGCAGAGGCAGTAACTTGCTTTTCATTAACATACATTTTACCGGTGTTGAGATCTTTCCAACTAAACACCAATGCCAAACGCGTCTCTTTCTCGATTGGCATACCCGTTTCAACCTCAGTAGAGAGAACAGTATCGCCAAGCGAAACAATTTCTCCATAAATTATGCTGTCAGCTCGACTTCTGTCCGAAACTATTTTATAAGGGGTCTGCACCTCAAGCTGTTTGCAAATCGCGTCAGTCAAAGTATATTCAGCGCCTCTTCTAAGACTTTTGCTATTGAACATCTCTACATAAACACTATCTACATCTTCAGGATAAGGCCAGCCCTGGGTGTAATCAGTGCATCCGCTAAGAGTTACAAAAACAGCACAGACGACTAAGAGCAAAGTTTTCATCTTTATATTTTTCATTGGTAAAACCTCCTCAAAGTTTCTCTACAGCTTCGAAATCGAAAAAGTGCCATAGTCGCCACCAAAGGCTTTTGTCTTCGGGCTTGATCTTGACAATTTCCTGAGGCCTGTCACTTATACCCTGCATCTTTCCAGAGGCCAATTTCGCTACTTCTGTATCAGGACTTTTATCAATTACGTAATTATAGTAGATCATTGCACTTTCAATATCGTCAGTTCTTTCATAATAATTAGCAATATTGTAATATTTGAAAGCTATTTGTTCGACGGCATTATTATATTGCTGCTCAACTCCCTTTTTCTCAGCAAGCTGGGGATAACGAAGTTGATATTGACTGTAATAGCCCTCAGCACTTTTTACCGGAGCGGCATCATAATTAGGACCGTTATATGCACTATGCATATTTCTCGCCATTCCAAGTAGAGATTCCTCTCCACTTTCTCCGGTCGGCCATCTTACGGCAATCTCCGTCCAAACATCATAAGCCTCAAAATAAAGTTTACGACTTTCAAAACTCTCTGCAAGAGTCTTCAAGGCTCTATTAGCAATCGAGCTGTTACCCGCCTTATCCGAAATTTTCCTCATCATAACTTCACCATCATCGTAACCTCGGATCATGAAGATACCAAAGGCACGTCGTTTCTGGCCGGCAAGAAAAGCTGATGCTATCTCATATTCACGCTCAAGCGCTGCATTATAAAAACGGCTTACGGGATAATTGTCGAGAAAAGCAGTAAAAAGCTCCGAACTTTTCTTCCATTTCTCATTCGCAAGTGCTTCTTCAGCCTCAACATAAGCCTTCCAATCGTCACCTGATGTAATATCCGGATATTTCTTCTCCATATCCAGCACTGCTACAAGTAACTCCTGAGGTTTATTTTGATCAGCAGCACGTTTAAGCATTGCAAAATCTATTTCAAAATCAGTTTGCTGACCTGAAACCTCTTTTAAAGATAAATCATCACTTATTTGCCATGTCTTGGCCTGAACAGTAACAGCAAAAGCCAAAAAAGCAAAAATTATCATTTTCCTTTTCAATTTCAACTCCTTCATATAAAAGAATTCCACAACAATAACTCTTAAGCTATCTGCCGCAGCATTTTTTGTATTTTTTACCACTCCCGCAAGGACATGGATCATTCCTGCCTACCTTTGGCTCCTTATTAACTATAGGCGCTGCAGGTGATGATTTCTGAGGGGCCATTGCTGCCGCCCTCTGCGTTTCGGTTTGAGTAAACTGCTTGGCTTCATCATGCGAAGCGTTCTGACCAGAATAAACGTTCTTCGTATTCTCATTGCCGGCAAGCCGAACCTTGAAAATCGTATCCGTTACTCTCTGCTCTACGCTGCTGAGCATCTCCTCGAACATCTTGTATCCTTCGCGTTTGTATTCAACCTTAGGGTCTTTTTCCGCAAAAGAACGTAGGAAAATACTCTCTTTGAGCCTGTCCATAGCATAAAGATGATCTTTCCATGTGCTGTCATATATCTGCAAGAGCACATATTTCTCAAGCCTTGAAAGTTCATTTCTGAGAATGCTGCGAACAAGCTTTACGCTGTTCTCTTTAACCTTCTCCATGTCATCAAGAAGCTCTTGAGCAAAGTTTACATTATAACGTCCCTTCATCCATTGAGCAAAATCAGCGGCCTCACATTCATCAGCTTTGTCATTGATTTCCTGCTCAAAAGTATCAAAAGTATGCTTTGCCGCTTCAATAAGCTGCTTACGAAGCTCAGCCGGCTGTTGATTCTGTATCTCATCAATATTCAGATCCAAGTTATAACGATGCTTAGCCCATTTTGTAAGCATCTCAAAGCCGTATGCATTAACTCCCTGCTGCGTAAATACCATTCCAAGAGCAAAGTCTATAGGATACTCAAGCTCCTTAGTATCATATTTCTCCGCAATCAAGGTCAATATAGCCCCTTGTATATCCTCAGAAGAACGGTCTTTTATATCTTCAACCGTCAGCTTCAGATTAAAACGGGCATTAACAGCATCCAGGAAAGTTTTTTCCGCAAAGTCATCGCTCAAAAACTCTGCAAGCATGGAGCTGTCTTTGTTGTCAACCTGACCACATGCAGCCTGAGTTACCATTTCCTGTATCTGATAAGCATCCAGACTGCGAAGTTTGGAAACCGAAACGTCAGCACTATAAGAACTCATCATCCATTTTGAAAGCTTATCAAGCTTCCAGGTCGATCTGTCCTCGAAATCCTCAATATATTCACCAAGAGCAATTTCAATCTCAGACTCAACTTCTTTCTTAGCATTCTTCTTTATATGCTTTTCAATATCCTCAATTTCACCGCCTTTGATCGATTTCAGGGTAACATCAACATTAAAGTTGCTTCTGGCCCATTCAACTATGCAGTTGTAAGGATAGTCTTCATTTAATATGCTTTGGCAAGCGTCAGATACAACATTAGCTATCATATCCTCGATAATTTGCCTTAAATCCACACCTTTGAGAATCTCACGTCTTCTTGTATAGAATATCTTACGTTGATAATCCATCACTTCATCATATTCGAGAAGTGATTTACGCGACTCATAGTTCTTTTCCTCAACTTTTTTCTGAGCTTTTTCTATACCTCTGCTGATCCACGGATGGAAAACAGGATCGCCTTCCTTCCAGCCGGTTCTGGTAAGAGCTTTCACTGTCCAGTCAGGTGAGAAAATAGCCAGAAGATCATCATCGAACGACAGGAAGAATTGGCTGGCACCGTTGTCTCCCTGACGCCCCGCACGACCTCGAAGCTGATTATCAATACGCCTCGATTCATGTCGCTCAGTACCGATTATGTGAAGTCCGCCTCTTTCGGCGACTCCTTCACCAAGCTTGATATCTGTACCACGACCGGCCATATTCGTAGCAATTGTTACATTTCCCCATTGCTTTCCATCTCTGCCGGTATGAGTAAAACCCGCTTTTTCAACAATAGAAGCCTCGCGTGCATGCTGCTTAGCATTGAGTACCTCATGCTCGATACCGTATTTGCGAATCAAGGCATTGGAAATGGCCTCGGATTTCTCAATACTTACAGTACCTACCAGTACGGGGCAGCCGCTTTGACTTATGTCCTTGACATTTTCAACAATAGCCGCGAATTTTTCCTTCATCGACTTGAAAATAAGATCGTCTTTGTCATCTCTTACACAAGGCTTATTAGTCGGTATGGAAACGGTATCAAGACCGTAAATGTCGCTGAATTCCTGGGCCTCAGTCATCGCGGTACCTGTCATACCGGCAATCTGATCATAAAGCTTGAAGAAGTTCTGGAGGGTTATTGTCGCCAAAGTTTGCGACTCCTCTTTGATCTGAACATTTTCTTTAGCCTCAATTGCCTGGTGAAGCCCATCAGACCACTGACGACCTTCCATCAAACGACCGGTAAACTCATCAACAATAACGACTTTACCATCCATCACCACATAATCTTTTTCACGCTCAAAACATATTCTCGCACGCAGACCCTGCTCTATAAGATGCGGCCAGTCCATATTGGTACCGGTAAAGAACGAGCCGACATCAGCAAGATCCTGCGCAGCACCGGTTCCCTCGTGGGTCAGATGAACGCTCTTGCGGTCGTACTCTACTTCATAATACTGGGTAGTATTTTCAAGTTCTTCTTCAGATTGCTCCTTCTCAGATCTCGCTTTTTCAAGAACTTCACGTGCTTTTTGAGATCTTTCCTTATCCTTGCCTGAGTCAGATATCTCGCCTTCAGCGGCTGCAATTTCCTTCTCGGCAAGGTCTATTCTTTTCTTAACACTGTCGTATTTACTTTGAAGAGAAATCAGCCCTTTTACGACTGTATCAGCCTTCTTATACCGTGTGATATCATCAAACGCCGGACCACTGATAATAAGAGGGGTACGCGCCTCATCAATCAGAATCGAGTCAACCTCATCAATCAGAGCAAATTCAAGCTCGCCTTGGGCAAGCTGCTCTGCATTCATCTTCATATTGTCACGAAGATAATCAAAACCGAATTCATTGTTTGTACCATAGGTGATATCACGAGCGTACATCTCTTTTCGTTCGGCACCGCCGGGATTCATTTCCGACTGTATAGCACCAACTGTAAGTCCAAGAGCCTCATAAACAGGTCTCATCCACTCACAGTCACGTTTGGCCAGGTAATCATTAACAGTTATCACATGTACATGCTTGCCACGTAAGTGAACAAGATAGGCAGCAAGTGTGGCAACAAGCGTTTTACCCTCACCAGTAGCCATTTCTGCGATTTTACCCTCAAAAAGGACATTTCCACCAACAAGCTGAACATCATAATGCCGCATATTCATGTTTCTTCGCGCGGCTTCACGTACAAGAGCAAAGGCTTCAGGCAGAAGAGACTCAGCCTTGGTGCCAGAGTTGATCTTATCTTTCAGAACGCTGGTATGACTCTTAATCTGCTCATCTGTGAGTTGCTTCATCTGAGGCTCAAATTCTCCGGCTGAAAGCGCAATATCCATATACGCTTTTACCAAACGTTCATTGCGAGAGCCGAACATTGATACGAGCAGTTTACTTATTTTCGAGAGCATTTTATTCTTTCTATAGCTGCAACTGCAAAAAAAGGAGCCCGGGGCAACGGCTTTCACTGCTGCCCCGGCAAGTTACTCCAAACCTTATTGCCTATTCTTTAACTCTGGTTACATAATCACCAGTTCTGGTATCAACACGGATTTTTTCACCAAGTTTGATAAAAGGAGGGACTGAAATTTCCAAACCCGTTTCCAGTGTGGCAGGTTTGTACTGATTCGTTGCCGTAGCACCCTTGATTTCAGGGGCTGTGTCGGTAACTTCAAGATCTACCGTTGTAGGCAGAACAATCTGGACAGGCTTTTCATTATACATACTTACCTGAAGTGTCTCGTTACCCTTTAGGTATTTCATTCCCTCACCAAACTGATCATCGTCAAGAGTGATCTGATCATAAGTTTCGAGGTCCATAAGTACGTGTTCACTGCCCGCTGAATAGAGATATTCGAAATTACGCTTATCAAGATAAGCCTGTTCAATATTCTCTTCAGCCCTGAGCCTTATATCGCGAATGCCGCCGTCAATCAGGTTTTTGAGCTTGGTCTGGTAAACCGCACCGCCCTTACCCAGTTTAACGTGTTGATAATCCACAATCGAATATAGTATTCCGTCAATTGTAACGGTCATACCTTTTTTCATATCTGTTGCTTTCATATAATCTCCAAACTATCTGCAAGATTTTTTGTTTATTTGTAAACATTCATACATTTAACAATAATATTGCAATTTCATACAATAAACATCACCTGGGTTATGAACGCTCACGTTTATTAAAATTTCTACGGCTACACTAAGCCGCAATTATACCTTTATAAGTATCCATAAAACCGAGTAAAAAGCAACTTTTTTACTATTTATACAAAAAAAAACGTCTTTTATGAGATTTAAGAAAAGGTAAGGCCGGCAAAAGTCGAGAAAGACAGCCAAAATCGTGGATTTCAATAAAATTTTGAAAATAAATAGACCCGATAGGATTATCGGAAATATAAGAGACTATTTACTTGCACTTAATTTGTACATGTATATATTAATATTCAATGTCCAGAAGCTGTAATTTATTTTCCACCTTCTATTTAGCAGAAATTTAAGGGAATCATTATTTATGAACTCCAAGCAAAGATGTTTGAACAGTATCGCAGGGAAAAAGGTCGACAGAACGCCGGTATTTCCACTTTTGATGAGTTTTGCAGCCAAAAGAATCGGCGCATCTTACAGGCAGTTTGCAAGTGATGCACAAGTACTTGCGCAATCTCAGTTAAACATTTTTGAAAAATTCAATGTCGATGCAGTAACGGCCTGCTCGGATGCATTCAGGGTATCGGCTGATCTTGGCGGAGAAATGGTTTTCCCGGAAGAGCATCCACCCCATCTTGCCGCTCCCTTGGTGAGAAATCTGCAGGATTTGAATTCTCTCAAACGACCTGATGTTTCCAATGCTTCGTCGAGAATGTACGACAGGGCTAAAGCTGTTGAGTGTCTGTCAAAAAATATTGGTGACAGATGTATGGTAGCCGGCTGGGTAGATATGCCTTTTGCCGAATCATGCTCGATATGTGGCGTAAGTGAGCTTCTAATGCTGACTTACGAAAATCAGCAACTTGTTCATACGACCCTCGAATTTCTCACCGATATAGTTATTGATTTTGCATTACTGCAAATTGAAAGCGGAGCGCATATGGTCGGTGCCGGAGATGCAGCGGCATCCTTAATCTCTCCGGAGATGTATCGTGAATTCGCACTGCCGTATGAGAAGCGTGTTATTCAGGCGGTACACAACGCCGGCGGACTTGTAAAACTCCATATATGCGGCAATACCTCTGCTTTGCTTGAGGATATGGTAAAAACTGACGCCGATCTTTTCAATGTTGATCATATGGTTGACTTTGATACAGCCTGCTGTGTTTACGGCAAAGCCGGCAAATGCTTCAAGGGCAATCTCGATCCGGTAGCTGATATTCTACAGGCAACACCGCAGGTTTGTGCCCAAAAGGCAAAGTCTTGTATTCAAAAAGCAAAAGATACAAGCTATATGCTCAGTGCCGGCTGTGAGATACCCGCAGATGTGCCAGATGAGGTATTTGAGGCTTTCTGCGACTCAGTCCAATAAAAAGTTTTAGGCTGATTTTATTTTTCAACTTAAAATCGCAACAAAAGCCTTCCCTTTATCCAGCCTGTAAGATAAACACCTGTCACCAAAAGACTTAACCTCGCCACCAAAAGACTTAACCAGCTTAAAATCGTTCTGCAAGTCAAGTTTTCCTTCAATCTTACAGCAATAGTGGTTAACGCCTACGCATACCACTTCCTCATTAATAACAAACTCTGAGATAGCCAGTCCTTTCTGATTTTCACTCTTAAGAGCAGCTCTTTGCGACAAAGCCTTACCACTTATTTTTTGATAAAGCTTAAAGAAATCGTCCATATTGTTTTCAAAAGCAAAAGACGTCTTGGCAAGTATAACTTCCAATCCAAAGTTAAGGAAATATACAAAACCTTTGCCGTATTTATTACAAGTTAAAATAGGATTACCGTTCTCATCATCTGCAAGCACTTCAGCTCCAACCGGTTCCAGTTCAAGAGAATACTGGCTGGCATCAGCAAAGAAGCCGCCCTCTCTATGCCACTGCTGCATGGTCATCTCATCAGGCAGTCTAATAGAGGTACCATCGTCAAGCTTGATACTGCCTTCACAATTCCACTTACTCCTTGAAATCACTTTCACACCTGCATACTCACTGAGATTAGGCAGTAAAGCATCAAAAGAGCTTATATATAAGCTTGCACCAGCTTCCACTTTATCAAGCAATTGTTTATACATAAACTTAGATACCGGACCATAACCGCAAAGTGACGGCAGCATATATAGTTCAGCATCGGGAAGTATATTCTCCTCTGTAACAAACTGTACGTCAAAACCTGCCTGTTTAGCAAGGACAAAAGTTGATAAAGCGGCAGCCCAGTTATCCTGCCCTCTGCTGAGAAGGCAAACGGCATCGCGTTTTCGCGGCGGAAGCTTTCGCAACTGAGGCGGCAAAGAACTGAGGAATGAGTGAAAATTCTCAAAAGCTGAATAAGTAGGCTTAGGCTTACCATCGGCACTAAAAATACCAAGCTCCTGTTCAAAAGCAAACCAATCGTAAGGAGCATCGTCAAGATGCCGCTGCTCAAAAGCACACCACCATAAAAGACCAAGGTTATTATTAGCCCAACCTGATAAAAGACAAGTATTTAGAAACGTTTTTGAGGATTGTGGATCAAGAAGATTGGTCCCAAGATCACCAAGTTCCTCGCTCATACACGGCTTGCCGGTAAGATCGGAATAAAGCGTTGACTCCGCAGCAATATGCATTGTATTTCTTATGCTTAGCAGCTTATCACCATCAAGATGTTTAACAAACAAGGCATAGGGATGGGTTGTAACGATATCAACAAGTTCCCCCTGATCGGATATCTTCCAACCCAGCCCGCTGCCGTCAACGCTGAGTCCGTGCATTCCGGAAATTACCGGCCGCTCAGGATCGGCGGCCTTGATCGTGTTGGATATAAGAGCCGTCCAGCTATAAGCGGTATCAGGGTCATCACAGGTACTCATTATATTGCTCTCGTTGCCAAGCCCCCAGCCCACAATACACTTGTGCGACCTGAACCTTTCCACAAAATATTTCACGAACCGAACCTGCCACTTAAGGGCGAACGGATTGGAATATATGTTGCGGTCATTGAGAGGAGCAGGCTTGAACTGTCTGCCGCTCATCCAGCCGGTGAGCAGCATAACGGTAAGCTCAAGGCCATACTCTCCGGCCAGCTCGCACATTTTCTCAAAACGATCTACCATAATAGGATCAACACAGGCAACTGATTCAGGACTCGAACTATCAAGTCTTCTCTCGCCGCGGCGAACTTCCTTGGCCGCTCCAAACTCGCCGTAAAGAACGTTGAGCGGCTGAAAATCGGGCCAGAGCGGAAAGACCCGCAAAGTCTTCAGCCCCTTTTCGCTTAGAAGCTTAAAGTCTGCCTCAACTATTGCCTCGTCCCATCTGCTCCACATAAACAACCCGGCATGTGAAGCCCAGTAGTTACAGCCCGTAGAAAATCTATCAGTTAATCCTGCGTTAAAATCCATATTACTTTCTCTTTTCTTTTATCTTCATTAAGCTTTCGATTGCATCGGCTATTTTTCTTCGATGATCTGTTATATCATTAGAACGGGAAGTATGATTAATCATATCTTCAACTATATCATCAGGCACGGCAATAAGTTTCCTCGCCTGAGAAAGACGGGCCGCATCTTCCTGATCAAGACTTTTTATATTTTCTACTTCCTGAACCAACGCTTTCAGAAGGGAAAAATATTCACAGTCTTCAATGCCGTCTTTTATTATTTCAAGACGTATCGACGGATTGAATTGAAAATTTTCAGCGGGATACAAGAGCAAACCGTCACCGTTTACTTTAGATCGGCCATACATCTCGTGCTTGGTCATATCGACAGGCTCTTTGAGGGTTATCCCATCGGGAGCTTTAAGTTCCTCAAGCCCTTCGAACCACGCAACACTCCAGTATAGAAGCCCTGTAGCTCCGGCCTTTTGAGCCTGCCAGAACAATGCCCTGTGATCTATACCTGGTTCATCAATGAAAAAGTTTGCAAACGGCGGTTCAGGCCAGCAGCAGACATACGTCCAAAGCATGTCGCCTGCCGCAACTCGTTTCTGGAAAAAATCGTATTCCCTATGGAGCAAGATTGTCAATGGGCACCAGATATCAACCAAACCTTCAAGTTTGCTTGGGTCTCCCGTTGAAATCACCTGCAGAATTTTCACATCCGGTAATTCGGCCTTGATCTTCGTATAAAGCTCCTTCAAAAAACCCAAATGAAACTCCCGCGGCTCATCAACCCCGTAGATATATCCGACCGAAGACAAGTTCTGCTTCTTCCATTCTTTTATATGGGCGAGAGCCGGCAGAACCAAATTGTCAAGATTTTCTCTGGAAGTATCTCGTTGACCGTTAGTAATATCGGCGTCTTTAAGCAGCTCTTCATACGGCGGCAAACGATAGATTCCATACGAATAATCCGGGAATTGATCGCCAAGCCGACCGATGGTCTTTTGCAGGCTCTCCATATCAACACTGATCGGTTTGCTCATATCCTTATGAACAAAGATCCGGCCGGCATTAGCTCCGGCTTGCGGCAGCACTTGGTCGCCGATTTTTCTGTGAACATATTCATAGCCTATATTCTTGGGAGTAAGCCGGTATTCGTAAAGCGATTCGCACATTTGACCGTATTGCTCGGGAGTAATGTTGCCTATATAATCTTCGTCAGAAAAATACCATTTAGAAATATACGGCAGATACAATCCGAACGGAGCCGCAAATGTTCCCTTTTCAGGTATGACAAAATCTCTCACCTTAACATTCAACTCTACAAGATCGCTCTGCCGGGCACTCGTTATCCTTATATCAGTTTTATAACTGCCCCTGCGTATATTTTTATTAGTGGTAATCTTAAACCACAAAACCGCAACATTTTCACTTTTGACATCAAAGGTGTCAACGGGCATAAGTCTGTCCGGCCAGTAACCGACATATAACGGATCGTACTTTTTCGGCTTACCGGTTTTCACATAGCCGACCTTGAAATATTCAATAGCCAGTTCATCGGCATCAAAAGTCGTATTCTCAAAGTTGACAAACACTTCTTCAATATTTGAGTCGTCGGGTATTATGACAAGCTGGAAAGATTCACTTTCATTAGCCGCCATATCAACATCAATATCCGAAACGATCGGAAGATCGGATGCATACTCTTTCTCCATACGGATCTTAGTCATGGAATCGGCATAAGCAATTTTATACGAAGCCTGCAAACAACTCGTACTGATCATTACTATGGTTATGAAATTAAACAGCAGCTTATTCATTTACACCTCTTTCATTTAATATTTGCCGTATGTTCTGGCTACTTCCACCATCGCCTCGATATTTTCGAAAGGTGTGTCCCTGCCGCACTGGTCGCCGGTGGACAGGATAAAACGTCCACCTTCTGCCGCGTCATCAATCGCCTTCTTTGCCGCGTCCTTAACTTCCTGCACGCTGCCGTAAAGCATTACGTCAGTAGTATGAAGATTGCCTTTGAGAACGATCTTGTCGCCAAACTCTTTCTTGAGGTCCGCAAGCGTACAGTCTCCCATCGGAGCAATCTCAAGTGGATCTATTACAGTAAGGTCGGTCTCTTCGGCGGCCATTTTGACAAGTGCCGTCTCAGGGCCACAGGAATGAACCTGTGTGGGCAGACCGATATTCTTTGCCGCTTTGGTTACCTCTTTGAGCATCGGCAAGATCAGCTCCCTGAATATTGTGGGCGTCTGAAGAACAAGCGAACCGGATGCTCCACAGGCAATAAAGTCCGGACGATCCTCTACTGGAAACTTGGATATCCTCTCGATCCTGCTCAGTGAAAGTGCAAGCATATCCTCGGCCATCTTGTGATACTTGCCGGGATTATCATAATACTCATACACATCATCGGCAGTGTTAAGCAAACACGTATGCATACCCGAAGGCATACCCATCAATCCCTGCTCTCCCATCTCTTTTCGTATGATACGCCACAGCTCCATTCCATCAGGCCACTCTACAGGATTATCTATTTGCTCCCATTGTTGCGGCACCTCGGGCAGCCCTACTGTTGCAGGTTTGACATAAGCAGCGGGCGCCTCATTCTCATAATAAACCCAGAGATATTTTGCCCATTCCTGCTTCTCAGTGTAATAATCCCTCGTTATGATTTTGCCGTCTTCACGTTTGAGTATTCTTGTTTCATATTTCGGAGCATCACCGAGCGGGTCGGGATAACGATACATCTCAAACCCACCGTCGAGGTTGAAATATTTCAATGCATTTATATGAGCCTTCCAGAGCGGAGGATTGTTCTTGAGATAAACATCCCAATACGGCTTGCCCGTAAGGCGGCAGGGAATCATATTCGATATGTCGGGACATACCGGTACGCAGTCGGGTATATCGCCTCTAAGTACTGTCAATAATCTTTCTCTGTTTGTCATCTTAAAGCCTCTTAACAATTTTAAATCTTAATTTCTTCAGCCGTTTTATACATAGCCGTTATTTTTTCGGGTTCTATCTCTGACAATATATTATGTGTGTTAGCAAATATATAACCGCTGCCATCAGAGAAACATTTTACGGTTTCTCTTACCTGACGTTCTATATCATCCACTGTTCCCAAAGGAAGAGTATGCTGGGAATTTACCCCGCCGCCCCATAACGCGATGCGGCCGTGAGTCTTTTCTTTCCACTTAACATAACTGCCTTGACCGGTCGTTGACCATTGCACGGGATTGAGCACATCAAACCCTGCTTCGATTATCATCGGCAGTATATCAATTATATTGCCGCAGCTATGCAGAAATATTTTAAGATCGGGAGCTATAGATTTTATCTCGCTGTTCATTCGCTTGAGGAACGGCAGAAACAATTCCCTGTAAACCTCCGGCGGAGCGATAAGAGAATTCTGCGTACCCCAGTCATCGGAACCGAACAATAAAATATCAATATCATTCTTTATGGCAGGAAGCATTTTATGTATTATAGTGGTCGCGTTATCAGCAATAATACCATGCAACTCTTTGACGAACTCAGGTTCGAGCATACACAGCATCGGGAAAATACCCATCCCGCCGAAAGAGCATATACCAAGTCCGCTGTAAATCGGGCCGTTAAAAAAGACCGCCTTATCGGTACTTTGTCTTACCATTCGGCAAAGAGAAGCAGTCTCCTCTATTTGCGACTCGGAAGGGAAACTCTTATTCAACTGCTCCCGCAACTGATCAAGATCTGGTTTGGGTATATCTCCGGAAAGACATACAGACTGGCCGCCGTGTTCGGTATCGAAAACGGTCGAAGCGGGAGGCATTTTTGACTTTTGAGTTTTACATTCAATCGTACCGTCAGATAAAACTTCAAACATAGAGGCATCACGAATCTTTGCCTTGAGCCTGCCTCCAAAATCATAATCGTGCCATTTCTCATCCTGTTCAAAAGCGTTGGTCACGCCATGAAAAACCGTTACCACATCACAACCCAACGCATCGAGAACATCCATATCCGGCATAGCCAGCATCTGACCTACATCATGAACTTTTGGCCTGCGATAGGCAAGTCCAAGCTTTTCGACAAGCCTCGGATAAGCGAACGCACTTATTCCCGTCGATGCCATACCGCCAAGGTCCTTGGCAAGCCTGTCCACACTCTTGAATTCTATACTTCGTAAAACCCGTTCCCTTGATGTCATTTTGTGTGCGCCTCCACAAAATAAAACAGCTCTTGTGCGTAAGCTTCGATATTCTCCAGCGGCGTACCATCGGTTATGACATTTCCGGCAGCATAAATAACACCGCCGTCAGGACGATAGAAATTGAAGGCCCGCTTTCGTATTCCCTCACGTACTTCCTGCACGGTAGCAAAAGGTATAAGATTCTGAACATCCATACCTACATGGAAACAAATCTTACCGGAATAATCTTTGACTATCTGCTCATCATCCATCGTACCAACCTGTATCGGATGCAGTACATCAACACCGGCCTCTATCAGATCAGGTATTATCTCAGTGATATTACCGCAACTATGCAGCCAAAAATCAAGTCCGTTAGCATGGAGTATCTCGGCAAAGCGAATGTAATATGGTTTATATACCTCACGAAAAATTTGCGGCGACATAAACAAGCTTCTCTGCGTACCCAAATCTTCACCGCCATAAATCCCGTTAGCCCCGGCTTTGGCAACGCGCTCGGCAAGCACCTGGTAATAACCGAGAATCGCTTCAAGAAGTCTTTGCAATTCATGTTTACTGTCATAAAAATCCATCAAAAGATTTTCAATACCTCGAAAGGAAGCAAACTTCTGATTGAAATAATGTCCAAAGCTAATCAATATATAATCGTCAGGATTTTGATTGGCAAGCCGTCTTACTTCGTCGTAAGGCTTATCATCCAAAGGCGACGGCATTTCACTTATAAACTGATCCAGATCATTCCAGTCTTCTATCACCGGGCAGCTGTCTATAGCAGTACCGGCCGGTTTCTGCTTACCGCCAAAGGCCCATCGATAAAATGGCTTATCCACCGGAGCCTGCCAGTAGTCAACATGTACATTGTGAAAAGATATATCATCGGGATAATCTCTTTTGATACGGTCAAGCTGCTCCGGATACTTCGCCCATAATTCCGGTTCAAAAGTCAGAGCATGGGCGATAGGAGGTCTTGAGGGCGACTGAAATTTTATCGCTGCGCGCACCTGTTCTCTATTTAGTCTTTTTATCTGCATTACATCTTCCAGTTTGTGTAGTCTTTATTTTCAAGAATATCTTTGAACTGTTCGATCATATCCGCAATCTCGCGACGTCTTTCGAAAAGAACCAGAGGCTCTTCAGTATACTTGAGGGCGCTGCTCGAAATAAAATCCGGCACCTGTGAAAGCTCTTTTGCTCTTGCGATAAGTGAAGCAGTCCCTTTAGTTTGATATTTTTCCAGTGCACTTACTTCAGCGACAAGTTTTTCAAGTATCACCATATATTCGTAGTCTTCTATACCGTCACGCACAATTTCAAGCCTGATTGAAGGCAGCGGGGTAAGGTTCTTACCCGGATAAACTAACAACCCGTCGCCATTGACATGCACCCACACATCCGAATACATATTAGACTCTCCATAATCCCACATTCTTTCGGGAAACGCCGGCTTATCCGTATATGGCTTGTCCTCTATACCCGCATGCCAAAGAGTTGACCAGTAAAGAAAACCCGTTGCGCCAATCTGCCTTGTCTGCCAGAAGAGCACACGGTGATGCACCGCCGGTTCATCTACAAGGAGATTAGGATACGGCGGCACCGGCGAACAGCACACATACATCCATAAAGTATCACCGGCTTTGAGCCGCTCCTGAAAGAACGGGGCCCATGCTATCTCGTTTTTAGGACACCATATATCTATCAAACCAACCATTTCCGGCTTATTGCAAAGTCCGGTCTGCATGATTTTTGAATTCGGAATATCCTTTTTGATGAGAGCATAAGTATCTTTGATCAACTCGTACATATCGCCATTAGTAGCTTCATCAACTCCATAAATGTATACCTCATCATTAAAACCCTGCTTTTGCCACTGGTCAAAATGAAGTTTGACCGGAGCAGCGATATTTTCAGGCGTACACCACGATGCCTGGGCCTCCATCCCTTTTTCAACTGTCGGGCCCGATTGCAGCCGGTAAAGTCCGTAAGAGTATGGTGCAAAATATTCATTGGATAATCTCTTAAGCTCAGGGTTGAGTTTTGACATATCCACACCGACAAGTTTTTTCTCCCCGTCAACGTCCGCGTATTTTTTCTCAACATACTCATAGCCGATATTCTTAACCGTCAACCTGTACTCCGCGAGAAACTCACACCATCGCATAAAGTCTTCCTTGGCCAGAGTACCTCGTTTGCCGTAATACCATTCTTCGAGAGTCCATTTATAAAGACCGAACGGCGTAGCCAGTGTACCAGGCCTTGGTATTGTAAAATTACGAACGTTTACCACAAGCTCAACAATTTCAGTCGTCTTTCCATCACTTATCTCTATGCTTCCATTATACACTCCTGCAGGAGTTTGCGGATCGCTTATGACGCTGAACCATAATGGCTGCACTTCATCAGCAGCAACATCAAAGTTTGCTGCAGGCATCAGAACATCGGGCCACAAGCCAACATAAGGTGTTGGATATGAAGGGTTAGAAGTCTTTACATAATTAACAATATGCCAGCGGGTCTTAAGTTTATCGCTTCCCATAATAACAGGATTCAAGTTCACCTTTATATTTTTCAGTTCTGAATTCTGAGGCACAACTACAAGCTGAAATGATTCACTCTCATCTCTTGCCATATCAAGATAAACGCTATCTTTATAGACAACATCTTTAACTGCTGTTCTATCGCCTCGCAGTTTTTGCAATGAGTTGGCAAAACCTACCTTAAAACTTTCTGCTTTCAAAACAGTACAAAAGAAAAGCATAAATAATAGGATATATCTACGTTTATTCATTAATCTCTCCAATTGGTCTTTGAGTTCTATTTCGTAAAATATTTCAACAATTCCAATCCCAACCAACAGTGGGCCCAACGATGCGGATGAATTGAATCATAGCTCACATCAGCCATGTCAATATCTTCAAACTCTTTCGTTATGATTTCCTGCATCGGGATAAAAGTTATGTCGGAATAATTTTCAGCAAGTTCTTTTATTCTATCACCATATCTTAATATATCTGAAAATCGTTGATCATAATTATCTTTGACAAACATAAACGGCTGCATAAGTACTACTTGAACATTATTCTTGACCAGCGTATCAAGCATGAATTTTATATTGCTCTGGCATTGATCAACAGATACGCTCTCATCAGACCTGTCTTCTTCATACTTACGAAGCACATCATTAACTCCAATAAGCAATACCACAATGTCCGGCTCCAGATCAAGTACATCTTTCTGCCATCTTTCAAGCAGCTCACTTGTTGTATTTCCACCGATACCGGCATTGTATATTTTAAGATTACTTTTATAATTCTGCGCTAACAGTATATTTGCAACGAAATCAACAAATCCCTTGCCGTAAGGTTTATATTCCTCAATAGATGAAAAACCATGAGTTATACTGTCACCGGCAAATACAATCGTTGCGTTATCTTTGATTTTGATCATTGAACACCTCAATAAAGAGCAAAGTTCAATTTAGCAAACTCATTAAGTAAATGAAAATTACTCTTTGTCAAACCGGGCCACGAAGATAACTCCCGTGTTTTTATATCAACTTTACCAGTATGATTTTGTCTCGCAGCAAGAATCGTCCATTGTCCCTGCTTAAGAAGTTCGCCATTTTGAAGTAATCCATCGAAAGGCAACTCGGCCTCAACATACCATCCGGTATCAGTTTTTTTACACACAACGTCAAACTCAAAAGTCTTGGCTGCCTTATCACCTTTCTTGTTCCAGAAGAGTGTAGTATAATTCCCCTTCGGATTTACCCATATCTCCCAGTACCAATCTGAATATTCCGGTTTAAGGAATATTTCAAGACAATCGCCGAGCCTGTAATGATCCTGTCCGTTTTCATCACCGAGAGCAATAATATCGCTATCTTGAAAATCCGCACATATCCAAAGCTGGTTATCACGCCACGCAGCTTTGACCAAGCCTGATTCTTTAATAGTTCCTTCACTATCGGCAGGCTTTTTCAATTCCAACGACTCGGATTTCTGCCAGATTCCATCGTTAAGTTCTCCATCAACAGTCGGCACTCTTCTGGCAAACTCCAATCTTTGCTGAGGCCTATCAGCGATGAAAATATCTACAGGCTTCCTTGAAAAGCGAAGCATTGCACCTTTACCGCCCTCAAGCGAAATTTTATAATAGCCTTTTTCTCCGTTATACTCAAACGGTTCAAGCAGAACCGCCTTATCACTCTGCGGATAATGGTAGACAAACCCGTAATAATCAGCCGGCTTAAATATCGCCTCCGCTTTCAATGATGGATCGCTGCTGAGCTTACCAGCACCATGTCTTTTATTAACCAACATAACATATGTACTCTTATCCGCACTGTCATCCTGATTATCAAACTCACTTACTATAAAATCATCACCGACAAAATCATATATCACAGATGATCCGCTGTCAGGCATAGGCACAAACCTCGTAGTTCCCTGAGGTACCACCTCGCCGGTATGCCAGACATTTCTCGACCGCAGCTTCAGCAGCAGGTCGCCCAACGCCAACACTTCGGCATTTACATTTTTAACATACTCGTACGACTCGGTAGGCTTATCATCCTTATATGTAACCAATCCCTCAAAGAACACATCCTTAACCGGTTTGATTCTCCAGTTCCAATACCATATCCCCTTTGAACCATATGCAAGACATGTATAAACCTGCCAGTAAAAATCTGATTCGCTTGGAACCCTGTACCAGTCACGATAGGCTGCAGCAGAAATAAACGACATATTACCAATATTATTCAGCAGTGCGTGTTTACGCATAAGTTCTTTGTCGGCATACATGTCATCACGATCGCTGCCGTCAAGCATAGGTGCATAATGACAGTTTATTATTACAGGAGGTTTTGCTGTTTCTATCCAATGAGCTATCATCTCATCATAGTTCATTTCAAACCGTTCGGCACGGCGAGTATTTTTCATCCATGCCCACCCGGGAAGCATATCCGTTATAATAAGAACATTACGCTGATCTTTTTCATAAATCATCTGATGCGCACGTGCCAGACCTTCGAAAATAGTAGGCTCGGGTTCATCTTTGAGTTGATAACCGGCTACATTCTCTGCCGTCGTGGACGGGAAACTCAAAAGTCTTTCTACCACTTCGGGCTTTTCATGCAGATACATCCAGCCTCCGATTATAACATCAAGTCCGGCCTTGGTGGCATTCTCGTAATGCCTCATATCCTCAGGAATTGAAACCATTGTCAAATTCGCATCAGCATAAGTCTTATATTCCTCATAACTGCCGTCAAACCTGTCAAAATATGCCCAGGCCGCTATCGGAAATTTATCACGAGCCTTTCGCCACTGATGCCACTTTTTCGTTGCAGTATCATCTGCACCAAAACTTAAAACTCCCGTAATCGAAATTATAAACAAACAACTTAAAATTCTTTTCATCATAAACGCCTTCATTTTAATCTTTAACACTTCAACCTTTATCTTCTTCGCTTACCATGCCGTCATCACTCTCGTCTCTCTTAACAGAGGCAAGCGTACGGAACATAAATCTCAAATCTTTGAATCCGCCGATGGTAAACCAAATAGTGATTATTGTTCCAACCACAAGACTGATCCATACATACACACTCCAGAATTTTTCCCAGTTTGAGTTTGATATAGGGTAGAAATAATTCCATATAGTTCCAACAAGAAATACAAGAAACCATCCTATACCCCATATGATTACTGAAAGACTGGTCAGCTTGTCACGAAGAGTAAACTCTTCTCCGCCTATGAGCGCACGGATTCCCTTCACATTGTTAAGTTTCTTTTTCTCACCTGCAACAGCATACTTACCGCGATGTAAAAGCTTTTCTATATTGTATGGTTCTTTACAGGTAAGAAGCGAGACCACGACATAAACTATTATCGCAACCAAAGAAGACCAGAAACCAAGCACCGCACCTGTTTGAGAAGAAATGAATAAAAGCAGTTTATTGGTAAAAGGATTTTGAGAATGTATCTGTATAAGAATTACACCTGCAGTTGCAAGTGTTCCACCGGTTATCATGGCCGACCATGCCGCAGCGGTGGTTCCACGTTTCCAGTAAAGCCCGCCTATAATAGCCGAGCCCACCCCGCCGGTAAAAATCGCACCTGTTATCTGGAAATACATGAGTATGTCCTGACTCTGCTGAAACTTCCAACTCCAACAGAATACGAATGCCGCCACGCCTATTATTGAAGCCCTTAACAGTTTCATATGAGTCTTCGTATCAAAAGGCTTTTTACGGAACGGCATGACCACATCCTGAATAAAAATACTGCCCCATGTATGAAGATACGTATCATGGGTACTGATAAAGGCTGCAAGCATCACCGCGCAGAAAGCACCTATTAAACCTTTCGGCAGCACATTCACCAGCACAAGCGGTATTCTTATCTGTTCACGGGTTTGATCATTATCCGTCGCTGAAAGCATTTGGTTGACACTTTCGGCTGTACCGGAAAATTTCGGATGATTCATTACCACGAATGCCGAAAGAGAAATAAGAAGCAAGAGAAGCGTAAGAGCAACGAACCGCCAATTGGCAAGTACCATAGCCATCTTCTGCTCATGCGGACTTTTTGATGATGTAAAATATCCCTGCTGACCCTGCCAACTGATGATGCCGTAAAACATCGTGAACGCAAGTATAAGAAAGAACCACAAATTAAAATCTGATATGCCGCCGGTCTCAAACGGGTTTATTCTCGATTGATCGGCCGGGGCCATTCGCAAGCCCTCCACAACCGTCGGCCAATCGAACTTTATGAACATAAACACAAGTATCAGTATGAACACGATATTGCAGAATATGCCCTGCAGAAAATCGGTAGTGATAACAGCGATCTGGCCGCCTGAAAATGTAAAATACAGCGATACTACCAGCAGCACAGTCATGATCGTAAGAAATGTTGAGATTTCAAAACCGAAAACACTGAAAGTATGGGGTAAACCACAGAAGTAAAGGAAAAATCTCGACCCCACAGCAGGAAATATACCAAAATTGACAATACCGGCACTGAAGCCAAGGATACCGCAAAAAATCCTGAAGTTTCGACTGTAACGGGTCTCAAAGAACTGGGCAAGAGTAAAGACTCTCGTTTCCCTGTATCTGTAGACAACCCATCCCGACGCCGCTATAAGAATAGTTACGGCGAACATTATGAATGACCACCATACGGCAGTGAATCCGGCTTTGTAGAATTTCTGGAACTCGGCGATAACCGTTATTGCACCAAGAGAAGAAATTCCATAAGCTACAGCCAGAAGATACCGTCCGGCACACCTGTTAGCCGCCATAAAATCAGCCACGCTTTTTGTAAATCTCCGTGTGTACCATGCCATAAAAATGAAAAAGCATGTTACAACACCGACTATAAACCAATCCCAAAAGTGAAGGTTCATCACAATCCTTAAAATAAATTATAACTCACAACTTTAATATACGAAGTACTGACCGGGAAATCAATCTTTATCCCAAAGACATTTGAGCCTTTCAAAATCACCCCTGATGCCAAATATTTCACCAGTGTTGATTTCGATTTCGAGAGATCGCCTCAAATGACTTTTAACTCCGGCTATAGTCTTGCCGTTTTTCCACTTGGGCTCCCAGAAAAGCTCATCGCCAACAAGAGGAATACAGTCATCAAAATCATACCCCTCAATCACTTTAGCATTTTCATCAAGAACTCTTACCTTGACATACCCCCATGGACTTCTTGCATTTATTTTAAGACTGTCACCATGTATACGCAGCGGCCTTGTTCTGAGACGGCCTCTTCCGCTTGGTGTTGCCATATACATAAAACCGTCAAGACGCATCTCATGCATCATCAGTGCGGCATCCTCGAGTTCCTGATTCTGGAAATGTTCGGCCTTTGAGCCGCCGGAATAAAATCGTATGGTGTTCTCCGGTGTAACAACCATCGAACCAGTATAAACGCAGCCGCCGCCGTGATCGCCAAGTTCGTTTGTATCTATAAACGGTTGTCTGAATGCACGGTTGAAATGACTGCCATCATAGCTGTAAACCAGTTCACAGTTAACTTTTCCATTAGCCAAGGTCTGGGTTGCAGGATCGCAATAAATTTTCCAAAGCAGTCCAACGAAAAGACCCTCATAATACGCCACCGGCATCCCGTAAAAACCAACAAGAGGTTCATCCATACTGTCAGGATGCATTATGAGCTCGGCATCGCCGAAGTTTTCAAAGTCTTTTGTATTCATAAAGAATATACGCCTGTCGCCTGACCAATAGCGTATATTGAAGCTGTAGCATTCTTTCAATGGATTGTAGAATATGCTTGTCGGTGTATCAGTTCCATGTTGATCCTTGAAATATTTTTCAATCTTCCAGTCAATTCCATTGCCCGATGTTACCATTGCACGTATGCCATGAGCATTGTAGGCGTTATCTTTGAAATTGATCAGATACTTGAATCGTCTTTGTGGATCAGGATCATACGGATCGTAAGTGGCAGGTCCCCCATCATAGCCTTGCTCAAGTCCGAAAACCTGATTTTTCACAAATGTCTCACCGCCAAAATTTGCTCTGCTCGTAAGATCCGGTTTATCCCAGTTGATACCGTCTTTGCTTTCAGCATAACAAAGCACCTGAGTTCTTGGTTTAAGATTTTTATCTACACCTTCGGGTATCTGCATGCTGTTGAATATCGGCAGGCTTGCCGCACCGCCGTAAAGCCCTATATACTTTTGCTGTTCAGCAAGATAGGTTACAAGTGGAAAATTCCATGTACCTTCTGTTAATCCGTCAACGAGTGTAGCTTCAGGACGATAGCGCGGGCTGCCTTGTTTGCGTACAAGATTGCTGTATGAAATAAGCTGCCAGTCATCGAAAAAATGTATGTATCCCATTTGAAGTAAACCTTGAATAATAACTGATTTTATAAAAAGCAACAGGCCGCCAGCCGTTCCTGACGACCTGTCTGATTGATTGTTAATAATTAAATTTCAGCAATACGCTCTTACCACCATCAATGCTTAGGTTATAAACACCGCCGCTTCCAGTAAGGCTTTGCCATGTTTCTGAGGATGTGTCAAAATAATTCACAGAAGTCACACCCGCAGATGCTGTAAACGAAGCTGATGATGTCAGTTCGTTAGAAAGTTTATCTGCCGCATGTCTCTTGCTGGTTATCATAACGTAGTCAGAAGTATCTGCTGCATCATCTACATTCTCAAATTCACCTATTACAAACTGGCTTCCGGTAAATGTTGCTATAGCGGCAACATCGCCGTCGCTGTAGAGTGTAATCGAGGTATTGTTCGGGTCTGCAACATCGGCATGATAAACGCCCGTTGACTCAAGACTCATAAGAACCGGACCCATCGCCTGTACTTCTGTATTTATAGACTGTGCAAGGTAATAAACATCCGTAGGTGTTCCGTCAAGATGAGTTATCATACCTTCACCGAAACTGCTGTCGGGTTCTATACGCCAGTTGTAATACCAGATAGCCTTTGCACCGTATGTCAGAGATGCCCATACTTTCCAGTTAAGATCGGATTCACTTGGGCTGCGGTAGCCAAGATGCTCGTTTACAATAGCGAATGCCATGAAGCCTATACCGTTAGCAAGTGCTTTTGAACGTCTGAGTTCAAGACTGTCATATGTTCCCGCTCTTTCATTTTCATCGCTGAGAAGACAATAATATGCACAGCTTAGAATCGCAGGATGAACAGTATCGATGTATTCATCTACATAATCAAGATATTCTTGGTATGTGTTGGAATTTTCGCCATCAATAGTACCGAATGAAGGTAGCAGATTCACCATTGGTATCGCGCCTCTAACATCTTCGAGCAGTACTTTTTGTGTTGCATCTACCATCTCAGGTATTTGGAAATCTCTTATATCATCTTTGAAGAACAAGCCTCTGAGATTTTCTTCAACAGCTGTAGGATAGCCCATGAATGTATCAAGCTTTGCTGAATTACTGTAGAGAGCATCCCAGGTACCCATTATCGGATACAGTCCGGCATCAACCGCTGTCTGATACTGATCGGGAACAGTCTGTACCATAGTAAGACCGGCATCATAATAGCTTTGATACTCAGAAGCCAAACCGCCATATCTTGTGAAATAAGCCCATGCTGCTATCGGGAATGTATCAAAACTTTTACGCCACTGATTATATTTTACAGGAGCAAGATATTCTGCTTTCCAGTACTGATCACAATCAGGGTCGCCTGGAAGCGAACATCCAAGCCAGCTCTGAGCCATCATGTCAAGATCAGCAATACCGATAACTCCATCAGGATATACATCGTTGTTAGCTTCAGTAAAGAAATTAGGATCATCTATCAACCAGTCGTTACCCATCTGGGCATAGTCCTGATAGTCAACAGTGCAGTCATAATTAACGTCCGAAAGAAGCCTTTCACCACATTGATTGATATATGTAATACTCAATGTCGCAGGTGCACCTGTTTCAACCACACCAAAAACATCCATTGATGATGACTCTCCAAAGTGGCGACTGATCATAAGAGTAATGGCGCCATCTGTGTCTGCCGATATCGCATCATTCAAAGCAGTATTCGACAACGAATAAGAATCACCAACGGTTCCGCCATAACTTGTACCCACTACAGTAAAATCACCGAGCATCGAAGTAGTCGCAGTATCGAACAAAATTGAGCTGGTCGTATCGTTACCCGGTGCATTGTTCCATGTAAGCCCCATTGTGTAAGGGTCTCCAGGATTTCTTGCACTGTTTGCTGAAGGCCAGTCATTTCCTACGGCATTATCATTCAATACATAAATATCGTAAGTTGAATTCCAGGCACCGGCCGCTACTGTTCTATTGTATGTTATAGTACTTGAAACTACACTTCCGATATCAGTCGGCAATGTAAATCTTGCATATCCCTTCATACCATTGGTTGACTGACTTGAAACCCACATACCTGTTCGGGTTGAATGAGCATAATCAGGAGCAGCCATACGAATATCAGTATCAGCAACAGCAGAAAGTGTGACTGTTGTCGTTTCGATAGGTTCGTATGTTATTACAAGTCTTGGACCGGCATATGTAGTATTCTCTTTTGTAGCAAGCTGATCCAATGCGGTGCTTGGATTTGTTCTTGTCATGATTAAAGTTACAAAACCATCAGAATCTGTGTTTATAAAGTCAACCATTGCCTGACTTGAAACAGCCGTAACATCAACACCTACCTCTGAATAGATATTGAATGAATTAAGTTTTTCTGTAACATCGGATGTCATCGCTCCGGTAGCAGGGTCATTACCAGGTGCGTTTTCCCAAGTAACACCTGACATGTATGACTGTCCTGGAATTTCTCCCGGAGAACTTTCCGGCCAGTCGTTTCCTTCGGCACCATCTTCAAGGCCAAAGAGATTATATTCCCAGTTCCACAAAGTATTATAATTAATCTCAGGTACGATTTTGAAATCAACAGCCAGTGCAGTACCGAAATCGACAGGAAGCTGGAACTTTATATACATCTTCTTGTTCTTGCCTGAAGAATTCTGAACTACAGCAACTGTACGGTCGCCTTTTGCATATGTAGGAGAATCCTGCCTTATATCAGTATCAGCCACTGCCACTATTTCAACAGTTTTAGAATTTATAGTATCATATGTAAGCTCAAGTACAGGACCGCTGTATGTTGTATTTTCTTTTCCTGCAAAACTTTCCCATGCACTTGTAGTATTGTGACGGCTCATCATCAGATTAACAACGCCGTCTGTGTCGCTATTGAGGAAATCAACAAGTCCCTGACTTGTAAAATCATGCTCGCTGCCAACTGCCCCACCATTATCACCGGCCGGGAGCATAACCAGATTGACAAGTGCAAGAGCGTCAGTAGTAAAAGTGTTTCCAGTACTGTTGGCCGGAGCATTGTTCCATGTAAGGCCATCCTGAACAGTTGCCGGATTATCAACATAACCGGTAGTTTCCAACCAGTCCTGACCTGCCACGCCGTCATTGAGTCCATAAAGATTATAGTAGAGATTTGTTGTTGCTGAAGCAACCCTCGTTCTTACCATTTTTACTGTGGCAGAAGAAGCAACCGCAAAATCTGCAGGCAGATTAAACCGCATATAGATTTTCATGGAGCTTGTGCTGGTTGCTGCTACCATATCAGTTCTGATACCGTATGCTGTATCAGGCACAACCTCCCTGATATCGCAATCCGCGGCAACTGGTATGGTTACCGTCTTTGTCTCTGCTGTCGCTATTGAAACCGACAACAATAATCCAATAAGTAAATTTCTCAATAACTGTTTGCTAAATGTCATAACTTAGCCTCCGATAATTGGTTATTCTCTCTATACACCGCCACGCACGGCATACTACATTATTCTTTTAAGACCATTAAAAGGTCTCACTGTTCATATTTTTTACATTATGCAACATCTGGCTCCCAATCTCTGCAAGCTTTGACGTATGACAATATATTCTCAAGAGGTACTTCCGGTTCAAGCAGGTGGCTTGGTGTACAAAGCAGCCCGCCTTTCTTACCCGCAATATCAAGATTTCTCAAAACTTCCCGTCTCACATCGTCAGGCGAGCCAAACGGCATAGTTGTCTGAGTACCTATAGTACCCCAAAAGGAAATCTTGTTGCCGTATTTGTTGTGAATTTCTTCAAAATCCATGCATTCAGGTTGTACAGGATTCAGCACATCAACTCCTATTTCGATAAGGTCGTTGATTATAGGCTCAATAAAACCGCAGCTGTGATACGAAAACAAGATATTCGGATTTGTATCTTTAGCAGTTTCAACAACTTTTGCCATACGCGGTTTTAACCATTTTTGCCAGAATTCAACTGAAAACATCATGTTTTGCTGCATGCCTACATCATCGCCTGTATGCAAAATATCAACGCCAAGAGCAGCATACTTCTCAGCACGAACGCAAGCTAATTCGGTTGCCTTATCAAGAATATACACTGCTTTCTCATCATCAACAGCCATATCCATCATCAAATCTTCCATGCTTCTCAAATACCAGGATATCTCCCAAACCATATCACTCATTTTTGCAAAAGAAGCTATATCACGCTCAGCAAAAGACTTAACATTCCCCTCAATCTGGCTGTAATCGGCAGTTGCAAAATCTGGGTATGGGTAATTCTCCAGTGTTTCCATCGATATACTGCCCGAAAGTGGGTGCATCATCTGAGTCATATGCATTGCCTCTTCACTTCCCGGGCAATGTGCAACACCCCAGCGATCTATGCATGTTCCTTCTTTAAGAACTTCGGAATAATAGCAAAGTGGATCAAATTCAGATTTAGATAAAACCGGCTGCCCGACATATCTCATCGAAAAGCCAAAGTAGTCCTGATAATCCGCATCAGCAACATGCTCACACATTTGGGCTTCAAGAGAAGGACACAAAGTGAAATAACACTCTGCTCTCTCGATTCCTTCCCGTTTCAGAAGATTTAATAAGTTTCTCTTGCCCATTATATACTTACGTTCCTTTTTTTATCAACTTTGATTTAACGCCAAATCTTTTTTTCAAAAAAATAAAAATTTGCTTGAATAACGCAATTTTAGTGCTATACTGAAAACTGATGTGGCGTTACATCAAACAAGATTACCACTGATAGAACGCAAAATCAAGAGTTTTTTCACAAAAAAATTAAAAATTATGAAAGAAAGAAAAATGCCGACTACAAAACCAGTCAGGCTTATTGACATAGCTCGTGAGGCCAAGGTCTCACCAACAACTGTTGGATACGTGCTGCAGGGTTCAGGCGGAAAAAATATCCGTGTTGCGGAGGAAACCGCTCAGCGAATTCGTGAAATCGCTGAAAAGCTAAACTACCGTCCTAATCAAGCCGCCAGGCAACTCGCTGGTAAACGCAGCAAGACCATCGGCATCCTGATGGACCCAAAACCACTTATGATAAACAGTATAAGACTGGCACAAATGGGATTCAAGGCAAAGGAAGCCGGTTATCATCTTATAATCGTTCACGAATACCCTACTCCTGCATCAATAGACGAGGCAGTTGATGAACTGATAAGCAGAGGAGTTGACGGCGTGATATGTATGCACCATATCTATCCTGAACCCGACATTGATATTCCAAAGGTAGTTTCTCAGAAATTCTCCAAGGTAGTGTTCATAGACCCTCCTTCTATATCAAATGCAACGTTTGCCGCCTTCGATTACGAAGACAGCGCAATCCAAATGATGGAATATCTGTACAATAAAGGGCATCGAAGAATAGCTTTTGCCACAACAAACCTCGACTGGCACTCTCCGCAGTCTTTGTACAACGGATATATAAAGTCGTCCCGACGCTTAGGGCTGGAAATCGAAAAAGACCTTATATGGGTCGCTACAGATCATGGGCTTAACGGCGACAGCTGGTACACACCGCCAAAATACACAGATATTTTTATAGAGAAAACCATTCGACAGGCAAAAGCAGATGTGGTTTTTACCGCCAATGATCATCTTGCGGTACAGATAATAACACAATTGAAGAATGCCGGTATCAGAGTCCCGGATGACGTAGCCGTTGCAGGAAGCGGCAATTACGACATCGGAAGACTTATATCCCCGCAACTAACCACAACAGACCAGAAATTTGCAGATGTAGCTCATGAAGCGGTAAATCTGCTGGTCGACATGATAGAAAAAGACAAGAAAAAAGATAAATCGGTACTGATAAAAGCGGATATCATCGAAAGGGAATCCGCATAAGTTGAAACATATAAACTGATGTAAACAGGAGCTTTATGATGGAAAGACTAAATAAACGCCAAGCATTCACATTAATAGAACTGCTGGTGGTAATTTCGATAATTGCCGTGCTTATGAGCATTATGATGCCTGCTCTTACTATGGCAAGAAAACAGGCAAAAAAAGTAATTTGTTCATCAAATTTTCATCAAGTTGGTGTTACCCATCTTGCCTATGCTAATGATTATGGACAATGGATACCCAGATGTACAACTCAAGGCGGCAAGGAAGTTCATATACCAATCGGAAATGAAATCTCCGGCGTAGTACCTTACTTCTTGGGCGATAATGTATATCAAGTATTGAAAACAGGTTACGGCATAGAAGCTGAATTTTGGGTTTGCCCTTCTTTAAGAAGCAAGGGAGCTAAAAGAGGTTTTCTTGGAGATGTCGACTTTAGCCAGGAAGATCTGCCCCGCAATGGAGACGCTCCCTATCCGAGATATATGGGACTGGTCAATTTAGTTGGACTGGTCAACATGACTATTCCTGAGCCTAAAACAGTCGAAGAATGCGCCCAGAAACCTACAGACCGTTCTGATAAGATTCTTTGTGCAGACTTGAATATCAGATGGGCTAACGACTGGAATGCAGAGGCTACAGTAATTGCTCATCCAGGTAAAAGTAAAAATGGCGTTGTAATACCCGATGGCTCGAACAGGCTTTACGTTGATGGCAGCGTTGAATGGGTTGACGCAGATGAAATGGGACCTGAAAGAGATGATGGAAAGACACTTCTCAACGACACGAGAATCCCCGGAAAATATGACCACTGGCCTTCAGCCGGTCGCGATTATTTCTGGTAGGATATTTAATTAGTTGATTGTTTTTTATGAAAGGTTTTGTTATGAGAAAATTATTGATATTGCTGATGATTACTGCCTTGGCAGGTATTTCTTCAGCAGCTTCGGTCCAGCTTGGTGCTGCTGCCGATACGGATATCAGGCAAGTCGCTCCTGATTACGGCCTCTCCAATCGCAGCGGAATGTGGGTTTCCAGCGTAAGCGACAATGGGATAAAAGGATACATGCGTTTTGAGTTGCCTACAGACATAGATTATGTCACCTCAGCAACTCTTACTCTTAGCCGTGACATCGCCGGTGCATGGAATTCGACCTATGACATTTACGGTCTTGACGATGATGTTACAGCAAATGATTGGGAAGAAATCAATTCCGCCCGTAATCCAGGCGACCCATATACTATGGGGCTTACATGGAACAATGCACCCGGTAACGACACAACGAGTGAGACAACATTTGACCCCGCAGAAAGCTCTATGCTTGGCGATTTCCAGGTGGTTGGATACAATTACGGCGGAGCAGGCGGAGACACTTACAGCATCTCCGGAGCAAGCTTACTCAATTTCCTCAACGGCGATACTGACGAGAACGTTACATTCATGATTTCACGCCACTCAGGCGAGTCAACATCTCTCGATATCTTCGGTGTAAGAGAAACAGAAGCCGCGGCAACTTTGACACTGGAATATGTAGCAGTTCCAGAACCCGCAACATTGGCCCTAATCGGCTTAGGCGGATTCTTCATACGCAGAAAAAGATCAAGCTAAGCCCAATATTCTACAATTATAAATTAAAACAATCTTTCAGCCGGTTAAAATCAAGATTTAACCGGCTTTTTTATTGCAAAACATCTAAGTATTATTCTGCAGCAATGTCAAGATATATAAGATTGAAAGGTTCGCCATCGGCAAGCTTAAATTCTATCTGGTTTGTGCCGTCAGCCAAAATTTCTTTCGGAATAGTATACCCTCTATATTGCTCAGCCTTTCCGATACCCGACTCATAAGGTATAGAATACGGCTCTTCGATCAGTTTATTTGTACGGAGATTAGTATTGTTGAATCTCATAATTATCTTCTGTCCGCTCCATGCCTTATCAGCCTGCAACCTCATTCTCGCATCCTTTTTCCAACCACCTGCAGGCGGAACCATATTAAGCTGAAGACAGATATAGTGGTTGCCTTTCTCAAGTCTTTGCGGCAAAGCAAGATACGGCTTACGCGGATGATTCCAGATTTTACCTACAAAATAATGTTGCTTTTGCTTGGCAACCCAATCTCTGTCAGCAATATTATTGAATACATGGAAAGGCGGCTCATTAAACACTCCCCTATCACCATCGCCATGCTTTCTGTAGTAAGCGAAATTAAACACACTCACTCCCTTAAACCCGAAAGAATACGCAAGATGAGCGGTTGTATAGAATTGTTCATCTGTCGTGCGCCTGAACTCAAAGTTGTCAATTCCCTTAGCAACAGTCTTACCAATAGCCGAACATTGAGTCATCTCAAGATATTTTGCAGAATCAGGAATTATTTCAGCAATTCTCTTTATATCGCTTTGCTGATCTGTAAAAAAGTATGCAGATATATTAAAGATATCAACACCAGCCTTTTCAAACTCCTTGAGATTGATTCCCAACGGATCATGACATGCAATATAAGCCGGTATTCTCACCGACAACCACCTGTGAGTATCTTTTTTTGCCGTCCTATCAAGCAGATTCCGCACGTCTCTGACAAAATCAGCCATTATTTTAGCTCTTTGTTCAGAAGTAGTCTCGTAGAGCCTGAAGAAATTCGGATGACGCATAAAGTCAAGTTCCAAACCGGATATGTCGTAATTCTCACATATCTCTTTTATGAATTTGAATTTATACTCTCTGGCTTCCGGTATTGCCCAGTTATGTACTCTCTGGTATTGGTCGTTTTTGTCTTCACCAATCCGGTAGTCAAGATGGTCGCAATAAAACTTGCTTATGTGAACAGACCTGCCTTCATGTTCAGGAGCATCTATTTCATTCAGCAAGTGTTTGTCATTAAGGCGTATCGAAATAAATGGTGTAAGTTCATCTTTTTTACACCGGTCTACAAATGACTCGACAAAATCATTCCCTTCCAATACCATTTGCAAATAACCGCTTACACCAACGCCCGGATATGTTTCATTCCACCACTTTACGTGTTCTTCAACAGGCAAAACATTACTCTGCCAGAATGGAACCCATGTAAAACCAGGCTGAAGCATATGAACATCAATCCCTGTACCTGCCGTCTCGTCAACAACAGCATCCAGCATCCCCATATTAATAGGCTCACCAGCCTTATGAAAATAGCTTTCACATGTCAATATATTAGTAGTGTCGTTACTGTACAGCACATTAAAAGGCGGATCATACACCTTGCCCTGCGAAGATTCACCTATAGATGGTAGCAAGACCCCAATAAGCAACATAATAGAAAAGGTAAATACAACATTCTTCCTGTTTTGATTTTTCATTCTTAATAGCTCCATTTAATCTTATCCTAAACAAGGTAACGTTGGCTATTCTACGCTATTAAACGCATTATTGCAATTTATAATCCTCTCTAACTTTTGGACATTTCTTTTATTTTTAGTATAAAAGCAAAACACAACTTAAAAGAATAAGTTAAAAGAACAATTTTATTATGTATTGCCATCGAACCTCTGAAGTATTATAATCCAACTGTAAACTTTGATATTTCTGCATAAGGCAGGATATATAGCTGCAGCTACAGTTTAAGGTATGAATTGTGTACAAATCCAAACAATGCTATTGCATAATTTGGATACTAAAACTTTATTTGTTTAAGGAGAAATGATTATGATTAGATCATGCGTGCTTTTTTTCATTGTTTTCTGCAGTCTTGCAATCGCTTCTGATTGCAGAATAGACTACAATTCATCAACAGGAAATGTTTCCATCTGGATTGAAGCAGAAAATTATGATTCCAAGACAGATCAATTCACAGTAGACACAGAAGCATGGAACACATCAGGAAGTGCTCTTTATTTTTCTGAGTACTCGAATAAAACCCAGATAGATCAGTGGTGGGCCGAATATTCAATTGATTCTGCTGATTTGCCGGATCCTGCGATAGAGCTTAGCGGCAACTGGTATTGCTGGGTTAGGGTTAATCAGCCTGCAGCAGATGATGAAGAGGCTAATTATCTGGTTGTCAAAAATGACTCAGGCGATGGTTCAGGAGAATCATGGTACTCAACAGCAATAGCCGGAGTAACCGATGAAGATGATATTCTTGGCAATGATCTGCCAGGCAATGACGGTGCAGGTGCAGGCAAATGGATATGGCTCGGTGCAGACTCCACCACCTCCGGCGTAGAAAAAGAATTCTCTCTCGACACTGACGGCAAGATTGTATTCAGAATAAACGAAAGAGAAGCCGGCGAAAACTCAGAGAGAATTGATGCTATCTTCTGGACAAACGAGCCTAATTACGTACCTACGGATCTCCTTTTTGGCGAAGTAGTCATCTCAAACGGCCTTGCTTTCGAAGCAAATGCTGCAGATGCCGGTGATCTTGTAAATGACTACTGGACACCGGTTTTAGGCTCTGGCGATGGTTTGCTTGAGGGCAAACCGGTATTGACAGCTGAAACAGCCGATGCAACGGCAGGCACTTACAACTGGTTCTACGAATTTACTGATAGAGGAGCCGGCAACACTAAAGATCAGGCAACTGGTTTAGAGACACACGACAATCTGAGTTTTGTTGACGATGACTGGTGCACAATCGAAGCATGGATCAGAATGCCGGCAGCAATCGCCAACTCTAAAGGAAGAGGCATGATCGTAGGAAATTGCGACGGAGCAGATACAGGCTGGCGTTTGGAAACCAGATGTGATGCCGCAACCGGCAAATACGCGATCGCATTCCTGCAAAGAGATAATGAAACAGCCGCAACATCAACAACAGGAGCTTTCTATTATCATTCTGGATACATCCTTGATTACAGTGCTACTGATTGGGTACATGTAGTATTCGTCAAATATGCTGCTCAATACAATTCCACCACCGGCAAAATCGAAATCAATCACGACATATATGTCAACGGCGGGACAAGAGTAACGCATGGTGTACAGAGCGTTACTGCATCTTCTATTGACGATTTCTACTTCAAAACTGATGATATTCGATTCGGAACCTATAGGGATGACATCTATTACGTAGGTGATATAGCTGCTGTCCGTATCTACAATCGCCTGCTGACACAAGCTGAGGTACAGGCCAACTACGATGCAGGTATTGATTCCATGACATCATGGCAATGCGGCGGTCAGGATTACGATGTTACAGGTGACTGTGTTGTAAACCTTGATGACATGGCAGCCTTCGCTGCTTACTGGCTTGCCGACAGTATCGTATCACCAGAGTAAATATATTTTTCTGAGATTTCTAAAGGCTGTAGAAAATTTCTACAGCCTTTTTTAATCATCAACATTTTTTACATAATTTGTATAATATTTTGTCGGCGGACAACCAACATACTCATTGAATTTACGACTGAAATAGTACACATTCTTAAAACCGCTCTGCCGTGCAATTGATTTAACAGAACATGTTGTACTCGTCAGAAGCCATTTGGCATTACTTATCCTCACCTCAAGCAATTCTGCAATTGGAGATGTACCGAAAAACTCTTTATACAATACTGCAAAACGCGAACAGCTCATATAAACCTCTGCCGCCATCTTTTCAACTGTCCAGTCTTCACAGAATGTCTCAAGCATTTTGCGTCTTAATTTCCTGAAATTATCAAAATGCTCCCTCTTCGATGAACTCAACCTGAATTCGTGTTCCGCTTCAAGACTTCGTGAAATATTCAAACACAACGTCTCAAACAATATTTCAGCCATCCTATCACTATGAAGCATCTGACTTTCACTTATCTCTTTTTTGATATTGTTTATAATACCACGAACAAATGAAATATTAACGGTAGGGATAACAGTGTTAATAGGCAAATCATATTTCGCCATTATTTTTCTTCCATTTTGCCCTATAAAATGCAGCCAGTCATTGGCAAGACCCTCATCTTTATAACCACTCAGGCGATGAGCACATTTAGGGGAAAAAAATATACAGTTACCCGGCTCAACAAAATGCTTTTCACCAAGAAATTCAATCGTCGCCTTACTCAGAAATTTTATAAATATATAGTCACCAGAACCGTGAGACCTGTAAAGGAAATAATCCGAAGCATGATAATATTTAACGCCGGTCCTGAGTACTTTAAATTTACAGGAAGAAGGTTTGCTCATAAGATTTCCTCAAATCATCTTTAACAGAATAAGTAAAAGTATATCACTATCATAATTCCTTATAATACTGCTATCAAAGGCTTTTTTCAAGATTATTCTGAAATTTAAACTTACTTAAAAAAACAAACCCAAACCCACTATTCAAAAGAATAAGTTAAATTTTCAGTATTATCATACATTTACATTTAAGTATTCAATTGCTATAATTCCACTATACAATAAAGGTTTTGACATCACTAAGGGTGTCTTTGTGATTTTTTTGGACTAACAACTTTATGGAGCAGGTTTTATGTTAAATAAAACAAATAGCCGAAAGGGCTTCACACTTATTGAACTTTTAGTAGTGATCTCAATCATTGCGATATTGATGGCTGTTCTGATGCCGGCTTTAGGCAAAGCCCGTGAGTCAGCGAAAAAGACTATATGCGGCAGTCACTGCAAGCAATGGGCGACCGCTATAACACAATACACAATGGAAAACGACCAGAGATTCCCTAACAGAAAAGTTGACACCAACATCGGGAAACAATTTTACTACAATAACCCGTTAATATATTACGCTGAAGTCTCCGGTTTCGTCAGAACCAATCTACTCGAAACTTTTGTGAGACCTTACCTCTCAGATTATAAAATCACTCGTTGCCCGGGCGGCTTAAGAGACGTAAAGGACTGGGATATTCAGCTTGAAGAAAATGAGTCAGGCGGAACAACTTATGTAGAAGGCAATTATTACATCTACGTAGGTTACCCCAAAGACCTTACAAGCGTAGCTGAATGGAACGACGAAGATAAATTTGTAACACCTGCCAAGATATCGGAAGCATCTCCGTATATGGCTGTATCTGGATGCGTTCTTGAGAACAAAACATATGGTGGAGACTGGCAATACAGTCATCCTAAAAGCTTCAAGGTTACAGAAGAACCCAAAGGAGCACCAATGTCATTTGTTGATGGACACGCTTCATTTGTAGATTTCACTGATTGCGAAGTTTTTCACAGTTACACAAGAAATCCATATGCACAAATCTGGTGGTCGAACCCTAAGAAATAAAACCCCACTGAAACTCAATTATAAAACGGATCTTAAACTATGAACCTACCACGTAACGAATATCCAAGACCTCAATTTGTAAGAGAACAATGGCTTTGTCTTAATGGACAATGGCAATTTGAAATAGACCACAATGATTCAGGAATGGAAAAGGACTTTCTCAACCGACCTTTCAAAAATGAAATAACAGTTCCTTTCTGCCCTGAATCAAAATTAAGCGGCATAGAACATACAGGTTTCATGGATGCCGTGTGGTATAGAAAGAATATAGAAATACCGCATGAGTGGGAAGGTAAAGACACAATACTGCACTTCCAAGCTGTTGATTACGATACAACTGTATGGGTCAATGGTATTAAAGCCGGCGAGCATAGAGGAGGCTGGACAGGATTTCAGTGCAACCTGAGCAACATTGCAGAAGCCGGTGACAAAATAGAAATAGTTGTACGCGCCCGTGACATTCGAACAGACAAAGGCAAACCCGGCGGAAAACAATGCAACAGTCAATATCATAACTTCGGATGTTTTTACAACCGGACAACAGGAATATGGCAAACAGTATGGATGGAACCGGTCAGTAAAGTACACCTCAAACGCCCCAAAATAACACCAGACTTATCAGAAGATAAATTTACAATAATCCTGCCAATGACTAATGACAGAGCAGGCACAACAGTCAAAGCAAGTTTGAAAGATGAATACGGAATAATCACAACTTCTGAGAAGAAATGCGACTCAGATTTCACACCTTCTCTTGAACTTAAAATCCCGAATGATCGAAAAAGACTTTGGACATGCGACGACCCGTTCCTTTACAATATAGATATTGCATTGACTGACCTAGACGGCAAAACACTCGATTTTGTTCAGAGCTATGCCGGACTGCGGTCTGTTACGATTGAAGGTAAAGCAGTAAAAATAAACGGTGAAACAATATTCCAGCGATTGGTACTTGATCAAGGCTACTATGAAGATGGAATTATGACTGCCGCAACAGATGATGAACTGATAAAAGATATTGATCTCTCACTTGCCGCAGGATTCAACGGTGCACGTTTGCATCAGAAAACATTCGAGGAAAGATTCCTGTACCACTGTGACCGTATGGGATATCTGGTCTGGGCAGAGTTTGGGGATTGGGGCATTGATATCGAAAACCCGCATGCCGGTTATATCACACAATGGCTGGAAATACTCAGCAGAGATTTTTCACATCCATCAATTATAGGCTGGTGCGGTCTCAATGAAACCCGTAAAGAATCATCGGACAACTACGACAACCTCACCGAACTGACTCTCGGTATGTTCCTTGCAGCAAAAGCTATGGATACGACACGTCCCGTTATTGATGTATCTGGATTTTCACACAGACTTAAGGAAAGCGATATCTACGACAGCCACTGCTACGAGCAAAACCCTGAAATATTCAAACAACTGCATTCAGGTCTTGAAGAGGGCAAACCATATAAAGATCTTACTGCCGATGGAAAAAGTAACTACTCTGTTGAATACAACGGACAGCCATATTTCTGCAGTGAATTTGGCGGAATAAAATGGTGTCCTGAAACACTGAAACTCAACTGCAGAAATACCTCATGGGGTTACGGTGAACCTCCTAAAACAGAAGAAGAGTTTTACGAACGCTTTGAGCAACTCTGCAAAGTATTATTAGACAACCCCGAGATGTTTGGCTATTGCTATACCCAATTGATAGATACATATCAGGAGAAAAACGGTCTGTATTATTTTGATCGAAAACCTAAATTTGATCTGGAAAAAATACGACGGGCACAGCAAATACCTGCCGCTATTGAAAAAGCAGACTCAAAAAACACAAAACCTCAAGCTGAAAAATGTCTTGTTTCATAAAAAGATAATGCGATTGACAAAATCTTCCAATGATATACACTCTATGTTCAGCTGATTTTCGATTTTGTCTGCATCATTAATTGAAATTCTTTAAGGAGTTGCGTATGTCTAAAGCAAAAAGATATACCTGTCTATGTATTTTATTAATATCGACATGTGTTTGTTATTCAGAAAGGCCAACCTCCCCGTTTAAGGTATTATATAGTAACGACACTACCAATATATATTCGTGTATCTCACCTTATCAGACAGTAGCCAGTCCATTCAATTCAGAAAAGCTACGGGCAAGCGTTGATGAGACAGTAGGGACAGGCGTTGAGGTTCATATGCTTCAACCGGGAGTTTGCTGGGTTCCATGGTGGAAAAGCACTGTGTATCCAGCCCCTGATCACTACTTCTGGTTTATGAACACCTATCAGGTCAATCCTGACAGCTTTGGAATGTATATGATAAATGACGGCGATGTAGTTCAAGTCTTTGTAGATAGATGCCGTGAAAAGGGACTAACACCATTTATCTCATTCAGACTAAATGATGGTCACAGGCTTGATAATGTTAATGATCTACCCGGTCAGATACCTTCTGGTGCATGCAATAACATTACTCCTTTTTATAAAAATAATCCAGATTACAGAATTGGCGATAACCTTGACAGTTGGTACGAAAGAGTACAAAACTGGGCGATACCGGCAGTAAGAGAATATAAGCTGGCCTCTATTGAAGAGATATGCGAGAACTACGATATTGACGGTCTTGAGCTTGATTTCATGAGAATGTGCAGCTTCTTTGATACATCTGCAACAACGAGCTTTGAACGAGCCAACATAATGACTTCTGTAATAGCGGATGTAAGGGGCTATCTGGATGACAATACAGCTGAAGGCGACTATAAGTGGCTTTGTGTACGCGTACCATGCTATATCAGTACGCATGATGCATTAGGTATTGACTTACCGTCAATGGTAGCTGCCGGCGTTGACATGGTCAATCTTTCATCATACTTCTTTACAGATCAGCAGGCAGAAATAGCTGAAATTAAAGCCCTGATACCCGATACTGCCGTTTACTATGAAATGACAGGTACACCGCTGACGGGCAACCCCGTACCGGGAGTATACGACAGTTATGATTATCTGCGAACAACAGCCGAGCAATTCTATACAAGCGCTCATATTGCTTACAACGAAGGGGCTTCAGGAGTCAGCTTGTTCAACTTCCAATATTATCGCGATCATGGCGAAGATATCGGCGCACCATTCACCGAACCGCCGTTTGAGATAATGGAACATCTTGGAGAACCGCAGTGGCTTGCTTCACAAAATCATTATCACTTTATAGGCGGAATATGGAACTCCCCGCCTATCAGCAACAGACCGCTTAACCGTGTCTTCTCCGCAGGAAGCAGTTATACTTTTACCATGCCTCTATACCCTCAACTCTATGGACAGAGCAAATTAAGAATAAGAGCAGACGCCTCTATAGCAGACAGCAGCTGGACCGCAAAAATCAATGGTTATCAGCTTAGCCCAACGGGAGACGTGAGTGAAATTTACGATAATACTTACCCTAACTTCAAGGGCGAGGAAGAAGATTATAAAGCATGGATTGTACCGATAGAATATTTAGAATCAGGCGACAATGATATCTATATTAAACTTGATTCAGGTGAAAGTGCAAGAATAATATGGATTGACCTTATGACACCCAACTGGTCAGCCAATCCTGTTTTCGAGATGAATGCAGATAATGCGGGAAGCCAAACAGAAACATACTGGAAACCTGTAACAGGCAGCGGCACTGGAGATCTTACAGGAATACCTGAGATCACGGCAGAAAACGCTGCCGATAATAAAGCTGTATGGTTCTATAGATTTGATTCCACAACAGAAAATAACGACCAGGTTGTTAATGTCGATCCTGACAATTTAATTGGTATGGGTTCAGATGCCTGCACAATCGAAGTATGGCTGAGGCAAAATCAGCAGATAAATAATTCAAAGCTTACCGGAATGGTAATCGGCAATATAGACAGCTTGGATAACGGATGGAGATTCGATGTAAGATGCGATGCCGGCAGCGGAAAATACTCACTTGAATTCCAGCAAAGAGATAATGAGTCAACACTGACAAGTCTTAAGGCAGCATTCCATTTCAGAAGCGACAATATTCTCGACTACAGCACAGACACATGGACTCATTTAGTCTTTGCAAAAGATATTGCTGTATATAATTCAACAACTGGTACAATTGATATGCCGTATTGGATATGGGTCAACGGATCGCTGATTGACAGCGGCACAACATCAGTTACTGCCACATCAATCAGTGATTTTGTATTTTCTACAGGTGAACCAACTCAATTAAGCACACCAAGAGACGACTTGTATTACACAGGAGATATATCGGTGATAAGAGTATATGACTATGCTCTTGAACAAGGACATATTGACGAGCTTTATAACGCAGGTGTTGAATCTGACACAACCTCTCAATGCAGAGGAGTCGTCGACTTTGATTATAACAACGATTGTATTGTAAGTATTGAAGATTTGAGCCGGCTATCCGAATACTGGCTTTCAAGCGGAAGAGTAACTAACAACTAAAGATCATACAAAAGGATATTAAATGGGTTATACAATTCGATGGCCGGATCTGGTCGTTCTGACAGTTGGCTTTATAGCGATGATATTTATCGGCTCAATATGTGCCAGACGTAACAAATCTGCTGAAACATATTTTCTCGCCGGACGTAACATGAACGGCTGGGTAGTCGGTTTTTCAATGATGGCAACGGTCATCAGTTCAATGTCATTCCTTGCCAATCCCGGCAGCGCTTATGCTGGCAACTGGAAATTCATGACACCTACCGCCGGTTATTTCATCGCACTCATCATGGCACTCTTCCTGTTTATGCCTTACTATAGAAAGGTGAAAATAAGCAGTGCTTACGAATATCTCGAAATCAGGTTTGGAGCATGGGCAAGATTCTACGCGGCAGCAGGATTTATTCTAATGCAGATTTTCAGGATAGGAATAATTCTGTATGCGGCAAGCCTTGCCATACAAGCCATGACAAACTGGCCGATGCCGTTCGTGATACTGCTGTTTGGAATTATAGTTGCAATTTATACTGTTGCTGGTGGATTGGAAGCTGTTATATGGACTGATGTGATACAGGCAATTGCGTTGATAGGCGGTGCATTTATATGCCTGCCCATCGTCATCAAACATTTGCCCGGCGGATTCGGACAAATTATCTCGATGGGAATGGAAGACAATAAATTCTCTTTGGGAGATACTACCTGGGACTTATCACAAAGAGAGTTTTGGACATTACTGTTTATGTCTCCTCTGTTCTGGATTCAAATTATGTGTACCGATCAAAGCATGGTTCAGAGATATTGTGCTCCTAAAACATTAAAAGAAGCCCGCAAGTCAATGCTGTTCGGTGCAGCTCTAACGGTTCCAATGTGGACATACTTTTTCTTTATCGGCACAGCAATATATGTATTCTATAAAATAAATCCAACCGCCGATCTGCAGAATCTTGAAGGGCCTGAGCAGATACTGCCTTTCTTCATTCTAAGACAAGTACCATCAGGACTTGCCGGGTTCGTAATACTTGGTCTGGTAGCATCTGCAATGTCAACTCTCGATTCTCTTGTAAATGCGACAGCAGCAACACTAACTAACGACTTTTACAAAAGACTGATAAGCAAAAAAAACAGCGACAATCACTATCTTAAGATGGGCAGAATATTCTCTGTACTTTTCAGCCTCATAATGATAATCACAGCAATGACGATACACTGGACGCGTACTCAAACACTCAATGACATACAGACACTCGCATTCTCAATATTCGGCGGAGGTCTGCTTGGCTTGTTTATGCTCGGCTTCCTTACAAAAAGTGTCAGCAGCAAAACAGCATTGATTTCTACGATAACAACTGTTTTATGCGTTTGTTTATTCCTGGCAATTCAAAGTTCTGCAGGAGAGAAATTATGCCCGTCAATCAGCAGTAAAATGCCTGACGGAGTTTGGCTTGGAACACTTGCAAATATATTCATATTCGTATTAGGCATTATCCTGACAAAACTATTTAACCGTAAAAAAACGCATAAATGAGGACACATAGAATAGACAGCAAATTTGATTAAATTTTACTGATATGACTCTACTGTAATAACTGCATAAAACAAGAAAAGGCTTCAAATTCTTGATTCTAAGAACTTGCAGCCTTTTTACTTAACAGAGAAAAAATATCCCATCTGGTTGTTTTTGTAAAGTTATTAAAAAAGTTATACTTACAAATTGCTCATATAATAAAGAATCAACAACAAACACTTGAGAGGTATCGATACTTATCATATCTCCATATATCATTTTTTACCAAAAGTTAAACCATTCCAGTCATCTGTCCTAAAAGGTGACGCTGGCAAATTTGACTTATTATAAAGGCTATTTTCAGGGTCCACATCCCAAGCATATCTAACAGCAACTGGAGTATCAATTGCATCACTATATACAAGAACTGTGTCACCATCAATCTGTGCATCAGCCCAAACGAACTTTTTGTCCTCACCAGCAATCGCAAATCCCTTTGGCTTTCCATCTTTGAAGATTAGACCACTTTGTGCATGGCTAAACATAACCCTGATTTTTCTGCCTTCGATTTTATAACCAGCATATAATGGTCCGGAGCATTCAATATCGTGTCCGTAATCTTTAGCCAATGCCCAAAGAGCAAGACGCTCACCAACATCTTTTTTATTGGCAGGATGAATGCAGTTTGATTCTCCAATGTCAATTATAACTGCCATACCATTGTTTTTCATAAAAGAAGTCATAAATTGTGCTTCCCTTAATTCTGCCCATGAATGATCCCGAGGCTGTCCTCTGTACGGTTCAACTTGCCGACCAGGCTTTTGATCCGTAAAACTTGCTAATTGGACAAAATAAAACGGCATTTGATAATTCTTGAAATCACATCGCCAATTATCAATCATTGTTGGAAAAAGATCTCTATACCTATATGCATCATTTGTATTTGATTCACCCTGATACCAAATAGTACCACGAATTGTCATATTAGTTATAGGTGCAATCATTCCGTTATAAAGAACTCCGGACTCATCATTAGCCCGTATCCCAGCTCTACGACATGGTTTTTCTGATCCAGCTTCAAGACATGCTTTTTCCATTTCTCAAGGTTTGTATTATAATAACCAATCACAGGATTTAGATTATCATCGTACTTAATAAAATCAAGACGTGTCCAAGCCTGGGCCAAAGTTCCTCCCCATGAACTGCAAATCAATCCAACAGGATATTGGGTTTCTTTATTAATTTTTCTGCCAAAATAATATCCAGTAGCGCTAAAATCTTTGACGGTATCAGGAGTACACTCAACCCATGAACCTTTTGTATCTTCGACAGGGACATCAGAAATATTTCTTGCCACCTTAAAAAGCCGAATAGATTTATTAGAAGAACTTGCTATCTCTTCAGAGCTATTTGCAACTGGCTGATTATTATAGCCTTTCATCGGCATCTCCATATTCGACTGTCCAGAACAAAGCCAAACTTCTCCGATAATAATATTTTTGATTTCAATCGTATTATTTCCCTTTATCGTAAGGGTATGCGGCCCGCCTGCTTGAGGAGTTTTGATCTTAGTTTTCCATTTGCCATTGCTATCTGCTTTGGTTTTAATTGTAGAGGACTGCCAAGTTGATTTTATAGAAACAGTCTCATTAGAGTCTGCCCACCCCCATATACAAGCATCTGTTTTTTGCTGTAATGCCATATTGTTACCAATGATGGCAGGAAGCTTAACATCTGCAATAAGCAATGAATTAATACATATAATTAAAATAGAAAAAACTAAGATATTACGCTTCATCATGATCCTTTCAAAGACTCATTTGCTTCTTAAAATAATTTACCCTTTACAAGGCGGCGTAGTAAAGAGATTATTTTCGATAAGATTTCTGGGAATCTTAGCTGACAATCTCATATTGCTGCGGCCTATAACAATTACATTTTGGCTCTTAAAATTTTATATGATTATATAGACAGACTATAAAATTGGTTCTGCTTGTAATATTTTGGGAGTTCTGACAAGAGGCCTGACTTCGCCACTGACAATCAAATATTTGCCATTCCATTTAACAGATGCGGCAGTAACATGCGTTTGAGGTACCTGACCTGCTTTGCGCCATGTATCTGAAATTGTATTATAAGCCCATATATCTTTTGGGAAACCGGGATGATTATCACCAAGATCGTCTACTTTATCCCAAAGTGTACCGTCTGCTCCACCAAAAAGAAATATATCACTCTGACCAATTGCCGCACCAACTCCAGCACAAACTGGTGTTGGAAGTTTTGCACATTCTCTCCAGCTATTGCTGATCAGATCATATTCATAGGTGTCTTTCAAAAATGCAGTTGTCTGATCTTTTTGCATTCTGCCGCTAATTACATAAACACAATTACTGTCTTTATTTTGTTGAGCGACAGTAACATTAAATGCTCTCTGAGGACCTGGCCACTTGGTAAGTGTTTGCCACGCAAATCCATCTGTATCTTTTTTAGACAAATCCAATAACCAGAAATTTTTCATTGCGGAATCAAGTCTTACTGAGCTTAGTCCGCCAGCAACATAGATTTTATCACCAATAACGGTTGCACTGCCAAAGGCACATTTTTCAGGCATTGATGGTAGAACTTTTTTTGTGATCTTTTTATTATTTTTATCCCAGCTCAGAATAAAAACATCTGCAAAACATTGGTTGGCATCTGCACCACCCATGCAAACAACTCCATACTGAGTTGTCACTGTCATGCCGTAAGCAATTGGCCGGTCCAACTTAAAGCCTGTGTACCATTTATATCCAGAATCTTCTTTTTCAGTCACCCAGATATCAGAGAACCATGTTTTATTTTGGCCCCAATAAGGCTTAGGAAAGTTAGCTCCGCCTGCAACTATCAATGCATCATTACTGACACCTGCAAATGGACCTGCAACACCTAATGATTCAGACTGGCCGGAAGCTGGAGGCAGAATTAAATCGTTAGTCCAGTTAAAAAAAGACTTTGAACTTTTCCCAGCACTTACTGAAAACGGCAAAATAAAAGTTACCACAGAAATATATAAAACTAAACGCTTAGCATTTATCACCAGATGTCTCCTTAGAAATTTAACTTTCAAACAAAGTTAGCACTTTCATAGCTGCCGTATTTCTCGGCAGTGGAATAAAGAGCTTCAATATTCTCAACAGAGACATCATTTTGAAGTATGTGTGTAGGCGAAAGAATAAAGCCGCCATCCGGTGAAAGTATCGTTATCATTTTTTTGACATTTTCAATTATATCTTCAGGAGTACCGTTTGGAAGCAAATATTGGGTATCAATAGAACCGTGTAAACATATTCTGCTGCCATATTTCTGTTTCAATATATCGGGGTCCATGCCAGAAGCTGTTATCTGTAACGGATCAAGAATATCAATACCTATATCTATGATATTATTAATCAAAGGCTCTACCGCTCCACAAGAGTGGAACATTACCTTCACGTTGTGGCTATGAGCCATGTCAACAATATTTCTTAAGCGAGGTGCAAGAAAGCTGTTGAATTGAGACGGGCTGAATATCAATCTGTCCTGCATGCCAATATCGTCTGCTATTCTGAGAATTTGTATTTGATTTGGTGCAGAGCTAAACATTTTGTCAAAATAATTTGTATAAAATTCCACAAATTTATCTATGACATAAATTCCAGCTTCATCTTGAAGAGCAACATCCATTAGAAGCTGATCAAGACTTCTCAAGAAAGATGGATGCTGCCAAATACTCGCACCGCTTGCCATGATTGCAAAATCAGACCATGGTTTTAACCGTTCTGAAAAATCAGCAAAATCAAACCAGTCAACCTGAGGCCATTGATGATTTTCAACTTGAGTCAGGTCAGCATTTTGTAAAATGAATTCAGCATACATCTCTTCAGGGCCGGTAGCAGTTTCACATATTCTTGTACGCCAACCCCAAAAATTCTGGCGGATGCCATCTTCCTGAACATCAATATAAGGAACCGGACCTTTATAGACGGGGTCGACAATGCCACGCAAATCCACAATATCAGCGTTATAGTGCCTTAAAAGTTGGCTGTAATCATTAATACCTGTTGCCTTATAAAGCTTTTCCAAAACCCATCTATTTGCGCTAAAATCAACAGGTACTCTATCAGGCTGCGAGAAATTTATGGATGCCAAAACTCGTTCTTTTGATGTCATGCTACGATCTACCTTTACTTACCAATAAATAAACTTATCATCTTTATTAAATGTCTATTAATAGCCCAATAACCAAATTTCAACAAACACTCTGAAATCTTGAATATCAATTACATCGTCTCCTTCTTCTGGATATAAGTTGCTTTCAATATTCCAATTTGAGTCCGTAGGATTGCTCAACCATGCAGATGCAAATTTTGTAAAATCTTTTAGGTTAACTATACCATCGCCGCCACTGGGAGCAATATCACCTACCAGGGTTCAAGGATCATCATCAACTACATAGGCATATGCTGTTGCAGCGGCACCAAGATCATAGTCAACGCCATCCAAAAGACTTATCTCTGCCCATTCATACAAAGATTCATCTTCAGTATCATTTATAGCTGTAACAGTTATCATTGCCGAAGAGTTACCTGCAGGTATTGTTACTGTACCTGAAAGCTTATTGTAATCTTCACCGTTTGTTGCTGTACTATACATGTAATAGTGTACATCAAGCGAACCTGTTGTACTACCAGTACGAGTAACTGTATAACTGGCTGTATTAGCAGTATTCGATTCATACGCATAATAGTCTGAAGTAGAGATAGTAACGGTTGGCAATGTAACGAAAGCTTGGCTAACGGCTCCGTTTCTGCCTGCATTGTAAAGAGCAGTTATATCGTTAGCCGTTAGAGCTTGGCGTATGATATGTACATCATCAACATTACCATAAGAACCTGAATAAACAGTATAATCTTCAGCAGAGAAAATAGAACTTACACTTGAAATACTGCATGATCCTGCGTAGACAGAGTCCAAGTAAAGCTTTAGAAGATTATTAGACCGGTCAAGAACACCAGCTACATGATGCCAGTTCGAGGTATCCGTAAAATTTTCACTGCTGACATAATAGTTTCCTTGTACTCTGAATCTCAAGCGATTACTGTAAGTGGCTGAGTCGCGGAAGAAACTCCAGCCAACTTCTGAACTGCTGCTGTCATTACCTTTATTAACCATATAATACAGACCGGTCGATGTATCGTTCTTAACCCAGAAACTAACAGAAAAACTATCCAAGTCAGGATTTAACTCTTCCTGATACTCATAGAAGTGAGCGTTAGAATCACCCCAGTTTATAAATATGTGATTATCTGAACTGCTTGGGTCAAGGTGAGGAACTTTGACAAGTACATAAGAATCGCCAGAAGTATTCCATTGGTAAATATAGTGTCTTAATATATTTTGCTGAGAATCTGTGAAATACATATCATCAGCATTAGCCTTAAATTGATTATATACAATATTGCTTGAGTTTAGTTTTATAGTAACAATGACATCACTAAGCTCATCGTATAAATCATCGCAGTCGAGTGTGATCTTTTTAGTATATTGACAATTTGGCAAACTTGATTTTAAATATGCACTCAACTGGCCCGTATTGAGAGTTCTGTCAATCTGAAAAACACCAACTTCTTCACCGCAGTGTCCCCCAGCATAGACATAAATATGCTGCAGGTCATTATCCTCATCGATAACAGCAGAACCTGGATGTAAGCCGTCAATTTTAGTAGCTGGGCTATGGCGATCATTTCTAACTAACATTGTACCTTCAAATCGCCAAACGTTGCTTCCTGCAAGCAATTCGTCAGGATCTATACTCCAAATATTAAGTGTTTCCTTGGCAACTTCTGTGTTATTACCGTCATAGCCTGGACCGCCGCCAAATCGAGCACAATGCAATACTTCAATGCGGCCTGTCACAGGATTATAAGAAACATCAGCAGTATCATTAGCCCATATATTATCCCAGAGATTTCCTTCAATGTTTGACCTCTGAGTTTCAAATACAATATCACTGGCACTGAAAGTATCCCCAGATTCGTATTTATATAAATGCTGACTCATTGCCCATGTACTGCCATCATCAGGAAACTCTGAACTGTGGTCTCGTGAAATAAGCAAAATATGTCCAGGCCCCCAAGTTAAAGCTGCAGGTTCCTTAGGCCAAGTGTAGTCGTAATCCCCATCTTTAGAAGTGTCCCATGAAATGTCATCCCATGTAAACCCATCATCTGTTGAGCGTCTGATATAAGCTTTCCACGGAGGAGTACCTTCTTCATCAGCATCAGATCCATTAAACATCATTAATCCAAAAACCGGATGATTAATGATAATAGGTCCCATACCTTCCGAATCAGTCGTATTACAATTATCAAAGGCTCCTTCTGATAATGCCCAATTCTGGCCGCCATCATCACTAATTGCCATTCCCTTATATCTCAAAATAAATTCATCATTATTGTTGGTCCCAATATTCATCATTCCGCCAATTGTATCTCCAGAAGAACCAGCAAAAAACGGCTGAATATCTATCATAGGCCCCCATGTTTTACCTGCATCATTAGAAATACAGTAAAATATCTGGCTATAATCATCAGCGAATGATGGGTATGTTTGTTTGAATTCAGTCGTAGCTGTGTGATATACAAAACGCCTGGAATGCATGATAATAGTATCATCACTCATAGCCGCAACTGGCCAACCCATATGGAAATTGCTTCCGAGAAAATTTTCGCCTTCAGGTAAAATAACTGGCCTGATGTTCATTAATCCTTTATCGGTTGCAGATTCTATTCGACTGATCTCTGAAGAGCTGCAATGCAAATAATCATCACGGAGATAATCAGATATTGGTGGAATCAGTTCTTTATCATTATTAACTACTTGATCCCATGTTGTTCCAACTCTGAATTCATCTATATGGACAGCAGTTTGATTGGCTCCGAATTTTAATGCAACTTTGCTAATAGTATCGCTACAATTTGCAGTTGCTATACAATCCCAATACTGTTCATCTTTAGGCTCGCTATAAACTGTATCCGTGCCAACCTTCAAAACTTTTATATAACTAACATCATCGGTATCCAAATACTGAGGGGTATTGCTGCCTCGACAAAGGAGCTTGCCTACTAATAAATAAGTTTGATCTTTTTCTATGTAGTCAGATGAGGTAGCAACTGCCACGCCGCCATTTATCATAGTAGCCACAGATTCATTACTACCAATAATATAGTCAACAATAACGGTATTGCTGCTGTTTAATAACCTTATAGGCTGAATATATTCATTAGATTCCTGATCACCAGTGGTATCTATCTTCTTGAACAACACACTAAAGTAATAAACCAAGTTGTCTCCAACTTCAGGATCCAAATTAATATCGAACGCAAATTCACGCCTGGCTTCCTGACCAGAATTATCAGCAGCAACATCACCACCAGATGGTACATACTCATATCCTGCAGGAGCTGCCAAACTTGTAGAACTGGTTTCAATACCTGATGCTGTCCAGGCTCCGTTAAATCCTGTTCCACCGTTTTGACCATTTAAGCCGGCAGTCCCGTAATCAAAATCTTCATACGCCAACTTAGGAACAAAATCACCGCCTACAACATCTGCCCATGCAGTGCCAATGCGAAACTCATCGAAATATACATAATTTTGATTAGTACCAAAATCTGTTGTTATATTCGTTATAGTAGAGCTGCTGTCAAAAGATATATGCACATCACTATTTAGATAATCCAAATCATCTGTAATATACGCGGTGTCTTCATCGAATAATTTAATATAAGCATTATCGAATCCATCATTTCTTGCCTCTATCTTCATTACAACTAAATAAGTTTTGCCAATTTCAAAACAATCCGGCTTGGTAAAAAAATCGGTAGCATTGTCATCTGTAATACTAATATTTTCACCGCTTCCTGTTGTGAATTTAAGTATTTGCTGGTTGCTGGAATTTTTTAATCTGAAAATTGATATCCACTCTCCTGATCCATCATTACTAGAATCCTGTCTTTCAAAAAGCATACTCAGATAATATGTTGTCTGTGAAGCTGGATTCAAATTTAGACCTGTACTTAGAAATCTCCTCATACTGGTTCCGCTCATATCAGCCGCCACTTTCCCGCCTGTTGTACTTAAGCCATAGGCAGAAGGAGCAGATAAACTGCCTGCAGATGTTTCTACACCAGTTGCTGACCATGAACCAGAAAAGCCTGTACCACCACTTTGACCATTAAGCCCGCTAGTACTATAATCAAACCCCTCATATGCCAATACTGCAGAAAAAACAGAAATATTCGAACATATTACACATAAGATTATAAATATCATTCGTCTTGCCATATTATTTCTCCAAATTTTTTTACAAATTGGTTTCATTGCGTTATTCCTAAACGCTACAAACTTTATCTGATATCATTTTTTCTAAATAGAAACACAAGGGTGATGAATTAAATATATTATATATTTAATTCACCTAAATCGACTGAGAAATCATTATTAAATGGCGTAAAGATGATCACTATTTAATCTTTTGACCATTATAACTTATTCTTTCTTAATTCTCTGTTTCAACCATAGTAGTTAAGGTTAGATTGGTCATATCTTTCTTATTCGAACCGGTTACCAGACTGACAATGAAACCTATAACAAAAGTAACAACAACCGCTATAGGCATATACAGGAAGAAGTGAAGCGAAGTTTCGGCTTGGATAATATATAACACAACAACACCCAATATAATACCTGTAAGCCCCCCTGTGGCATTACATTTTTTCGTAATCGCACCAAGCAAGAATAGCCCGCCAAGCGCTCCTAAGAATGGATTAACAACTTTAACCATACAGTCCCAGAATGATTTAATATCATATGCAGTCATCACTAAAGCGGTGATAGTACCAAAAGCTCCTAATATCACAGTAAGAATCCTGGCCAAAACCAAACGCCTGTGTTCTGATATAGATGATTTAAAGCGTACAACAAAGTCTGAGACTATTGCGGCAGAAACACTGTTCATACTGCTATCCAAACTACTCATAGCTGCTGCAAAAACACCTGCTATTAAAAGACCAGAAATACCTGCAGGCAGCTCCTGCAATACAAACCATGGCAAAATAGAATCATTGCTCATTCCAGCATCTAACTTTTCAGGATTATCGCAATAAAACATATAAAGAAAAGTTCCAAGCGAAAAAAACAAAACTGTTGCAGGAATAGTCATCCAGGCGTTGATCCATAAAGATTTCTTTGCTTGCTTTTCATCTTTGGTTGTCAGGTAACGCTGAACCACAGTTTGGTCTGTAACATAAGGACAAAACATAGAAGGCATCATAATTAACACTACTATAAGTGTAGGCGAAGAGAAATCCAGCCGCATATCACCAAGCGACAATTTGCCCTGCTCATATACCACTTGTGTCATACCAACCACATCATGACCAACATCTGCGATTATTACAAACAGACACAACAATGCACCTGCAAGTAAAACTATAACTTGAACTACATCGGTCCAGATAACGGCTTCTATACCGCCAAGCACTGTATAAATGGTACACAAAATACCCATAAGCAATATTGTCAACCTGACATCGATACCACTAACGGTAGATAATGCCAAGGCCGGCAGAAACAATACGATACCCATTCGCAACAATTGCATTACAATGTAAATCGCACTTGCAAAAAGACGTACAGCAAGGTTGAATCGTTTTTCAAGATATTCATATGCTGTAGTAATATTCAATCTTCTGTAAAAAGGAATAAAGATGAATGCGGCCACAGGAGCTGCTACTAAAACGATTGCAATATTGCCTAAAAAATATTGCCAATTTGAGCTGTACGCTTTGGCAGGTACAGCCATAAAAGTAATCGCACTTAACTGAGTGCCGAAAATACTCAGGCCTGCCGCCCAGGACGGAATACGTCTGCCAGCAAGAAAGAAATCGTCCGTACTCTTTTCATGTTTTGAAAAATAAAATCCCATCCCAACAAGGATTGCAAGGTAAACGCCAAGTACGGTGTAATTTAACAGACCAAAGTTCGGCTTAGATGAACCCAAAAACTTAAGAACTTGATCTGTAGTCAAGTTGGCATCCATATCAGGCGTTAGATTCTCAGGTCTTTCAAGAACCCGCAGAGTCTCTGTTATAGCATTAAAACAGTAAATAGTTCCATCATCGCAGAAAATAGCTATATCAGACTGACCAAATGCTACTGCATTTTTGACATCAAGTGATATATCGCTTACTATTTCCGGCTGTTCTTCATAACCAGAGGCAAACTTCAAAATTCCGCTTGCTCCAAATTCGTAACCTATATTATCAAAGCCATCATGCTGAGTAACCTTAAAGTTATTGGAAGCAAAAACAACAGAAGAAAAAAGTAGCAATAAAGATATGATTAGCTTTTTCATTATACTCAGAATTAATTATTTCATTTTGGGTTCAAAGCCGGATTCAAGCCATTCAACATTAAACCTTATAAGTGTAATATCCTCTGCATAAATCTCTTCTTTACCAGATTCAAATACACAGATAACTGTACCGTCTTTAGTAACAATCATATCAGAATAACCACCCATGCCGGCGTCAATTGTTTTCGATACAGGCCATGTCTTGCAATCATCATAACTGAGTTTGACAGTAAGATTTTTTCGACCATTCTTAGGTGCAATTGAGGTACCCGGAATTCTCACAGATGGATTTAAGAATAAAACTCTGCCTGGAGTATTTGTTTTTTCTTCCGGAAAAGAATATCTAACCATAGAGGCATGACATCTTGGCTCTGGCAATTCCTCTTCTACACCGAATTCGGTGAATGTTTTGCCGCCATCTTTACTTATACAATATGAACGATAACCTGCTGTCTCTGGATTATGATTACGGTTACTCATATAAACAGAACCATCTGAAAGTTCAACGATACAGGCTTCTCCTGTGTAACCTTGTGCACTGCCGCCCCAATTCCATGTCTTGCCATCATCATCACTATAAGCCAATGTATTATGCATACTTGGCCCGCAATGATCCCACTCTTTGCCAAAATATCTACCCGGAATAATCAATCTGCCAGCATACTTCCCCTTTTCAAGCTGAATACCGTGACCAATAAACCATGCAAGGCCGCCATTAGTATAGGTGAAAAACTTATCAGTAATATCTTTGCTTTCCCAGTTTACACCATCACTGCTTGAAGATATTTCCATGGTTGATCCAATAGCGATACCTTTTTGGGTATTATTGATCATCCATGTCTCTGTCATAGGATTACCTTCAGCATCATTCATTGGCCAATCATGGGAAATACTCCAGATCTTGCCGGTATTGCTGTCGACAACATCTCCAATTTTATATTTCTCTGTAGTTTGCCATGTCTGGCCATCATCATCACTATATTTAAAACGTCCTTCATCAACACCACCAGTATCTCGCATATGCCCAAGCTTCAACGTTGCCCCGACAACTATTCGCCCCGATGGCAATTGTATGATTCGAGGGCCACGATAATGATCTTCCTTTGTTTGACGTTCAAAAAGCAGACTTGATTGAAATAATGGCTCTGCAGCAAAAGAAATATTGATAAGAATTAAAACAGCACAAAATATGAATCTATTACTCTTTTTCATTACATAATTTCCTATAAAATCTCAGACTATAATTACTCGGAAACAAGAACGTTCTGAGTTTCAACACTGTCAATCTTAGTCTTTCCTTTTGGATTGCTCAGATAACGTTCTATTAGAAAATCCTCATATCCTTCAAGATCGTTCCAACTGATTGCAACATTAATATCTTTACCATTATCAGTTTCGTTCATGAAACCAGAACCATCAATTACAAGTTTAATTCTCTCCATATTCAGATATTCATCTGTAAAACCTAAATATATCGCAACAGTATCAAACAGTATAGAACTTTCTACCTCAAAATTACCTATTTTCGCATTTATATCCCAAATTCTGTAATTTTCGATAATATCCTTTACTAAAGAAGAGTCACTATTTTTCAGCAGTGAATATTTTTCACCTCTAAACTTCACAATACCGCAAGTATCCAACGGAGTTATGGTTATATTCCAATCCTGCTTAAAAACCAGCTTCGCAGACTCTACATCCTGCAACACATTATATTCCGCTACTTTACCGGGAATAGCATTTTTTCCACTTTTTATACTGCCGTGCATACCAATAATTTCCGCATTTTGAGTAATCTCAGGGCATCTTTTAACTGCCTCGGCAATATTAGTCAAAGGTCCGATAGATATTATCGTAACAGGCTTCGAAGAACTCATCACCATATCAATCATGGCCTGAACACCATCATAATAAATTTTACCGGGGTATTGTTCTATATCATAATTCTCAACCCACTGCCATTGTCGGTTGAGTTTATTATCATCTGCACAACCAATGCCTATCGGTATATCACAACGATTTGCCCGTTGCAAGAATTTTGCAACGATTTTAGATCTGTATATGGTATCCCCATTTACGGTGGTAACTAATTTCAGATCAAGCTCAGGACTTTTTAACAGCAACCCTAAGGCCCATACATCATCTACATCCGTACCTATGTCAGTATCAAGTATTATCTTCTTAGTATTCATTTAATATTACTCAAATCGTTTTTGGATTCATAAACAAGGAGCCTGAGATATCGGTACCATCAAAGGCTCCTTTAATATCACATGTAATTACAGTCCGTATTAATAGCTAAGCAGCCAATTATTTGCCATTTCTACAAAATCATCAATATTTATCAAGCAGTCCTTATTAACATCAGCTTCTTCGCCTTCACCGGCAGCCCATACTGCTTCACAACCAGTGGAAAATGGCGTATCAATATAATATTTATTTGACAAATAAGTGTACATTGATTCAAGCTCTGTCTGGCTTAACTCTGCGTCATAAATTATGATCTCAGCTATATCACCATAGAAAAGGTTACCAATCTCAACATCCGCATCCGGATTAGAATTTCCGTAATACAGCTCTGACCATATATTAGATAAATAACCGGTGTCATCGCCATTTACGGCAGCATATACTTCACCGATATTTGTTCCTTGATCATAATAGAAAATAGTCGTCACAATAACTCTGTCAGTAGTGCCGCGATATTTATAGAGCCATCCTCTGTTTTCATCATCGGTTCCACCTTTACCGCAGATACGACTGCCAAGACGACCTCTGTCAACCATATTAACACTCCAGCCTTCTACTGTTGAGCCAGTGTTCGCCTTCTGAATATAGTACTGATTAGCAGTAGCTTCATCAGTATTGGCTACAACAAGAATAGTAATACCATCTGTCTTTGGAGTTAATGAATTAGAATCTGAAGGTATTAAAAGCCCATCATCTTCAAAGTGCACCATATCTAAACCGGTCATAGGATCAACAATTTTAACTGGTAATTCTAAAGGATCAGGAGTAGGCCCGGCATCATACCCATTACCTGAGCTGTCAAGCCATGCCGTAACATGCATTACACCTTCAACTTCACTTTCCACAATCCCAGACGGTTCAAGATGTAAAGCCAAACCATCTGTAACAGGTAACTGAGCATAACTCAGACAACTGAATATCATTAAAAATATCGTAACTAATCCCAATACATTCTTTGCATACAACATTGTAAGATCTCCTAAAAAGGTTAATTAAATTTAGTTGGAATATAACATTTAAGGTCACTACCTAATCTCATTTCATAAGTGTCTGATGACTTGAATCTTTCGACATGTCCATCAGAATAACCTGCATTCATATTTATATTATCAGGCTTTATCTTTTCCGCATCCTCCCAAGCATAAAAGACATCATTTCTTGCTTTCATAGATCCTTTTTTAATGTTACGATGGCTTGACAACCACATATTTGGAAGTCCGGCAGCAACATCATTCCAGCACAAAACATCAGAGGTAAGAAGAGTCATCTTTGATTTTTTGCCAGGGCCTATAAACTTTTTAGGATTAAATACTGAATTAAATCCTCTATAATTCCATAACTGCCAATAAGATGCGTCAACGTAATTTATTTCACCAGAAAGATAGGCTTGCTGGTAATCCAACTCCTTACCACTAACTGCACTTCTTACGCTATAATTTTTTCTAGGTGGTGACATTGGGCAACCAAAAATCATTGCATCACTGATATATGGTTCTAAAAATTCACTCATTACACCACCTGCAAACCCGCTATCGTTTTGATATACCGGTTTTGGAAAATAATTAAGGCGGTAGGGTTGAGTCCACACATTATTAGTGCCCCATATTTTACCTTGAATTGAGGGTGGGAAATCATAAAAATCAGACTGATAAGAAGTCACCCCTAAAATTAGCTGGTGCTGATTATTCGCACAGATTGCCAATTTCGCCTGTTGTCTTGCTTTTTGCAAACTCGGCATCATTATTGACATCAGGATAGCAATAATGGATATAACCACAAGAAGCTCTATAAGAGTAAAACCTTTACACACGATAAGTTTATAAGTTTTTCGCATCAGCCTATTCCTTTTTATAGTTTACTATATCTTTTGCCCCTTTGAGCATTGGAAGTATTATAACATCAGACAGCCATTTAACACAAGTAACAAAACAACTTTACTTTAGCATAAAACCACTTTTAAGTTGCGTTTTTAGCCCAAAAACAATACAATAACTATAATTATTTACCCATAACAGTACTATACAAAGGTATAAAGATGATCTTAAAAGAGCGAAAAATCGAAAAAACGTACAATCGCCCTCAAATCAATATTGCAGGTCGATTTTTAAGGTCAGCAAATGTACAAACCCATGCTCACGATTTTACCGAACTTATTTTGGTAACACAGGGACATTGTACTATCCAGGCACAGAACAAGGTATTGACAGGTAATACAGGCACGATTTTTGTGATTCCTCCAAACACACCCCACCTACAATCTGAAAATGAAATTGTCGGTACATCATATATTGGATTTAGCTATGGCCCTGATAGCTTTGACCTGAACTTTAGAACAATATATCTAAAAAACGAACCTTATATAATCAGGTGGGTTGACGATGTTATAGATCTGCATACCGTCATATACGACAATAAGAGATATTCACAAGAGGTTTCAGGCATACTAAGATCAATTTTGTCAAGGCTGAGCAATATCGAGCATCATCAGAAAACTGCTACAATTATGCATCCCAAATTAAGACGTGCCATCGAAATAATACAGGAAAAGTTTACTCAACCGTTAAATCTTGAACAGCTTTCAGAAACATTGGATTTAAGCAGCAGCTATCTAGGCACATTATTCAATAAACATCTTGGTTGTGGCCCAATAGCATATCAACAAAAACTTAGAATGCAGTTTGCACGTAAAAATCTTCTTAATCCATATATGACTGTGACACAAGTTTCACAAATGTGCGGATATGAAGACGTAAATTTTTTCACACGGCTATTCAAGAAAAACTACAACATATCACCAGGCAAATGGAGAGATCAATTTAGCGAATCAGACAAGAAAATTCTAACAGCAAACATGGAAAACGAAACTATTATCTAATACTCTATATGATGCTTCATACACAGTAATAGATTAGAAACAAGGTTTTCTGGCACGTAAAGCACGCTATTTCAAAGGTATTTTGAGAGCATAGGGGAAGTAAAAAAACGAGAAAAGGCTGCAAGTTCTTGTAAATCATGAACTTGCAGCCTTTTTGTTTTGCTTAACGGAGAGAGGGGGATTCGAACCCCCGGTGCGGCTATGAACCGCACACACCCTTTCCAAGGGTGCACCTTCAGCCACTCGGACACCTCTCCACGAGGTAAAATACAGGGTGGCAATTATACAAAACGCCCCCCTTTTTGCAAGCGGCAAATTACTGCTGCCCACAATATATTAATTGTCTTTATTTTCACGCGCCTTCTGCTCTCTTCTTCTCCTGAAAAAATCAGAGAGCATCAAAGAACAAGGCTCCGCCAAAACGCCCTCCCTGACCTCTAATCGATGATTGAGCCTATCATCCTGCACTATATTATAAAGCGAACCAACCGCCCCGGTCTTGGGATCACGGCAGCCGTAAACAAGCCGATCCATCCGTGCAAGCACCATCGCCCCGGCACACATCGAACACGGCTCAAGCGTAACATACATCGTACAGCCGTGCAGCCGCCAGCTTCCAATATGCTCGGAAGCCTGAGTAAGTGCTATCATCTCGGCATGAGCGGTCGGGTCCTGCAGAAGCTCCCGCTGATTCCAAGCCCGAGCAATGATTCTTTCGCCATAAACAATACACGCCCCAATCGGAACATCGCCGTCATCTTCTGCCCTTGTAGCCAGTTTTATGGCTTCAAGCATGTAATATTCGTCTTTGTCAGGGTTCAATATACTCGATGGGGATACGTTTTCCATGTTACTCTTGCAATATTTAACTTCATTTACAGGCGTTTCTTTTATCTGAGAAAATGATAATTAAAACTATCAGTCAATCAAGCATTAATCCTGACAATCTCTTTAAGATTCTCTTTTCCTGTTTGCAAGCAAAATAACATTCCTGAGTACTTCGATATCAGAAGCATTAAGCCAATCATCTTTAAAGTCTTGCCCCTGAGCAATTTGTGCTATTGCCATCAGAGCTCTAAGATGATAATTACGTTCATCAAGCGTACCGGTAAGCACAAATATGCAATTTACTAATCCCTCGGAATGTGGAAACTTTATACCCGCCTTAGAACGCACCATCATCACCTCAAAAATGCCATCGCCTTCTATAATAACATGAGGAATGGCAAGGCCGGGCATTATTACTGTCGACCCTTGGGCCTCACGAGCACAAAGTTTTTTGTAGAACAACTCGCGGTCGTAACCTATTGTCTCGCTTACTCTTTCGGATATTCTTTTGAAAGCCTGCTCGAAGCTGCAGTCGTCTTCGAGGTCGAGTATCGGACAGTCTTTTATCAAACCGTCAAACCTGTCTTCTGTAATGCTGTCGCGTTCGATAAGAATATCGCGAAGCTCGTTTTCCAAATGAATGGTTTTGATGGCCTTATCTGTAATCCTGTCCACTATATGCATAAGAGCGGCGTTTTTGCCAACTCTCTTTGAAAGATAAAGCAGGAACCAACAAAACGAAAAGAGCATCACGCACAGCGATATTGCCACCGGCACCAGTCCCAGAGTAGCCATAAGAAGTGTATATATTATTACCGCAGCAATCTGAATATACGGATAAAACGGGCTTTTGAAAGTCGGGCGATAGGAAAGTATCCGGCTTTCTCTCATTATTACAACCGACACGTTCACAAGCAAATACAGCATCAGCATCAGACAAGAAGCCGTTTTGACGAGTGTTTCGAGGTCGAGAAGTATAAGTGATATAAGCATAAACGAGCCGGTAGTCAGTATGCCGACATAAGGGGTCTGGTATTTATGGCTTATTTTGGAAAAAATCGGCGGCAGCAATTTGTCACGGCTCATTGCCAAAGGCGATCTCGACGCAGCCATAAGTCCCGCATTACCCGTCGTTATGAAAGCAAGCATCGCGGCCAAAGATACCAGCAAAAAACCCACCAACGAAGTCGTTCGCATTGCCGCTGTCGATATTGGCATCAAGCTTGACGCCAATTCTTCGGCAGGTACTACCGCTACAGCCGCCGCGATAACGATAAAATAAAGCCCGGATATAATGAACCATGCCAGAAACATACCCAAAGGCAATGTGCGCTTGGGCTCTTTAATCTCCTCAGCCACCGCCGCTATGTTGACAAGGCCGCCGTAACTGACGAATACCGTAGCTGTCGCGCTGATGAAAAGTCCAAAGCTTAAATCTGGTACAAAAAATGGGTGAAACCTGCTCAAATCAACCATCCGAAACGAACTGAGAATAAAAAACACCAGAATGATCAGTAAACCCCATACAAGATATATCTGAAATCCCGAGCTTGATTTGACACTGTAAATATTCAGGATGATAAAGAGGATGCAGAATCCCACCGAAACACCCTTGGTTATAAGCAGAGAATAGAAATCGTTGCCGGAGAGGAAGCCTGTCATCTCAAGTATATATTTGCAGAAAACCGCGATACCGGCAACTGCAAAAGCGCTTTTAGCAGTAACCGAGAACCAGTTGGCCAAGCCGGTAAAGAAACCAAACGCCGGCCCCAGAGACCGTGCTACATAAAAGTAGGTACCGCCGGCCTTTGGCATTGCGGTGGCAAGCTCAGCCTGACTTAGCACTGAAGGTATGATTAGAACTGAACTGAACAGGTAGATAAGCACTACCGCCGGGCCAACCATAGCATAAATTATTGCGGGAAGGACAAACAGCCCAGAACTGATCATAGCCCCCGAAGCAAGACAAAAAACATCACCTAACCGTAGCTCTTTCTTCAATTTAACCATCAATACCCCTTAATTAATAGATATAATTAGGCCTCTATTATATTGAACAAAGGCGATGTTACAAAATAAATAATAACCAAAAACGTAGGGAATTAAAACTTACGGCTGTGCAAATCATCATGCAAAACTGTTTAGCAAGCTTTTCAGTTTGGATTTGTCCACTTCTCTTCTAAATAAAGGAGAAGCATCGTCAGCATATATACCGGTGTTTTCTTCGAATGGTCTTTTATCTTCATCTTTGTAGAAAACACCTATCGGCAGCTTATCATCACGGCAGGCCTGCTCAAATGCCGCGGCCTTATCCGAAGAATCATAAGAAGAATCCAGCTCGACAGTGTTTTCCTTATACCATTGATAAGTATTTGTCTTATTGAATGTTACACATGGTTGAAATACATCCACCAAAGCATAACCATTGTAGTTTATAGCCTGTTTGAATATCTCTTTCGTAAGCTCACTGTTGCCGATAAAAGTTCTGGCAATGAAACCCGCTCCAAGAGATAACGCAACCGCAAGCGGATTAAACGGCTCCAGAATCACGCCGCCGACCTGCACCGGTGTAGTAAAACCCTTCTGGCTCGTAGGCGATGCCTGCCCTTTGGTAAGTCCGTAAACCATATTGTTATGCACGATATTTGTTATATTCGGATTGCGGCGGATAGCATGAATAAAATGATTGCCCCCTTCGCCATACATATCACCGTCACCGCTTTCAGCAATCACAGTAAGTTCTGGGTTACTGGCCTTTATCGCGGTTGCCGGAGGCAGTGCCCTTCCGTGCAAACCATTGAAATAGCTACACTTAACATACTGCGGTATCTTGGCGGCCTGCCCGATACCAGATACCATCACAAGCTTATTCTGGTCAAGCTCCATCTCCTGAAAAGTCTCTTTGAGTACTTTAAGTATTCCGAAATTGCCGCATCCGCCGCACCATGCGATATCTATACCTTCGATGTTGAATTTATTATCACTCATTTGTCTTCTCCCTTTATTGTCTCGGCTATCTGACCGCTGAGCTGATCGACAGCAAATGCGATTCCATCATACTTCAATATACTGTCTGTAGGCTTGATACCCGTCTGGGTCCATAGCAATTTAGCAAACTGCCCCGTCGCATTATTCTCCACAACGATTACTTTTTCTGCCTTTTCGAGTATTTCAGAAATGTTTTTCGGCAAAGGATAAACCTGCATAAAATGAGCCACTGCAACAGTTTCATCCTCCAGCCTCTCCACCGCCTCCCTTACAATGTTTACCGTTGAACCCCAGCAAACGATAAGATTTTTGTAATCATCCAAGCCGTAAATATCCGGCGGCAACGAATCCTCCAGAATCAAATCAAGTTTTTTCAGCCGCTTGTCAACCATTTGAACCCTGACATCAAAATCCTCGGTAATATGCCCGCTGACATCATGTTCATCACTGTCAACACATACGCAGCCCTCTCTCAAGCCGGGTATTCCTCGCGGCGATATGCCGTCATCAGTCAATTCATACCTGTTATAATCAGCAGAAGTTTCCGTGATATGATTAGCAGAATTGACACCCTCTGTGTCAAACGGCTCTATATTATAGTAGGAATCCATATAATACTGGTCTGTAAGGATTATAACCGGCACCTGGCATTTGTCAGCAACTTCGAACGCCCTTGCCGTAAGCTTAAACCCCTCCTCAATAGTTCCCGGAGCCAGTATCACTCTTGGAAATTCTCCGTGTCCTGAATATAGTGCAAGCTCAAGATCACCCTGTTCGGTTCTCGTAGGAAGTCCGGTTGCAGGTCCCGGTCTTTGCGCAAGATGAATAACCACGGGGCTTTCAATAATTCCGGCAAGGCTCAGTCCCTCTCCCATAAGTGCAAAACCGCCTCCGGAAGTCGTTACTATCGCCCTTGCTCCCGCATACCAGGCTCCTATGGCCATGTTTATCGCAGATATTTCATCCTCAGCCTGCTCGGCAAGTATGCCGAATTCTTTTGACTGCCCGGCAAGGAATACCAGAACACCGGTTGAAGGAGACATTGGGTAGGAACATATGAAATTGCAGCCGCCAGCTATTGCGCCAAGACCGATTGCCTGAGCGCCTTTAATCAATAATTGCCGATCAGCGTTTTCATCGGTCTGTCTCTTGCCAAGATTGTATTTGCTTTCTCCGAACCCCTTCTCTGATGCCCTGTAACCGGCCTTTGAAGCTTCAATGTTGGTATTTATGATGTCCTCATCCTTGCCTTCAAAGAAATTCCGGATCTCATTATCAAAAATTTCCTTATCGATCCCAAGAATGGCAAGCACTACTCCGGCAGCTACTGTATTGGAATACACTTTGCCGCCGACATCTTTGGCAATATCTGTAAAAGCGATATCATATTTATCGCCTATATTGTCGTTTTCACTTTTTAAGGAATCCGCATTGCCGATTATTATGGTATCATCACTGACCCTCGAGCCAAGATGATCTACTGCTCCGGCCTCAAGAGCCGCCAGAATATCAATTCGGTGACAATATGCATCAACAGGTTTGTCACAAACCCTTATCAATGTTGAATTTAATCCTCCTCTGACCCTCGACATATACTCTTTTGTCGCAAACACATTATAGCCCGCAAGCTTAAGGGTTTTAGTAAGAAGTGATTCTACGGTTTGGATTCCCTGCCCCGCCTGACCGCATAAAACGATAGTAATATCAACGCCCGCAGTTTGATCGTTATGTTTTCCCATTTCTCTCTTTCCTCTGAAATACAAATATGTTTAACGCTTTTATTAAAAGGCATTTAACAAAATATCCCGCCGCATCTGAAAGCCCAGTTAAAGCCCGCGGCAAAATAAATTTCTCCCATACCACAAATCATGATAACAAATCACAACCATATAGTCAATTTTTTTACCGCAACACTAACCCGCTTGCCAGAACAGTTATTTTCAAATGGAGATGTAACAATCTTCGTTCATGGAATACGACTATCGCGAAAACCCTTTGGGACAGAGGTTTAAGCAAAGCAAAAACTGTCAAGTCTATCCGATTACTCAGAAAAAGAGACCTGACCCCTTTAATTCTCCCATCGGGAGTATATTTGCAGGCAATCGAATCACTGCCGACAACAGCCGACTGAATCTGTGCATCAGGATTTCGCACAATCGAAGAGGATAGATTGGAAGTCAGGGCACCGTTATAATCCCAGGCAAGTGAGTTTGAACCAACAGAGGTTAATAAATCGCCTGTATAACTGTAGGTATCTGTGCCGTCACTTGTGATATTACCGGCAAGGTCATATCCGTAACTGCCCGTAGTTGTATTGATCTGCCAGTTTGTAAGCTTACTTCTGTCGTTATAATCATAGTCTAACACATAGGTATTAGCTCCGATTGTTTCAGTAGCCCCGGTAAGTCTTCCAAGCCCATCGACATCGCCGGTTCCATCGGCGTCAAGGCTGAATGTTACACCGGTTGCAGTGTAGCCGGTAAGCCTGTTCTGCATACCGTAGTCATAATCGATTGCCACCGTATCACCAAGCCCACTTCCTTCTATATAATACGCAAGATTAGAGCGATTACCATTATCATCATAGCCCAAAGAGGCAAGATAGCTGGTTGTAAATTCTATCGGATTGCCATTATAAACAAAAGTGAGTCTGCCTGCAGAATCATAGCTATACTGCATCTGGTAGACAACCTGCGGCGTAGTCTGATTATCATAAACATTAATGGCTACCTTCTGCCCATCCTGATCTGCACAAGAAGCAAGTGTGCCAAGAGTTTTTATGCCATTAAATCTCATGTATATAATTTACAAATCTTTACGTTATATAAATAGATTAATATACGCCATTTCCAGTCCAATTTTCTAAAACTTATCAAAATTAAATTCTTCGATATTATCTTGAAAATTTTCTCCCAAGAGATTTATTAGTAATCTTCTTGAGTCTTCATCATTTTTTGCAAAATATGATTTTAGTCTTAAAAAATCATTAAAATCAACGCTACTATAAGTCAAGTGTTTCTTGAATAACAGAACTTCGTAAACTAATTGTTTATATCTAAAAACTATATACAAACAATCTTTGCTTGCAATTCTGGTATTATCGAAAATAAGCAGAATATCTGATTCGTTAATTTCAATTTCCCTATTAGTTTTCTCTTTCTTAAAAGTTAACTCGTTATCGTTAATATTTATATACAAGCCTATAATTGAATGTAATTTGGGTATAAAACCTAAGGATGTCTCAATTGCTCTAATTGAAACGTATAACATCACCACAGAACCTATTAGTAATAAAACTTTCTCAGTTGTTTCAGTACTTGCTTTGTTAAACGCCGACACTGAGTTATAAATAGCAATTATTATCACTACTAGTGAAGTTAATATTGTTAAGATCCAACAAAATATTGATTTAATTATTTCGTCTTTGTTAGTTTTAATTTTCACCATTTATATCCTGACATAAATCACCGATAGCATCAAAAGCATTTATCCAAACATCAGCAGTTCTTGAAGTTATCCAAAACTTTATTGTATCTGCACTTAAACCTGGGATTTTTGAAAGCCCAAACCCCTCTAAAGCTCCTAAACCCGCTCCAAATCCAATCATCATTGCTCCTTCTACAGATATTTTATTTTCTTCTGACAATGCGTGGTTGGCACCTGCTTGGAAAGCTCCTCCCAAACTAGTTGCCAATGTTAGGCTACCTGTTTTGTAGTATGCCGTTGATTCTATAAAACCACTCATGAAACCCATAGCAAACAAGGCACCACGATTTACATTTGAAGGTCCAGACATTGCATTAATTGTACCAGAAAGCGTAGCGTTTGCAATTGTTGAACCCACCTGTATTTTGTTAAAAGCCCAAGCTTGAATTCCTACTTTAACACTTGCTTCTTTAGCTCGCATCCACGTAGCAAATCGTCCATCGGGATCAATGCGGTTAACTGGGTTATTCAAGCAATACAAATACTGATGCAGTGTTTGTGGCTGATTGAAATAACCTCGCACGGGATCACGGCTGGTGAATCTTTGGATTACTGGGTCATACCATCTTGCGTTTAGGTAATATAGTTCAGTTGTATCGTCTAACTGATAGCTTGCAAATTGGAAACGGTTTTCTATTGTCTCAGTTTTTTCGAAGACTTTGCCGTAAGGTTTATATGCATAGCTGTTTACAATAGAACCGGTATCATCAATCATAGCCCGAACACTGCCGAGGCGATCTTTGAGATAGAAATATTTCTCGCCACTGGTTTCCTGAGCGAGCAGGTCTTTGTCGGCATAGAAATATTCGTTGGTTATGCTGTCATCACTGGTATCTATAACAAGCAATACAACCGGGTATTTACCTGTAATATCAAGGATGTATTTTTCAGTAGCGGAGTTTGTGCCGTCTGAGATGGTCTTTAGTATCATATCTCCATCAGGGGTATATTTACAGGCAATCGAATCACTGCCTACAACCGCTGACTGAATCTGTCCATCAGGATTTCGCACAATCGAAGAGGATAGATTGGAAGTCAGAGCACCGTTATAATCCCAGGCAAGAGAGTTTGCATGAATTAAAGGGGTCAGCATGAATTAAAGGGGTCAGGTCCAATACTGTTCGGCACCCCATTTGCTATGCATCCTAATAGTCTACTTGCTAACATCTAACCAAATCCTAACTTGCGCATGCGCAGGTTTTAGCCATAATTTCATTTGTGGCAAAAAAGAAGATAAAAACGTCGGCATGAATTAAAGGGGTCAGGTCCAATACTGTTCGGAGCACAATTAAAGGGGTCAGGGAGCACAATTAAAGGGGTCAGGTCTCTTTTTTGCTTTCATTTCTTGGGCTTCCTCTCTTTTTTAGAGAATTAAAGGACATTTTATTCTTCGATAACTTTAAAATCAAACAAAGTATAAAGAAATAAGCCAATAAAAAACCACCTAATTTAATCTTTTGAGTTTGTTCATTAGGCAGTACTATAGAGGTTGAATCTAAATTATACAACAATACTCCTTTGCTGAATTTATAAAGTGGCTTTGATCTATGCATAACAGTTTCAAGACTAACCTCTTCCATAGGCTCCTTAACCATTATCAATTCATAACCTGCAATAGTATCAAACTGATCAATAAAAATAACCCGAGAAATATAATTGTTATCAGATAATCGATGCAAAGCAATGTAGTCTGGGTGCACACCATTTAGTACTGAACGTAAAACCTCATTTCTTGCAGTGTAAGTCTTGCCAGAGCCTATAGGAATCTGCATAGCTTCGTTATCAAAAGTTTTGAATAATTTAGCAAAATTCAATTTAGAATCTATTTTCTTTATAGCTGCGATTGTTACATAATCAGCGTTCAAAAAATAAAAAAAGCCTATAAGAGTCAAGCTAAACAACAAAACTGACCAAAAACACTTTACTGTATTATATTTCTTCGTAAATATTAATATGGGAATAACAATTAAACAAACGATTATTAAAAACATATTCAGAAACATATATATGTGAAACAGTATTATCAACCAACCAGTATTTTCCGTTAATTGAGGATACTGAATTATCAAGACCCCATGTGCATAATAAATAAAAAACAATAGCAATATACTGGTCATCGACAAACAAACAGGAATTACAAAATATGCTCCAGTAAAATAGCAGCAAATTTTTCTAATCATATTCACAACACGAAATTCCATTTAAAATTACAAA